>DATBSO010000188.1:0-11493 GCA_036559745.1 Gemmatimonadales bacterium | reverse complement strand
ACGATGCCCTCACCCACGCGAGCGAGGATCGTCTCCTCGCCGGCGCCGCCCACGAGCCGGTTGATGTTGGCGCGTACCGTCACCCGGGCGAGCGCGAGGAGCTGGATGCCATCCTTGGCCATCGCGGCCACTTTGGGCGTCGTGATGACCTTGGGATTGACGCTCACCTGCACCGCCTCGAAGACATCACGACCGGCGAGGTCGATGGCCGTGGCCTGTTTGTAGGTCAGCGCGATCCCGGCCTTGTCCGCGGAGATCAGGGCGTTGACCACCCGTTGCACGTTGCCGCCGGCGAGGAAGTGACCCTCGAGATCGTTCGGGCTGAGCTGGATGCCGGCCTTGTGCGCGCTGATCAGTGGCAATACGATGGCCCGCGGATCAACCCGGCGGAAGCGCATGCCGAACAGTGTGAAGAATGGGACCCGGATTCCGGAGAAGAGCGCGGTGAGCCAGAGCCCGAACGGAATGAACTGGAAGAACACGACGAGAATGATGATGGCGATGAACACGAGCGCCACGACCACCCCGAGACTGAGCATCGAATCGTCCACGGCATGCTCCCGATGTGAGAGAAGCCCTACGCAATCCCGCGCACGATGTGCCGGTAACCCTCACTCCGCAGCACCCGCACTTTGGTCCCTTGTAACACGTACTCACCCTCGGTAACCACATCGACCCGTTCGGCGCCGATCTGCGCCGTGCCCGCCGGCCGAAGGTCGGTCACCGCGACGCCATCCTGGCCGACCAGGTCGGCCCGCGGGAGGGCCGAGATATAGCCCTCCCGTTGCTCGGCGGAGTGACGCAGGAAGAGGCCGGAGAAGCGCCCGCTCGATGGGAGATGGCGGAGCCACGCGTAGCCTACCGCGACGGTAATCACGAGACTCGCCCCGAGCACCGCAACAGCCTGGATGACATCGGCTGTGGTCGGCGACGCGCCGACCATCGCGAGTACGATCGCCGCACCGAACGACGCCAGCGCGAGAATGCCGGCGGCGCCGAAGCCGGGGAGAATGAACACCTCGACCAGCAGCGCAAGCAGGCCAAGGCCGAGGAGTAGAACAACCTCCCAGCCCGCGAGACCTATGATGAAGCTCGAGCCGAAGAAGAGTCCGAGAGAACCAAGGCTCAGGAGACCGCCGAGACCGAAGGCTCCGTGCTTGATCTCGAACACGAGACCGAGGAGTCCCAGCGACAACAGGAGCGGCGCGACGAGGGGATTGGTGACGAACCGGACCAGCTGCTCCGCCCAGTTGGGATCGATGGGAACGATCTGCGCCCCGGGGAACCCGATCGCCTTGAGCAAGTCGGCCTCACCGGCGACCGACGCCTTGGCGTAGCCGAGCCGCAACGCTTCCCCGGTGCTCAGGGTGAGCAACTGGCCGGCACGCACGACACCCGGGATCTCGGGGCCTTCGTCCACCATCGCTTCGGCAACCCTGGGATCGAGCCCGCGCTGCTCCGCAAGCGCACGAAACTCGGCGCGCATCGCCGATACGACCTTTTCGGAAGCGCGGACGCCTTCCCCGTCCACCGGCGTCGCGGCGCCCAGAACGGCGCCGGGGCGCATGTAGATGCCGGATGTCGACAAGGCGATGAGCGCTCCCGCACTGAACGCCCGGGGATCGACGTACGCGTATACCGGCACGGCCGAGGCTCGAACGGCGTCGGCGATGCGTTCGGCCGCGTCGATCCTGCCGCCCGGTGTGTCGATGTCGAGGTATGCGGCCGCCGCGCCCGCCGCTTTGGCTTCGCGAAGGGCGCGAGCGACATATGGCGCGAGTCCGTTTTCAATGGTGCCGGACACCGCGATGCGGTATACGACCTGGGATTGGCTCGGGAGAGGAGCGGCCGCCCCCAGAACGAGGAGGGCGAGCGTCACCCGGCTCCAGCGGCGCATCGCGGATCCTTGCAGGAGACGGCGGAAATGTACTGCGGTCTGGCCTACCGTTCCATGAACGGCCGGCGGCGTCCTCGGAAGGCATCCCCCATTCCCTGGCGATCGCGGAATTGCTGGGCCCTCCGCAGGAGTCGCTCACGCATCGCCATGAGCTCCGCGCGCTGGACCGGGTCGAGATAGGTCTTGAGCTCCGCCAGCTCGTCCTGGAAGCTCTTGGCATAGGCGACCCGACCCGCGAGGAGCTCATCGGTCAGTTTGGCGACGCTGTCCTTGTTCGCCGCCGTTCCGGGTCGCAGCTGCATCGCCAGCGCGCGGCGGATCGCGAGCTGGTGACCTTCCAGCTCACGCCGGCGGCCGCCGAACTTCCCGGTAGTCTCGCGAAGACGGCCCATTTGCGCGTCCGTGAGACCGAGCTGCTCCTTGATCCGCTGGGCAAAGCGCTCCTCGATCAGCTTCCGAATCCCAGGTGCCTGGGATCCCGGCACTGTCGAATCCTGCGCGAGCGCCGGACTGGCCACCAACGAGGTGATCATCAGACAGGCGAGATAGACGCGTCGCATCAGCCCTCCCACGCCTCGAGTACCTGCTCGAGCTCATGATCGTCGGCTTGATCAAGTCCAGTACTGTCGAATGGCGAGCTCGCCGAGGACTCATCGAGCGACCCCAGAATCGAATTGAGCTCGTCATCGGGCAGGCCTTCGAGCTCGGGAAGCAGCACGGCCACCGGGGTCTCGGGTCCGGGAAGCGTCGGCGTGGCGACGCCCGACGGCGAACGCGGCATCCACACGGCCAGGATGGCGACCGCAGCCGCAGCCAGCCCCACCGCCACCCACTTGCGTCGCCGGGCGCGCGTGGCCCGCTCGGCAGCCAGGCGTCCGAGCAGCGCGGCCGTCATGATGTCGGGGCTCGACAGCCGAGGGACACCGGCGCCGAGCCGATTGGTCATGACGACGAGATCATATTCGGCGCGGCAATCAAGGCAGGCGTCGAGGTGAGCCTGCTCCTCGGCACTCCATGTCGAGCGGCCCAGGGCAATGTCCGGAGTTCGATCGGACAGCCGTTCGCATTCAGTCATCGCACAAGCTCCTTCAGACGCTTTACCGCATGGTGGTAGTGGACCCGCGCGGCCCCCGGAGTCGTTCCCAGCGCCCGGGCGATCTCCTCGTACTCAGTCCCTTCCTGTGCCCGGAGCAGAAACACCTCACGCTGGAGCCGTGGCAGTGTGGAGAGACCCTCACGCAGCCGCTCCTGGGCTTCACTCGCGGCCAGGTCGCCGGCCGGATCGCTGCGGTCCGGAAGGTCGCGATCGTCGATGGAGAGCATCTGACGCCCCTTCCGCTTCCGAAACTCGTCCTTGAGCAGATTGCCCGAGATGGTGAACAACCAGCTCCGGAACGACGCCTCCCCCCTCCACCCCTCCAGAGCCCGGAAAGCCTTGAACAGAGTCTCCTGAACCAGGTCATCGACCTCGCTGGTACCGGCACCGGAGCTGAAAAGGAAGCGCCCGACCGCGGCCGCGTGGCGGCGCACCAGTTCGCTGGCCGCCCGGTCGTCCCCGCTCCGGTACGCTGCGACAAGGGCATGATCGGATAGGGGTTGGGGCGTCGAAGCGCTCATCCGAAACGGGGTGACGTCGGTTGGAGGGGTTCGTTAAGCAGGATATCTTCCGGCCCATGAAACGGCCGAGCGTGATCGCCCATCGAGGCGCATCGGGATACGAGTACGAAAATAGCCGGGCGGCTTTTCGCCGCGCGGTCATGCTCGACGCGGATGGCGTCGAACTCGATGTGCATGCCACTCGAGACGGGGGGATCGTCGTCCATCACGACGCCGAAGTGCCGGGCGCTGGCCCCATCGCGCATCTCTCCCTCGCCGAAGCCAGGCAGGTCCGGCTTCGGAACGGTGAAACCCTGCCCCTGCTCTCGGAGGTCCTGGAGCTGTTGTACGATCGGGATGTCTGGATCGAGGTGAAGAGCCTGCCGCCGGAGCATGACACGCCATTCTTCGCCGTGCTCGATCGAGGTCCCTGCCCGGCTCGCTACGCCGTTCACAGCTTCGATCACCGCATCCCTCGCCGGCTCGGCGAGGCGCGACCGGACATCCGTCGCGGCATCCTGCTCTCGGCCTACCTCAACGACCCCGTCTCGGCCATGCGCGCCGTCGGCGCCAGCGCGCTATGGCAGGAGTGGCAACAGGTCGATCGGGAGCTGGTGAACCGGGTGCACAGTGCAGGCGGCATTCTGATCGCGTGGACCGTGAATGAAATCGGCGACCTCGAGAGGCTCGCGCGCATGGGAGTCGACGGCCTCTGCGGGAACTACCCGGACCGCATGCGTGTGGCGTTGGCGGCCCGCAGCGAGGAAATCTCCAGCACCTGACCAGCTACGGACCCGTGGATTCGGTCTGTGTCTCTGCGGGGGCCGGACGTTTCGGCTTTGCCTCGGATATCTGACGCTCGAGGCGCGAGATCTCGAGCCCAAGATCGTCGAGCCGCAGTATCAGCGCGTCGAAGCGACGCACTTCCATGTCCCCGCCCCGTTCCTTCTTATGAATCATCAGTCCGAGGTCGCGGGCGGCATGATCCCGTTGCCGCTTCACCCGCAGCAACTCGATCTGCAGCTTCCCTTCATCCAGGGCGGCCTGCGCCTTCTTGCCGAAGGCCTCCAACTCCTGGTTGAGCCGGTCGAACAGCGTGGATTTCGTCATGACCCCTCCTGATCGAGCGTGGCCCGAATACAAAGGGGGCGCGGATCGAAGTTCCGCAGCCCCCAGATACCCCGACACCACTCGAGTCCGACCGGCTAGGACGCCACCTCTTCGGCCGCAGGATACACCGACACCTTCTGGCGACCCTTGTCCCTGAACTCGAACCGAACGACACCGTTCACGAGCGCGAACAGCGTGTCGTCATTGGCCCGGCGGACGTTCTTGCCGGCATGGAATCGGGTGCCTCGCTGCCGCACCAGAATGTTGCCCGCGACGACCTTCTCCCCGCCGAACCGCTTGACGCCGAGGAACTGTGGATTGCTGGTCCGGCCGTTCCGGCTGGAGCCTACGCCCTTCTTGTGTGCCATGAATGCCTCAGCCGATCGTGACGTCGGTGATGCGGACCTCGGTGTATTTCTGCCGATGTCCGGTCTTCCGGCGATAGTTCTTCCGGCGCTTGAACTTGAACACGTAGATCTTGGGATCCTTGCCTTCACCCACCACTTCGGCCTCGACCTTGGCACCTGAGACGAGCGGCGCACCTGCCCGGATGGTCTCGCCATCGGAGGAGAGCAGCACCTCATCGAAGGTGATCTTGGACCCCGCCTCCGCGTTCATGCGTGGGAGCCTGATGGTTTTGCCCTTTTCGGCGCGGAACTGCTTGCCCAGGGCACGGAAGATGGCGTACATGTCGAGAATCCGGGGGCGAAGGTGGTAGCCAAACGAGCCGGTGAATGTAATGCGGCTACAGGCTAAAGGCTAGAGGCCAAGAGCGGCTAAAGGCTGGAGGCTGAACGTGTTGGCCTCAGGGCCTTTAGCCTCAAGCCTTGAGCCGCTGTTACGCCACTGCGTAGAGATCGGTGACGTCCCGTCCGGCCGGCCGGCTCATCAGCCGGAACTCATCGAGGCGCATCATCGGGTCATCACGCAGCTCGAGGTCGAGGCCGGTGAGCTTCGAGAGGGTCTGGAGGAGTTTGGGCTCTTCCTCGAGGAGATAGAGCGCGACCTCGGGGTGCAGCCGGACCGCGAGCTGCCGCTCCCGGTTCTCGTGCCCGGCCCGTTTGAGCGCTCGCTCGAGACGGCGTGCGACCACTTCCGGCGTGAATACCCGGCCGCTTCCGCCACACGTCGGGCAATCGGTGGTCATCGAATGCCAGAGTGACGGTCGCACCCGTTGCCGGGTCATCTCGACGAGGCCCAGCTCCGACACCGCGAGCGCCTTGGTTCGCGCGCGATCCCGCCCGAGATGCGTTCGCAGCTCCTGGAGCACCTTTTCCCGGTTGGACCGGGTTTCCATGTCGATGAAGTCGCAGACGATGATGCCGCCGATGTCCCGAAGGCGGATCTGCCGCGCGATCTCACGAGCCGCTTCGAGGTTGGTCCGGAGGATCGTCTTCTCGGGGTCCTTCTTCCCGGTGTACCTGCCGGTGTTCACGTCGATGCTGATGAGCGCTTCGGTCGGCTGGATGATGAGCGAGCCGCCCGTCGGCAGCTCCACTCTCGCCTTGAAGAGATCACGGATCTCGGCTTCGATGTCGAACTTGTCGAAGAGGGGCGTGGGCTCCGCATACATGTGCACCCGGCTCATGAGCTCAGGGTCGATCTGATTCAGGTACTGCTCGATCTCGTTGTACAACTCCTTCGAATCGACGTGAAGCGCGTCGACCTTGGCACTGAACAGGTCGCGAATGATCCCGCGAGTGAGGCTGGTTTCCCGCTGGAGCAGGGCCGGGGCGCGCCGCACGAACGTCTTCTTGCGGTTGATCTTCTTCCAGAGCGCGAGCAGCGAGTCGATCTCACGCCGGAAATGCTCCTCGGTCACCCCCTCCGCCACCGTCCGGACGATCACGCCGCCCGCGTCCTTGGGGAGGAGTTTCGAGACCATCTCCCGCAGCTTGGCGCGCTGCTCCCGACTCTCGATCTTGCGGCTTACCCCGACTTTCGAGGCGTAGGGCATGTAGACGAGGAAACGACCGGGGAGGGAGATCTGCGCGGTAACTCGGCAGCCTTTGGTGCTGATCGGCTCTTTCGTGACCTGTACCGGAAGCGTCTGGCCCTTCTTGAGGATCTCCTGAATGTTGGGGAGCGCTCGTCGTGAGGAGATTTCCCGCTGTTTAACCTCGGGCGCCGGGGCGCGATCGCCCCCACCATTTGCCCTGCCCCTCCGGCGCCGGTCCCGTCCCCGCCATCCGCCCTTCCGCTCCGCTCCACCCTCTTCGGCCGCCGGCGCCTCGGGTGGGTCGGCGAGCTCCGTGGCGGCCTCGGCCTCGTCAGCCTCGTCCTCCGGCTCCTCGTCCTCGTCCGGCTCGAGCAAGTCGGAGGCGTGCAGGAAGGCGCTTTTTTCCTGGCCGATGTCCACAAACGCGGCCTGAATGCCAGGAAGAACCGCTTCGACTCGGCCGAGGTAGATGTCTCCGACCGTCCGCCGATGGTCCGGCCGGTCTACGAGAAGCTCGACCAGCCGCTCGTCCTCCAGGATCGCCAAGCGGGTCTCCCGCTGGCTCCCGTTGATCAGGATCTCGCGCTTCAAATTGCTCGACCTCGGCCGCGTACGGCTCCGCGGCGCGACGCTGGAAGAAGAGTTCGCGAACCAGCCGTGACCGGCTCGCTTGGGCCGTCCGCCCGGGCAGGAGAGCGGAGTCGAGCTGCCCGGGACATAATGGCCGCTGAGCCAATTATATGCAGCAGCGAAGCTTACGGCAATCGCGGTCAGCCTGCCGCGATGTTCTCCGCGGGGATCATTCCAGCCAGAATGTGGCGCGCCAGCACGATACGCTGGACTTCGCTGGTGCCTTCGCCGATCTCGCAGACCTTGGCGTCGCGCATCATGCGCTCGACCGGGTAGTCCGTCGTATAGCCGTACCCCCCGAAGACCTGGACGGCCTTGGTAGTGGTCCGCATGGCAAGCTCCGAGCAGTAGAGCTTGGCCATGGCCGCCTCCTTCTTGAACGGTTTGCCTTGCTGCTTGAGCCAGGCAGCATGGTACAGGAGATGGGTCCCGGCCTCGATCTCGAGCGCCATGTCCGCCAGCTGGAAGCTTATGCCCTGGAAGCTCCCGATCGGCTTGCCGAACTGCTTCCGGGCGGCCGCATACTTGAGCGCCGCCTCATAGGCCCCTTCGGCGATGCCGAGCGACAGTGCAGCGATTCCGATCCGGCCGGCGTCGAGGGTCTTGAGGAAGTTCACGAACCCGAGCCCCGGCTGGCCCAGCAGATTCTCCTTGGGTACGACGGCGTCCTCGAAGATCAGCTCCCGGGTATCGCTGGCGCGCCATCCCATCTTGTCTTCCTTCTTGCCGGCGCGAACTCCCTTCGTCTTCGGCAGGTCGTCGGCGTGACCGACGCCGATCTGCCGGCACTTGTCCAGATCTACCGTGTCCTTGGTGACGATGAAGCTCGTGATCCCCTTGCTGCCGCCACCGGGCTCGGTCCGGGCGGTGACGGAAAAGATCTCGCCGACACCGGCGTGGGTGATGAAAATCTTGGAGCCGTTGAGCAGGTAGTGATCGCCCTTGTCCACGGCAGTCGTCGCGGTACCACCGGCATCGCTTCCGGCGCCTGGCTCGGTAAGCCCGAATCCGCCCATCACCTTGCCCGAGGCGAGCAGGGGCACGTACCGACGCTTTTGCTCTTCGGTCCCGAACTCGACGATCGGAGACGTGCCGAGGTTGGTGTGCGCGCTGATGGTGAGCGCGTGACTGGCATCGACCTTGGCCATCTCGTGGATGGTGATGTAATAGGAAAGCTGATCCATCCCGGCGCCACCCAGCTCTTCCGACCAGGGCACGCCGAGCAGTCCCAGCTCACCCATCGCCTTGATGTTGTCCCAGGGAAAGGTAGAAGTCCGGTCGAGCTCCCTGGCGACGGGCGCCACATGCTCGCGAGAGAAGTCACGGACCATCTCGCGAACCTGATGATGATGCTCGTTGAAGTAGAGTGAATCGTCCATACGGGGGGTACGAGAGGGTTCGAGTGTCCGGAGTGCCGGCCTTCAGGACCGGACACAATATACACCGGCCCCGGTGTTCACCGTCGCGGGTGCCCGGTGCTCTTCGTGTCATTGCACTTCGGCGCCGACGCAGGGCCGGCATCAATCGCCGTGTGCGCCACGACGACGATCGCGCGCGCCATGATGACGACCGCGAGGTCGGTCACGAGCGTCGTGTCCGGAACCGTCGAATTCGTCGTGGGCACGATCGCGACCGTGCTTTCCGGACCGGATGATGCGCGGTCATGGGGCGATGGGATGCGCCCACCCGACCATGCCTCGTGCACCACCAGCGGCGACGGCTCCGGATTATCGCGCGGTGGGCCCGGGAGCGACGTCGGCACGTTGGGTAGGAGTGTCGTTCGCCTGCCCGGCTCCGTTGACGTCGCCGCGGGTTCGCGACTTCACGAGGTCGACCTTGAGCGTCCCATCCGGCGGCATCCACATCGGGTCCGCAACCGCCTTGATGCCGAGGTCGAACCCGTGAGTGAGGCTGCCAGGTGCGACGGCCTCGATTTCTGTCACGTCGATCAGGTGCGTACCGGTCTCGATCGCGATGCGCGCGGCGTCGATGACCGTCTCAGAACGGACTCTGGGAATATTCGGCCTGTCGATGCCTATTCCTTATGTGGCCGTTCTGGAGAACAATCCGACCAACTCAGAGGGGAAGGCGGGGGTATGCCGTGCAGGACGTTCGGTGAAAGAGGCGCAAATGTGCAGGATGTTCACTCGAGTTGGCACACATTCTTGCACAGGGGCGAGCAAAGGCCCTGGCTAGTGACGGCGCGCCACATACTTCCGGGCGCCAACCCGGTCTAGCTATTTATCCGTGGTGCCCTGCTTCCGCTTCGCGTCCTCTTCCATTTTCGCTTGCACCACTCCACCCATCTTTGCCCGAGTGGCCTCGAGGACCGAATCAGCACGCGCCTTCGCCTCCGCGCGCCTGGGCTTATGGACCTCAACATTTGCAACATTGCATGAGGCGTGAGCCACCGATTGAGCCTTCACCGTAAAGGCCACTTCGTTCGACCGGACGGTAGTCGTGTCCGGCTTCGTTTCCCGGTACCCACTCCATATCTGAGGGATGCCAACGATTGTATACTGTCCTGGCTCCTCCAGTCTGTAACCCCAGAACGTGATCGGGACCCATTGGCCATCGGCAAGAGGCCACGCGGCACGCGGCTGAAAATTGGCTATCGACGCACTGGCGCTCCCCGCAGGCTCGACATTGGGGTGCACCACCTGACCGTTGCGCTTGACTACCAAATGAACCATGTCCGCCGTCCCCCGCTCCGTATAGCCAACCCGGCGGTCCGACGTATTTACTAGCGTGACCCGTACGCACGCGGTATCGCCGAGCGAATATGTCGACCGATGCATCTCGATCCGGGCGTGGATATCCGTCCCTGTACCGATCTCGATGCGCTCTGTAGGTTGCTGAGCCAGTAAGCTCGTCGGTCCTACAAGCATCACGAGTAACGACCGTATACTGACGCGCATAGCGCCTCCAATCTCTCTAAACTCACCTGCACGCGATCTCTTCCGAGTTCAGCCTTATGCATGTCCTGACGCCCTCGTTGTAAGCAGCCAGGGTCAGCTGCTCATTCTTGCCAGCGGGAGGGCAGCGTTTCACAATTCGCGGCATGGCGGAGCGATGAAAAATAGGTGGGAAAGTCTGTGCCCTTCGATCCAGAATCAGGCACAGTTGCGGAAGTCGGAGTCGCGGTCGTGTCCCAGTGGTTGCTGTTGTCCCGCTTAGCCGTGCCTGACCAACTCCAGTCATACCGCCCGACCGGAACCCACACGCTTCCGAGCAGACTATCGGGTAGATACAGGAAATATGTCTTGAAATCGTCTGACCGGCTGAGTGTATCGAAGAGCTGATACAAGGGGCTCCCGGGTGCATCGGCGCCGTGGATGGTAACCTCGCCAAAGCCGTGGTGCACGACTGCATTCTGAGAGGTCCAATGGCCAGGGTAGGCCGCGCAGCGATCCAACTCCCAGCCGTCCGGATATCCGTCGGAGTTCGGAAACCGTTTTGTGGTGTCGGACGGCACTGAGGGAAGGTAGGTCGAATGGGTGTTGATCAGTTGGGTAATCGTCACGTAACCGCCGGTATCCGGTGGCGTTGCGCGGAAATGGAACTGCACTCCCGCGGAGTCCGGAAGGAGGAGCAGATTTCCGAGACTCAAGAACTCCCTTCCGGTGTCGTCATACGGATCTGCCCTGACCCTTCTGGTCCCACCGGCGGGTAAGGACACGCTAGTCGGCCCTCTCGCGGGGATCGTGGCGTAGGCGTGAAGTCCCGAGACGGTGTCATTCTCCAAAAGTACGCGTTTGATGTCAGCGGTTACGCTGATCGCGGCACTGCCTGGTGAGAGATAGTAGTAGAAGAGCCATTTAGAACCATCCCAATAGTGGGGCTCAAACGGAAGCACAAACCCGGCTTCCTCTGTGAGGTAAGTCAGCTGAACGACCCCCGAGCCCTCCACGTTCCAAAGCACAGTCGTAGAATCGACTTCATAGTCGAGACCATTCGGTGCGCTGCCAAGCTTATAGCGTACACCTAGTACTACTGGCTTCCCCGTGATGACCGAGTCCGGGGAGCCAGATACCACTATTGGAGTGTCCGCGGGTCCTAACCCTATGGCCACAATCTCGACCTGACCGCATTGGCCCCGTTTCAGGCTACACAACACTTTAACTTGATGGAATGTTGGCCACGATTCAGGGGACGGATAAAGATGTGTCCAAGTAGTGTCTTCGCTGGTCGGCGCAAGTGAGTCCGCCCACATCTTGAAAAATGCCGTATCCGGATGAGGCATGCCGGTTGGGTTGACGGTCGTATCGAGGCCTAACCACTCTACTCCAACAGGCCCATGCGTCAGGGAAGCCTCATATGG
>DATBSO010000187.1:0-10000 GCA_036559745.1 Gemmatimonadales bacterium | reverse complement strand
GACCCGTCCCGGCCGTCTCGCACCTCCCAGCCGGCCGCCTTGAGCCGGTCACGGATACGGTCGGCCTCGGCGAAGTTCCTCCCGTTCTTGGCCTGTTTGCGGCGGACTGCCCACGCGTGCGCCCATGCCTGGTGCGCCGCCTCGCCGCCTCCCTCGGGCGGCGTCTCTCCCAGATCGGCCTGGCCCCCATCCCCGAGTGCCGCATCGGCGGTGACCTTGATGGCGGTAACCTCACCCGCGACCCCCAGCACGCCATCCACCCGGTCCCACGCGGCCACTGCTTTGGGGCCGGGCATCTGCCCTGCATCGAGCGCCGCGTTCCCCGCCCCCATGAAGGCGAACAGCGCCGCCACCGCTCGCGGCGCATTGAGATCGTCATCGAGCGCCGCGGTGACATCCCGCTCGAGCCGGTCCACGAGCTCGAGAAATTCCGGAGCGTCGGTCCCGGCCACCGAGGCCCGGAGGCGGCGCCGAAACTCTCCCAGCCGTCGTGCGGCCTCAGACGCCGCGGCGAGCGCTTCGTCGGTCAGATCGAGCTTCTGGCGGTAGTGCACCTGAAACATGAGAAGCCGGATCGCCCCTGGATCAACGCCATCTTCCCGCAGGTCGCGGGCGGTGGTGATGTTTCCGAAGCGCTTGGACATCTTCTCGCCCCGGATGTTCAGGAACTCACCGTGGAGCCAGTAGCGCGCGAAGAGTTCCCGGCCGGTGTAGGCGCAGCTCTGGGCGATCTCGTCCTCGTGGTGCGGGAAGATCAGGTCCACTCCACCGGCGTGGAGATCGAGCACGTCGGTGCCGAGGCGCCGGCGAATCAGCTCGAGCGCCATGGCCGAGCACTCGATGTGCCACCCTGGCCGACCTCGGCCGAACGGTGCGTCCCACGCCGCCCCGACCTTCTCGTCTTCCTCGCGCGCGGCTTTCCAGAGCACGAAGTCCCTGGCGTCTTCCTTCGCGTACTCGTCGGCCGTGATCCGCTCGCTGGCGCCCGTCTTGAGCTCGCGGCGGTCGAGCTGAGAAAGACGGCCATAGGCCGGGAACCGCGCGATCGCGAAATAGACCGAGCCATCCTCTCCCTTGTAGGCGACTTCCTTCGCGAGCAGGCCCTGGATCAGCTCGATCATCGGTCCGATGTACTCGGTGGCCCGCGGCTGCTCGTGCGGAGGACGGATACGGAGCCAGTCGCGATCCTCCTCGAACGCCTTGGCGAACGGGTCGACGTGCGCGCGCAGCGACACGCCTTTCGCGAGGGCCGCCGTGATGGTGCGGTCGTCCACGTCGGTGAGGTTCATGATGTGGAAGACGTCGTACCCACTGGCCTCGAGCCAGCGCCGCAACAGATCTTCGAAGAGGAAGGTCCTGAAGTTGCCGATGTGGGCGTAATTGTAGATCGTGGGCCCGCAGGTGTAGAGCGACACCCGCCCCGGCTGAAGGGGTTCGAACGGTTCGACCTTGCGGGTGAGGGTGTTGTAGAGGCGGAGGGTCATCCGCGCGACGTCGTGGCCGTATTGGCCTCCGCCGGAGACGGGGCCGGAGCTCCATCGCTCCGGGTATGCGGTGGACGCACCGGATAAGGAATCTCGATCTCTTCCCGGTACAGGCGCGCTTTCATGCGGCGCCGGAACTCACGGCCCACACTCCATTGCGATCCCGGCCGCGTCCGAACCAGAGACCGGATGATCACGGAGTTGTCGCTTATTGATTCGACGCCGAGCACCTCGACCGGCCCGTCGAGGTCCTGCTTCCATTTGGGATCGTTGGAGAACCGGGTGGCCTCGTCGCGCACCACGTCGAGCGCCCTATCGACATCCACGTCGCGCCCGACGCCCACATCAACCACGGCGCGAGACCAGCCACGGGTCTTGTTGCTGACCACCTTGATCTCGCTGTTGGGAATCACGTGCATGACGCCGTAGACGTCGCGCAGCACGACGACCCGCAGGGTCATCTTCTCGACGGTCCCGCTCTTCCCCCCGGCCTCGATCACGTCGCCCAGAGCGAACTGGTTCTCGAAGAGGATGAAGAATCCGGAGATGACGTCCTTGACCAGGCTCTGCGCTCCGAACGAGACGGCAAGGCCCAGGATGCCGGCGCCAGCCAGGATCGGCCCGATGTCGATGAAGATGTTGAAGGTGAGGAGGATCGCTACCGCCACGATGACGACGCGGCCCATGCTCCGGAGCAGTTGGGCGATGGTTTGTCCGCGGCGCTCGCGCGTGGTGGTGATGCTATCATCGTGATCGTCGACCGTCTTTTCGATGCGGCGGGCAAGGAGCCCGACGATCCGGTAGGCGATGAAGGCGAGAAGCCAGACCCCGATGACCCGCGCCCCGGACCGTGCGGCCTCCGCGGCGTCGATCTTCAGGATCTCGGCGATGCGCTGGAGAATGTCGCCGATGGAGAAGAGCGGGATGAAACGGATGAACATGGGGCCTAACCTAGAAGGCCCGGCGGCGCGGCGTCAACGGCGGTACTCGACCCAGCTCGCGAACACCGGAACCCTCGCCGCCATGCACGCCGCCAGCGCTTCTTCGGGCGGCCCGAGACCGATCGGCACTGCCAGGCGGGCGCCTCGTACTTCCAGCTCGGGAAGCAGGAGTCGCAGGTGTTCGAGTCCGGGGAGGTAGGGAGCGCCGGTGACGATCCGCAGGGTTCGCCAGGCGATGAGGTAGTCGGCCTCGACGGCCACGACTCGGTGCCGGTCTCGCACCGCGATCCGGCCGCAGCGACGGAGCAGCCAACCGAGATCAGGTGCAGCGAGAAGGAAGCCGCGGCCCGCACGGAGTCGGGTAGGTTGCCGGCCGCGTATCCATGCGCCCAGTGGGTCGCCCGGACGGGACAAGGCCAGCACGGCAGAAAGGAGTGTGTGGGGTGGCAAAGGCAACGGAGCGCCGATCAGCATGCGCCACGATGGCGCGGTCGGCGTTCCTGCTCGTCATCCCGCGCCCGCCGCGCGGTGCGCAAGCGCTCCGCGGGCACCCAGGTACTGCTCGCGTGCATCCACGACGGCCCTTACCAGAGGATCCGCATTGAATCGCACGGGATCGGTCGCCGGGAGGCCGGTCTCCCGAGTGGCCTCCTCGCAGGCGCGGCGTGCCTCGGCCTCGCTCAGATCGTAGGTGTTGAGCGAGATCGCGATGACCTTGGTCGGATGCACGGCGGAGCCAATCGTCTCGTACAACCGGATGTACTCCGACAGCGGGGGGATGCGGAGCCACGCCGCCTCGCGATAGTCTCCGATGTACTCCCGGCTCGACTGGTGGCAGAGGATCAGCGCGTCGGGACACGACCCGTGCAACAGTCCGAGCGTCACGCCGGAATAGCCGGGGTGATTGATGCTTCCCTGGCCTTCCACCAGCACGACGTCGGCGTCGCGGCTTCCTTCCAGCACCAGCCGCTCGGCCGCGCCCGCGATGAAGTCGGCCACGACGGCATCCACGGCGATGCCCCACCCCTCGACCATGATGCCGGTCTGACCAGTCGCCACGAATCGCGTTCTGACCCCGCGCTCGTTGAGTGCCCGGATGATCTGAAGCTGCGCCGTCATCTTGCCGACGTTGCAGTCCGTCCCGACCGTGAGCACGACGAAGGGGTCCACCTCCTTGGCGAGCCCGCCGGCGATCGGCAGGTTGGGCGGCGGTTTCCGCAGGTCCAGGATCTTCCGGCCCCGCGCCGCAGCCTTCGCAACGAGTAGCGGATCGTCGCTCAGGAATGTGTGAAGCCCGCTCCAGAGATCGCAGTCGTGATCGAGCGCCTCCGCGAGCCAGCTCCGCCACTCGTCCGGCAGGCGGCCGCCCTGCGGCGCGATCCCGATGAGGACTGCCGTCGGTCCCTTCGCGAGCCCGTCACGCATCGAGCCCACGATGGGAATGGCCCCACCGAAGCCCAGGATCTCCTGAACGGTGCGTCCGGCATGCTGCCGGTCGAGGACGCCCACCGTTCGGTCTGGGAGGTAGCGGATCACAGAATTGGCGGTCTTCGACGTCATCGGGCCGAAGTCGCCGTCGGCGACGATCAAAAAGCGGGGCGGTGTCATTCGCCTATGGGTTGAGAGGAGGAGGGGCGATAGTCGGTTCGGCGGTGGCCGGCACGGTGCCGGACGGCTGCGCCTCGATCACCGGATCGCCGTACAGCTCCCCGATGAGGACGTGCCGGACGAGCACCATGATAACAGCGAGAATGGGAACCGCCACCACCAGCCCTGCGAGCCCGAACAGTTTTCCGAGCAGCAGCACGCCGGCGATGGTGAGCACGGGAGGAAGGTTGACCTGACGCTCCATCACCACGGGCGAGACGAAGTTGGCCTCGATCAGGTGGACTCCCACTCCGATCCCGGCGACGGCCAGTGCCTTGGGCAACCCCGAGACTCCAAGCGCGATGAGCGCCGGAATGACAGTGGAGAGCAGTGTCCCGAAGAACGGCACGATCGCCGCGACGCCCGCGAACACCCCGAAGGCCAGGAAGTACGGGACCTGCAGCGCCCAGAGACCCAGCGTCGTGAGCGCCGCGAGCACGACCATGGCGGCCAGCTGGCCGACAACCCAGGCCCTCAAGGTAATGCCGAGGTCGTCGAGGACGTTGCTCGCCAGCTCCCGGTGCGCCGGCGGCGTCAGGGCCAGGATTCCGCGCAGGTAGATATCCGGATTCCGCGCGAGGTAGGTCGCCATGACCAGGACGCTCACGCCCTCGATCAGGAACTCGACTCCGCCCTTCAGGTACGGGACCGCGGCGCCGCGGAGGAACCCGAAGATCTCGTTCAGCGTGCTCCCGAAGAGCGAGGAAGTTCCGCCGCCCAGGAACCGGCCCAGCAGAGGGGTGCCCCTGATGATCCGGGAGATGGTGGCGTCGAGCTCGGTGAGGAACTGAGGCAGGTTGGCGAGAAGGTCTTGCACCTGCTCGGAGACGGCAGGTGCGATCAGAACGAAGATCCCGACGAGGCCACCGACCGAGATCGCCACGCCGGCGAGCAGCCCGACCCAATCGGGAACGCGGAACCGCCGGTGCAGCGCGAGCGAGATGGCGCGGAGATACACGCCCAGGAGTACGGCGAGGAAGATGACGAGCAGAACGTCGACCGTACGAACGACCAGGGCAACCAGCGCGACAGCGAGGAGCGCCCAGCCCAGGGGAAGGCCCGGCCGGCGCTCCGGGCCCACTGAAGATCTCAGCGGGTGCCCCCCTCCTCACCGTCTTCGATGACTTCGGCGTCGTGCACTTCGCCACCGCTGTTGAGCTGCTTGGCCTGAGCCGCACCCCCCGCCGGCAGCATGCCCATCCGTGCCTTCAGCTCGAGCAGCTGCTGGTCGGAGCTGCCCTTGTACTCGAGCGACTCGAACTGGCGGGCCAACCGGTCGCCCGAGACCTCCTCGTTCAGCTCGGCCGCGGCCAGCGCCTTGCGCTCGTGAGCCTCGATCTTTTCGGCCATGCGCTCGAACGACTCGAAGGCGCTCCGGTCGGACATGCCCGACATCGTCTCCTGGATCCGCTGCTGCGCCTCGGCCCGCTTGGCCCGCGCCACCAGGATGTTCTTCTTCCGCTTGGCCTCTTCGATCTTGTCGTTGAGCTGCCGGAGCGAGAGCTTGAGCTGCTCCGTTTCCGCCTTGTGGCGCAGCCAGGTCTCGTGCAGCTGCTGGGCGCCTTGCAGCTGCTCGTTGTAGCGCCCGAGCGCCTGTTTCGCGAGGTCGTCCCGTCCTTCCTGCACCGCCAGCATCGCCCGGCGCTCCCAGTCCTCGGCCTGCTTCTTCATGGCCTCCGCGTCGGACTGGAGCTTCTTCTCGTCGGCGATCGCCGAGGCTACCTGCTGCTTGGCCTTGGCGAGATTGGACTTCATGTCCACGATCAGCTGGTTCAGCATCTTCTCCGGGTTTTCCGCCCGGGAGATGAGATCGTTGATGTTCGACCGGAGCAGGGTCGAGAGGCGGTCAAAGAGTCCCATGTCGCTTCACCCTTCCCGGTATGGTGCGAGCGCGGCGAGGTGGGAGGCGAGCGCCAGCGTAATGGAGTCGAAGCTCGCCTCGAATTCGCTGAAGTCGAGATTCTCCAGCTCGAGCGTATCGGTCAAGACGACGTGGTTCCCCTCGAGGCCGTAGGAGCCGTGCACGAGCTCCCGGGCGTTGAACTCGAGCAGCTGGCGAAACAGCTCCGAGCGCCGCGGCTCCTTGTCGGGCAGCTCCATCACCCGCACCCTGAGGATGACGACGGGCGGCGCGTAGTGGACCACGACCTCGGCGTCATCCCGCGTCTTGGCGATCCAGAGATTCGGTTCGACCTCGGTGATCGACAGCGTGCCGCCATCGAGCCGGTCGAGAATGGACTGAATGTCCTCGCGGGTGATCATCGTTCTACTCTCCCGGGAAGCTGGTCACCGGCATCGACCCTGGCCAGCAGCCGCTCGGCGAAATCTAACCGTTCCTCGACCTCGGCCAATCGCGTCCTGAGCGCGTCCACTTCCGCCAGCAGCTCAGGATCGGAAACGGCCTGCACCGGCCGCCGCGCGGTGAACGCGTGGCTGATCGCCTGAACGATCTTGAAGAGCGCCACGCATACGATCGCGAGGCCGACGGCATCGAATGGTCCCATCCTATGACTCCCTGATCAGCGGGGCAGCCGCTCCGCGTCCTTGCCCTGCGCCAGCAATCGCTCGGCGAAGTCGAGCCGCTCCTCGAGCTCGGCCACGCGTGCCTGCATCGGCTCGAGCTCGGCGATCCGGTGCTGGAGCAGCTCCAGCTCGGCCCGCATCGACGCATCGGGCGCCGCCTTGTTCTCCAGCCGCCGGCCGAGCGCGCGCATGATGGGCCAGAGGATGATGGTCGCCGCGGTCAGTATCGTCACGAGGACGAGCACGACGAGCGGCGGTCCGTTGCCGTTGATGAATAGGTTCGGATCGAAGTCCGGCGGCACCGGAGGCACGGGGATCTGACCCTGGATCATCCCTGCTCTCCTCCCGTCAGCACCTGTCCCCGCTCCGGCTGTTGCAGGAGCACCCGTTCGGTGAAGTCCATCCGCTCCTCCAGCTCCGCCACCCGCGCGCGAAGCTGAGACACTTCCTCATCGTGATCGTGACTCTCCAGCGATCCGGTCAGTCTCCGGGACAATGCGGTCCCGATCGGTCCCTTCAAGACCTTCACCGTCCCGAACACGACCGAGGCGATCAGAATGAGAACGATGGCAAAGGTCTGATCGGTGTTCACTCGGTCCCCGCCAGCTTGGCATCGCTTCGTTGATTCGCCAGCAGTCGCTCGGTGAAGTCCATCCGCTCGTGCAGCTCGGAAACCTCCTGCCTCAGCGCATCCACCTCGGCGAGCAGCTCCGGGTCACGCATCGGGACGGCCCCGTGGCTTCGAATACGCTCGGCGATGGCCTTCCCGACCGGACTGATGGAGAGGAGGAAGAGAGTCCCCCCACCAAAGATGAATGTGATCGCGAGAACACCTTCCATGTCCATACCTACCCTCCCTGAGGTGCCCCTCCTACGTGCCGCGATTCAAGGATGTTTCAGGACGGAACACCTACACCAGCTCGACCGCCTCGATTGCCGCCAGGGAGACGGCGATCTCGGTGTCGTCGCTGCCGGTGGGGCGCAAGTACACCTCGTGAGCGGTGACATGGGTGTCCACGCTGGTGGGAATCCCGACGACCTCGGTCCGGTCGGTGGTGGTGATGCGCACCACCTGTTCGTGCCCACCGGCGTAGCCCAGCAGGGAGACGATGTCTTCGTACGTCATAAGACCTCCCGAGGGAGAGGTCCTAATGTAGGCCGGCCTCCGGGCCGCCGCTATGGACCGGTCGAGGCCCGCGCGACGCCCGCGGTTGTATCGGTGGGATTCATCAGATTCTGGTCCAGGAACCTGGTGATCAGCGAGAAAAGGTGGGCCGTCGTGCTCTTCCCCTGGCAGATGCAGTGGGTCCGGTTGGGATACTCCATCATCGTGAACGGCTTGTTCGCGGCCACGAGCGCGTTGATGAGAATCTCACTGTTCTGGTAGTGGACGTTGTCGTCTCCGCCACCGTGGACCAGGAGGAGATTGCCGCGGAGTCCGTTCACGTAGGTGATCGGTGAGCCGCGCTCGTAGCCGGCCGCGTTGTCGGTGATGAGACCGTTGAAGCGCTCGGTGTAGACGTTGTCGTACAGCTTCCAGTTGGTCACCGGCGACACGGCGACGGCGGTGCGGTAGATGTCGGGGTGCTGAAACAGAACGTTGAGGCTCATGAACCCGCCGTAGCTCCAGCCCCAGATGCCCACCCGGTTCGGATCCACGTAGGGACGGCGGCGAAGCGCACGCGCCGCAGCGGCCTGATCGCGTGTCTCGACCACGCCCAGCTGCCCATAGACGGCCTTGCGCCAGGCGCGCCCCAGCGGCGCCGGAGTGCCGTGATTATCCACCACGGCGACGAGAAACCCCTTCTGCGTAAGCATGGTGTGCCAGAGATAGTAGCCACCCCAGGCATCCTTCACCTCTGTGTTGCCGGGTCCTCCATAGACGAAGAACAGGAGCGGGTACTTTCTCGTCGAATCGAAGTCGGCAGGCTTGAGCAGGACGCCGGGCATCTTGGCGCCGTCGTCGGCCGGCACCGAGAGCCACTCGACGGAGGCACGGCGGATGCCTGCCAGCCGGGTCTTGAGCTGGGAGTTGTCGACGAGGGTACGGATCACCTGGTTGCCCGGCAGACGTACCAGCCGGATGACCGGAGGCGTGCCGAGGCTGGAGTAGTTCTCGATCGCGTACTTGAAATTGGGCGCGCGATCGTAGGTGTGCGTGCCGGGCTCGCCGGCAGGAGAGAGCCGCTCCGGCTTTCCCTTGCCATTGAGGCGGGTCCGGAACAGGTACCGCTGGGTTGGATTGTCCGGCGAGGCGATGTAGTAGAGCCAGCCACCCTTGGTGTCCACGCCTTCGATCTCGAGCACGTCGAACGGTCCCTTGGTCACGAGCCGGACCGATTTCCCGTCCCGCGTGACGACGTACGCGTGGTTCCAGCCGTCACGCTCGCTCACCCAGGTAAAGCTCTTGCCCCCATCGAGCCAGACCATGTCGTTCACCACCTCGACCCACGTCGAGTCGCGCTCGGTCAGGACGGTCCGCACCTTTCCCGTCCGGGCGTCGCCCAGCATGACTTCGTCGGTGTTCTGAAGCCGGTTGAGACGCTGGATCACGACTTCATCCGAGTTGGCCGCCCAGTCCATGCGAGGGATGTAGTGCTGGCGCGGGTCACCCGCGATGTCGAGCCATCGGGTCGGTCCACCAGTCGAGGGAACGATGCCGATCTTCGCGGCCGAGTTGGCTTCGCCGACCTTGGGATATTGAACCGGGATGACCCGGGAATAGAGGGAGTCGGTGTTGTTGATCAGGGTGAAGTCCTTGACCGAGTCGGCGTTGAGCTGCCAGAAGGCGATGCTGTTGCCGTCGGGACTCCAGCGCCAGCCGTCGGCGTAGTAGTTCATCAGCTCTTCTTCGTACACCCAGTCGAACGTGCCGTTGATCAGCGTCCGCGATCCATCGGTCGTCAACGCGGTGATGGCGCCCGATTGAAGGTCTTCGACGTACAGGTTGTTCTCGCGGACGTAGCCGACACGGCGGCCATCGGGCGAGAACTTCGCGAACATCAGGGTCGAGGGCTTGGCCTCCGCCCCGCCCAGCTTGCGGAGCTTCCCACCAGTGCGATCGAGTACCCAGTAGTCCCCTCGCGTGTTGAGCCGCCAGACGGGACGGGTGTTGGTGAAGATGAGCAGCATTTTCCCGTCCGGGGACCAGGTGTAGTCCTCGACCTCGAGCGGAATCGAGTCCCCCTGGGGCACCAGCTGGCCCGCCGCCACCATGACCTCGCGGCCCCCCTTCTCGACGTCGTAGCGCACCAGATCGCTGCCGTCCCCCCCCTTTCCCGGCTCGAGTGTCGTGTAGGCGACCCCGGAGTCCAGCCAGCGGGATGGCCCGAACGGTTGCGAGGCGAACTCGCCGGAACCGTAGACCCTGTTCACGGTCAGGAGCGAGGAGTCGGGCTGCTGGGC
>DATBSO010000186.1:0-15975 GCA_036559745.1 Gemmatimonadales bacterium | reverse complement strand
GCGATGACCCAATCGTACAGGCCCAGGAGTACTTCGGGGATGGCGAGGTCGTCGTGCCGAGGCGACGGGAGCCGCTCGAGAATCGAGCCGTAGTCGTAGCCGACGTATCCCGCCGCGCCTCCCTGGAATGGAGGCAGTCCCGAGACCGCCTCGGCATTGAAGGGTCGCAACAGGTCCCGGACCGTGAGCAGAGGATCACCCGACACCCGCCGCATTTCTCCGTTGGGCGGTCCGATCTCGGTGATGCCGCTCCGGCAACGCACGATCAGCGCGGGATCCGCGGCGAGGAAGGAATACCGGCCGAGCGGGTGGACTTCCGATCGCGCCGTCGCCCCGGTCGCGCTATCGAGAAACAGCACGAATGGGAGATCGAGAAAGCGCCTCACGACCTCGGCCGGCTCCCCTGCTTCTCCGAGATTCTCGACCAGCGGGACTGCGCTGCCGCTCATTGCCCCTCGGCGCGACGGATCGTCCCGCCGTCGGAGCGGCGACGGCGCGGAGAGATCTTCACGTGCTCGGCCTTCACGTCGTCGGGCGGGGTGAGGTATCCCCAATCGAGCGAGCCTTCCTGCCGATACGTCTTCCCCAACGTGATCGCGAGCTTGGCCTTCATCAGCTCCCGGCCGAGATAGAAGGCGTGGGCGGGATCGTCCACACCGAGCTGGCGGAAGATCTCCTGGATCTCGGTGCCGCGGACGAAGAGACGGTCGTTGAAGACGGTGATGGTGTCGCGGTCGGTGAAGATGCGGAAATTGGGGTCCTTCACCGCCGCATGAAGACGGCGCAGCTCCTCCTCGCTGTAAGCCAGGATCTTGGGATCCTTGATGGTCAGCAATCCGTCATCGACTCCCTTGGGAATCGTCCGGTGGGTGACCGCGTGGTGCATGAGGCGGCGGGCGATGTCGAGTTCACGCACCGCACCGCGGGCCCAGGGGGTCACCTCGGTCGTGAGCACGGCCCGGACGCCGGTCTCCTCGCAGACCGCAATGAGAAGGGCGTTGATTCCGGTGGAATCGGCGCTGGTGAGCTCCGTGATGTTCCCGACCCCCATCAGTTTTGGGGCTTCGGGAAACCGGCGGTGGACTTCGGCGTAGCGCTCGAGCGAGGCCATGAAGCCGAAACCGATCGGCTCGACGACCGGGTCGATGAGATAGGGGACGTTCCAGCGCTCGAGCGATTCGATGCTTCGGTCGAGGGTGACGAGCCCCTCGCCGAAGTCGGGAATGACGACGACCCGTGCCGGACCACCCGCGAGCTCGCGCGCGACGTCCAGATTCGAGCCGTTCACGCTCAAGACCATCTCCGCGCCGGCATCGACCGCGGTCCGGATCTCCTCGCGATCGAAGCTGTCCACGCTCACACGCATACCGGCGGCGCGAAGCCCGCGCACGGTCTCGCCGAGCGCGGGGAAGGGAAGCCCAGGCGTACAGCCGACGTCGATGATGTCGGCGCCACTGTCGCGGAAGTACTCGGCGGCGGTGCGCACGTCCGCCGGACTGAGCTTGGGAGCGTTGTTGATCTCGGCGAGGATCTCGATCGCGTACGACCCGTAATCCGACGCCAGCGCCGCCTTACCGAAGTATCCAGGAATTTCGCGCAGGTCCTTTGGACCCTTCTCGACCGCCACGCCGAACCGCTCGCTCACCACGCCGGTGTCGCCCTCGCAGAGACCCGGGATGAGCACCAGATCGGTCCCCTCGGGTATCTCCAGGAAGCGAGCGATCCACGGCGTCGTCATGAGCGCGGCGACCGTGATCTTGAGAACGGCGACCCGGGCCTCGAACTCCGGCCGCATTTCCTCGAGGACTTTCCGGAGGGCCGGTTCAGCAAGCCGGCCCGTGACGAACAGAACCCGGCGAGGCCCTACCGTGGATCCCCCGGGCGTACCCACTTGTTCGGCGTTCCCTCGAGCGCTCCGTCCTTCGGCTTCCAGAGCACGTGCTCCTCGATCTTTCGGGCCAGCTCGAAGTCCTTGTCGGTGATCCCGCCGGCCGCGTGGTTCTGCAGCTTCACGATGACGCGGCCCCACGTCACGGTGAGGTCGGGATGGTGATACGCGGCCTCGGCGAGGTACCCCACCGTGTTCACCAGCATGAGTGTGGTCGGCCATCCATCGGTCTTGTAGACGCGGCGAATCCAGCCGTCCTCGTAATACCAGCCGGGAAGCGCCTCCAGGTGTTTGGCGATCTCGGCGTCGTTGTAGGTTTTCTCTTTGGTTGCAGGCATGGTTGTCCCTCGGTTGTAGGCGTTCTCACACGACCCCACCATTGATCGCCAGCATCTGTCCCGTGACGAAACTGGCGGCATCGGACGCCAGGTAGACCGCCGCGCCGACGATGTCCTCCGGCACCCCCCAGCGCCGGAACGGCGTGCGATTCACCACCTCGCGACGCCACTCCTCAGTGGCGTCTTCGCCGAAGGACGTCTCGATGAAGCCGGGCGCCAGGATGTTCACTCGAATGGTGGGGGCCACCTCGCGCGCAAGCGACTTGCTGAAGCTCATGACCCCGCCTTTCGCGGCGGAGTAGAGAATGGGATTCTCCCCGGCCATTCCAATGACGACGTGGTCCCACGACATGTTGATGATGACCCCGCCGCCCGATTGGCGTCGCATCTGATCCACCGCGGCCCACGAGGCGAGAATGGTCCCCCGCAGGTCCACGTTGAGCAACAGATCCAGCTTTTCCAGCCGGGTCAACCGCTTTCCGTCCCCCGTGAGGATGTCCGCGCCCGCGTTGTTGATCCACGCGTCGACCCTTCCGAACAGCGAGTGCGCCGTCTCCGCCAACGCGAGAACGTCCTGCTCCCGGCTCACATCCGCTTCGACGACTTCCGCGCGGCGGCCGAGCTCCCTGATTCGGCGGGCAGTGTCGTCGGCCCCCTCCCGGTTTCGTCGGTAGGTGAGCAGGACATCGGCGCCGGCCGCCGCGCAGCCGGCTGCGATGGCCTGTCCGATCCCGCTCGAGCCGCCGGTGACGAGGACGATCTTCCGCTCGAGATTCACGGACCTCCCGCAGTCGAGGATGTCGGCTTAAGTTCTTAAATCCTAACATATCAGCGCGTTAGCTTCTCACAAGGGAGTCTCGTTGCGGCTGCTGGTGAGTGTGAGGTCAGTGGAGGAGATCGAGGCTGCGCTGTCGGGCGGCGCCGAGATCATCGACGTGAAAGAACCAGCCCTCGGAGCCCTCGGTGCCGCCGCCCGAGAGGTGGTGGAGTCGGCAGCTGCCCGGGTTCCCCCTGACGTGCCATTGAGCGTGGCGCTCGGGGACCCGCAAAGCGAGGCCGAGGTCGTGGCACTCGTGAGGCGGCTCATGCCCCGCCGCCGGGCGGGCGAGGTGTTCCTGAAGATGGGCTTTGCCGGAAGTGACACGGAGTCTCAGGCCGCGAGACTACTTGCCGCCGCGGTGGCCACCGCACGCGATGCCGGTCCGGCCGGGATGGTTGCCGTGGCGTATGCGGATTGGGCGCGCGCGCATGCGCCGGCTCCGCTGAGCGTCGTGGACGTGGCCGAGCGGACCGGTGCCATCGGCGTGTTGCTCGACACCTTCGAAAAAGACGGTCGCGACCTCTTCGCCTCGATGTCGCTGGAGGCCCTGACGCTCTGGATCGAGGAGGCGCGCTCCGCCGGCCTCCGGGTGGCGGTCGCGGGGTCACTCGGGGCAAGGGAAATCGCCCTTCTGGACGGGTCCCCACCTGATGTCGTTGGCGTCCGGGGAGCCGCATGTGAAGGCGGCCGCATGGGATGCGTCAGCGAGACCAGGGTCCGGGCTCTCCGCGTGGCCGCCGAGAAGGTTGGCGCAGCGACACCGGCGGCCCCCGCGAAACGCCAGATGATTGCTCCTCTCACCCTGACGTAGTCGCTCTTCCTAGCCCTCCACAGCCGATTGAGGGCATCCCGCCGGGGCATGACTATTGCCTGACTACGGCTCGGCGCAACTCCTTTCGCCAGACCGGTTTGACTACACCGAATCCGAATACCGCGACGGGCCTCCGAACGTGACTTTGCCGCGCACGCCGCTCCAGAGCAGGTTTGGCCGTCGTCTGTTGCTTCTCTTCGTCGGGTGCGCGCTGATCCCGATCGTCGTCCTCGCGACTCTCTCCTATCGTCACGTCAGCAGCCAGCTCCTGATGCAGAGCGAGATCCGGCTGCATCAGGCCAACAAGGCGCTCGGACTCGCCATCTACGAGCGGCTTCTCCTTCTCGACGCCACGCTGAGAAGCATCCCGCCGGCCGCACTCGTGCAGCTCGGGGCGGGCTCGCCGCTGTCCCGGACCCCCGCTCAGGCGCCGACCGACGCGAGGGAGCTGGAGGCGGGTCGAATGCTCACCGCCGGCCTCGATCTCGTGGCCAGCCGGAGATTCGTTGCGCTCGAGTTCGTGAGCGCCACCGGCGTCAGGACCCCGGTCTTCGGCCGGCTCGAGCGCAATCCCGTGGACGAGCGCCCCATCGACAGTGATCTCGAGGCGGGTCTGCCCGCCGTCATCGTGCATCCACGGCCCGGTGCCTCGGCATCCGTCTACATGCTGCGGCGTATCGATCGGCGGGGTGGGATTCGGGGCACGTTGGTTGGCGAGGTGAGTCCCGAGTTTCTCTGGGGGACCCTCGATCAGGGCATGCCCTCGGCGGGCACGGCAATCTCCGTTGTGGACGACTCGGGCGTGGTTCTGTTCAGCTCGACCGCTGGGGCGCCGGCGTCGAGCGGGGTGCTGGAAGCCGACGAGCAGTACCTGCGCGAGCTCACGCGTCCGACGGCCGATTCCGTCGACAAGGCGCCATCCGACGCGGCTCCGTACGTCACCTCATCGTGGCCGCTGGTGCTCGATGAGGTCTTCGCGTCCTCCAACTGGCATCTCGTCCTGGGCCAGTCGAAGGCCGAGGTGCTGGGTCCCATGTCGAAGTTCACGCCGACCCTCCTGGCCGTGGTGGCGGTGTCCTGTCTGGTCGCTCTCCTTCTGAGTCTCCAGCAGATCCGGCGCGGTATCGTGCCTCTGGTGGAGCTGCAGGCGGGCACCCGACGCATCGCGCAACGCGATTTCGGCAGCCGCGTCTCGGTCAATAGCCGGGACGAGTTCGAGGAGCTCGGTGCGTCATTCAACTCGATGGCGGCCCAGCTGGACCGACAGTTCCAGGCACTCGCTACCGCGGCCGAGATCGACCGGGCCGTGCTCTCGACCAGGGACGTCGCCGGGATCATGGAGACGGTGATCGCGAGGGTCCGGGATGTCTGCCCCTGTGATCTGGTTAGCATCACCCTGGTCGCCCCTGACGGCACCAAGTCCCTTCCCGGGATTCTCCACGACTACCGCGATTCCACGTCCCGGCATCTTCGGGTGGATCTCCGACTGGAGGACGTGCAGGTCCTGCTCGAGGGATCCGAGACGCTGACACTCCCACTGCCTGGTCAGGAACTCCCGGCGTATCTGGCTCCGATGGGCGAGCGGGGCGCCACGAGTGTCTTCGTCCTCCCGCTTCGCTACCAGAGCCAGCTCATCGGCGTCATCGCCCTCGGCGACAGCGCATCGCCGCCCCCACCCGAGGAGTACCATCTACAGGCCAGGCGCCTCGCGGACCAGGCGGCGGTCGCGCTCACCAACGCCCGCATGCTCGACCAGGTTCGTACGCTCGCCTTCGTGGACAGCCTGACCGGCCTCCCCAATCGCCTATCCTATAAGGAAAGGCTGTCCCAGGCCCTCGATGACGCGCATCGGGACTCGAAGCTGGTGGCGGCCTTCTTCATCGATCTCGACCACTTCAGCCGGATCAACGACACGCTGGGGCATGATGCCGGAGACCAGCTGCTCCAGCATGTCGCGGTCAGGCTCCGCTCGTCGTGCCGCGGGCGCGACGACCAGGTGACGCCCGCCGCCGAGCTGATGGCGCCCGAGGTCGCGCGGCTCGGGGGAGACGAGTTCACCGTGATCATGCCGGGGCTCACCGATCCGGAGGACGCCGCCAAGCTGGCGCGTCGCATCCTCTCGAGCCTGGCGCATCCGATCCGCGTCGCCGATCAGGAAGTCTTCGTCAATGCCAGCATCGGCATCGCCATCTATCCGTTCGACGGTGAGGATCTCGAGACCCTGCTCATGCACGCCGACACCGCGATGTACAAGGCGAAGGAACAGGGAGGCAGCTCCTACCAGACCTACTCGCGATCGATGAACGCCATGGCCATGCAGCGGCTCACGCTGGAGAACGACCTCCGGCGTGCTCTCGAGCGCGAAGAGTTCGAGGTTCACTATCAGCCGATCGTGGACGCCTCCACGGGATTGGTGTCCGGAGCGGAAGGGTTGGTTCGCTGGCGCCATCCGGATCTGGGCCTCCTGCTCCCGGGCGAGTTCATCCCGCTCGCCGAGGAGAACGGACTGATCGTGCCGCTGGGCGAATGGGTGCTTCGAACGGTGTGCGGGCAGAACCGTGAGTGGCAGGAGGCCGGCCTGCATCGCATCCGGGTGGTCTGCAACCTCTCGAGCCGCCAGCTCAAGCGCACGCTGGCTGATACCGTCGGGCGCGCGCTGCAGGCGACCGCGCTCGAGGCGCGCTACCTCGGACTCGAGCTGACCGAGAGCATGCTCGTGAACCACGAGAAGGAAGGGACCGATACGCTGCACGCCTTGCGGGCGATGGGGCTCCACCTCTCGGTGGACGACTTTGGCACCGGGTACTCCTCGTTCAGCTACCTCAAGCACTTTCCGCTCGACGCGCTCAAGATCGACCGCAGCTTCGTGCGTGAGATCGCCAGCCACCCGGACGACGCGGCGATCACCACGGCGATCATCGCCATGGGCCATGCGTTGGGGCTCAAGGTGGTCGCCGAAGGCGTGGAGACCGAGGCGCAGCGGAACTTGCTGAGGAAGCAGGGATGTGATGAAATGCAGGGGTATCTGTTCAGCCGTCCCGTGTGCGCGGCCGACTTCGCCAAGCTCATCGCCAAGCCGGCGGCGCGCGAGGCGGCACGGCGCTGGAAAGTGGGCTCGGCGACGGCTTAGATCCGTTCTAAGCGAGCTCGATCAGGAGCCGCGGAAGCTCCCCGATCCGGGTCCAGGGAATCGTCGTCCAGCGCATGCCCGCCGGCAACACCGAAGCGAAGCACCCATCCACCGCCTCGGCGCCGTTCATCGACGGCTTCACCAGCACCAGCTGCTCGGCATCGAGGGCCCCTGCCACGAACGCCGCCACGCTGTCGCTGGTGGCATCCCACGTATGGGGGAGCACGTCCGCGGCGCGCATCCAGCGTGAGGGCGCGAGCACGGCGACGCCCACCGGATTCACCGCGGCTGAGACGGCGGCCGCCTCCTCGACCAGCTGCGCTCCCTCGATCCGCTCCGCCAGCACGTGGGCGTACTGATCCATCGCCAGGATGGCCATCCAGTGCGCCGCGTCGGGCGAGAGCTGATGCGTGTGGTCGAACGCGCGCACCGCGTCGGCGAATGGTCCGCCGCCCGGGACCACCGCGATCGCGACCTGCCGGCCGGCGTTGCCGACTGCGCGGCAGACGGCATCGAGGGCTCCCGGAATATCGGTGAGTCCTCCGCCGATCTTGATGACGGTGATCCGTGGTCTCGCGCTCACACGGTTCCACTGGGAGTCTTGGCTGCCAGGAGCAAGGCGACCGCGGCGGCGGGCGCGGTGATCGCCGCGTTTCCCAGCCGGTCGCTGAGCGCCACCACGCTCAGATCCGCACGCGTTGCGGCGTCCGCGGCGATGAAGTCGCCGAGCCCCGCTACCACCGCACGCGAGATACCTGGCCAGCGCCCTCGAACGGCGGCGATGCCCTCGACGATTCGGTCAATCTGCGCTTCCGCCAGCGTCGCCGCGATGTCGCCGATCGCCGCGTCGTCCAGCATGTCCCGATCGGCGCACACCAACCGGGCCAGGCGCTCGCCGGCAAACTCTCTAGTGGCGGGTCGGCCGTCGGGCGTTGGCGAGGCGTACGCCCCCGGGTCGAGCTTGCCGAGCCATACGAGTGCGTCGCCGATGAGCGCAAATCCCTCTGCCGACACGGCCGCGTTCCCGCCGGGGAGCGGCAGCGTCCGGACCAGTGCTTCCGCCGGTGTGCGGACCGCGCCGGTGTAAACCAGCTCTCCGCTCTGAAGTCGCTCAGGATCGGTGCGGCCCAGAGCCCGGACCCGGCCTCCGGATATCGGGATGATATCCGTCGTGGTGGACCCCGTATCGATCATCAGCGCTTCGGGCTCTACGCCGGCGACGAGCGCGGCCGCGGCTGCCCAGTTCGACGCGGCCACATCGAGCGGCCGGCGTCGGGCCTCTGCCGGTGTGATGTAGGAACCGCCGACGGTGAACACCATGATGGAATCGTCCGGGAAGGCGGCTTCCACTGCCTCGAGAACGAATGCCACCCCTTCTCGCTTGGTCCTGAAGAGCTGTGAAAGCTCGGCGGTCATCGTGACGGCGTGGGCTTCGATGTGTCGGGCCTCGAGCTGCCGCGACAGACGGAGGAGAGTGGGCACGAGCGCGTCGGGGTCGCGCTGCAGCTCGTACGCCTCGGAGACGCTCCGGAGGCTGTCCGCACCGCTGGCGCCGCGCTCCACCATGACCGCTTTGGTGTTGACGCCTCCGATGTCCCAGCCCAGGACGACCCGACCGCTTCTAGTCATCTCCCTCTCGTTCGCGATAGAATAGAGCATGGACATCATCCCGGTGCTCGATCTCGCCGCCGGCGCGGCCGTGCTCGCGCGCGCCGGTGAGAGGGCGAGATACGAGCCGGTGACGTCGGTCCTGGCCCCCGGTGCGATGGGGGAGCCCATAGCCTTGCTCCGCGGCTTTCGAGAGATCCTCGGCGCCAGGTCGTGCTACGTGGCCGATCTCGATGCGATCCAGGGCGGAGCGGTCCAGCGGTCGATACTGACCGGGCTTGCCGAGCTCGCCATTGGTTCGGCCGGACCGCTTCTCGTGGACGCGGGAACCCATGAATTGAGCGGCGCGCTGGAGGTGCTCTCCTGTGGTGCGAGCGAGATCGTCGTGGGCCTCGAGACGCTCCGATCGTTCGCCGACCTGGCTGAGATCGTGAACGAGGTGGGGACGTCTCGCGTGGACTTCAGCCTCGATCTCCGACTCGGTCGTCCAATCCTCCACCCCGAGCTGCAAGACTCGGGCGTGTCACCCGATCCCATCGATTTGACGGCGCGCGCCCTCGAGACTGGCGTGCGCTCGGTCCTCGTGGTGGACATCGGTCGGGTCGGAACCGGTTGCGGAGTGGATCTGGGGGTCGTCGAGGCTCTGCGCAGGCGGTTCCCGTCCGTACGGCTGCTCGCGGGGGGCGGCGTCCTGGCGCGAAGGGATCTCGAGCGAATGCGGAGCGCGGGATGCGACGCCGCGCTGGTGGCGAGCGCCATCCACAGAGGTGCCATCACGTCCGCGGACGTCGCCGCGCTCGCCAATCCTCCTCGTGGGCCTCAGTCGCCCGCGAGGGACTGACGGAACGTCGCCGACTGGCCGTAGTTCTCCTCGACCTCCAGCTCGAGCAGCGTCAGGTGCGTGTACCCGCTGCGGATCAACTCGTCCCGCACCCGCGTGCCGAGGTACTGCGCCAGCATTTCGGCCGTGCTGTTCTGAATTTCCAGCATCGCGCAATCGGTGCGCGGAAAGACGTACGTGGGCTTGCCGAAGTAGTCGACCGCGATGCGGTCGCCCTCCTCCCGGAACGCCAGTTTGGGATTGAGTGTCGGGAGGAGCACCTTGTGGTCGATCTCGTCCACGAGCCGGCGGGTAATCTGCTTGAGCACGCTGAAGTCGAGCACGAACAGGCACTCGGCATCGACCGCGCCTTCGACCGCGACTCCGACGCGGTAATTGTGGCCGTGGAGCGACTCGCACTGGTGGCCCCGGAAGGTGATGAAGTGGGCCGAGGCGAACACCAGATAGTCCTTGCTGACCTGCACCCGGAAATTGCTCTGCACGCGTGACCTCACCGTTCCATGCCTTCAAGGATAACGACGAACAATGCGGCACAGGTCAGATCCGCGGTAGTACCCGGATTACGGCTGTTGGTCGCATCGCGCAGCTCCGCATCGAACGCTGCCAGTGCCTCCCGGCCGGCGGGTGAGCGAATCCCGCCTGCCTCCCCGACCGCGCGCGCCCGCCGGGATACCGCTTCGGCCGCGTCCATCCCCAGCTTCCTGGCGATATGGGTATCGGCGTGTGCCCCAAGGAGTCTCAGGTAGGTCTCGACGGCGGAGTCGCTCCAGGTCAACCCGTCCGCGCGAGCGATCTGGAGGGTGGGAACGCCGATCTCGAACGTCATGGCGAAGTCCGTGACGTATTCCCGGGCCACCGCATCGCGCGTTGCGGCAAGACCCATCGCCTCGCGCAGCGTGACACTGGGCGTCGCGGCCACGTCTTCCGAGGCTGCCTGACCCAGCCCCCCGGGCCGTGCGAGCCGAATGGCGGCGTAGACCTGCTCGGCGTCGGTCACCGTCGTTTCCTCGAGAACGCGGGCCAGCCTGACTCGCAGATCTCCGCCGGTGCGCGCCGCGGCCCGCGACAGCGGCGCGAGCAGCAGGACGATGCCCAGGTTGGTATTGGAGCGGGTCCAGCGGGCGGTGGCTTCGACCGCCGCGCGAATGGTGTCGCCGAGCGGTTGGGTTCCGCTCCGGGCGAGGGAGGGTCCGATCGCGACGGCGCTGGCGAGGAAGTCTTCGTATCGCGTGTCGTGGAAGTGACGGCCCGGCGAGACGTTTCCCGGCTTGGGGGCGCTGACCTCCAGCAGGCAGGCCAACTGCCCGGCGGCCGCGATGTCGTCCGCCGGAATCACGGCCGCGCGCGAGTGAGCTGGTCGATCAGCGCGCCGGCGACGTCGAGACCCGTCGCTTCCTGGAGACCCTGCCACCCGGGGATCCCGTTCACCTCGAGCACCGAGACGGTGCCGTCCTTCCCGGGGAGCAGGTCGACTCCCGCGTATTCGGCGCCTACGGCGGCCGCGGCGCGCAGGGCCAGCGTAGTCCATTCGGCCGAGAGCTGAACGGCGCGAGCCGAGCCTCCGCGCGCCAGATTCGTGCGCCATCCTTCCGCCCGGCGCTCGATGGCGCCGAAGACGGCTCCCCCGATCACGAATGCGCGAATATCGCGCCCGTCATGCTCCACCGTCTCCTGGAGGTAATACACGCCGCGGATCTGCTCGATGGTCCGGAACACCCGGTACGCCATCTCTTCGTCGGTCACGCGGACCATCCCGAGCCCCATCGAGCCGAAGAGCGGCTTCACGATGGCATCTCCGAGCTCACGATAGGCGGCCATCGCCTCGTCCGCGCTCTCGCAGACCACCGTCCGCGGCGTGGGCAGTCCGCACCGCTCGAGCAGCGCCGAGGTCCAGAGCTTGTCGACGGTCCGTTCGATTGCCCTCGGCGAATTCATCACCCGCACGCCACGCTCCTCGAGGCAGTGCAGGGCGTCGACCCGGAAGATGATCTGTTCGAGTGATCCCGATGGGATGATGCGGGCGAGGACGCCATCGGCCCGGTCCAGCTCTTCCGTCGCGCCCCGGATGCCCGGGCGCCCGCCGATCGTGGCGACGAGACGCTCGTAGGGCACGATGGTCCCGGTGTGCCCGCGCGCCGTGAGCGCGCGGGTCAGTTCCCGGGTATGCCATCCCTCTCGGGAGGCGAGGATCGCCAGATGCAGGCTACTGCTGCTCCCCGATCAGCGCGGTGAGACCACCGGTCGCGAACTTGGGCAGGTCGTCGCCGACCTTCTTGAACGCCGGCGTGGCGGTGCCCTTCTTGAGCGCATCCATCGACGGGAAGCACAGCTCCGCCTGGCGGTACTTGGCCGGCGCCGAGCCGTCGAGGTTCGACTCGAACTTGGTGAGATCCGCCCGCTCGAAGCCGATTTCCTGCTGTCCCGCTACCACCAGCGGCAGGTGGGTGGCCGAATAGTACGATTCGAACGCCGCGGCATCCTTCGGCGTGTCGTAGATGACCGTCACGAGCGCGGGACAGGCGGTTTCGCTCTTGTCGCCCGTCTCGACTGCGATCATGCCGGTGAGTCCACCGGTCGCGAAGTTCTTGAGGTCGTCGCCCACCTGTTTGAATCCGTCGGTGGCGATCCCCTTCTTCGCGTCGTCCAGCGAGTTGAAGTACAGCTCCGCCTGGCGATAGAACGTCGGCTTCTTTCCGTCGAGGTTGCTGGTGAACTTCGTCAGCTCCGCCTTCGTGAACCCGATCTCCTGCTGCTTTGAGACGACCAGGGGTAGATGGGTTTCCTTGTAGTATTTCTCGAAGGCTGCCGCGCTCTTGGGTGTGTTGTAGATGACGGTCACGATCGCCTGGGGACCGGCGGGTGCCGGCGCCGGCGCCGCGGCGGCGGCCGAATCCGCCGCTGGGGCTTCGGCAGCCTTGTCGGCCGGCTTGCTGCAGGCCGCCGCGAGAGCGATCGAGGGAACCAGCCACCAACTCGCAAACCGTCGCATCGGAAGCTCCTGGGTCGAAGGAAACGTCACGGGGTCAACTCGGGTAGCAGGACGCGCTCAGGACCGCGGGATTGAGCGAGCCGGCATGGAAGGTCCGTCCGGACTCCGCGCTCGTCAGCCAGACCTCGGCGGGGCTGAAGAGCAACGGGTCGATCTTGTAGAAATCCCCCTCGTACCGCTGGAAGATGTCGTAGAACGGTGTTCCGTAGTCGCGCGAGGCGGAGGCTGGCACCTTGGCCGCGAGCTGCGCCAGCTCGTCGTCGCCGGCGCGGATCGTGTAGCGGGCCTGTCCGCCGTACAGGATGCAGTCGTTGGTGCGGCCGATGGCGCGCAGGTCGTTCTTGGCGACCGGCGGAAGCGGCGCGGTGCCGAAGCCGCTGAGCACCCGGCGCACGTCGAATCCGAGCGTCTCCATCTTGTGCAGTCCCGTTTCGAGAATGCGCGCCGCGATCTGCACACCTCCCGCGAGACTCGCCGTCGGCGCGATCACGAACGTGAGCTGCGCGGGCGAGAGACGCGCCTTTCCTGCCACCCACTCCGCGACGGCGTCGGTCGGTAAGACCCGCCCCTCGAGCACGAGAACGCCGCGGTCGGCCTCCTCCTCGTAGCCCAACTTGTCGAACAGCTCCTTCTCGACCCGGGCGTGTGCCCGGAGCGGCCCCGACCCCATGGCGAAAAACTTCTCGACCGAGATGGCCCACCCGGCGTACTGCGAGGCCATACACGACTCGGCGGGGTGATCGGTCCACACGGTCACTCCGGGCCATGCCTGATCGCCGATCTGCACCGGTGCATACGCGATGCTTCCGAGTCCGCCCATACAGATCTCCGCCAGCGCGAGTCCCGCGTCATAACCTCCCGGCACCTCGATGCCGGCGTCGATCACGCGGGCGCCGTTTCCGAGCGTGTGGCTCTGCACCCGGAGCAGCGGCGCATGCTCTTCCATGGTGTCCGCGATCTCCGCGGCGAGTTCGTTCATGCCGAAGGCCGTCACGACGCTGTCCATACCAGAATTTCTCCCTTGCCGAGGTCGGCGAGATCGCCGCTGTAGCGACGGTAAGGTCCGGAAAGATGATGATCGAGCAGGGGGAGCTCGTAGCGGTTCCGCGCGCGTCCTAGAATGAGCCGCAGATGGGCCGGGCGGTAGGTGCAGGCGTACCGGTAGGTCGAAGGGATGGAAACGGGACCGAGCGCGACGACCGACCCTCGCTTGGACCAAAGCCCCGCCGAGGTCCCCGCGTCACCGAGCACGACGATCGTGCCCGCGATCATTCCAACGCCGGCACGCGCGCCCACGTCCCCCCCGACCACGAGGAGACCACGCCGCATCCGCGAGCCCGCCTCGGTCCCCGCCGAGCCTCGCACGACGAGCTCTCCGCCCGACATGCCCCGTCGGGCTTCCGGGGCCGCGCCACCGGCTCGGTCGCCGGCTCGCCCGGTGACTTCGATCGAGCCTCCCGCCATGCCGAGTCCCACGTCGTCTCCTACATCACCGTCGATGACGACCGCTCCTTCGGAAAGGTCCGCGCCGAGGCGCTGGGCACCCGACAGGTCTCCGGTGAAACGGATTCGTCCGGCGCCGGCTCCGGTCACGTCGAAGAAGTCTCCGAGAGCTGCCGGCCGGCCGGCGCCGACGATGACCCGGCGGCGGGCCAGCTCCGTGGGTCCGAGGGCGCCCCAGGCTCCCGCCAGTACGTCGGTGAAGTCGGTCCCTGGCTCGAGCGCCGATCGCAGGCGGGCGAAAAGGCCGTCGCTCATGCCGGGGCTCCTTCGCCCATGATCTTGCGCAGATAAAAATGGTGCGGACCGAGCTTGCCACCGTAGTTGCCGGCGGTGATGGACACGACGCCCTCACGGCATGCCGCGTCGATTCCCGCGCGCATCGCTCCGGAGATGGCATCCGCATCGGTGCCGTTGATCACGAGCTCGAGCACGGAATTCACGGTGTCCGGCAGCTCCGACTTCGTGATGGCGCGGAGCGTGGGACAGAAAGCGTCGTTGGTCGAGGCGATCATGCTCTTGATCCGGCGGGAGCCGACCTTGCTTCCGCTGCGAACCACGCCGCCCGGGAAGGGCAGGATCACGCCGGGACGGGAAGACATGGCGTCGGCGGCGGCCTCCGCGGCCGCGAGGGCATCGTCGGCGCTCTTGGCGAGGATGAGAAAATTGCCACCGCCCACGCCCTTCAGCATTCCGAACTTTTCCTGGACCAGGAACTCGCCCTCCATCACAGGGATCCGCCAGAACCGCTCGCCACCGATCACCTTGCTCGCTTGAAATCCGTCGCCGAAAAAACGGAGCGCGGAGCCCACTCCCACCCGGTCAGGCGCGTTCGGCAGGCCGTCGAAGCAGGCGGTCGTCGGACAGGTGAGCACGGTCTGTCCCACGCGCTCGATCAGACGCTTGGGCAGGTCGTCCTTGCCCATCGTCATGAGGAGCACGCTGAAGCCGGGCCGGCCGTCAGGGGTCTCCTCGGGCGGCAGCTCTCGCTCGATACCGGCTTCGCACTTGCAGCCGATCACCGAGGTCGCAAATCCGGTGAGCTTGAGCACCGCCTCGCGGGCCCATCGCTGGTTCCGGCCCGTGATAATGAGGCGCGCCACGCGCATCGTGAACGCCTCGGCGAACGTGTCTTCGATGAAGACGCCACGGATGTTCATCGTGCGGTCCTCATCGTGTCGCCACCGGCTCGCCGGGCAGACCCTGCACAGGATAGTTCGCGAACGACACGGACGAATACGCGTCGAAGTGCCGGCGGAGGTTCGGCAGCAGGGCCTCGTCGTACCCCGGCGCCACGCGAAGCCGCCGTCCCGCGGGCGCACGCCGGAGGTGGCCTTCTTCAACGATGACGGCGCCGTCCTTGATGACGTACCGGGGCGTCGAGAACATCCGGGCGATGTCCGCGTTGCGATCGTAGATCGTCACGTCGGCGTCCGCTCCCGCGCCCAGATGACCCTTGTTCGCCAGGCCCAGCAGTCGGGCAGGGCCGGCGCGGGTGATGATCGCGATCTCGTTCAGGGTGTACTGTCGGGACAGGCCATCGGCCAGCGCGCTCCCGGCGAGCAGCTTGGGGTTCACGTGCTTGAGCCGCTCGTCGCGCACCGAGCGATCCATCAGGAGCTGGATCAGGGCGGGGTAAGAGAGAAAGGAGCCGCCGTTCGGGTGATCGGTGGAGAGCACGACACGCCACGGGTCCGCGCTCAGGAGGAACAGCTCGAGTCCGATGGCCCACTGGAGCGACGCGACCGCGGCTTTATCCTTGAACGCGAGCGGCACGATGCCGCATCCCGTCTCCAGCTCGATGTCGATGTTGGTCCACCGGCGTCCGCTGCTCTTGTGGAGCAGATACTCGACCGGGGCGTCGGCCGTAATGGTCATCGCGGGGCCGAACATCACTTGCCCCACATCGGTGCTCACCTCAGGGTGTGCGTTGACGTACTGGATGACCTGGGAGGCGCCGGACTTCCATCCCTGGCCCGGCTCGCCCCCGTAACAATGGAACTGCAGGTGGGTGAAGTGCGCCCGTCGTCCCGAGAGCGCCTGCATGCTC
>DATBSO010000185.1:0-42300 GCA_036559745.1 Gemmatimonadales bacterium | reverse complement strand
CAACGATTCAGTGCCGCCTGCTTCCCGGTGAGGACCCCGAAGGCGTGCGTCACACCCTCGAGCGGGTCATCGCCGATACGCAGATCGCCGTGACCATCGCCAACGATCCCACTCCCAGTCCGCCGTCGCCCCTGCGCCCCGAGCTCATGACGGCGGTGGAGCAGATCACGACCGCGATGTGGCCCGGCACGGTCGTGCTCCCCGTGATGGACCCGTGGTCGAGCGACTGCGTCCACTTCCGGCGAGCCGGAATCCCGACGTATGGACTGTCCGCCGTCTTCGCCGACGTGGACTCCATCACGTCGCACGGGAAGGACGAGAAGGTCGGCGTGCACGAGTTTTACGAGGGCGTCGAGTTCATGTACCGGCTGATTCAATCCCTCGGCGGAACCGGTCGGAAACCGTGACGCAACGCCGGCCGCACTACGCGTGGGTCGTGCTCGCGATCACCTTCGTCGCGCTCCTCGCGGGGGCGGGAATCAGGGCGACGCCAAGCGTCCTCATCGTCCCACTGGAGGAAGAGTTCGGCTGGTCGCGGTCGGCGATCTCCTTCGCCATTTCCATCAACATCCTGCTCTACGGGCTGATGGGGCCGTTTGCCGGAGCGCTGATGCAGCGGCTCGGCGTCCGCCGGACCACCATCGGCGCGCTCGCCCTGCTGGCCGTGGGCGTGACGCTGTCGACCCATGTGACAGAGCCGTGGCAGCTCGTTCTTTCCTGGGGCGTGATCGTGGGAATCGGGAGCGGGATGGTGGCGCTCGTCCTGGGCGCGACCGTGGTGAATCGCTGGTTCACGGCGCGGCGGGGCCTCGCCATGGGCTTGCTCACCGCCAGCACGGCGACAGGGCAGCTCATCTTTCTCCCGCTCCTCGCCCGCATCATCGAGCATGACGGATGGCGGGCGGCGGCGATGGTGATGGCCGCGGCCGCGGCGTTGGCGATCCCGCTCGTGGCGCTGCTGCTGCGCGAGCGACCCGCGGTGATGGGGCTGGCCCCCTACGGCGCCGTGGCGATCGAGGCCGCACCGTCTACCACAGCCAACCCGGTGCGGACCGCGCTACAGGCCCTGGCCGACGGTGCTCGCTCGCGGGATTTCTGGCTGCTGTCGGGCACGTTCTTCATCTGCGGCGCGTCGACCAACGGGCTGGTCGGCATGCATCTCATCCCCGCGGCACACGACCACGGGATACCTGAGGTGCGCGCCGCCGGACTCCTGGCCCTGATGGGCATGTTCGACCTGGTGGGGACGACCGGCTCGGGTTGGTTGTCCGACCGCTGGAGCAGCCGGCATCTGCTCGCCTGGTATTACGGACTCCGCGGTCTGTCGCTCCTCTATCTGCCGCACGCGCTGGCGGGGCAGCACAGCGGGCTCTGGATCTTCGCGGTCTGGTACGGGCTGGACTGGATCGCGACGGTGCCGCCGACGGTGCGTCTGGCGAACGACGCCTTCGGCAGTCTGCGGGCGCCGATCATGTTCGGGTGGATCGCGGCGGGCCATCAGATCGGCGCGGCGATCACGGCGTACGGAGCAGGGTGGATCCGTACCACCGTCGGGGACTATCAGCCGGCGTTCTGGATGTCGGGAGGACTCTGTCTTATCGCGGCCGCGTTGGCGCTCCAGGTGGGACGACGCCCCGCGCGCTTCCCTGGAATTTCGGCGCCGGCATCGGAGTCGGCCTCACCGGCGTAGACTTCTCGGTCCTTGCCGTGCACCACAGAGGCACAGAGGACACAGGAGGCATCCTCTGTGCCTCTGTCGTGAAAAGGATCAGGACGCCGAATCCGCCGCGCCGATGACCTGGCGACCCCGGCTCACCATGACGCCGGCGAGCCCGCCGTGCTGAGCCACGTTCACCACCTGCTTCTGCGACGCCCTCGCGAGCACGGCCACCCCGTCTTCGTTCCCCGCGAACCCCATCACCGTATAGAACGGCTCCGCGTGCAAGGCGCCATCGGCGCCGAGCACGGGGAATTCGCGCACGGGGATCGTGGCGAGCTGCTGCACGACCCAGCGGTCTTCGGCATCCGCCAGGGCCGCGTCCAGCGCGGTTTCCCATTCGGCTGTCGTCGCCGCCGGCCCGATGACGATCCCGTCGCCGCCGTAGGCGCGGTTGGGCTTGAGGACGAGCGAGTCGTGGCTTCCCCGGGCGTAGTCGAGCAGTGACCCCATATGCCCGTCGGGGAGCGTGGTCGACCGGTCCGACAGCACCCGGGTCCACAGAATGTGGCGCTGGAACGCCAGCCGCTCCTGAGCATTGAAGTAGCGCTCGGTAATGACGGGATCGGTCAGCACCTCCCAGCAGCTCTTCTGGTCGAGATCGGCGGCGATGGACGAGATCACCCGATTCTCCCGGAGCAGCACCCGCATCGGCTCGACGTCCACGCCTTCGTCGGCCAGCTCGAGCAGGTCCACGACGCCGTAGTCGCGGTAGCCCAGGTCCACCCGCGTGTCATTGTACCAGACCGCACCGCGATGGAGCGTCAGCTCGGCAGGGTCCGCGTGGGTGACGATGAGCCCGTGGCGGTCACGCAGGTACGCCGCCACCTGCTCCTGCTCGTCGGGCCCCTGACCGGAATACTTGGGCTCGATGAAGCAGACCTGCGTGCCGCTTCCGATCGCGGCGGCATGGTCGAGAATTTGCCGGACCAGAAGCTCGCGCATGTCCTGGCCCACCTCGAGGCGAAGCTCGGGATCCACTTGCCGGAGCGCAGGGACCACGATCTCGGCGAGCAGCCGTTCGGCGGTGGGGACCATGTGCACGCCGCCGATGCCGGTGAGATTGGGCTCGACGAACTTGAACGAGTCGCGCCACATCGGGCTCGTGAAATCGATCAAGGCGTCGAGACGGCCGAAGATCGGGTTGTGCGCCTGCTGGCTCGGACCCCAGCACTCACGCAGCCATCGCTCTTCGGGCTCGGGGAGGCGCAGGATCTCGCGCACGCGATGGTCCGAGAAATAGAGCGTCGGAAATCGCTTGATCGCCTCCTGCACGATCATGGTGACGGCATGGATGTAGGAGAGCTGCGAGGGCAGAATGGCGATCGGGCAGGGGAGAACGCGGATCGGGTCGAGCTCGCCGTCGTGGAGGTAGACCACGTGACGCTCGCTCGCGCCTTCGCGAAGACGCTCGATCAGCTCCGCGAGGACACCGTCGGGCAGCCGGTAGAGCGCGTGCTGCACCTGGCTCGCCAGCGCCAGGCCACTGAGACCCTGCTCTTCGGCGACCGTCAGCATGTCGTTTCCCCGCGGTGGAGACGCCTGCGGTCGAGACTCGAACGTGTATGTTAGGGCTACTATGCGCGCCGACAAGGCCTACGACGAGCTGATCAGAAGGGTCCGGGAAGAAGGACTCCTCACGACCGTCGAAGCGCTCCTCGAGTGGGACGAGGAGACCTACATGCCGTCGGGCGGAGTGGGGAATCGGAGCGAGCAGCTCGCGCTCATCGCGGGGCTGCTGCACGACCGCGGAACCGATCCCGAGATCGGGGAGCTCCTCGCGGCGCTCGAGGGCTCCGACCTGCTCGCCGATGCAAACTCGCCCGTCTCGGTGAACGTCCGCGTGCTTCGCCGCGAATACGACCGCTCGGTGCTGATGCCCCGCCGACTGGTGGAGGAAGTGGCCCGGACGACGGCACTGGCGCAGAAGGCGTGGGCGTCAGCCCGGGAAAGCGCGCGCTTCGCCACGTTCCGGCCATGGCTCGAGAAGATCGTCGAGCTCAAGCGGGCGGAAGCCGAATGCGTGGGCTACCAGAACGAGCCGTACGATGCGCTGATCGAGGACTACGAGCCCGGCCTCAGCAGCGAGGTGATCGCCCGTCTCTTCGAGGCGTTGCGGCGGGACCTGGTGCCGCTCGCCGAGCGGATTGCGGCGGCGCGACGGCAACCCGAGGTCGGGCTGCTGCGACGCCACTTCCCCCGCCGTCGCCAGCAAGGCTTCGGCGCCCAGGTGGCCGCCGCGGTCGGCTTCGACCTCGACCGCGGCCGGCTCGATCTGGCCGTTCATCCGTCGTGCACCAGCCTCGGGCGGGGCGATTGCCGGATCACGGCGCGGTTCGACGACCGTGACTTCGCCGGCGGCGTGCTCACCATCCTTCACGAGGTCGGGCACGGACTCTACGACCAGGGGCTCGATCTCACCCATTACGGGACGCCGATGGGCGAGGCCGTGTCGGTGGGGATGGACGAATCGCAGGCGCGGTTCTGGGAGAACCGGGTGGGGCGGAGCCGAGGATTCTGGGAGCACTTCTTCCCGCAGGCGCGGGAGTTCTTTCCCGAGAGCCTCGACGACGTGGCGCTGGCCGATTTCTTCTTCGCGCTCAACCGCGTGAGCCCGTCGCTCCTCCGCACCAACGCCGACGAAGTCACGTACAACCTGCACGTGCTGGTGCGGTTCCAGCTGGAGCGGGCGCTCGTCGCCGGGGAGCTGCGCGCCGCGGACCTACCGGCGGCCTGGAACGACGCGTATCGCGAGACACTCGGCATCGCCCCGACAAGCGACGCCGACGGCTGCCTCCAGGATGGCCACTGGGCGGATGGGCTTCTCGGCTACTTCCCCACCTACACCCTGGGCGATGTGTTCGCCGCGCAGCTGTTCGCCCGGGCCGAGCACGAGCTGGGCGATCTCGACGAGCAGTTCGCGGCGGGTGAGTTCGGGTCTCTGGTGCGCTGGCTGGGTGACCGGGTCTATCGGCAGGGCGCGCGGTATCCCTCGACCCGCCTCATCGAGGTCATCACCGGCTCCCCGCCCGACCATCGGCCGCTGGTGCGGGCGCTGGAGGCGAAGTACACGGCGCTGTACGGATTGTAAGAAGACGCAGAAGACGCAGAGGACGGAAGGGTCGGTCCAGGGCACAAGACCGTGCGGGCTCTACTTCTGCTGCCTCTGCGACCTGCGACTTCTGCGTCTTCTGCGTCCTCTGCGTCTTCTCTACGCCCGCGCCGGGCTCGCCGCCTGCTCCGATGTCCCCGGCTCGACCGCTTCACCCTTCCGCCGTCCCAGCCACTTCTGGAATGCGTCCAGGTAGGTATACACCACCGGTGTGATGTAGAGCGTGATGAGCTGTGAGAAGGCGAGGCCGCCAACGACGGCGATGCCCAGCGGCCGCCGGGATTCCGCGCCGGCCCCCGCGCCGAGCGCGATCGGGAGCGTCCCGACCAGTGCGGCCACCGTGGTCATCATGATCGGCCGGAATCGGACGCTCGCCGCCTCGAGTATCGAATCCCGCGAGTTCTTTCCTTCGTTCCGCTCGGCCTCGATCGCGAAGTCGATCATCATGATCGCGTTCTTCTTCACGATGCCGATGAGCATGATGATGCCGACGAACGCGTAGACGCTGAGATCGAGCTGGAAGAGGTAGAGCGCCAGCAGCGCCCCAAACCCGGCGAAGGGGAGCCCCGACAGAATGGTGAGCGGGTGAATGAAGCTCTCGTACAGAATTCCCAGCACCAGATAGATCACCAGAATCGCGAGAACCAGCAGCACCAGGAGGCCCTGCTGCGCGGCCTGGAAGGCCTGCGCGGTGCCGGCGAAGCTCGTCGCGATGCCGGCCGGCAGCGTCTGGCGGGCCATCTCCTCGACGTCCTTGACTGCGGTACCGATCGACGTGCCCGGCGCGAGGTTGAACGAGAGCGTGACCGAGGGAAGTTGGCCCGAGTGGTTCACGGTCAGCGGACCCGTCGAGGGAGTGACCTGGGCCAGCGAGCCCAGCGGCACCGGCACACCATTCCGGCCGCTGATGTGGAGCAGATCGAGCGCGGAGAGATCCCGCTGGTACTGCGGAAGCAGCTCCATCACCACCCAGTACTGGTCGTTCGGCGTGAAGATCGTTCCCACCTGTCTCGCGCCATACGCGTCGTAGAGCGCGCTTTCGATCGTGTTGGCGTCGATGCCGAGCGATGCGGCGCGGTCGCGATTGATGCTGACCTGCACCTCGGGATTCTTGATCTGGAGGTCGCTGGTCACGTCGGTGATACCCTTCACCTCATGCAGCTTCTGCTCCATCGTCGCGGCGGCGGTATACAGCGCATCGATATCGGCGCTCTGCAGGGTGAACTGATACTGGCTCTTCGATGAGCGCCCCCCGATGTTGATGACCGGTGGGTTGTTGAGGAACACTCGCATTCCCGGAACCGCGGCGAGCTTCTCGGTGATCGAGCGGGCGACGTCGTCGGCCCCGAGGGGGCGCTGATCCCTCGGCTTGAGATGGATGAAGAAGCGGCCCTGATTGGTCGTGGTGTTGCGGCCACCGCCGCCCACCGAGGACATGAACCCCTCTACGTTGGGATCCTCCTGCACGATCGCCGCGGCGGCACGCTGGTGCTCCACCATGTTGTCGAAGCTGGTCCCTTCAGCGGTCTCGGTGGTGCCGTAGAGCTGGCCCTGATCCTCGCTCGGGATGAAGCCCTTGGGCACCGCCCGCCCCAGCACAACCGTTCCGATGAGAACGAGCCCTCCGAATGCCATGGCGAGGCCGCGCCGGTCCATCACCCAGACGAGACTGCGCTCGTAGGCGGACAGGGACCGCCCCCAGGCGCCCTCGATCACCTGGTAGAACCGTCCGTGGCGTTCCTCCGCACCGTGAGGGCGGAGCCAGCGGCTGCAGAGCATCGGGGTCAGCGTGAGCGAGACGAAACCGGAGACGAGAATCGCGACGGCGATGGTGACGGCGAACTCCTGGAACAGCCGGCCGATGAGCCCGCCGAGGAACAGCACCGGGATGAACACGGCGACGAGCGACAGCGTCATTGAGATGACGGTGAAGCTGATCTCGCGGCTCCCCTCGAGCGCCGCCTTCATCACCGGCTCGCCCCGCTCGATGTGGCGGACGATGTTCTCCAGCACCACGATCGCGTCGTCCACCACGAAGCCGACGGCCAGCGTCAGCGCCATCAGCGACAGGTTGTCGAGGCTGTACCCCAGCAGGTACATCACCGCGAAGGTCCCGATGATCGACATCGGGAGCGCGAGGCTCGGGATGAGCGTGGCCCGGAGGTTCCGGAGGAAGAGGAAGATCACCATCACCACCAAGCAGAGCGCCAGGAACAGCGTGACCTTGACGTCGTGCACCGACTGCTCGATCGACTGAGAGCGGTCATACAGTGTCGCCAGTTCCACCGATGGGGGCAGCGCCGCCTGCAGCGATGCGACCTCATCCTTCACGCGGTGGGCCACCGCCACGGTATTGGTGCCCGGCTGCCGCTGAATGGCCAGCACGATCGCCCGCTGGCCGTTGAACCAGCTGGCCTGCTTGGTGTCCTGCACGCTGTCGATGACCCGGCCCAGGTCCCGGAGACGGACCGGCGCACCGTCGCGGTAGGCCACGATCAGCGCCCCGAACTCGGCGGCGTTGTTGAGCTGGCCGTTCGACTCCACCGAGTACGCCTTGTCCGTGCCCCAGAGCGTGCCGGTCGGCAGGTTGACGCTGCCGTTGTCCACGGCGGCCGACACCTCGTCCATCCCGATGCTCCGCGCCGCGAGCGCCTGGGGATCGAGCTGGATCCGCACGGCGTATTTCTGGGACCCGAACACCTGAACCTGGGCCACGCCGTCCACCGAGGAGAGCCGCTGTGCCAGCGTGTTCTCCGCGTACTCGTCCAGCTGTGAGAGCGAGAGGGTCGAAGTGCGCAGGGCGAAGTAGAGAATCGAGCTCGCCGACGGATCCACCTTCTGGTAGCTCGGCGGGAGCATGTTCTGGGGCAGGGTACGCTGGGTCTTCGAGATCGCGGACTGTACGTCTTGCGCGGCGGCGTCGATGTTGCGGCTCAATGCGAACTGCAGCGTGATGGAGGTCGAGCCCAGTCCGCTCGTGGACGTCATCGTCTCCACGCCGGGAATCGTCGAGAACTGCTTCTCCAGCGGCGCGGCGACCGCCGACGCCATCGTCTCCGGGCTGGCACCCGGAAGGTTGGCGCTGACGTTGATGGTGGGGTAGTCGACGGTGGGGAGATCGCTCACCGGCAGAAGCCGGTATGCCACGAGCCCGAAAATGAGGATGCCGGCCATGACCAGCGTGGTCATGACCGGCCGGCGGATGAAGAGTCCGGTGAAGTTCATGATGCCCCCGCTCCCGCTCGGGCACTGGTGCCCGGGGTCTTGATCTGGATCTTGGAGCCCGACCGAAGCCGGAGCTGGCCATCGGTGACGACGCGATCGCCCGGTGAGAGCCCGCCGCTCACGACCGCCACGCTGTCCGACGTGCGCGCGACGGTGACCGGAATGGTCTTCGCGGTGCTGTCGGGTTGAACCACGAAGACGAGACTCCCCTGCTGGCCGGAGACGACGGCCGACGCCGGCACCACCAGGGCATTCTCGTCCTCGTACAGACGAACCCGCACGTTCACGAACTCTCCCGGCCAGAGGGCACCGTCCGTGTTGGGGAACGAGCCCTTGAGCAGGATCGTGCCGGTGGTGGTGTCCACCGCGTTGTCCACGAACGACAGCGTTCCCGCGCTCACCGCTCCACCGCCGGCGGGCTCCGCACGCACCGGCGGATCGGACGCGCTATAGCGCTGGATCAGGCCGAGGTGCGCCGCCGGGACCGCGAAGCGGACGAGAATCGGCCGGATCTGGTTGATCGTCACCAACGGCGCCGTGTCGCCCGTGCGCACGAGGTTCCCCGCGCGCACGCGCAACGCGCCGGTCCGCCCGGCTATCGGCGCCCGGATGGTGGCGTACTGAAGGTTGAGTCTCGCCTGGTCGACCGCCGCCCGGCTCCCGCTGAGCGTCGCGGTCGCGGCCGCCGCCGTGGTGCGCGCCTGATCGTACTGCTGCGCGGTCACGTACTCCTTCTCCGCGAGCGCAGAGTAGCGTTTCACGTCCTGGTCGGCGTTGGCCGCCTGAGCGCTGTCACGCGCGAGCGTCGCGAGTGCCTGGGCCAGCGTGGCCTGGAAGGGGCGAGCATCGATCAGGAACAGCACCTGACCCTTTTGTACTTCCTGTCCCTCGGTGAACGCGACCCGCTCGAGCAGACCGCTGACCTGCGGCTGCACCGAGACGGTCTGCAGTGGCTCGACGACACCCGGTGCACCGAGCTCGAACGGCACCGGCCGTCGCTCGACCGCGGCGACCATGACCGGTACCGCCGCCGGCGCAGCCGCATCACGCTTGTCGCACGCGGCGACGGCGAGGAGAGACGTCAGGGCGAGGGCGAGGGGACGAAGGCGAGGCATCATCGCGGAGAGACCGTGGTAGTGTCGGTAGTCGAATCGGTAGAGAGACGGATCGGGTTTCCGCCGTGTGGGTCGAGGACGCCGGCGTCATGGGCCAGCTGGGCGAGCGATACGCTCCAGGCGAGCCGGGCGTTTACCTGCTGCGCCCGCGCATTCGCGAGCGCCGTCTGCGCCGAGAGCAGGTCGAGCACGCTGCCCACGCCCGCCTTGTACCGCCCCAGCGCCACCTCGCTCGATTGCTCGGCGCTCGCGAGCAGCACGTCGGACGTGCGGACCCGCCGGTTGGCGGTCTGCAACGCGTAGTAGGCGCTGAACACCTGGAAGATCACCTGCTGGCGCAGCGATTGGGCGCTCGCCTCTGCCGCCTCCGCCTGGAACTGCGCCCCGCGCAGGTCGTACTGCCGGGAGAAGCCGTTGAAGATCGGCACGCTCAGTCCGAGCGACAGGTTGTAGCTGTTGGCGCCGTTCGGAATCGTGGTGGCGTAGGTCCGGCCACCGGTGGCGGTCAGCTCGAGTGAGGGCAGGAGATCCGATCGCAGCTCGCCGATGCTCGCGCGCGCGGCGGCAGCCTGGGCCTGGGCCGCCGCGAGATCGGGCCGTCCCTGGAGCGCCGAGGCGATCAGCGCGTCCACGCTGTCGGCAAGCGGGGCGACGGGGACGGCGGCCGCGCTCGAGTCCACGTCGTAGGGGAGGTTCGCGGGAAGCCCAAGCGCGAGCGCCAGCGCGCCCCGCGCCGTCTGGAGCGTTCCCTCGGTCGACTGGAGATCGAGCCGCGCCTGGCTCGCGGCGGTGCGGGCCTGGAGGACGTCCGCGATCGTCGCGAGGCCCACCCGCCGGCGCTCCTCGGCCGCCTGGAGGTTCGTCTCGGCTTCGGCGAGCGTCGTGCGCTGCGACGCCAGGAGTGAGCGGCTGGCGATGTACTGGAAGTAGCCGACCTGGATCTGCAGCACCACGTCCTGGATCACCGCGTTGTGGGCGAACCCCGTCGCGATCAGTCGCTCGCGCGCACCCGACACCCGCCCTGCGCGCCCGCCGAAATCGAACAGCAGATAGGAGAGCGTCGCGCTCGGCGTGAGCACGGACTGCTCGACGCTCACCCGACCCGCGCTCGCCACCGTCTTGACCCGCTGCGCAGTGACGTCGCCATCGATGGTGGGAAGCCATTCCCCCCGCGCCGATCCGTAAGCCGCGGCCGCGGCCTGCGCGTTGGCCCAGGCCAGCCGCGTCTGCACGTTGTTACGTAATCCGAGCTCCACGATCTCCGCGAGCGTGAGACTGCGGATGCGGTCAGCAAGGTCGGGAGGAACGGCCGCGCGGGCGGAGGTATCGACTGCGGTAATGGTCTTGCGCTCGGTCGGTGGCGGGATCCACGGCTTTTCCGGAGCGGGCGAAGCGGCGGGCACGCCGGACACACTCGGAGTCCCCACACACGCGGCGAACAAGGCGGCGGCCACCGCCGGGGAAGCCAAACCGAGGTGTGATCTCATCTAGGCATTTCACCCGGTCTCACGGAGTCAGGTCGCTGGGCACTCGGAGAGTACACGCGACGTCGGGAAATTGCTGGCATCGAGATACCACTCGACAGCCTTCCGGGCGATGGCCGGCGGGACGCCGTGGCCTCCGTCGAATTCCCGATAAGCCACGCGGTAGGCCGCGGCACGAAGCTCGGGGACCATCGCGCGGCTGGCTCGGTCGATCGGGAGCACCTGGTCGTTCACGCCATGGGAGATGAACAGTCGTGGCAGACCGTGAGCGTCGACAGGCAGGAGGAAACCAGGCGAGAACGCGATAGCGTGCGTGAAGAGGTCCCCGTTGGCGCGCGCGAGCGCGAGCGCGTAGGTCGCGCCGTCGGAGAAACCAGCGACCGCAAGCCGCCGACGATCAACGCCGCAACGGGAGAAGGTCTGCGCCAGCGCGCGGTCGATGAACTCGACGTCGGGCCCGAACTCGCCGGTGATGGCGTCCCAGGTGCTGCCGCGAGAGTCGGGGCAGAGCACGAGAAATCCGGCCTGGTCGGAGAGATCGGACAGAAAGCGAATGGCGCGCGTGGAGGAGCCGCCGGCACCGTGCAGCATGACGACGAGCGGGGTCGGAGACCGGCGGGGGCATCGCGGGACGTACAGGAGTCCATCTCTTCCCGTACGGAGCTTCAGCGGATAGGTGCCGGGCTCCAGTGCTTCGTTGCCGCCGCCGAGGGGCCGGCTGGCGAGACGGGCCTTCCGCGGTTGCGGCTCTATCTCCCCGGACGCGCCACCGGCGCAGCCCGCCAGGCAGGCGGCAAGACCGGCGCCGCCGAGACGCAGGACGTCACGGCGGCTGAGCGGGGGTGGAGGCATTCATGGACGTTAGCAGTCAGAAGGAGATCTCGCCCGCGTCCGCCGTCCCGCCCGCGCGCACCTCCACTTTCTTCGAGATGCTCACGACGTCCCGAGCGAGATCCTCGGCGACGACGTAATAGGATCCCGGACGAAGGAATGCGGCCGTGAATCGCCCGTCGCTCGCGCTCCGACTGGTGGCGACAACCGGACCGACGACACCCGAGCTGTCGAAGGCCATCTGAACCGAGATCGCCGCATTCACGATCGGTTCACCGCCATCGGCGCGGGTCACCACACCCGTCACGGCCCCCGACGCAGACCGGACGATGGCCCGGAGCCAGGGAATGAAGGTGAATCCGCCGTGCCCGTCATAGAGAAAGCTTCGCCCGACATCGAAGTCGAGCACGATGTCTTCTCCATTGGCGTCGATCGCCACCGGTTCCTCCACCTGCGCGAAGAGGCTCGGCTCCGACCCCTTCGCCTGCCAGTCGATGCCGGGTGTCCCGGGTGTCTCGGTACTGGTGATGACGTGACCATCCGTGTCGGTGATGCTGGAGCGATTCGGATCGATGATCATCCGAACGGCCATGTAGTCGCCGGGCGGGATGACCGCGCCGCCGAGAAGCGACGTAGACCCGTTCTGCAGATCGAACAGGTTGAAGGTGCGATCGGGGGTGGCCACGGTGACCCAGGGAAGATCCCCGTCGGAGGTATCGGCCCGTAGGGCGAACGCGATGCTCACGACGTGGATGTCGACCCGCGACACCCCGTCGAACGGGAAGGGAGCATCCGTGAGGAATACCGACGTCTGACCCGCCGTGGTGCCGGGCCCCGTCTCGCTGCCGCCGCAGGCCAGTGCCAGCGGCAGAACCATGCCAAGTGCAAGTCGCAGGCTGCGCATCGTCGTCTCCGGAAGATGAGAGTGCCTTCGATCCTCGACGTCACCACAGACTCTCACATGCCTCCATCCGTCACCGCGTCGGCCCCGTCTCCCTCGGCGGCGCCGGAGTTGTCACACGGAAGGCCCGGGAGTGGTCTATCCCCGATGAGCGACAGCGATGCCGCCCTGGTCGCCCGGACCCTCGGCGGCGACCTCGAGGCCTTCGCGGCCTTGATGGCGCGGTACCGCGATTCCTTCGGCCTCTATGCGTTCCACATGCTCGGAAACCGTGAGGACGCGCAGGAGGCCATGCAGGACAGCTTCGTGCGGGCCTTCGGCGCCCTGGGGAAGTGTCGGGACCCGGAGCGGTTCGGCGCGTGGCTCTTCCGTATCGTGGTGAACCGCTGCCGCACGATGCGCCGGCGCAGTCATCGCGGCCGGAATTTCGGCTGGCCGTTGCCACGCGACGTACCCGCGCGAGGTGACGCCGCGGATGGGCTGGAATGGCGTGAGGAGATCAACCGGGCGCTCGCCCGCCTGCGTCCTCACTATCGAGAGGCGTTTCTGCTGCGGTATGTTCGCGGGCTCGAGTACGACGAGATGGCCCACGTGACGGGCGCGAACGAGCCGGCCCTGCGCATGAGGGTGAAACGTGCGCTCGATCACCTGCGGGAGCTACTCCGGGATGTCCATGACACCTGACACCGGTCTCGAGCGGGACGACGATCTGCTGCACCGCGTCGTGACCGAGCTGCGCCGCCCGGTGGCGCTCGATCCTGCGCTCGACACGCGCGTCCTCGACGTCATTCGTTCGGGCGGACAGCGTCGCCCCGGCCGATCGATGCCGCTCGCCGGTGCCGCGCTCGCCGCGGGCGTCCTGCTCGCCCTCCTCGTCGGGAAAGCCGGTGCGCCCGCGGGCACCCGCGAGGTACGGCTGCGGCTCTCCGCCCCTTCGTCCTCGTACGTCTCCGTCGTCGGCGACTTCAACGACTGGAATCCGGCGGGGACTCCTCTCCGTCCGACCGGAAACCCTGGCGTGTGGACCGTTGAGCTGCGTCTCAAGCCCGGGCGATACCACTATGCCTTCTTGCTGGACGGCCGCCGCTGGATTCGCGACCCGGCGGAGCCACCGAACGCCGAGAGCGACTTCGGCACTCCGACTTCGGTCCTCACGGTGAGCTGATGCGACCCATCCGGCCCATCGCGGTTCTCATGCTTCTGCTTCTCCAGGCCAGCGTCCTTGCGGCTCAGGACCGGCGCCTCGGAGAGCGGCTCGACCCGGGTACGGCCGCGGCTGTGCAGCGCCTCGTCGACTCGGCGCACGCCACCGGGTTGCCGACCGAGCCGTTGGTGCAGAAGGCGCTCGAGGGGAAGACCATGGGCGCGAGCGCCGAACGCATCCAGGAGGCGGTGGGAGCGCTCCTGGATCGGCTCGTACACGCGCGCGACGCATTGGGGCCGGACGCCGGCCAGGCCGAGCTGACCGCGGGAGCCAGCGCCCTCCGCGCGGGGCTCGCCCCCGCGTCCTTGCGCCAGCTCCACGCGCTGCGCACCGGGTCCTCGCTCGCTGTCCCCATCTCGGTGCTCACCGATCTCGTGGTCCAGGGCCTACCGCCCGACGAGGCCACGCGGGAGGTGCTTGACCTCGCACGCAACGGCCGCTCCGACGACGAATTCGTCGCGCTGCGAAGACGGATGGAGGAGCGTTTGCGGACCACCGACTCGGGGGCGCCACCATGACCGCCCTGCGCGTGGTGTACGTCGTCGGTGTGATGGCGGCTGGGGTCGCCGTCCCGGGTGCGGCGCAGGTCGGCAGCTCGCTTGGCGCCGCCGTCCGATCGCCGCCTCTGGGGCCAGTACACGGTGAGATCACAGGTCAGGCCGACTGGATCTGGAGTCATCGAATCGCCGACGCGGCCGTCGTGACCGGTGACGCGCGGATCTATGCGGCCACCTCGGCCGGTACCGCGCTCTGGTTTGGACGAGGCGTGGGTGCCGGATGGACACTCGGACGCCGGCGGCCACTGGACCGAACGATGATGGGGGCAACGGCACGATGGGGTCGGGTGCGGTTCGGCCTCTCGATCAATAGCACGATCTTCGACCCCATGCCCGCGGCGGGCGGGGGGGAAACGACCGACACGTTGAATCTCGTGAGAGCGGACACCGGGCGCTCGGAGCGGCGCACGGCCTACACCGACGCGTCCGTCGCGAGTGGGTGGAGCATGGCCGGCGTGCAGCTGGACCTGTCCATTGGACGCCGGTTCAGCAAGACGATTCCCGAGGTGTTGTTGTGGGGCGTGACAGCGAGCCGCCCGGTGGCTCCGGGCATTGCCCTCCTGGCCTCGATCGGACGCAGCGGCACCGATCCCGTCACCGCATTGCCCGGCTCACGCTACTTCTCCCTCGGCATCCGTCTGAGTGCCGGTGGCGGATCGGAACCAGCCAGGGAGTCGCGCTCGAAGGCGACGGCGCTCTCCGCGTTCCGGATCGGACCGCCCCGCCTTACCGGGCGGGAGGTCGTGGTTCAGGCACCCGAGGCGAAACTGGTGGAGCTGGCGGGCGACTTCACCGACTGGCGTCCGGTCGAGCTCGAGGCCGGTCCGGGTGGGATCTGGCGCACGGTGCTCCCGATCGCGCCCGGGATCCACCGGATCTCGGTGAGAATGGACGGCGGACCGTGGCAGGCGCCGCCGGGTATTCGGCCAGCCGCCAGCGAGTTCGGGGCCGAGGTCGGCGAGGTCATGGTCGAGTAGCCTCTCGTCACTGCGATGGCCGCGCTACCTTTCACCGGTCGACTGGACTCCTCAACCCGGTGGAGGCAGGCCATGGCATCGCGCAAGCGGTACGACCTGGATCGAGTGGCGGTGGAGTCTCGGGAGCAGCGATCGGCGACATGGACCTTTCCCGGCAAAGGCGGGCGAGAGCCCGTGAGCGGCACCGAGCACATCTACTCGGTGATCGACGAGAATCTCGGTGGCCACTACCTCTGGGAGTTCATCGTCCGGGTCCCGAGTGTGCGCGGTGGACAGGTGGAAGTGCGACCCCGGGCGACACCCAACCTCAAGGTCTGGGCGGAGCTGCCGAATCGCTCCCTGATCTTCGTGCAGGCGACCCTGGGAGACTCGCGCGGCAAGTGGTACTGCAAGGTCACGCCCGCGGACCCCACCGGCGGGAAGACGAAGGCGGTGATTCGCTGGGACCAGCGCGACACGCTTCCACGCTGGTTCGATGCGCTGAGCCGCCGGATGCGGAAGAAGCAGAGTGTGCGGAACACCAAGGGCAACGATGGCGAGTCGCTGGTGATCGTGGTTCCTGCCGGCGATCACGCCGCGATGATCCGTCTCTTCTTCGCGATGAAGGTGTGGGTGCTGAAGGAGCGTTTCGTGCTCGCCTGAGGTGTATGCCGAACCGCTACTACCTCTTGATCCTGGCATGTCTTGCCTGCGGGGCGCCGGCGCCGGCCCTTCGGAGTCCGGTGCGGGTGGCGCCATGGCTGCGCGCCGATCCCCAGCGCTGCCTGCTCATGCGGGACCTGCGTGAAGGCATGGAGATGATGGCCAAGCGGTGCGCCGAACAGTTCGTCCGGCAGAACGGCTACACCGACGAGCCGCCCACGACCGACTCCACCCGCTGGGTCTACGAGTCCGGCGAAGACGGGCCCTGGCCCATGGTGCTCGATAGCCGGCTCGGCAGTCTCGAGCCCTCCGCCATATCCGTCCAGTGCAGCCAGCGCCAGTGTCTGGTGTTCTTCCGGCTTCGTCGTCCGGTTCTCTCGTGCGCCTACCGCACCGTCGCCATGACCCAGGTGTTCACCCGGATTCGCCTGGTTCCGGGCGCCCTCCAGGACACTCGGTGCGGCCAGCGTCGAGCCTAGTTCGGCGCACGGACTTCTTCTCCTCCGTACACTCGATCCTCACCCAGGCGCGGTCCACCCACCGGCGAAGCGCACGGCATCCAGCACGAACCCGGGCGTTGGCAGACCCCGGGGGTCGCTCCTTGCGCGCTAGTTCGGCGCCCGGACTCCCACGGTCGAGTAGTTGCGGTTGCGCCCGATCGTTGGGCCGTTCGCGATGACGCCGACGGTAGTCGTCTGCTTCGCGATCCGCTGGTGAATGGAGCCGGGGAACGGCTCCGTCTTTCCGTGTCGGCCGAACGCATCGGTGTACCAGTCTTCCGGACCGTCCTCGTTGTCGACCTGATTCGAGTTGATGTCGGCGAAATGGCCCGCCCCGTTGAACGCCGACCGCGGGTCGTCGAACGTGACGCCGGCCGTCTGGCCGTCGTCGGTCGACTCGGCGCACGGGCCGCCTTGGGCCTGCCGCCCGTCTCCGGTGGTTTCGTAGCAGACGTCGATCGGCCGGCCGACCGTCGGCGCGATGGCCGGATCGTGGAACCGGCTCGGCAGCTCGACCTGGAAGTACGGGTTGAAGAAGGCCAGCGAGTGCCCGTCCTCGCGGCGCACGCTGTTCGATGTCTCCCACGTCTCGTGCAGCGCGGAGAAGTTGGACTGCTGGCCGGGAGGCACGAGCAGGAACTGCTCGACGCATGTCCGATCGGGAAGCGCGCGGAAGCCGCCGCCGTCGGGAGAGTTGACCGGTGTCGGCGTCCCGGCGCTGATGTGGACGGAGTGATCGCACGAGCGGACGAACTCGCCAGGCGTTCCCACGGCTGTCAACATCGTGACGTGCATCTCCGTGCCATCATTGCAATCGATGTGATAGACCAGCTCGTGCAGGTTGTTCGTGAACGCGTCCTTCGAGTGAGTCCCCTGGTGGAACTTCGTCAGGACGTCGCACTTCCCGGTGAAGATCGCCGACCCGGCGCCCGAGAACTGCAGCTCCATATCGTTCTCCCACTCGACCTTGTGGCCGAAATGGTCCTCGTTTCTCGGATTGGCGGGATCGCTGATGGACAGCGCCTCGTTGGCCACGCCGAAAGGCAATCCACCGGTCTCATCGTAGAGCTTGGAGCCGCGAGGGTCACGGCCGTGCTCGTGGCCGAACGTGCAGCCACCGGGTCCGGTCGGCGGATGCCACGTCGGATACAGCTTCCCGTCGGGGCCCACGACCGAATAGGCGTCGTGCTGTTCCTTGGTGCACGTGTCGTTCGGGCCCGGAGTCCAGATCCCGAACGCGATGCTGTGGGGCGCGTTCGCTGGATCCACCGCCTGGTCCGACGAGCACGCGGCCGCGGCCGCGAGGCCGAGGACCAGCAGGGCGTCGGTGAGATCGTAGCGGGTCGCTCGAGAGCGCCGCCATGCATGCGTTAGCATGTCAGGGACCTCCGAATCGGGTGACGGCACGCCATGCAGAAATCGAGACGCGGGGCAACTTGCCGGACCGCGCGCGCACATGGTGACGTGCAACTTCTCGCACGAAAATGCGTCGCGTGCGACGCGATCAGCGCCAGGTCAAGCCTGCGCCGAGCTGGAGCATCGAATAGCTCGCGTCGGTGACGACGGTGTTGCCACTCGTCAGGTTGCCACTGCTGGAAACGATCAGATTCGCGAACGGTGTAAACCAGAGTTTCCGGGACGCGCGGAAGTCGTAGCCGCCGCCGAGCTGGAGCGCGGCCACGCTGCCGGTGAGCGGATCGTCGTCTACGTTGTCCGTCGAGGCGCGATAGTTCAGGAGCCCGATGCCGCCCTTGAGATACCAGGGCGCGGTGGGAACCGGATTCCACCACAGCGACGCGCCGTAGAGGGCGAGGCGCTGGCTCACGTCGTCGGTGGTGTCGAACCAGCCGGAAAGCTCGGCGCCGGCCCGGAGACCACGCGCGACGGCGAGCCCTCCCGAGAGGTAGCCGGAGAGTCCCCCGTTGCGATCGTTCGTGCACGCGTCGCAGTTCACACGCGCGGAGGCGGTGCCGATACCTCCCCCGATCCAGGCGCCGTGCACGGTCGGCGATTGCGCCTCTCCCGTGGCGGCACCGGCGAAAGCGGCGAGCGCGAGCGCGGCCGCGACGAAGCGGACGGACATGGCACTCCTCCAGTAATGAGATGCTGGTTCCTGCAGTAGATCGGTCGGTATCGGATGCAGTTGCCAGAATCGCGCCCGCTCAGAAACTCCAACGGCGACAAGCACGTCGGGACGCGAAGCCAGGACGTGCACGCGGCGGTGCTCGTCATTTTCGGGAGTCTTGCTGTGTCACGGATTGCAGTTGGAGGCTGGAGGCTTAAGCCTCTAGCTTCTAGCCGAGAAGGGGGAGGTGGTCCCCGGCGCCGTACTACCTGGGCCGCGACCCCGGGGACCGGTACTGCGGAAGGCTACTGCATTGGATTGGATGCGGGACCGGTGAAAATGGTTGCGCTCGTCGCGCACCCACATCCATCCACAGCTAGATTCAGGCCATGCGAGAGGCTCGTCTCCGTCCGGAGTTCGCCCACCTCTATTCCGGTCTCACTCCCGGCCAATGGGAGCCGGCATCACGAATCGCCGAAGCGGTTCTCGCCAATCTGATGCTGCAACAGCTGGGTGAGGTGCCGGCCACCGACCGCCTGCTTCCCGAAGAGCACTTCGAGTTCAGGGGCGGCCGATCGGCCTCACGTGCAGGCAAACGCAATCGCGCGGCGGACGGTTCCTGAGGAGGGAAGGGTGACAGCGAAGGGCCGCGTGCGCATCGCGCTCATCGGAGATCACGATCCGGCAGTCATCGCCCACCAGGCCATCCCGCAGGCGCTCGCCTTTGCCGCAGCGGACACCGGCCTCGACGTGGCGCCCGAATGGGTGCACACATCCACCATCCCCGATCCACCCGACGACCTCCTTGCCGGCTTCGATGGGATCTGGTGCGTTCCCGCCAGCCCGTACGCGAGCACCGGCGGGGCCCTGCGCGCCATCCGCCACGCCCGCGAGCGCGGAAGTCCCTTTGTTGGTACCTGTGGCGGGTTCCAGCACGCCGTCCTGGAGTTCGCGCGTCACGTCCTCGGCCTCGCCGGGGCAGATCACGCGGAAATCCATCCCGAGGCGGCGGACGTAGTGGTCACGCCACTCCGATGCGCGATGGTCGAGCGCACGGGCGTCGTTCGTCTCAGCGAGGGCTCGAGGGCCTCGGCACTCTGTGGTGGGAACGAGCTCAACGAGGAGTACCACTGCAGCTACGGGCTCAACCCGTCGTACGAGGCAGCGCTGGAGCAGCAGGGCCTCCGCGTCACCGGGCGCGACCCCTCGGGCGATGCGCGCGTGGTGGAGCTCGACGACCATCCGTTCTATCTGGCCACGCTGTTCCAGCCGGAGCGCGCGGCACTCCGCGGCGAGCACCACCCCATTGTCGGCGGTTTCGTCGCGGCCGCCGCCGCTCTACCACCGCTCACCCAAGAGGGCGAATGGAGGACCTCCGCTATCCGATCGGCAAGTTCGCGCACGCCGGCCCGCTGACCGCGGCGGACCGGAAGGCCTGCATCGAACGAATCGCCGCCGCGCCACGCAGTCTCCGCGCGGCCGTGGCCGGACTGACCGACGCCCAGCTCGACACCCCCTATCGTCCGGAGGGCTGGACCGTGCGTCAGGTGGTCCATCACGTCCCCGACAGTCATCTGAACGCGTATACGAGACTGCGTCTCGCGCTCACCGAGCCGGTTCCGACCATCAGACCGTACGAGGAGGCGCGCTGGGCCGAGCTGCCCGATGCCCGCTCGGGACCTGTGGAGGTGTCACTCGGACTGCTGGAGGCGCTGCACGCGAGATGGGTTCTCCTGCTGCGCCAGCTCGGAGCCGGCGACTGGCCCAGGACATTCATCCACCCCGAGCACCGACGGGAGATGACACTCGACGAGCTGCTCGCCATGTACGCGTGGCACGGCGAGCATCACGTCGCGCACATCACACGTCTGCGCGAACGGAAGGGTTGGGGGTGAGACGGCGCAATTTTCTCGGCGCCGTGTCGGCGGGCATCGGCGGCGTGTGGCTCACGGGACACTGGCCCGAGATCGCGGCGGCGGCCGACGCGGCATCGCGGGCTGTGGCCGATCCGGGCGCGGCCACTCTCCAGGTGCTTTCGGCAGACGAAAGAGGCGAGATCGACGCGATCGCCTCCCGCATCCTTCCGAGTGACGACGGTCCCGGCGCCCGCGAAGCCGGGGTGGTCTACTTCATCGACCGCGCACTGGGGACGTTTGCGGGGGACGCGCGGCCGCTCGTCTCGGCCGGCCTGGCCACGCTGAGCGCGACGGTGAAAACCACCTATCCCGACAACGCACGGTTCTCGGCGCTCGAGCCCGATGCGCAGGATCGGATGCTCCAGACGATCGAATCGGACGCCTTCTTCCAATTCGTGCGCTGGGGGACGATCGCCGGATTTCTGGCCAATCCGTCGTACGGGGGCAACCGGGGGAAGGTCGGCTGGCGCTGGATCGGCTTCGAGGACCGGTTCGTCTGGCAGGAGCCGTTCGGGTACTACGACCGCGAGGACAGTGGTGGCTCGTGACCTCGTGGATTTCGCGATCGTCGGCGCGGGCGCGGCCGGCGGGGTGGTGGCCAAGGAGCTGTCCGAGGCCGGATTCCGCGTCGTCGTCCTGGAACAAGGACCCCGGCTCGCCGAGCCGGATTTCGTGCACGACGAGATCTGGTCGCGCAATGTCCACGGACTCACGAACGACCATCGCCTGCAGCCCAATACGCGCCGGGCGACCGAGCGCGACGTCGCGACAGTTGTCCCGACGATCACCTACGGACGGACCGTGGGGGGCGGCACGGTCCACTACACCGGAAACTTCTGGCGCTTTCACGAAATCGATTTTGTCGAGCGCAGCCGGCGGGGTGGCGTGCCAGGCACCGGCCTCGACGACTGGCCGATCACCTACGCCGATCTGGAGCCGTACTACTCGAAGGCCGAGTGGGTGCTGGGCGTCTCGGGGCAAGCGGGGGTGAATCCGCAGGAGCCGCCGAGAAGCAGACCATACCCGATGCCGCCGCTGCCGATCAAGCCGGCCGGCGTGCTCATGGAGCGCGGCGCACGCAAGCTCGGCTGGACCCCATCGCCGGCCCCGATGGCGATTCTGTCCCGGCCTTACCAGGGACGGCCCGCGTGCGTCCAGTGCGGGTTCTGCGAGTGGTTCGGATGCGAGATGGGCGCCAAGTCGAGCACGCTGGAGACGGTGATCCCCGCCGCGGAGCAGACCGGGCGGTGCGAGATCCGCAGCGGCAGCTACGTGAGAAAGATCGAAGTCGATCAGCGGGGGCGTGTGACAGGGGTCGTGTACTTCGATAGCCGCAAGCGGGAGCGTTTCCAGCCGGCGCGGGCGGTCGTCGTATGCGCCAACGGAGCGGAGACGCCGCGGCTGCTCCTCATGTCCAAGTCGAACCGGTTTCCCGACGGACTCGCCAACTCGAGCGGACTCGTCGGCAAGTACCTCATGTACAACGGCGGGGCCTTCAGCGGCGGGCTCTTCGAGCACGAGATCAACGGATACCGAGGCGTGCACGTCTCACGCATCATGCAGGACTTCTACGAGCTCGACCCGGCGCTCGGCATCATGGGAGGCGGCGCCATCGATACGCGATTCGATTTCGCACCGATCGATTTCGCGCTGGAAGGGCTGCCCGGGGACGTGCCCGCGTGGGGAGCGGGCTTCAAGCAGGCCCTGCGCGAGTACTACAACCGGACTGTGTACGCTCTGGCGCACACCTCGTCTCTCCCGGTCGAGACCAACAGCATCAGCCTCGACCCCGAGGTGAAGGATGCCTGGGGCCTCCCGGCAATACGGGTGACCTTCCAGGAGCACGAGAACGATGTCCGGTTATACCAGTGGTTTCGGGAGCGGACTCTCGAGCTGCTCGCCGCCGCCGGGGCGATCAAGCGGTGGAGCTACCCGCTCGACACCTATTATCCGGCGGTGCATCTCCTCGGCACTTGCCGGATGGGGAACGATCCGGCCCGCTCGGTGGTCGACCGATCCCACCGCGCGCACGACGTCCCCAATCTCTTCCTAGTGGATGGGAGCAGTTTCGTCACCGGCGGGCGGGGCCAGCCGACCGGTACTATCCAGGCGCTCGCCTTCAGGGCGGGAGACGAGATCACGAGGTTGGCAGAAAGCGGAGCGTTGGGAAGGGGCTAGAGGCTAGAGGCTAGAGGCTGGAGGCTAAGGGCTGGAGGCTGATAGCTGAAAGCTAGACAATACTGCTTCACGCTGACCACGTTTTGGGCCTTTAGCCTTCAGCCTTTAGCCTCTAGCTTCTAGCCGCTCCAACAGGAGGCAGTGTGGCCGAGCGTGTGAGTCCACTCGAGATGACGCCGGACGAGTTCCGGCGCGCGGGCCACGACCTCGTGGACCGGATCGCGGAGCTGCTCGCGACGATCCGGACCCGGCCGATCACTCGTGGCGAGACTCCGGCCGAAATCCGTGCGCTTCTCGGGCGCCGCCCCCTTCCCACGACCGGCACCGACCCCACCCGTCTCCTCGCCGACACCGTCCCACTCCTCATCGAGCACTCGCTCTACAACGGTCATCCCCGCTTCATGGGATACATCACCTCGTCGGCCGCGCCAATCGGAATCCTGGCCGACGCCATGGCCGCCGCGGTGAATCCCAACGTGGGTGGCTGGGAGCTTTCGCCGATTGCCTCGGAGATCGAGGCCGAGACGGTGCGCTGGATCGCCGAGCTGGTGGGATATCCAGTGGACTGCGGCGGAATCCTCGTGAGCGGCGGAAACATGGCCAACCTGGTCTGCTTCCTGACTGGCCGACGAGCCGCGCTGGGAGAGGAGGTCCGTGCGGCCGGATTGGCGGGCGCGGGCGCGACGCGGGTCAGGGTCTACGTCTCCCAGGAAACCCATACCTGGATCCAGAAGGCTGGTGATCTCTTCGGGCTCGGTACCGACGCGGTGCGGTGGATCCCGACCGATGCTGACCATCGGATCCGCGTGGATGCCCTGCGCGAGGCCATCCGGACCGACCGCGCGGCCGGTGACACGCCGATGATGGTGGTGGGAGCCGCGGGGACGGTGAGCACCGGCGCGGTCGACCCGATCCGCGCGCTCTCCGCAGTGTGCCGGGAGGAGCATCTCTGGTTTCACGTGGATGGCGCCTACGGCGCGCCGGCCGCCGTGCTTCCCGACGCTCCGGACGACCTCAAGGCCCTGGCCCTGGCCGACTCGCTGGCCGTCGATCCACACAAGTGGCTCTACGCGCCTCTCGAGGCCGGGTGCGTCCTGGTGCGCGATCCGCGCCGGCTGCCCGAGGCGTTCAGCTACCACGCCCCCTACTATCACTTCGAGACCGGTGGCGAGGAGCCGCCGATCAACTATTACGAGCTGGGCCTGCAGAACTCGCGCGGATTTCGCGCGCTCAAGGTATGGCTTGGCCTGCAACAGTCGGGACGAGATGGGTACGTGCGCATGATCGGCGACGACTGCAGGCTCGCGGCGGCGCTCCATCGGGCCGCGTCGGCGCATCCCGAGCTCGAGCCGCTGAGTCTCGGGCTCAGTATCTGCACCTTCCGGTACGTTCCCCCCGATCTTCTCGCCTCGTCCGAGGCGGAGACGTATCTCGACGAGCTGAACGAGAAGCTGCTCGAGCGGCTCAAGATCGGCGGCGACGTGTTCGTGACCAACGCACTGGTGCGCGAGCACTTTGCGCTACGCGCCTGCATCGTAAATTTCCGTACCACCGACGCCGACATCGCCATGGTGCCGGAGCTGGTCGCCCGCGCGGGGCGCGCGCTCGATGCCGAGCTGCGTCCCTCGTCGCTTCGGGTGCCGGCCGCGCGCTGACACGGAGGCCCCATCAGAACCGACACGATCTACCGGGCGGCCGCGCTGCTCGTGTGCTCGAACGTCTTCATGACGTTCGCCTGGTACGCTCACCTGAAAAATCTGGCCGACCGTCCCTGGTACATCGCCGCCATGGTGAGCTGGGGCATTGCGCTCTTCGAGTACCTCCTGCAGGTGCCCGCCAACCGCATCGGCTACACCACGCTCTCGCTCGCCCAGCTCAAGATCCTGCAGGAAGTGATCACGCTGGCGGTGTTCGTGCCGTTCGCCGTGCTCTACATGAAGCAGCCGATCAAGCTCGATTACCTGTGGGCGGCGGTCTGCATCCTGGCCGCGGTGTACTTCGTGTTCCGCGGCCACGGCCGATGATCCGTCTCTTCGTGCTGCTGAGCTTGTTCGCGGCATCGGCCGCCCTGGCGCAGGGCCGGCCACCCCGTGCCCGTGACCTCGGCATCCCTTTCGATGGTGTCCCCGGCCCCCTCGACGCGATCACCGACGTGAAGGGAGTAACCGTCGGACACGCGACCATCGTGCGGGGCAATGGACGCCTTCGCGTGGGCGCGGGACCGGTCCGAACCGGTGTGACCGCCATTTTCCCGCGCGGCCGCGACGATCTGGCGCCGGTGTTCGCCGGGTGGTTCAGCCTCAATGGAAACGGCGAGATGACCGGCACGCCGTGGATCGAGGACTACGGCCTGCTGGTTTATCCGGTGGCCATCACCAACACCAACAGCGTCGGGACCGTGCGTGACGCCATCATCGGATGGGGCCGTGACCGCCTGGTGGATGCGTCGGTGTGCTGCCTGCCGGTCGTCGCCGAGACATGGGATGGCGACCTCAGCGACATCTTCGGCTTTCACGTCCACAAGGAGCACCTCGAGGCCGCGCTGGCGTCCGCCGCTCCTGGCCCCGTGACCGAGGGCAACGTGGGCGGGGGAACGGGCATGATCTGCCTGGGCTTCAAGGGAGGGATCGGGACCGCCAGCAGGAAGCTGCCCGAGCGAGGGGGAGGCTTCACCGTCGGCGTGCTGGTGCAGTGCAATTTCGGCCTGCGAGAACAGCTCCGGGTCGCTGGGGTGCCGGTGGGACAGGAAATACGGGCCCCAGAGCCGTGCTACGACACGACCGAGAAGCTCGATTCCGCGCGGGCCCGCGAGCGCTGTCCCGTGGGAGCGGGGGCGACGCGCGAGCACGGCTCGATCATCGTGATCGTCGCGACCGATGCGCCCCTCCTCCCTCACCAGCTCCGCCGCGTGGCTCGCCGGGCGTCACTCGGCATCGGACGGATGGGCGGGGTGGCGGGCATGGGATCGGGCGACCTGTTCCTGGCCTTCTCGACGGCGCCGACCGGCACGCCGGATGGGCGCCAGGTGGCCAAGGTCGAGATGCTGGCGGAGCAGGCGATCGACCCCGTGTACGAAGCGACGGTACAGGCCACCGAAGAGGCGATCACCAACGCCATGGTGGCCGCCCGCACGATGACCGGCGCCGACGGCTACCGCGTGCCGGCCATTCCCCATGAAGCGCTCCGCGAAGTGCTGGCGCGGCACGGACGGCTCCGGCACTAGCGCGCACCATTGCGCGGCGCCTCACCGTTCCGCGATGCCTCCCATCCGCCGTCCGCCAGCGGATGGAAGCCCTTCCAGATGTCCCGATACGGCTCGATCATCAATTCGACGAACCGCTCCAGTGCGGCCGGAAAGGGAAATCGGCGGCGGAACTCGAGCGCGGTGACACCGAGCATGGCCCGGAGGTGCCTCCCGAAGCTTTGGGGGGAGGAGTACTCCAGCCGGTACGCCACGTCGGCCACGGAGAGCCCGCCGGTCTCGAACAGATGGGCCGCGTGCAGCAGGCGGATGGCGGCAAGATAGTTCTTGGGGGATGGCAGTCCCGCGCGCGCGAACCGCGACATCAGCGTGCTCGGCCGGACCGACAGCTCGGCGGCGATGCCGGTGACGGTGGGCACCTCTGCCGCGAGGCGGATGAGCGCCTCGAGGAACAGGCGGGCGTCCGCGGGCGCGTCACGCAGGCGCTCGAGCACGGGTCCCTGGATTCGCGCCACGGGCCGCGTGGCCGGCTGACCGACGATTTGACGGAGGCGGTTCCACCCGGTGGGCGAGGTGACGTCGACGACCTGCCGGACACCGGACGCGCCGAGACGAAGCAGCATCTCGATGGCGCCGGGATCGTGCTGCGACACGAGCGCCACCGTGGGAATGGTGGGAAATTCCCGCACCAGATGACCCACCGTCTCCATCTGATCGGGCCCGCACCGGTGAACGGACACCAGCACCGCGTCGACCAGGCGCTCGCGGACCACCCGCAGGGCGTCCGGGATGGTATCCCGATGGACTACTGCGAAGCAGCCGCTGCCGGCCGCCTCTACGCGAGGCCGTTCTCCGGGAAGCAGAACGGCCGCCACTGTCGTCGACGCCGGGGCCTGATCGAACGCCACGTATCCTCCGATGCTCGTGCAAGAGGATAGGCCTGGCACGTCAACATCAGTTCAACCCGAAACATTGCCAAAGCCTTCCACTGGCAACCATTTCCGGCGATCGAGCATCTGTGGATATATTTCCATCCCGCTCTCCAGAGCCGGCTGGCCCCATGGTGGAACCCACCGATCCGTTCTCGGCGTTACAAGCCGCCCTCGGTCCGCAGTATCACCTGGATCGCGAGTTGGGGCGCGGTGGCATGGGCGTCGTGTATCGCGCCACGGACACGGCGCTCGACCGCACGGTCGCCATCAAGGTCGTGCACCCCGACCTGGCCGCTCACCCCTCGATCACTCGCCGGTTCCTGGCCGAAGCGCGCACCATCGCGCGGCTCCGGCATCCCAACGTCGTGGCGGTGCACGCCGCCGGCGCGGCCGGGGAGCTCCTCTACTACGTGATGGATGAGATCGCGGGCGAGAGTCTCCGCCAGCGGCTCACGCGCGACGGCCGCCTCGAGCCCGCCGAGGCCGGGCGGATCACCGCGGATCTCGCGTCGGCGCTCGACGCCGCCGCGCGGGCGGGCGTGGTTCACCGGGACGTCAAGCCGGAGAACGTGCTGATCGAGACCGGAACCGGACGAGCCTTGCTGGCCGACTTCGGCATCGCCCGCGCGGTCGCGGGCGAATCGGCCGGGACGAGTACGGGACAGGGCGTCGCGGTGGGCACGCCGAACTACATGAGCCCCGAGCAGGCCTCCGGCGAAGAGATCGACGGCCGGAGTGACCTGTACGCCCTCGGTGTCGTCGCCTACGAGATGCTTACCGGCCGGCCGCCGTTCACCGGAGCCAGCCGTGTGGTGGTCTCCAAGCACATAGCCGAGCGGCCCGCGCCGGTCGGCCGGGTCCGGTCGGGAATTCCGCCGCGTCTCGCCGCCGCGGTGATGAGGGCGCTCGAGAAGCAGCCGTCGGCGCGCTGGCAGACCGGTGAAGAGTTTCGCCAGGCCCTGGTCGGAGAGCGTGACACACCGGCCGCGCCGGTGTCGCATCGCCGGTGGTGGATGATGGCGGCCGGTGGGATGGCCGCCGCCGCGGTGGCGGCCGCGATCATCGGGGTGGTCGGAAGGGGGGAGCGGCCGCCGGCAGGGGTCAATCCGCGGCATTCGATGCTGGTGCTGCCCTTCGATAACCTGCGGGACGACAGGTCGGTGGATTGGCTCCGCGAGGGAAGCGTGAGCATGCTCGCGCTCAACCTCTCCCAGTGGAACGACCTCACGGTCGTCGACCACGAGCGTCTCCACGATCTGCTGTCCCACCACCGGCTCCGGCCCGGCGACGAGATCGGGCTCGATCTGGCCCGCCGGCTGGCCCGCGAGGCCGGTGTCTGGACCGTCGTGCTCGGCGATTTCACCCAGGCGGGCGACTCGCTTCACCTCGTCGCACGGGTCTACGACGTCGCCAGCGGCGATCGGGTGGATGTGGCCCGGGTGGACGATCGCGCGGGGGCCGATGCGCGCCCGCTTTTCGATAACCTGGCCGCCAAGCTGCTCGATCTCTCCGGCGCCCCCAACGAGGTGCGGATCGGCCTCGCCAGCTCCACGACCAGCTCGCTCGAGGCATATCGGTCCTATCTCGAGGGTGTCGAGCGGCTCAACCGGTGGGACCTGACGGGCGCGGAGCAGGGCTTCCGCCGCGCGACGGCGCTCGACACGACGTTCGGTCTGGCGTATTACCGCCTCGCGCTCACCCGCGGATGGCTCGTCGGGGTCGGTGACTCGATCGCCGACAATGCCATCGCCCGGGCCACGGCCTACTCCGAGCGACTCCCGTCCCACGACCGGACGGTGATCAACGCCTACCGGGCATTCCTGTCCGGCGAGTACAGCACGGCTCGCGAGTCGTATCAGCAGCTCATCGCGCGGGATGCCGGTGACGCCGACGCCTGGTACGGGCTCGGCGAGGCGTGGTTCCACGATACGACGGGTGTGGATCAGTCGCCGGCGTGGACCCGGGCGATCCAGGCGTTCCGGCGCACGCTGGCTCTCGACCCCGAGTATGCGCTCGCCTACGACCATGTGCAGGCGATGCTCGCGAGCGCCGGCAGCCCGCAGCCCTACTATGCCCTCGTGACGCCCGACTCGTTCACACTGGCGGAGTCGTTCGACGGCCGAGTGCTCGACTCGACGACCCGGGCGGCAGCTGTGTCGAGAGCCCGGACCGCGGCGCTCTCGACGGCACGGAGCTGGGTGTCCAGCCAGCCGACGACGCTCCGCGCTCATGCGGCCATGGTGGATGCCTATGTGGTGTCGGGGAACTACGCGGCCGCAATGGGCGAAGTGGACCGGTTCAAGCAGACCGCGCCGGTCCATCCCGATCTCCCGTTCGTGGAGGCGCGGATCCGCTTCGCGTCGGGAGACGTGGACCGGGCCGCCGCCGAGCTGCGGACGGCGCTCGACACCGTCGCGCCACAGGACTTCAGCCGATACCAGGGAGCCCCCACCGTGGTCGGGGACATCGCCGCGGCCGCCAACGTCTTCGCCTATCAGGGCGACCTCGTGAACGCGGCCAAGGCGCTCGATCTCGCCGACCGCGTGCGGAAAGAGGTCGTGAGCGACTCGGACAAGCCGGGAGAGACCGGTGGCTGGCGACGGATGGCACTGGGTGACCTCTACGCCGCGACAGGCGTACCCGCCTCATCGCTCCGGCAGGTGTGGCAAAGTGCCGCCGAAGCGGGACGCATGGCGTCGGCGGAACAGCGCAAGCATGTCGCTCACAGCGGCGCGTCGGCCGCCATCGGGCTCTTCACCGGACCTGCCGCCGACAGCAGCGCGCTCACCGAGTATCAGGCCATGACGGGCGAAGCCCTGACGAAGGAGGTCCGCGCGCTGCTCGCGCTCACCCGCGGCGACTCGACCGGCGCGCGTCGCGTCCTGGCGGAGCCCGACAGTGTCGAGGGCATGAAGCACATGTGGGCGATGTATCGTCGGCCCCTTGCCGCCCAGGCGTACTTCCTCCTGGGCGACTACCAGGCGACGATCCGCAGCCTTCAGGATTTCGAGCCGGGATCGCTCCGGACCGGCGGGTTCGACTCGCGGTGGGGAATGCTGGGGCGGGTGCGTCTCCTACGCGCAGCCGCGTACGAGCAGCTCGGCCGCCGGGCCGAGGCACGCGAGGAATACCGCCAGGTGCTGAGCCAGTGGAAGTGGGCGGACCAGTCGCTCAAGCCGTTCGTCAAGCAGGCGGAGCTGGGATTGGCGAGGGTGGGAGAGGCGGGGTAGCTTCCAGCTGTACTTCTGGTCGAGCGCGATGGTCGCGGGTGCCGCAAGGCGCCCGAGGAAAGTCCGAGCTCCGCAGGGCCGATTGCCAGGTAACGCCTGGGCGCCGAAAGGCGACGGACAGGGCCACAGAGAACAGACCGCCCCCGCTGGCCGCAAGGTCATCGGTGGGTAAGGGTGAAACGGTGGGGTAAGAGCCCACCGCGCCGCCGGTAACGGCGGTGGCACGGTAACCCCCAGTCGGAGCAAGGCCAAATATGCGGCGAGGTGCGGCCCGCACCGACAATCCCGAAAGGGAAAGCCGCGGGTAGGCTGCTCGAGGTGGCCGGTGACGGCCATCCCAGAGAGATGACCATCCCCATCGCGCGAGCGGTGGGAACAGAACTCGGCTTACGGCTCGACCAGAGGGCGGAAAGGCGCAACCCTTTCCGCCCTCAGTTCGTTCCGTCCTCTCTATCTTCTCCGTCCTCTCCCCCCCGGTTACCTTTGCCGTCCGGACCTCTGAGGGAACATGATGGCCTCACACATCTTTGGACTGACGGCGGCTGCGGCCCTGGTGCTCGCTCCTTCGGTGATCGGCGATGCGCCGCTCACCAGCCGCTATCGGGTCGACCAGACGCTGACCCAGGAAATCGACGGGACCGCGAACGGAAAGGGGAGGCAGTCCCTCTCCTTCTCGACCTCGGGATTCCTCACGCTCACATTGACCGACAGCACCGGCGGTCGCGTGGTGAAGGTCGTCGTGGACTCGATGCGGGGTGACAGCACATCGCCGGTCCCGGCGGCGGTGTTCGACAGCGCCCGTGGGGCCACCTATCATGCGTTTCTGAGCACCGCAGGCAAGTTCTCCGAGCTCGAGCCGATCAGCACCACCACGGCCACCCAGCAGGTGCAGGGGTTCCTCACCGACTTCTTCCCCTGGGTGAAAGCGGGGGTGAAGATCGGCGAGAAGTGGGCGGACACCACGTCGCGCGCGACCGTCGTGGGGACCGACACGGTCGTGGTCGAGCGCATCACGACCTATGAGGCGGCGGCGAAGGACAAGCGGGGGAAGGACAAGGTCATCCGGATCACCAGCGCGTACGCGTCGACCGTCAACGGGAGTCAACCTACGCCGAGCGGACCGGCCAAGCTGGAAGGCAGCGGGAAGGGGAGCGGCACCTACTTCGTGACCCCTGATGGACAGTATCTCGGTGGCGACTGGGAGCTGCGCTCGGCACTCAATGTCTCCGGCGCGTTTGCCGATAAGCCCCTGCCCATCACCGTCAGCCAGACCACGAAGGTCACGGCGCTCAAGTGATGCCCACCAGACGCTGGCTTCTCGTGCTCACGTCCGCACTCTTCACCGCCTGTAGCAGCACGACCGCACGGGTCGACGACTCCGGACCGGCCCCCGAAAACGGACAGCCAAGCCCGACTCCGGCCGGACCAAAGGTGACGGGGCTCGTGTATCGTCCCGCGGCCCCGGGCGGGTACAAGCTGGAGCGGCACGATAGCCTCACTTTCCAGTACCCCGGCGGCGCGGTCCAGCAACAGGTGCGCGATCGGGTGGCGTTCGTGCACGTGACGATCGGCGGGGCGGCGGGCGCCGCGACCTATCCGGTGACGATCATTCTCGACTCGCTTCAGGCACTGGAAAACGGCCAGCCGGCCGAGTCCGCGTTCGTGGTGCGGGGGACGCGCTGGACCGCGACGCTGAGCCAGGACGGCGCGCTCTCGCAGCTGCAGGCCGACCGCGGTGGCACGCTCTCGGACGAGCTGAGCGGCCGCCTACGGCTGTTCTTCCCGCGCCTCCCCGCCGAAGGAGCCCGCGAGGGAATGCAGTGGGCCGACTCCTCGGAATACAAGCTGGTGGCCGACGCGTTTCCCGGCACGGAGAAGCAGGTGACCACCTATCGGGCCTCCGAGGGAGCCAAGAAGGGGCTCACCCTCGAGAGCGACGGCACCTATTCACGGACCGGAACTCAGCAGAAAGCCGACCAGGTTCTCGAGATGACCGGCACCGGCAATCGGCACGCGACCCATCAGATCAACGGCGACGGCGTCCTCGTGTCCGCCCAGGGCAACGACAGCGGTGACATGACGATCTCGGTGCCGGCGGTGGGCCAGACCGTCCCGGTCAAGCAGTCGGGGAGTTACTCGATCACCCAGTCCCCCACGCGATAATTCGCCGCTCGTCCCCGCGGCGGCACCCCGTGTTCCGGATCCTTCTCTTCGTCGCGCTCCTTCCCGTCCTTTTTGCCGCATGGCTCCTCGCCGTGTGGCCCCCACCGATGTGGTACCGCACCCATTGGCCCAAGGAAACGGCGTTCATGGCTATGCGCCGGGACGCCGATCCCAAGACCTCGCGGCTCTATCGCCCGGTTCCACTGGACTCGATTGCTCCGGCGATGACTGAGGCGGCGACGACAGGAGAAGACGCGCGGTTCTGGTCTCACGGGGGCATCGATTTCCAGGAGATGCGCGCCGCGCTGGGCTACCGGCGGGTGAGTTTCTCCTGGGACTCCAAGCCCGATCGGACCGAGCTCTGGCGCGCCATGGCGATGGCGTGGAGCCGCCGGAACGGGATGCGGGGAGCGAGCACGATCACCCAGCAGGTGGCGAAGAACCTCTATCTGTCGCCATCGAGGAGTCCGCTTCGGAAGCTCAAGGAGGCGGTCACGGCGTACCGTCTCGAGCGAACGCTCGGCAAACAGAGAATCCTCGAGCTCTACCTCAACGTCGCGGAGCTGGGGCCTGGAGTGTGGGGCGTCGAAGCCGCCAGCCGGAAGTATTACAACCGCTCCGCCCTGCGACTCACGCAGAGTCAGGCAGCAGCCCTCGCGGCGACACTGCCCTTTCCGCTCGTATCGAATCCCAAACACAAACCGGCGCGGATGCGCCGGCGACAGGATCTGATTCTACGTCGGATGCAGGGCGAGCGGGTGGTCGTGCCAAAGATCGAGGACGAGCCGGTGCTGGAGCCGGGTGATACGATCCAGTGGACGCCTGGGTTGGACTCGCTGCTCGACAGCCTGCGGGCGCCGGTGGAGACGTTGCCCCGCTAATCCACCAACCTCAGCGGCATCACCAGCGTCAGGAAGCTCGACGGGTCGTCCCAGCCTACCGGCTCGCAAGTGGCGGCGCGCTCGGGAGCCTTGAACGTGAGGCGGACCTCATCGGTGGGGATGTACTTGAGGATCTCGAGCAGATAGGCGGCGTTGAAACCGATCTCGAGGGGATCGCCCTCGTAAGAGACCGTGATTTCCTCCTGTGCCTCGCCGAGATCGGGGGTCTGGACCGAGAGCTTGCAGGAGCCGTTGGCGAACGCCATGCGGATCCGGTGGGTCTGGTCGCTCGCCACAATGCTCATGCGCCGCAAGGCGGCGGCGAATGCGCCCTTGTCCGCTGTCGCGGCCTTGTCGTTCTCCCGCGGAATCACCTGCTCGTAGTTTGGGTAGGGCCCCTCGATCAGTCGCGTAAAGATCTGGGTGGAGCTCGAGCGGAACCCGAGATGATTCTCGCTCCGCGCGATCTCGACCTCCTCGTCCGACCGGAAGAGACGGCGGATCTGCTCGAGCGCCTTGGGCGGAACGATCAGATCGGCCTGCGCCGAGCTGCCGGCCGGCGGGGTCGGCACGTCCATCCGCGCCAGACGATGTCCGTTGGTGGCTACCATCCGCATCCGCTCCGGCCGGAGCTCCCAGAGCACGCCGTTGAGGATGGGCCGGCTCTCCTCGGTGCTGGCCGCGAAGGCCACGTGCGCGATGAGCTTCTGCAGGTCCTTGGACGACGTCCGCCAGCCGCCTTCGAACTTGACCGTGGGGAACGCGGGGAACTCCTCGCGCGGCAACCCGAGGAGCCGGAACCGTGAGCGGCCGCACTCGATGCCGACGCGTTGCTCGCTGGATGCGACGAGGCGAATGGCCGCATTGGGCAGCTCGCGGACGATCTCTACCAGCTTGCGTGCCGGGAGCGTGATCGCACCCTCCTGGTCGACCGAGGCCGAGACGGTCGTGCTCACCGAGATGTCGAGATCGGTGCCCGACAGTCGAATGCCGTCCTTGGTGGCCTCGAGCAGGATGTTCGAGAGGATGGGCAGCGTGGTCTTGGCCGGTACGCTGGCCGCTACCGCCACGAGGCCTTCCTGGAGTTGCTCCCGCGTGATCGTGACCTTCATGCCGCTCCTCGGAGAAGGCTAAAACAGCTACTACTCTTCCAGTATATAAATGATAGCAGCAGTAGTAGAGGGTCTTGAAATGTGGAGCGGCGAGACAAGGGCCACGCTCATCCGCACTTGCCGCTCACACCCTCTGTCGAATCCCTGTGGGCCGTGGGGAATGTCGCCTCCATGTTTCCCCGGCCATCAAGAGTTCCCACACCGCATGCCATGCGCGGGGATTATTCTGCGCACAACTCCTGACGCGCGTGATCCACCCGCTCGCGGAACGTGCGATCGCGCGACATTTGACGACTCACTTTGTCCACGCTGTGAATCACCGTCGAGTGATCGCGTCCGCCGAACGCCTGTCCGATCTCGACCAGCTGCATTTCGAGCAACTCGCGCGCGAGATACATCGCGATCTGGCGCGGCACCGTGAGCGTCTTGATGCGCGCCTTCGACCGAAGTCCCTCCGGCGTGACTCCCCAGCGGCGGGCCACGACCTCCTGCACCTTGTTGATCGAGGGCAGCGCCTTCGGGGAGCCGGGTGAGTCTTCGCCCGGCCGGATCCGGTCCGACAACGCTTCACGGGCCAACTCGATCGAGACTTCCTTGTGCTTGAGCGACGCGAAGAGGAGGAGCTTGATGATACAGCCTTCCAGCTCGCGGACGTTGGAGCGGACATGCTCCGCGATGAAACGCAGGACGTCATCCGGAATCGTGAGCTCCAAGTGGTCCTGCTCCTGCTTCTTCCGCAGGATGGCGATCCGGTGTTCCAGGTCGGGCTGGCCGATGTCGGCCACCATGCCCCACTCGAACCGGCTCACCAGCCGGGCTTCGAGTCCGGGAATATCCTTGGGAGGACGGTCCGAGGTGAGAACGATCTGTTTGTTGCCCTCGTACAGGGCATTGAACGTATGGAAGAACTCTTCCTGGGTCATCTCCTTGCCTTCGAGGAAATGCACGTCGTCCACCAGGAAGAGGTCCACGTCGGCACGGTAGCGGCGCCGGAACTCCGGCATCGTGCGGCTGTGGATGCTCTCGATGACTTCGTTGATGAATTGTTCGGCGCCGACGTAGAGGATGCGCGTCTCGGGGATGCGCTGGAGGACCGTCTGGGCGATGGCCTGCATCAGGTGGGTCTTGCCCAGGCCGGTGGCGCCGTAGATGAAGAGCGGATTATAGGTCTTGCCCGGGGACTCGGCCGCCGCGTGAGCGGCCGCGGCGGCCAGTTCGTTGGATTTGCCGATGACGAACGTGTCAAAAGTGTAGCGTTCGTTCAACGGCTGTGTGCTTGAATTCACAACCTGACGCGCGCCGGCCTCACTGTCGGTACGATTTGCCACTGGCGCCACGAAGAAGTCCATCTGCGGCCGCTTCTGTCTGTCCTCGTGGACGCGGAAGACTACGGAAGTAGGAGAGCCGAGCACAGGCTCCGCCAGCTTCGAGAGCAGCGGCGCGTGCTTGGTCTCGTTCCACTCGACGGCGAACTGGTCCGGAGCCCCGACGATGAGACGGCCTTCGTCGAGAGCGATTGCCTCGGTCGGCTCGAGCCAGGTCCGGATCGTGTGGTCTGGAAGTTCGCGGTGCGCCTCATCGAGGATCCGCTTCCATGCGTCTTTGGCGGACAGCTGCATCTGAGCTCGAAAACGGTGGGAGATTTCTAAGGGCAGGAGATGTTACGGGTCGGGTGTTGAAAAGTCAATGCGTCTTGACAGCAGAAAAATTTCGCGCACGAGTCATTGCGCGCAGGTGCTGCTCGCGATGAGAATCGCGTGTCCGATTTCACGATTTTCTCGCCCGAATTCTGCGACCGCGGCGCCTCGCGCGCGCAGGCGCGTCGGCTTGACCCGGGGTCCCCGTCAAACTAGCTTCCCCGGCTCACTTTGAAGGAATGATCGGATGAAGCCCTCATATCGGCCACGCAACAAGCGCCGCATCAACAAGCATGGATTCAGGGCCCGCATGGCCACGCGGTGGGGGCGGGCTGTCCTCTCTCGGCGGCGCAAGAAGGGGCGGAAGCAGCTCACGGTCTCACTGCCGTCGAAGCACGGGGGCTCCTGACGACTTCGGCGCGCCTGCCGCGAGCCCACCGGCTCGCCCGCGCGTCCGACATTCGCCGCTGTCTCACGGGAGGACGGCGCCGCCGCTACGAGCACCTGGACATGATCTGGATGGACAACACAACGGGCCACCCGCGGATGGGACTGATCGTTCCGAAGTTTCGGTCCTCCGCGGTGGCCCGCAATCGTCTTCGCCGGAGGCTTCGAGAGATCTGGCGGATCGAGCTGCAGCCGCATCAGCCTGCATGGGATTTGATCATCCGGGCCCGCCGCGAAGCCTACGTCGCCGGATTCGCCGACCTCCGCAACCAGCTGATCTCCTGGCGCACCAGCGTAGTACGGGCTGGAGCGGAGACGGAGTGAGCCGTGGCGTCCATCGCTCGTCTGCCGCGCCAGTTTCTCGCCTCGCTCATCCGGGTCTACCAGCGCGTGCTGTCACCCCTGCTCCCGCCGAGCTGCCGTTTCTACCCATCCTGTTCCCAGTATGCGCTCGAGGCAGTGTCCCGGCACGGCGCCCTCAAGGGGAGCTGGCTCGCCGCGCGGCGCCTCGCTCGATGCCACCCGTTTCATCCGGGCGGCTTCGATCCCGTCCCCTGACCTCGTGACCTGACGCCATGGACCGTCGTACCGTGTGGGCGATCCTCATCATGATGGCGATCGCTATCGCTCCCGCCCTGTTCATCAAGCGACCGCCCAAGACGAGCGCCCCCACAGCCGCGCCTGCAGCCGGCCAGGCGCCGTCCGATACGACGAAGGCCGTCCCCCCGCCGGGCAAACCCGCCACGGTGGCGCCTGCCGCGGATACGACGGTAGCCGCAGCTCCGGCCGCGACCCTCGCGGACACGGTCCGGGTAACCTCGCCGCTGTACACCTATGGGATCAGCACGGTGGGCGGACGTCTCGTCGAGGCAGAGCTCCACCGGTATCGCTCCATGGCTCCCGGCGATGTCCGGGATACCGCCGAGATCCTGCCCCCGGACTCCCGCCTGCTCGATCTGTCGCTGGTTCTCGGGGCCGACACGATTCCGCTGCACGACTGGCACTTCACGGTCTCCACGCAGTCGCTCACGGTCACGGCTCCTGCGCCTCTCACGCTCACGGCGTCCAAGGGTCAGGTCTCGGTCGCGCTGACGTACACGTTCCGGCCTGACGACTATCAGATCGGCGTGACGGGCCAGGTGACGGGTGTCGGGCCCAATGGTGGCCAGCTCCTGGTCGGCATGGGACCGACCCTCGCCAATACCGAGGCCAACGCCGAGGAGAATCATCGCGCCCTGGCGCTCGTGACCAAGCGAAATGAGACCGAGCGTACCGATTTCGCCAGCCTCAAGCCGGGTGAGCCCCGCACGGTGAGCGGCCCGCTCGACTGGGCCGCGGTCAAATCGAAGTACTTCGTCACCGCCGTGCTCGCGTTCGACAGCGCCGGCGGCGGCATCAGCGGCGTCACCGCCGTGGCACCCAAGACTGACGAGAAGCATCCGACGAGTGCCGATATCCGGCTTGGCCTCCCGCTGCCACCGAGCGGGGCGTTCGGATATACGGTGTATGCCGGACCGATGGAATACGATCGTCTCGGGGCAGTGGGTCACGAGTTCGATGACGTCAATCCGTACGGCTGGCCGGGGTTCCGAACGGTCATCCGTCCGGTCGCGGGCGCCGTGCGCTGGCTCCTTGTCTGGATGCACGACCACCTGAGCCTGCCGTACGGACTGGTGCTCGTGTTCTTCGGGGTCCTGGTCCGCCTGCTGCTCTGGCCGCTCAACCAGAAGGCGATGCGGGCCAATCTGCAGCTTCAGGCCGTGCAGCCGCTGATGAAGGAGATCCAGGACAAGTACAAGAACGATCCCCAGCGGTTGCAGCAGGAGATGTTCAAGCTCTACAAGGAGCACAGCGTCAACCCGCTGGGCGGCTGCTGGCCGATGCTGCTTCCGATGCCGGTATTGTTCGCGCTCTTCTTCGTGTTCCAGAACACGATCGAGCTGCGCGGGGCGTCGTTCCTGTGGCTGCCGGACCTCAGCCGGCCCGACCCGATCTACATCATCCCGCTGATCATGGGGTTGTCGATGTTCGGGCTGAGCAAGGTGGGTCAGATGGGGATGGAGCCCAACCCGCAGATGAAGATGATGCTGTACGTCATGCCGGTGATGATGACGTTCCTCTTCCTGAACTTCGCCTCGGGGCTCAACCTCTACTACGCGGTCAGCAACATCGCGAGCATTCCCCAGCAGTGGATGCTGGCTCGCGAGAGGATGAAGCGCGTGGCCCGACAGATTGTGGAAGTCAAAACGAAAGAGCCTGAGAGGAAGAAGGCTAAAGGCTAATAGCTTCTAGCCTTTAGCCCCCAGCTATTCCAGCCTCACTTCCGTCGTGTCGCTCCGGGTCAGCCGGACCGCCATGCTGCGCTGGTCGATGGCGATGGTAAAATGCCGCAGGACGCCGAGCCCGATGGTCACGTGCGAGGGAATATCCGGCGGCAGCGGATGAATCGCGATCGGCGGCTGCCGGATCCGATGCCGCCCCAGCAACGCGTCTCCCGCGAGCACTCCCCGCCTGACAGGCACCGGCGCACCTCCGCCCACCACTGCTCGACCCACCACCTTCGGCGGCGACTGAAACGAGAGCCGGCTCGCCACCTGATCGATGGCCGAAAAGCCGATCCCGCCCTGCGTATCGATCACTCCGGTCTCCTTTACTCCTCCGAGCACCACCGGAATTCCCACGAACGGGCCGACCCGGACCGCTCGCATGACGTCCAGGCCGTCGGGCTCCGGCAGCCTGGCTTGCGCCAGCTCAAGCCGCTGATGGGGATAGTCAACGGTGAGCAGCACGTCGCGATAGGCCACGAGCCCCAGGACGCCATCCACGCCGAGCCTCTCGAAGGCGCTGTTCCGGCCGACAGGGAGCGACCGGATCAGGGCCGCGCCGATTCTGAGAGAGTCGAGCACGAATACCGAATCGTCCTCGCCCATGCCGGTAGCCCGAAGCGACAGATCCGTGACGACCTGGGATGAGATGAGGACGTCGGGCGATCCGGTCTCGACCGCGAGCCGGTACGGACCGCGTCCGTTGAGGGTCACGCTCACGATCGCACGGCCGTCCGGCACTTCCATCGGCACCGAGGTCGAGTCCGCCAGCGAGACCGTGGGCCCCGGCCCGGATGTCTGCGCTGCGGCCAGGCGTGCAACCGCGGGTGGTAGGATGGACAGGACCGCGACCACGGCAAGTGTCCGCATCTGGGATCCGCTGTTGATTGTGGGCCTGGGGGAGTCCAAGAAGAAATGCCTGGGAGCCGGGGACGGTCGCGCCACTATACTTTCCCACGATGCTCACCGACCCCATCGCCGCGCTCGCGACTCCGGCCGGGCGCTCGGCCCTCGCGGTCATACGCCTGAGCGGCGACGGCGCGTTCGCCGTCGCGGGCCGCGTCATCGATGGCTTTCGAGTAGACCGTCCCCGTGTGGCCCTGCTCGCCACGTTCCGCGCCCGGGGCGGCGATTCACTGGATCGTGGGCTATACACTGTCTTTCCCCGACCCCACAGCTACACCGGCGAAGACATGGTCGAGCTCTCCTGCCACGGCGGGCTGCTCGCGCCGGCCCGCGTCCTGGCGGCGCTCCACGAGGCCGGCTCGAGACCAGCAGCCCCCGGTGAGTTCACTCGTCGCGCCGTGCTCAACGGGAAGCTCGACCTCGTGCAGGCCGAGGCAGTGGGGGACCTGATCGACGCGGTCGCTCCCGCGCAGGCAAAGGCGGCCCTCCGCCAACTCGATGGCGGACTCTCCCGGCGCCTGGCCGAGTTGCGCGAGGCGCTTGTGAACGCCCAGGCGTTGCTTGGCTACGAGATCGACTTCCCCGGCGAGGACGACGGCCCGCTCCCCGCCGGCCGGATCGCGGAGCGGCTCGAGGCGCTCCGATTGCAGATTGGACGGCTCATCGCGGGGTCGGCGTCAGGGGAGCGGTTGCGCGAAGGCGCGTCGCTGGTGCTCGCGGGCAGGCCCAACGCCGGGAAGTCGTCCCTCTTCAACGCGCTGCTCGGAATCGACCGGGCGCTGGTTACCGAGATACCAGGAACGACCCGCGACGCGATCGAGGCCCATACCGACTTCCTCGGCTGGCCGGTGCGGCTGGTGGACACCGCGGGACTGTGGGACTCGGGTGACCGGCTCGATCGGCTGGGTGTCGAGGTGAGCCGCCGCTACCTCGGCGCGGCCGACCTCGTGCTGCTCTGCGTCGAAGCCGGCCGTGATCCGGGCGAGGACGAGATGGCCATCGCCGCCGCACGACCTACGCTCGTGGCGCGAACGAAGTCCGACCTGAGCCCGCCTCCGGCGGGGGAGATCGGTGTGTCGGCCGTGACCGGCGAAGGACTGGGCGACCTTCGGCGAGCCGCTGCTGAACGGGTCTTCGGTGATCTGATCACCTTCGCCGATCTGGAGCCCGGTCTCACCCGCGAGCGCCACCGCGTGGCGCTGACCCGGGCACGTGAGGCCCTCGGCGAGGCATTGCCGCACCTCGCACCGGGAGGCGACGCGGTCCTGGCCGCGCATCACGTGCGAGAAGCCACGACCGCACTCGACGAGCTGCTCGGCGCGGTGGACGTGGAAGAGGTCTTGGGGAGGATCTTCGGGAGCTTCTGCGTGGGGAAGTAGCTACGCCACTCCTCGCGAGATGTCCTCGGCGGCCCGGAAGTCGTGCGCCGCGGCCCGGATTGCCCCGGCGAGACCTCGCTCCGCGACCAACGCCTCGGACATCCGGTAGCCCAGGTAATACCCCGCGCGCTCGGGGATGACTCGCCCGGCCACGAGCCGCGCCGCGGGACTCATGCCGCCCGACAGGTAGCGCAAACGCAGGCCCAGACCGCTGCCGTCGATGTCGGGCTCCACGGCCCGACGAAGAAACGCCTCCATTTCACGGAGGCGGTGGTATTGACGACGGGGGTAGCCGAAGTAGTCGGAGGCATCGAATCCCGGCGCAATCGCCATCGCGGCATGGACCGCGACACCCTCATTCACCAGCAGCTCCCGCAGCGTCGCCCGGCTTCCCGTAGACCAGTAGTCATAGTACCCGCCGAGGTCGGCGATGAGCCGTCGCATCTCGCTCTCGCTGGTCCCGGAGGTATAGCGCACCGTGTGAGCGAGCTCGTGACCGATCCAGAGGGGGATAAGATCGGGAGGGAGACCCATGCCGTAGGTCTCCGGATTGACCCGGCCGGTGAAGTGCTCGAGGCATATGAACGCCACCCCGCGTCCGCCGACGACGAGCTCGCCGGCGTTGGCGCCTCCGAGGCCCACCATGAGGTAGGTGTCGGTGGGCCGATCGATCTGCAGCAAGTCCTCGGCGCGGCTGATCGCCTCTTCGGCCAGACGCACTATGTCGACCGTGCTGTCGAGATGGCGCAAGTCGTCGCGATCGGCCCTCAGCGTCGCCGCGACGACGTCACCCGCGTGCGGGCTGTCGGGGTCGAGAACGTAGTTGTGCCAGTAGGCGTCGAGGAGGAGGCGGTGAGTGTCGTGATAGTGCTGATACGCCGATTCTCTATCGTCGGCGTCGAGCACGGCGAGAAAATCAGGAAGCAGATTGATCAGCACGGAGCAGGATACGAAGTCTCGCCGAGAGAATCAAGAGCGTTTTTGAAAAGACGGAGAGGACGGAGAAGACGGAGAGGACGGAAAGGACCGGAGGATGAATCGCTATGCGTCTTTTCCGTCCTTTTTCTGCTTCGCGACTTCGTCGAGGAAGCGGCGCTCGGCCGCAGTGAGGCTCGCGATGCCCTTCTCGCTGATCTTGTCGAGCACGCGATCGACCTCGGCCGCGACGGGGTCGGCGTCGGGGCGACGGCGGTGGCGCAACGGCGCAGGCGGCGTGCGGTGCTCGGGCTCGGCGGCGCCCGACTGGACCATCACGACCCGTTCGACGGCGCGCGGCGGCGGGTGCGGGCTCCGGCGCGAAAGCGACTGGATGCGGAAGAACGCGTAGCCGAAGAGCGCGCCCCCGACGTGGGCGATGTGGGCGATGCCGTCGTTGAAGTAGAGCGCGCCGAGGATGTCGAGCCCGACGATCACCGCGACGAAGGTTCGCGCCTTGACCGGAATGGGAACGGGAAACACCACCAGCTCGGCGTCGGGCCAGAACATGGCAAAGGCGATGGCCACGCCCAGCACCGCGCCCGACGCGCCGATGAACGGTCCCACCGACATGAAGCCGGAGAGTCCCACCGAAAAAACCGCCGCGCCGATGCCGCAGTACAGATAGTAGAGAATGAACTTGCGGCTCCCCATCCGGCCCTCGACCGGGGCGCCGAAGACGAAGAGC
>DATBSO010000184.1:0-88397 GCA_036559745.1 Gemmatimonadales bacterium | reverse complement strand
GAAGGCCGACGGCGACTTCGTACCGCTCGCGGATGTGCCCGACATCATCTGGAAGCAGCATAAGTCGAAGATCGAGGGTGGCCGCGATACTCAATTTCTCGACATGGGCCGCACCACCGGCCCGGAGCACCCGACGCATTACGCCGACATCGATGAGCCCGGCAAGGACGGGAAGACATTGCTCGAGCTGTGCCTCGAGGATGACGAGAACATCTCGGTGGGCGTCTGGAGACAGTTCTACGACGATGCGGACCACAAGACCCAGCACGAACGGGGCTTGCTTCCGTTTCGCGTGTGGCAGTTTTTCGACGCCATGGAAGAGTTCGCAAGGAATGAGCAGACGGCGGAGTTCCTCTGCGCCGCCGGACTCGTCTCTCATTATGTGGGCGACGCGTGCCAGCCACTGCACGGGTCGATGCTCGCCGACGGGTTCAAGGATCAGCCCGTGACCGAGACCCATCATCACGAGAACGGCGACCCGTTCACGAAGGAATCTCATGTCGGCGCTGGGGTCCATAGCACCTACGAGACCAAGATGATCGACCGTCACGCCCCAGAGCTCATCGCCGGGTTGCAGCAGGCCTTCCAGGGTCAACAGCCGCCAATGGCCGCCATCCACTCCGGCAAGGAGGCCGCGGAAGCGATCATCGCCTTGATGGACCGCAGCGCTCACAGCGTACCACCCAAGGATCTGGTTGATACGTACGTTGCGGCAGGCGGAAAGCCCAACGCCGCCGAGCGCGACAAGCTGTGGGAGAAATTCGGAGATAAGACGATCGAGGTCATGGCCGACGGCGCGCGCGTGCTCGCCGCGATCTGGCAAGGCGCGTGGTCCGCCGGCAACGGAGGGGGCATCGCAGCCTCCAAGCTGGGCACGATCTCCACCACCCGGCTCATGCCGCTGTATCGAGACCCGAAGTTCGTCGAGTCACTGGATATCGATAGCATAGGGCCGGTGCTCCACCAGCCCGCCACGGCATAGATATGGATAGGAGAAACTGAGGACGCAGCGACCCTCCGCGGTGTGGCGCGGCCGCCACTTCCGCCACCCTGGAACCTTCCGTATATCAACCCGACCACGCACCTACGCTTGGCCACGCTCTCCTACGCGGAGTCTCGATGGTTCCTCGCCGCTCCGCACTCCTCCATCTGGTCGTCATCACGTCGCTCGCTGCGGGCTGCGACGAGGGGAGCGACCTCCCGGCACCGAACCCACCCACCGTCGCCCAGGTGATCCTGACAGCCCCCGACAGCACTCTCGAAGTCGGCCAGACAGTGCACCTTACAGCCACGGCTCGGGACGACGCGGGCAACCCCGTGGACGACCAGACGTTCACCTGGGTCAGCGACAACGTCTCCAATGCGGAAGTGTCGGAGACCGGACGGGTAACCGGGACCTCGGAGGGCGAGGCCGCGATCACCGCAACGGCAGACGGCGTCACTGGCACCCTCCTGATCACCGTCGTGCCGGCGGACACACCGCCTGAGCCACCTCCTCCCCCGCCGCCGCCGCCGCCCCCACCCCCGCCGCCGCCTCCTCCGGGCTCCCCCGGACTCGAGGTGGTTGTCTCGACCCTCGATTTCCCGGTCTTCCTGACTTCGCCGCCAGGGGACACACGGCTTTTCGTCGTCGAGCGGGCCGGCACGATCCGGATCATCGAGAACGGCGCCGTCCGCCCGACCCCGTTCCTCGACATCTCGGCCAAGGTCTCTACCCGCTCCGAACAGGGGCTGCTGTCGCTCGCGTTCGCGCTGGACTACGCGACGAGCGGACGGTTCTTCGTCTATTACACCAACCTCGTCGGCGACACGCAGGTCTCATCGTTCCGCGTATCCGCCGATCCCGCGGTCGCGGACCCCGGCAGCGAAATGCCGGTGCTGACCGTGGCCCAGCCCGGACCGAGCCACAACGGCGGCCTCATCGCCTTCGGACCCGACGGCATGCTGTACATCGGAATGGGTGACGGCGGCTCGCGCGACGGCCTCGACGATGGACGGGGTCAGTCGCTCGATGACCTCCTCGGCGCGATGCTCCGGATCGACGTCTCCCCCGCCACCGGCTACGCCGTCCCCCCGGACAATCCGTTTGTCGCCACCCCGAGTGCCATGCCCGAGATCTGGGCCTACGGCTTCCGCAACCCCTGGCGCTTCAGCTTCGACCGCGCGACCGGGGATCTCTTCATCGGCGACGTCGGCGAGAACCGGTGGGAAGAGGTGGACCGGGCCACCGCCGCGGAGGGCCGGGGCCGCGGGGTGAACTACGGATGGAGCGTCATGGAAGGGGAGGAGTGCATGGTCGCGGGCTGCGATCCGACGGGCCTCACGCCACCGGCCTTCCAGTATGGCCACGACCAGGGCTGCGCCATCACCGGTGGGTACGTCTATCGTGGCAGCGCACTGCCATCGCTACAGGGCCAGTATCTTTATGGAGACTTCTGTGGCGGGTGGGTTCGGAGCTTCCCGTCCCAGGGTGCGCCCGGTGTTCCGACCGAGTGGCCGGCGCTCTCGCCGGGCACCAACATTACGAGCTTCGGAGAGGATGACGCCGGCGAGCTGTACCTGCTGACCTCAGCCGGTGAGGTGCTCAAGATCGTGGCGAAGTAGGGTCCTATCATTCCGCCCCAGGTGAGCGCCAGACCGGCAGCTCGATGTAGCTGCCGCTGAACCAGGTGATGCTGAGCGGCTCGCCGGCATCGGCGATCGTCTCGTCGCTCACGTCCTTGCCCGTCCCATAGTTGATCTGCTGGTTTGGACTCTTGGGGACACCGAGGACGACCACCAGACGGCTCCCTGCCTCACAGAGATGACTCGCGAGACGGATACTCGTGAAATCGAGCCGCTCCCGGGCGCCGGGCGTGAGCAGCCGGCGCCGGGTGGGACTGGCGACGTGGCTCGCCCGTGATTGGTACGGCGGCAGCTGCAAGTACGCGTCCGGCCGTTGCTCGTAGACCCCCACCACGAAATCGAAATCCTTCTTGTTGGTCACGAAGTCGAGGTGGCCGGAGAAGAGCCCGCTCACTTCCGTCGCGGCGGGAAGAGGCTCGCTGGCGAAGACCAGCGCATTCGTGGTGTCGATGGCCGTGTCGGCGACGCCGCCTCCCGGCACGATGAGGTCGCTGTCCGAGCGGTCGGCCAGGTTCACCGTCAGCACCACCGACGTGTCGCCCGATGGCGGGGCGGCCGTGAGACGGTATCGGTCTCCCGCGCGCTCGGCGCTCAGATGAAACCGGAGCCGGCCGTTGGACATCGCCGCGATCGAAGGGGTGTGCTTCCAGCGGTTGGCACCCACCACTTCGTAATTCACCTTGTCCGCCAGCAATGCCGGCCTCGGGCCGCCTTTGAGCGCGTAGTCGAACCACTGGTAGCGAAGATCGGAGACGATGTCGATCCGCGCGGCGGGATCGATTTCGTAATTGGACAACACGGTGGCGGTATCGGCGAGCGCGTTGACCACCCCGCGCTGGGCCTGGAAGTGATCGTATGGACCGATCAGCAGATAATGCCTGGCCTTCGGGTTGTACCGGTAGTGCTCGGTCAGATAGTGGATCGCGGCGCCCGGCCCGCCGTAGTAGTAGCCGGCGGTCTGGAGCACCGGGATGCGGATCCGTCCGAACTCGCGCCCGCTCGGAATCATGGCCTGCCAGTATCGGTCGTACGCCGGGTGCGCCAGCCATTCGTCCCAGACCGGATTGGGTGTGCCGTCGATCTTGTCGAGGTCACGATAGGCGCGGCCGCTCACGTACCATTCATGATTCACGCGACGCCATCGCGCCCGGTCGTTGTAGGTGGCGTCGTCCACCGTCTTGTTGCCCGTGGTGTAGAAGGGCCAGGGATAGACGAAGTTCCAGGCGATGTTTCCTTCCATCGGCACGTCCAGCGCCGGCGCCACCGGCGCTCCGACCATGATAGCCTTGAGCGCCGGCGGTAAGTGCTTCGCAGCTGCCCACGCCGTCATCCCCGAGTAGCTGCCACCATACATGCCGACTCGTCCGTCGCTCCACGACTGCCGGCTGATCCATCCGATCAGCGTGGATGCGTCGGCGCCATCGTGGACGTACGGCACCGGCGCATCGGGGCTGCACATCTTGCCGCGGGTGAAGCCGATCACGGCGGCATAGCCGTTCGACACGGTTCGCCTGGATTCGCCGATCAGAGGCGTGGAGTCGGCGTAGATCGTGAACTGCAGAAGCGCGGGGCGGCGTGCAGGGGTCTTTCGCGGCCGCCATACCATGGCGCAGATGGTTGCGCCATCCCGCGTTCGCACCCGCACGTCGGTCGTGATGATGTAGCGGCGGCGGTCGTCCTCCCGGATCAAACGCGCCGCCAGCCCACCCAGCTCGAGATACGTCTCCGCGATCTGATAGGCGCGAAGCCAGGCGACGCCATCGGCCAGCGATACGGACGAGGAACTCTGGCCATCCGCGCTGAGCCCCGACGGCGCCGGGGGAGCCGGGGGCACCGAGGCATTGAAGGTCCGGGCCACGAGTGCCGAGGTCCGGTCGTCGAGCCGCCGGAAGCGCTCCCGGAACACCCCTCGAAATGCATCGGCGAACGTTGACCTGCCGCTGGCCTGCATCTGCTTCGCCTGAAGATAGATCTCATATTGGACGTTCCGCGCGCGCGCACTCGCGGTCGTCCCATCGGGACCGTTCGCGGCAGCACGCCATTCGGCCAGAGCGGCGGCGGCCTTGTCGTACTGACCAGCGACGATGTACAGCCGGAACTGGTTGTCCAGCATCACCGCGCGGTCGGAGTCGCGATAATCGGCCAGCGCCGCCTGGGCCAGACGGGGAATCGCGGCCCCACGGGCGGACGAGTCGGCGAGCGCTCCGGCAGGGATGGACAGCCGTTGGGCGGCAAGCGGGGACACGATCGCGAGCAGGAAGGGAATAGCACAGATGGAATGGATCACCGCAAAGAAGATCGGTCCACTTCGGAGGACCGGCAACATCGCCTCGCCTTGACCCTGGAGCGGTGGGCTCCTAGTCTAGGCCATGCGCCACCTTCTCGAGCTGCTTGGCGTCGCCGTCTTCGCCATCAGCGGCGCCCTGGCCGCGGGTCGCAAGAGCCTCGACTGGCTCGGCGTCGCGGTCATCGCCATGGTGACCGCGATCGGTGGCGGCACGGTTCGGGACGTCCTGCTCGAGCGCCATCCGATTTTCTGGATCGCGAACCCGGCGTACCTCATCGTGTGTCTCGCGGCGACGGCACTCACCCTCCTGTACGTGCACCTCAGGATTCCAGCGTTCCGTGCTCTCTTCATCGCCGACGCTCTGGGCCTGGCGTTCTTCACCGTGGGCGGCGTGCAGATCGCGGAGCAGTCGGGACTATCGGGGCTGCTCGCCCTGCTCATGGGTGTGATCACAGGCGTGGTGGGCGGAGTCGCACGCGACGTGCTGCTGGCGGAGATCCCGCTCATTCTCCGACAGGGACAGCTCTATGCCACCTCGGCGATCGTCGGGGCGGCGCTCTACCTGGTCCTCGAGCACGCGGGCATTTCGCGGGACGCGGCGGCGCTCTCGGGCATGGCGACCGTCGCCCTGGTACGGTTCGCGGCAATCATCTGGCGGCTCGAGCTGCCGGTCCTCACCGTAGAAGACCAGGATGGCCCGAGGTGAGGGCCTCCGCCAGGATCTGAGGCAACAACCCGTCCTCCCAGTATTCCACGTGCGCCATCAGGAGCGTCGTGGCGTCCGGGTCCTTCCTGTTCACTACCTGCTTTCCGTCGGACGCGCCCGGCAGGTCGTAGTACTCGAGCGCGCCGCTGATGATGTCCCACGGCGAATAGATGTTCACCCAGCGCTCCGGCCGCCACGCGTAGTCCTGCAGCATCGGCTGCGACGACGCGGCCAGCGCCTCGCGGGCCTGCGTGGTGCGCCGGTGCTGGATCGCGAAGATGAATGCGGTCTTGTCGAGCGGCGAGCCGAACGTGACGAAGAGCGGCGTGCGCCCGGCGACGTCGCGGCCAGGACGGCCGGCCTGTTGGTCGATGGCGTCCTCGCAGAGAAGCTGGTTCAACACGTCGTAGCTCACCACCGAGCCGAGCGAGTGGCCGACGACCACGACCCGGGTGTACGCCTCTGGGCCGGTCGCCGCGTAGACGGCGCGCGCGCGATCCGTCACGCACTCCCTGATCCGCGACCGCAGCTCGGAGAATCGATCCACCGCGTGGGACTCGACGTACACGGCGACGTCGCCGAGGTATTGCACCAGGAATCTTCGGACGGCTCCGGTGAGGAGCAGGACCACGGCCCATGTGACCAGGAGCCGCAGCGGCCAGTGGTTGTCCGGGCCTCTCGCGGGCCAGAGCGCCAGCACCTCGAGAACGATGAGCGCGGTCCCGATGGCGAAGGCGACGAGAACGAGCACCGAGGCGATCGGCTGCTGATTCGCCCGGGGAGCCCGGATCTGGGAGCCTGCCGCGACAATGAATCGCCAGGCCCACGCCACGAGGGCCCAGGCCACCGCCAGCACCGGCAGGGCAAGGAACAGGGCGCTGCACCAGTCGTTGAACGTCGCCGCCCCGTGCTCGCCGAGGACGCTGCTCCACCGCAGCATGCCTGGAGCCCATGCGCCCTGGTGCTGGAGATGCGAGAGAATGAGGAGGGGAAGCGCCAGACCGGCGAGCACGGCGGTAAGGAGCGTCAGGGCGAAGCCGCCGACGCTCAGCAATCCGAGCGGAAGCCGCAGCCGGCGGAGACCGGAGCGACGACTCACTCGCGCGAGGCCCAGGATCAGGATGAACGCCGTGACGACGACGAGGAAGACGTTGAGCGTCGTGGTCAGATCGCAGAAGAGCGCATCGCTGAGCCAGGGTGGTGGCGCCTGCCCAAGCGTCGCCCGCGCCGCGCTCACCACCCCCACCACGGTATTCATGAGGGTGAGCGAACCGATGGTCGCGAGGGCCACGACGAGGTAGGCCCAGGTCCGCACCGGGATGTCGTACGATTGCCAGCGGCCGAAGATCCAGCGCGAGAAGCTCGTGCTGCTGTTGAGGATCCCGTTGATCCCCGCGCGGAGCAGGAACCCCGAGATATCCCGCAGCGTCACCTCGCCCTCGGTCAGCGGCGCCCAATATCCCTCATAGAAGTGGATTTCGCGCCCGAGCGAGGGAAGCACGAGAACGAGGCGCTGGAGTTGCTCCCCGGCGAGCTGGACCGTCTCGGCCTTGGGGCGGGCAGACGTGAACGGCTCGAGCCGGCGGAGCTGCTCGAAGACGGCATCGAGCGTAGCGAAGGGGACTTGCTGGCCCATCCCGTGGGTCACGAACACCGCGACCTTCTCGAGCGGAGCCGCGCCCCCTGACGTGCCGGGAGGGAGGACGGTGTACTGGGATTCGCCGGTGGGTGAAATGTGGGTCATTGGACGACAGCGGAAACGGGTGGTGTCAGGCGGGCGATGACTCCGCGGAAGATGCACGGTGGGGAATGACCGGAACAGGCCCGAAACGCGACACGAAGGGTCTGGAATGCGACACGACTGTGATGCAGATCGCGGAAAGGCGTTGCGTCCGGGGCCTATGATCCCGGAAACCCTGGAGGCATCTCATGTCCGCGAGAGAAGCCTGGCTCTTGCCGGAGTTTCGCGATAGCTATCCCACGATCCCGCACGGAACATGGATAGAGGCGAGGCTCGCCCGCCGTCTGGTCTCGGTTCAGTTGATGTACGGAGATCCCGTTTTCACCCCCCCGCCCCGCGTCCTCTCCGAACGCCATTTCGACTTTCGGGGTGGCGATTCCCCGGAGCGGACACCTTTCCAGGAGCGCCGAGCCTTCACGATGCGGTTCCGCCCCTCGGGCGAGGAATACATTGGGATCGCCGAGGAGTCGTGACCCGATCAGGGCCCGAGCCTCGCGATCACGATCCGATTTCCCGCATTCCTGATTTCCTCACCTGACGCCAGCTGAACCCGAGTGAATCGGGCTCGCATGCCGTCGGGGGTGACCCGGTAGAGGAAGACAGCCACACCGCCGCCGGGCGCGCCTTCGCGGCCGGATACCTCGCCGACGGCCCGTTCCGCGCCCGCGGGAACGAGCCGTGTCGAGGGGTCGGTGACGCTGATCTCGGGCACGGGATCGAGCAACGGCGCCATGTCGGCGGCGACCGCGAAGAAGGCGAACGGCACACCGGTGGCGTTGGCCAGCCGCAGCTCGCCGCCGCTGGTGGGTCCGGATGGCAGCGAGCCCGAGCTGGAACATGCCAGGACGGCAATGCCGAAGAGGAGCGGACGAACCTGGATCATAGGATGCCTCCATGGGGGCGCCTGCTAGATAGACGCCGTCAGCCCGACGTTCGTGACACGGGCCCGGAACAATTTCCGATTCCGATTGTTCAGGTCGCAACATGGGTCCATGGCCCGCCAGCGGCCGGCACCCGCCACATTTCCGAACACGAGGATCACGATGTCGCTCCGTCCGGTGAAGGAGATCATCCAGACCAAGCCGACGCTCGAGGGCGCCGGCGTGAAGCTCCAGCGCGCGTTCGGGTTCGGCAAGACCGCCGAGTTCGATCCCTTCCTCCTGCTCGACGACTTTCGGAACGAGAATCCCAGCGACTACCTGGCCGGCTTCCCGTGGCATCCGCATCGCGGGATCGAGACGATCACCTACGTGCTCGCCGGCTCGGTGGAGCACGGCGACAGCCTCGGCAATCAGGGCAAGATGACCGCGGGAGACGTGCAGTGGATGACCGCGGGCAGCGGCATCCTGCATCAGGAGATGCCGAAGGGCGATGCCCAGGGGCGGATGCACGGGTTTCAGCTGTGGGCCAATCTCCCATCGTCGCTCAAGATGACGGCGCCGCGATACCAGGATATCCCCTCGAGCGCGATTCCCGAGATCACCGATGATGATGGGACGAAGGTCCGGGTCGTCAGCGGCGAGTTCTGGGGTACGCGAGGACCGGTTGACGGAGTCGCGGCCGATCCGAGCTATCTCGACGTGTCGGTCCCGGCCGGCCGGCGGAAGCGGCTCACGATCGAGACTACGCGCAACGCATTCGCCTACGTCTTCGCCGGCTCGGGCACGTTCCGCGACGCGTCGGATCCGCGAGCGGTGCTCACCGAGTCGGGCGCCGACCCCAATGCGCCGGCACGGTACGAGGCCGGCAACCACTCACTGGTGCTCTTCGACCGGGGCGACGAGGTGGTGGTGCAGGCGGGCGAGGAGGGTATCCGATTTCTGCTGGTGTCGGGCAAGCCCATCGAGGAGCCGGTGGCCTGGTACGGTCCGATCGTGATGAACACCCAGGACCAGCTTCGTCAGGCGGTGAGCGAGCTGCGGGACGGCACCTTCATCAAGCACAACTGATCGGTCACCGCTGGATGAGCCAGGCGCCCGGCCGCAGGGCGCCGAAGCTCAGGAGCGACCATGCGAGTGAGGCGGCCGGCGAGTCGAGGCGCCGGACCGGAGTGCAGCCGGCCTGCCTGAACACCTCATTGTACTCCGCCAGATGACGAATGTCGTCGATGATGGCGAATCCACCGGCGCGCAGCACCCGCGCGATCTCGCGAATGGCCTCCGCGCGTGCGGCGGGGTCGTCCAGATTGTGGATCGCGGCCCGGGATACCACCCGATCGAAGCTCTGCGGAGGGAAGGGCAACCGGCGCATGTCGGCGGTCTCGACCCGGACGCGGTCTCCGACACCTTCGGCCTCTGCATTGTCGAGGGCCGCCTGAGGCCGGTTCCCCGCCAGATCCTCCGCCCGCCAGAGGTCGATTCCGATCGCCACGCCCGTCTGGAGCCGCTTCGCGGCCCCGACCAGCATCAGGCCTCGCCCACATCCGATGTCGAGGACCTGCTCGGAGCCGGTCCAGGGCACCGCGTCCAGCAACTGTTCCCGCTGACGTACCTTCCCGACCCTGCTCCCCCAGACCATGGCGCCCGCCGCGACCGCGCAGCCGAGTCCCGGTCCGAGTCCCAGTCCCAACAAGGCGAATTTCAGGTCGATCCCGCCGGGCAGGTGCCAGGTCATCGCCGGGGGAAGAACCCGGAGCCAGACGAGGAGGGCGAGGACGATTCCAGCGATGGCGACGAGAGCGAGATTGCGCACGACCCCGGGGGCATCGAGGCCGTAGTCGCTCATTCGGACCCGTGCGGGGTGACGATGGTGACCGTCGAGTTCTCGGCCGGTTTCTTTCCCCTCATCCCCGGCAGCCGGTAGTACTCGGCGACGACCTGGATCATCTCGGCCTTGTTCAGCGGCCGATGGGCCACGATGCGATAGGTAATGTTGCCCTTCGGCTGCTTCAGGATGCTGACGACGTCAGGCTCCGGCGAGGTCATGACTGCTGCTCCACGTTTTGCGACCCCTCAAGATACAACAGAACCGGCTCCGGCTTCGGCACGCCCTCAGCTGCGCTTCCTGCTCCGGCTGCTCTTCTTCCGCGGCACCTTCGCCCCCTTCTTGCGCGCCTCCGAAAGACCGATCGCGATCGCCTGCTTCCGGCTCTTCACCTTCCCGCCCTTGCCTCCAGGGCCGCTCCGCAGTGTTCCCTTCTTCTTCCGCCGCATGGCGCTCTCGACGCTCTTGCTGGCACTCTTGCCGTATCGCCGACGGCTCGACTTGCGGGTCGACTTCTTTCTGGTCGCCATATGCTCTCCGTGTCCGGTGAATTTGCGGTACACCCCGCGCGGAGATCATGATGATTGGTACGCCGGCGCCAGTATGTGACCGTGATCACCGGGGACTCCAGTTGCCGTGGAAGAGGCGGGCATGCAATGTCCGGAGGGGGCGGGCTCGAACGTCGAAGTGCAGACGCACCGGCGGCGCGGAAGACGTCCGCATTCCGCAACGGGCGCGACACGAGGAGGCAACACGATGAGCGAGTTCGTCTTTCTCTTCCGGGCTACGGATGAGGAGCAGCACGAGGCCATGGGGACGCCCGAGCGTGCCCAGCAGAGCATGCAGGCGTGGCGGGCCTGGATCCAGGGACTGGAATCGAAGGGACATCTCAAGAACCCGGGCCAGCCGCTCGACAGAACCGGCAAGGTCATCCGGGGGAAGAAGAAGGTGGTCACCGACGGCCCCTACGCCGAGGCCAAGGACCTGGTGCTCGGATTCATCGTCATCGAGGCGCGGGACATGACTGAGGCCCTGTCGCTCGCCGGCGACTGCCCTATGGTCGTGGGCGGCTCGGCCGTGGAGATCCGCCCCGTCATGCACTTGCCGCTTTAGTAAGGAGACCCGAGATGAGGAAACTGGCGACTTTCACGAATGTCACGCTGGACGGCTACTTCGCGGGGCCCAAGGGCGAGCTGGAGTGGGCCCATCGCGCCGCCCCGGACCCGGAGTGGAATGAATTCGTCGCAGGCAACGCGCAAGGTGGAGGGACGCTCCTGCTCGGTCGGGTCACCTACGACATGATGGTGAGTTATTGGCCGACACCACTAGCAAAGAAGAACGACCCGGCCGTGGCGGAAGGCATGAACAAACTGCCCAAGATCGTGTTCTCGAGGACGCTCGACAAATCCTCGTGGGAGAACACGACGATGGTGAAGGGCGACGTGGCGGCGGAAGTGCGGAAGCTCAAACAGGCGTCTGGCGACGACATCGCGATTCTCGGGAGTGGCAGTATCATCTCACAGCTCGCGCAGGCCGGCCTGATCGACGAATACCAGCTCGTCGTGCATCCGATCATCCTCGGCCAGGGGAAAAGCCTGTTCGCGGGCGTCGAGGATGCAAAGAGTCTCAAGCTCACGCAGACGCGGGCCTTCGCCAATGGGAACGTGCTGCACTGCTACGAGCCGGCGGGGTGACCGGTACGGCGGAGCACTCGGACGACCATCTCTTCCGGCGTGAGTCGGGTCGCATGGTGGCCGCGCTCACGCACATCTTCGGCGTGCACAATCTCGCGCTCGCCGAAGACGTGGTGCAGGATGCCTTCTGCCGCGCGCTCGAGATCTGGAAAGTCCGCGGCATCCCCGACAATCCGTCCGCGTGGCTGATGACGACCGCCAAACATCGCGCGCTCGACGTCATCCGTCGGGAGCGGACGGCGCTCACGTTCGCTCCCGAGATGGGCCGGTTGCTCGAGTCCGAGTGGACCGCTGCCGCCAGCGTGACCGACGCCTTCGCCGAGCATACGATCCGCGACGAGCAGCTCCGGATGATGTTCTCGTGCTGTCATCCCCGGCTGCCGGAGGAGGCACAGGTGGCGCTCATCCTCAACATCCTCTGCGGGTTCGGCGCGCCGGAGATCGCGAGCGCCTTTCTCAGCGGTCGCGCCGCGATCGAGAAACGGATTGCTCGTGGGAAGAAATTGCTCGCCCAGTCCCCCCAGCTCTTCGACCTGGCCGACGCGGAGTTCCCGTCCCGGCTCGCGGCCGTCCGGTGCGCGCTGTACCTGCTATTCAGCGAGGGATACCACGGTGGCTCGGTGGAAGCCGCTGTGCGGGTCGAGCTGTGCGGCGAGGCGATTCGCCTGACCGGCCTGCTCCGCGAGTACCCGGCCGCGGCGACGCCGGCCACGGACGCGCTCGCGGCGCTCATGCATCTCCACGCCGCGCGACTGCCGGCGCGGGTGGATTCAGCGGGGGAGCTGCTCCAGCTGGGCGAGCAGGATCGCTCGCGCTGGGATGCGAGGCTCCTTACGGAGGGACTGGCGCTGCTCGAGCGCTCGGCGGCCGGGTCGGAGGTGACGGCTTACCATATCGAGGCGGCGATTGCCGCGGCGCATGCGAGTGCGAAGAGCGTCAAGGAGACCGACTGGACGGAGATCGTCTCGCTGTACGACAGATTGATGGAGCTGTCGCCATCGCCCGTCGTCGCGCTCAACCGTGCGATCGCCATCGGTGAGCGCGACGGGCCGGAGCGGGGGCTCACGGCACTGCGCGAGATCGCCCAGCACGACCGGCTGTCCCGCTATCCGTTCTATCCCGCCGCGATGGCGGAGATGGAGCTCCGGCTGGGAAACCGCGAGGGCGCGCGGGGCCACTTCCAGGCCGCGTTCGCCCTCGCGAGGAATCCCACGGAGCGGAAGTTCCTGAGGCGGCGTGTGCGGAGCCTCGACACTCCCAGAGGCAGGTGAGAAATCGGGGCACCACCCTGCGTATACCCTCCCATCACGGGATTATCACCGACAATGGGAGACGCACATGCACACGACGTCGATACTTCACACCATCGTTCTCGGAACCTGCCTGGCAGCCGCAACCCTTACGGCCCGGAGCACGGGGTCCAGGTTCGAGGCTCACACTACGGGCGCCAAGACACTCACCCTGCGCGGCTCGGCCGAATTCGGGCCGGTGCGCGGAACCCAGGGTTCGGGACCGATCGTCCTGACGCTCGGCGCCACCTCGCCGACAGGCGCCGTCCTGTTCACCCTGCGGAGCGTGCCCGGGCCGGGAGTGTACCACCTGAGCGCAGATCCCTCCGAGGGCATCCAGGCGCTGGTGGTGACCGGACCGCCGACGGCCTCGACGGGAGCCTTTCGCGCCCGCGCCGGGAGGCTCACGATTACCCGATCCACTCATGATCTCATCGAAGGCCGCTTCGAGATCGATGCCATCGGATTCGACGCAGCCGATCCGGCCGACGAGGATCAGGAGCTGACGGTGTTCGGGAAGTTCACCGCGACGGCCACTGCGCCCGCGGCCGACCGCCTCAGCCATCCGGAAGTCGAGCTGCCTTTGTAAGGAGATAGTCCCGCTCCGGAATGCTCGTCGTCCGTTCCGCCGCGACTCGATAGTGGGCGACTGCCCGCTCGCGCTCACCCGCCATCTCGAGCAGGTGGGCGCGAACGGCATCGAGACGGTAGTGTCCGCTCACCCGGGGATCGTCATCGAGCACCGCCATCAGCTCGAGCCCCACCGCCGGACCGTGCACCATCGCGGCCGCGATCGCCCGGTTGAGCGTCACCATCGGGTTGTCCGACATCCGTTCGAGCAGGCCGTACAACGCCAGGATCTGAGGCCAGTCGGTGTCTTCGGTGCTCGGCGCTTCGTCGTGCAACGCGGCGATCGCCGCCTGGAGCTGATAGGAGCCCGCCGACCCTCGGGACAACGCATCGGACACGAGCGTCGTCCCCTCGGCGATCAGGCTTTTATCCCATAGCGATCGATCCTGCTCGTCGAGCGGAATCAGCTCGCCGCCGGCGCCGGTCCGCGCGGAGCGCCGCGCGTCGGTGAGCAGCATGAGCGCGAGCAGTCCCCCGACTTCGCCGTCCTTCGGCAGGAGCGCGCGCACGGCCCGGGTCAGCCTGATCGCCTCGTTGGAGAGGTCGGGCCGGTTGAGCGACGCGCCGCTGGTACTGGTATAGCCCTCGCTGAAGATGAGATACAGCACGTGCAGCACGGCGCCCAGACGCTCGGCGCGCTCGTCCGGCGACGGCATGGCGAAGGGAGTCCCGGACGATTTGATGCTCTGCTTGGCCCGGCTGATGCGCTGCGCCATGGTTGCCTCCGGAACCAGGAACGCCCGGGCGATCTCCGCGGTGGTGAGACCGCCGACCGCGCGAAGCGTCAGCGCGATCGCCGACGGAGGAGTGAGCGCGGGGTGGCAGCACATGAAGAGAAGGACCAGTGTGTCGTCCTGGTCCACGACGTCCCCATCGAGCGCCGGCACGAACGGCTCATCGGCCGAGCGCTCGGCCGCGACGCTGTCCTCTCGTTGCCGGCGGGCTGCCTCGCTCCGTACCTGATCGGTGAGACGCCGGACGGCGACTCGGTAGAGCCAGCCCTTTGGGTTATCGGGAATACCGGCGCGGGGCCACTGCGTGGACGCGGCAATCAAGGCCTCCTGGACCGCGTCCTCGGCCGCGGCGAAGTCGTCGTGCCGGCGAGCCACGACGCCGAGCACCTGCGGCGCAAGATCGCGGAGCAGATGCCCGACGGCCGAATCCAGAAGCTGATTCAACTACGCCTGATCCGGCGGCGCGCTCATCACCTGGCGCACCTCGATCGGAATGATCAACGGCTTGCCCCCCGGTCCAGGCGCCGCCGAAGCCTTGCCCGCGATCTCGTAGGCGCGTTCCGGCCGATCCACTTCGACGATCCAGTACCCGGCGAGGAACTCTTTCGCCTCCGCGAACGGTCCGTCGGTTACGGCCGGTGCTCCACCCTTGCCGGCGCGAACGATCCTCGCCTGGCCCGGTGGCGTAAGCCCCTGACAATCAACCATCTCGCCGGCCTTTGTGAGCTCTGCGTTGAGCGCGTGCATGAAGGCGATATGAGCCTTGAAGTCCTCCGGCGCCCAGTTGTTGATCTGGTAGTCGCCGGTCCCTCGAGGGGCGTGCATCATCAGCATGAAACGCATCGTTCGATCTCCGCTCAGGGTCTGGGCGCCGTGGTTGGCGCCTCCGTAGAGAAGTCGGAGCCGAGGGAGCTCCCTCTACATCAGAACGTCCTTCAGGGCATCCAGGCGGTCGGCCCAGTAGTGCTTGGCCTTCGCCGCCGCGGCCCGATCCGTCAGCTTCGTGTGGGCGACGGCGACGCTGCTTTTGTCCGACCCCTTGCTCATGAATCCCACTTCCAAGGACGTGCGATCGGGCCAGGTGATTCGCATCGACTTCTCCCGCGCCGAGGTCCGGATCGTGAGATCTACCCCGGGCGAGACCGGAACGCCGAACGTCCTGCTCTTGCTCGCCTCGAACGATCCGTCGCGCCGCTGGCCGACGGCGCGAAGACCCTTGATGCGCTCGTAGCCGGCGGTGACGGTCTGCGCCCACCACCCGGGCACTTTGTATTTCTGGTTGACGTATTTCGCGATCTCTCGGTGAGGCCAGGCATGGGCTTTGGCACGGTCGAGCGCTTTGACCCAGCGTTCCCAGGTACACCCGGTTTTGGCCTTGATGATCTCGTCGCTTCTGCCGGCGAGCTTCGCGTACTCGGAGGGACGAGGTGAGACGGTAGCGGCGGGCTTCTGCTTGAGGAGCTGCGCGCGGGCGGCAGTGTAGGATTCGCCCCGTCTTCTGCATGCGCCCACGAACCAGGCGCTTGAGGTCTTTCTGGGTGGTCATCGGAGGGTCCTTTGGTCAAGCCACGGGCGACACACCCCCCAGCGGCGACGCCGTGGCGTCCCAAAGGCTCATCAGACGGATCCGGGAGTATGCCCCCTTTGCCTCACCAACAGCCCCGGCTGGGGCGGGGCCTTACGGGGTTGGGCGCGGACCGATCGCCCGTACCCTATTGTGCATTGGCGTGGCGGCGGAGGCAAGCGGCCCCTACCACACCCGCACGCGGTCCGCAGGAGGGATGTAGAGGCCATCTCCCGACTTCACGTCGAAGGCCTGGTACCACGCGTCGATGTTCCGCACCGTGGAGGCACGGTACCGCGCCGGTGCGTGGCCATCGGTCAGGATCTGGTTCCGCAGCGCCGGCTCGCGGTACTTCCGCCGCCAGCTCTGCGCGAAGCTGACGAAAAACTGCTGGTTTCCTGTCATCCCGTTACTCGCCGGCGCGGGCTTACCGCCGATGGCCCGGTGCCACGCGTCGTAGGCTGCGGCCAAACCGGCGAGGTCGGCGATGTTTTCGCCCAGGGTCTGCTGGCCGTTCACCGCGAGGTCGGGGAACGGCTTGTACCCGTCGTATTGCTTCACCAGCTGGGCACCCGACGCCTGGAAGTGCTTGAAGTCATCCTCGGTCCACCAGTTGCGCAGCTTTCCCCTGGAATCGAAGAGCGCGCCCTGGTTGTCGAAGCTGTGGCTCACCTCGTGGCCGATGACGCCGCCGATGGCGCCGTAGTCCATCGCGAGTGGCCGCTTCGGATCGAAGTACGGCGGCTGGAGGATCGCGGCTGGAAAATTGAGGGCGTTCATGGCGGGCAGGTTGACCGCGTTCACTGTCTGCGGCGTCATCACCCACTCACCGCGGTCCACCGGGCGGCTCAGTTTGGCGAGGGCCCGACGGAGCTGAAACAGCGACGCGCGTTCGGCGTTGCCATAGGCATCGCCGGCTTTCACCTCGAGCCCGGTATAGTCTGGCCAGGTGTCGGGATAGCCCACGCCCACCTTGAGGACGGCGAGCTTGGCCTTGGCTTCCTTCTTGGTGGCGGGCGCCATCCAGTCGAGATGGTCGATGCGCTCGCGGAATGCCGCGACGATGTTGGTAACCATCGCCTGCGCCTGCGCCCGCGCCTTCTCCGACGGCGGGAAATATTTGGCGGCGTAGAGCTTGCCGACGGCATAGCCGAGGCCGCCGTTGGTGGCGGTGACGGCGCGCTTCCACCGGTCGCGCTGTTTCTGCGCGCCGGTCATGACGGGACCGAAGAAGGCGAACGACTCGGCGCCGATCTTCCCCGGCAACACCGCGGCGTGTGACTGGACGGCGTGGAAGGTGAGGTACGCCTTCCAGGTCTCGAGCGGCTCACTCGCGACGAGGGCGGCAATGCCGGTCACGGCGCTGGGCTGCCACACGGTGAAGCGGGCGGCCTTGCCGAGTCCTGCCGCGGCGAGGTAGGCGTCCCAATCGAGTCCCGGCGCCTTCGTGCCGAAGTCTCCTCTCGTCCAGTGATTGTTCCCTTTGCTCACGTCGCCCGACGCTTCGCGGCTCCAGTGTGCCGTCGCGATCTTCGTCTCGAGCTCCACGATCGCCGCAGCTTTCTTTTCGGCATCGGCCACCCCGGCGAGCTCGAGCATGGCAGCCACGTGGGGGCGGTACTTCTCCCGGATCACCGCCATCGAAGACGAGGTGTCCACGTAGTAGCTACGGTCGGGCATGCCGAGCCCGCCCTGGAGTATGAACGGCGAGTAGTGCGAGGGGTCGTCGAGATCCTGGGCCACCCAGAGGCCGAACAGGTTGTCCGTGTAGAAGTTGGTGGCGTTGAACGCGTCGACATCGGCGCGCAGAGTCGTGCCGAGGAACCGGGAGAGAGCCTTCCGGTCGGGAATGGCGGTGATCGAATCGAGCGTCGGCATCAGCGGTTTGAGGCCGGCGGTCTCGATGCTGGTCGTGTCCAGGAAGGCCGAGTAATAGTCGCCAATCTTGCGGGCGTCGGAGCCAGCCGGCGCGTTGCCCTTCGCGGTCTCCTGGATGAGATCCACGGTACGGCGGTCGGTGAGCTCGATGAGCATCGTACTCGCGCCGTAGTTGCTGCGGTCGGCCGGAATCTCGATGGTCTTGAGCCAGGCGCCGTTGGCGTAATCGAAGAAGTCGTCTCCGGGCTTGACGGCGTGATCCATGCCGGCCGTGTCGAGGCCGGCGGGAGCGAGCTGGGCGGCCACGGCGTGGGGAAAGACAGCCGCCAGCGCGAAGATCGAGACGGAGAAGGCATACAGGTGTCGAAGGCGGATCATGCGTATCCTCGGTGCAGCGGAGTATCAGGGCGGGGCGAACCGGCGGCGGGAACATAAGGGATCTACGAGAGGTGGGAAGATCTCGATTCACGCGCTGAGCGCCTAGAGCACGGGTGCGGGCCCCATGACCCAGAAGAGGAGGCCGAAGCCCGCAATGACGGCCGCGATGGTCCCCAGCACGACGAGGATCGTCTGCGTCGCGGCGACCAGCGCCGAGTGTGGCGTGGCCGCGCGCTGCTCGAGCAGACCCCATCCCGCCACGGCACTCACCGTGAGAAGAAGACCGGAAATCGGGACACGGCGCCAGTCGATCACCAGGATCACGCCGGCGGCCACGATGCCGGCAGCGACGAGGCCGATGAGCAGGCGTTGGTGGGCGTGCGATGCCCAGCCGGTGAGACCGTCGTACAGCGATGGGTGCTGCGGGTCATCGTAGTGCGGAGGGGAAAGGATCATGTTCCACCCCAGGTATCAGCGGGGGCAGGATATCTCGGACACTCCGGAAACCCAGCTCAGCTGGATGATGCGGCTCGCCGCGGTGCGCACCGGTACCCCGCCGTCCGGTAGCTGGATGTAGGCCTTCGAGCCGTCACCGGCATTCGCGAGGGTACCACCCACCTCACGGGCCGCCGCGGCCCGATCGCCCTCCGTCGCGTGCGCCCGGAAGACGACCCCGATAAGCCCCGGGGCGGATGTGCCGGGCGCCGCGCCGCCGCATGCGCGGGCAACGACCGTGTCGACGGCCGGAGGCACCTCGACGACCATGGCCGGTCGTGACCCTGTTGCCGGGGGGGGGGCGATGCTGCCTGCCGGCGAGGCGCTGGTGTCGGCGACGCCGACCGTGACGGAATCAGGCGGAACCGTACTCATGGTCGAATCGCCGATCGCCTGGGCGGCCAGGCCAGGCGCGCCGAACACCAGGGCGAGCGCTATCGAGCACCGATGCAGTCTGCTGAGCATGGCAGGTCGAGCCTCATTTCGTCCAATGAGCAATGATACGGCACATCTGCGTCCCCGCCAGACGTCCGCGTCGGCTTCCGGACGCAGCGTACGCCTCACGAGCCAGAGACTTCACGGGCGGGCCGGGCAAAGACGACATAACGCACCCGCAACCGGTCACCCGCGCCGAATGGGTTGGTCTGGTAGGGATGCAAGCGAGCCATCCGTCGCTGGGCCCGTCGCGCCTGGCGCCTCGTTCCATACGCCTCGGGCAGGAGCATCCCGTAGACAGGTACTCCATCGGCACGATCGACCGTCTCCCAGCGGACTCCCCACGCCAGCATGCCGGAAATGCCACGCACGAAGGCTAGGCCCCCGGTAGCCGATCGATCGTACGCCCGTGAACGTTCATGCTGTGCGCCTCGGGTTGTGTTGGACGATAGGGAATGAGTAATGCGCCGATCTCGACGGAGATCGAAGTCGACAGAATCGCGGATTGGAGGCCGGGACAACACTGCGTTCGTGCTCTAGGGCAGACTCCTCAGGGCTCCAGCAGCTCGGATGCCCGGCGGGCAATCAGGAAATACCGAACGTCCCGGGGTTCCCCTCCCAGCAGGGGGTTGATCTGCGTCGGTTGCTCTTGCTGCAACCGGCGCAGTTCATGGCGAGCTTCATCCAGGGTCGCGTAACAATAGGGCATGAGAGCCCCGAAAAGAGGCGCGTTCCCGTGATGCTCGATGGTTTCCCATCGGACCCCCCAGAGAAACGAATCGGAGCCACGGTCCATGGTCGTTCGAGGGGGGCTCATATCGGACAATCGCTGATCACGCATTTGGCCTCCGTGCGGGCGGCCTCGGTTTTGGGCCGTACCCGCGTGACTGCAATCATACACGGAGGAGAGAACGAAGGATGTGACCTGGAGAGAAGGACGGATGTGACTTGGCTAACATGGGGCGGGGCGCAGTGGGGTGCTGCGCGGTCTCCCTCTACGGCGACAATCGCTCCACCCTCCAGCCTTTCGCCCCCGCTTCCTTCACGTAGCGGATCCGGTCGTGGAGCCGACTCTCCCGGCCTTGCCAGAATTCGATCGTGTCAGGGACGACCCGGTAGCCACCCCAATACGGCGGCAGCGGCACGTCATCCGTGCCGAAACGAGCCTCCACCTCCTGCAGGTCCCTCTCCAGTGTCGCTCTCGAGGGGATGACCTGGCTCTGGCGTGATGCCCACGCGCCGAGCCGGCTCCCGAGCGGGCGGGACTTGAAGTAGCGCTCCGACTCCTCATGCGCCGTGAGCGCGACTCCGCCCGTGATCCGCACCTGACGGTCCAGTTCGCCCCAATAGAACACCAGCGCAGCCCTGGGGTTGGCCTCGAGCTCCCCGCCCTTCCGGCTCCGATAGTCGGAAAAGAAGACGAATCCGCGCTCGTCGAACGCCTTGAGCAACACGATCCTGGCCGAAGGCACGCCTTCCGCCGATGCCGTCGCGAGCGTCATCGCGTTGGGCTCGGGTAGCTGCGCATCCTGGGCCTCCGCGAACCAGCGCGCGAACTCGACGAATGGGTCGTGGCTCACGTCCGACTCGTCGAGTCGGGCGCGGGAGTACTCGCGGCGGAGATCGGAGATGTCGCTCGGCTTCGTCATGCAGATTCCGGAGACGGGTGTCCTGTATGTATACCCGCCAGCCGGAGAAAAGTCCCGCGCGTTACCCGGCGCGCAGCTTCCCTGGAATCACAAGGGGAAGGTGGCATAGTTGTGGGACACCCGGGCCCCCGCTTAAATGCAGCACGATGACTCCACTCCGGCACACGACCCGTATGCTGATCGCGCTTACGATGCTTGGTTCGGTTCCCCGCTCCGCGGCCGCGCAGTCGGCGCCGGCGGCCAGGGCGCGCACGCTCACCGTCGACGGCATCGAGCGCAGCTATCTCCTCTATGTGCCAACCGGGTATCACGCGTCGCACCCGGCTGCACTCGTGATCGTCTTCCACGGCGCCGGCGGGTATCCGAGGCAGATGGCCCGCGCCACGAAGTTCACCCTCCTCGCCGAGCGGGAGGGGTTCGTGGTGGCCTACCCTGCCGGACTCGGCCGGCGATGGAACGACGGGCGCCGACTCGTCCCGAGCGACGATGTCGGCTTCATTCGCGCGCTCATCGACACGCTGGGGCGCGAGCTCAGTCTCGACTCGGGTCGCATCTACGCCACGGGGATCTCCAACGGCGCCATGTTCTCCTACCGGCTGGCCTGCGACCTCCCCGGCGTGCTCGCGGGTATCGCCCCCGTGGCGGGCGCGATGCCCGCCGCGCTCACGACACAGTGCGCGCACGTCCCACCCGTCGCCGTCGCCGCGTTCCAGGGCACTGAAGACCGACTGGTTCCATACAGCGGCGGCAATGTCGCGTCCCGGCGCGGCGAGGTGCTGTCCGCCACCGCGAGCGTCGAGCTCTGGGCCGGCATCGCCGGATGCACCGGTGAGCCCACGGTCACGCCCGAGGCCGACCGGGTCACCGACGGCACCAGGGTCCGCCTCAGTACGTGGAGCGGGTGCAGGGAGAGCCGCGATGTCGAGCTCTACACTATTGAAGGCGGCGGCCACACCTGGCCGGGCGGGCCGGGTTGGGCTCGTGCGCTCGGACGAGTAACTCGGGATCTCGACGCGACCACGACGATCTGGTCGTTCTTCGCCAGCCACCCCAAGCCGTGACCGGCGAGCCCATGCGCGGCCTCACGATGGACTATCCGCTCACCATCACCGCCATCGCCCGGCGGGCGGGAACGCTCTGGCAGCAACGGCCGGTGATCAGCAGAAACACGGACGGATCGCTGCACCGGTCCACTTACGGCCAATCACTCGCCAGGGCCCGCCGGCTCGCGATCGCGCTGCGCCGCCTCGGGGTCGGCCCCGGCGACCGTGTCGCCACGCTGTGCTGGAACCATCACCGACACTTCGAGGCCTACTTCGCGGCACCGCTGATCGGTGCCGTGCTCCACACGCTCAACTTGCGGCTCCATCCCGACGAGCTGGCCTACATCGCGACGCACGCGGAGGACCGCGTGGTTCTGGTGGACGCCTCACTCCTGCCGCTGCTCGATCGCTTCCGCTCCCGAACGCCGATCCGCGAGGTGATCGTGGCCGGGGACGCAGGCGACGTTGCCGAGGGGATGCACAACTACGACTCGTTGATCGCGAGTGTGTCGGAGATCGAGTCGCCCGTCGAGCAGGACGAGCGTGCCGCGGCCTCCATGTGCTACACGTCGGGCACGACCGGACGCCCGAAGGCCGTGGTCTACTCCCATCGCGCCCTGGTCCTGCACTCGATGGCGACCGCCATGCCCGACAGCTTTGCGCTCGGCGCCCACGACGTGGTCCTCGCCGCGGTGCCGATGTTCCACGCCAATGCCTGGGGGCTGCCCTACACCGCCGCGCTCACCGGCGCCGCGCTCGTGCTCCCCGGTGAGCATCCCGATGCGCGCGTGCTTCTCGATCTCTGTCACGGCGAAGGAGTCACGATGAGCGCGGGAGTGCCCACCCTCTGGCTCGGCGTGCTCGACGCGCTCGATGCCGCACCTGACGGATGGAACCTCTCCCGCCTTCGCACGCTCGTGATCGGTGGCGGCGCGGCACCCGACGCCCTCGTGCGGGGACTCGAGGAGCGACATGGGCTGCGGCCGGTGACGTCCTGGGGCATGACGGAGATCGCGCCGGTCGGCACGATCGGGCGGCTCACACCGGACAGCGCGTCGTTGTCGCCCGCCGAGCAACACATCCTCCGGCTCAAGGCGGGTCAGCCCGGCGCACTGCTCGAGCTGCGGGTGCGAAACGATGCTGGACTGGTCCCCTGGGACGGCGTAACGATGGGCGAGCTCGAGGTCCGGGGCGCATACGTCGCGGCCGCGTATTATCGTCCGGAGGACGACAACGGCTTCACCGACGACGGTTGGTTCCGCACCGGCGACATCGCCTCGATTGACCCGATGGGCACGCTCGACATCCGCGACCGAAGCAAGGACCTCATCAAATCGGGAGGTGAGTGGATCAGTTCGGTGGCGCTCGAGGGAGCGCTCATGAGCCATCGGGCGGTCGCCGAGGCTGCGGTCGTCGCTGTGCCACATCCCAAATGGATCGAGCGGCCTGCCGCCGCGGTCGTCCTGCGAAGCGGTCACTCGGTCACACCGGACGAGCTTCGCACGCACCTGGCTGAACGATTCCCCTCCTGGTGGTTGCCCGATCACGTGGTCTTCGTGCCGGCAATCCCCAGAACCTCGACGGGCAAGTTTCTCAAGTCCGCGCTGCGCGACACGCTGCGTGCTCAATTCGGTGGCGGATGAATCCCTTGCTCGATCTCGCGGCGCGCCCCGTCATCGCCCATCGCGGGGCCTCGGGAAGCGCGCCGGAGAATACGCTTCAGGCTTTCGATCTGGCCGCGAGCCAGGGCGCCGATGCGTTCGAGCTCGACGTCCGGCTGAGCCGGGACGGCGCGCCGGTCGTGATACACGACGCGACGATGGACCGCACGACCGACAAATCGGGGCCGGTCCGGGGCCAGACGCTGGTCGATCTGCGATCGGCCGACGCCGGCCATCACTTCACAACCGATGGAGGCCGGACCTTTCCGTTCCGCGATACCGGTGTCCGTGTCCCGACCCTCGGGGAAGTGCTGTGGTCGTTTCCGCGGATGCCGATCCTGATCGAGATCAAGGAGCCGGAGGTGCAGGCGGCGGTGCAGCGGGTGCTGGTGACCGAAGGGGCGGCTGACCGGTGTGTACTCGCCTCCGAGCATCGGGCGGCGCTCGAGCTCTTCACCGCGCCTCCCTTCGTGCGCGCCGCGTCCGGTCCCGAAATCTCGGCACTCTACCGCGCCGCGCTCCTCCGGCTTCCCCTGCCCCGTGTCGGATACCGGCTCCTCTCCGTGCCGGAGAAGCACAAGCTCATCACCGTCCCCACGGAACGATTCGTGAAGTGCGCGCGGACGCTGGGCTGCCCGGTGGACGTCTGGACCATCAACGAACCCGCCACCGCTCGGGCCTTATGGGCACGGGGGGTGGCGGGGATTGTCACCAACTATCCGGACAAGATGAAATAAGACGGAGAAGACGGAGAGGACGGAAAGGACGGAGAGGTGGGGCGGACCTTTCCGTCTTCTCCGTCCTCTCCGTCTTTTCCGTCTTCTCTTACGGCTTCTCCACCGGCAGTCTCACCGCATTGCCCCACTCCGTCCACGAGCCGTCGTAGTTGCGGACGTTGTCGAAGCCGAGGAGATAGGTGAGCGCGAACCACGTGTGGGACGAGCGCTCACCGATCCGGCAATACGCGATCGTCTCGGAATCCTTCTTCAGATTGTTGTCCTGCTCGTACAGCTTCTTGAGCTCGCTCGCCGGGCGGAAAGTGTGGGTGTCGGGATCCACCGCCTTGGCCCACGGAATGCTCTTGGCGCCGGGGATGTGGCCGCCTCTGAGGCATCCCTCCTGCGGATACTCGGGCATATGGGTCCGCTCTCCGCGATACTCCTCGGGGCTCCGCACGTCCACCAGCTGACCCTTCTTCTTCAGATGCGCCAGCACATCCTCACGGAACGCGCGGATCTTGGCGTCGTCCCGCTCCTTGAGCGTGATGTTGCCTGCCGGATACGTCGGCGTGTCCGTGCTGAGCTTCCGGCCCTCCTCGACCCAGCGGAGCCGGCCGCCGTCGAGGATCTTGATGTTCGTGATACCGAAGAGCTGAAGCACCCAGAGGGCATAGGTCGCCCACCAGTTGTTCTTGTCGCCATAGAAGACGATCGTCGTGTCGTCGCTGACGCCCTTCGCCCGCAGCAACTTCTGGAGCCGCTCGCGGTCGATGTAGTCACGCACGACGGGATCGTTCAGGTCCGTAGTCCAGTCGAGCTTGACCGCGCCCGGGATGTGCCCGGTGTCATAGAGGAGAATGTCCTCGTTCGATTCGATCAGGCGGACCTTTGGATCGTTGAGGTGCTCGGCCGCCCAGTCGGTCGACACCAGGACCTCGGGGTGGGCGTAGCCCCGCTGGTCGATTGGGACAACTGGACGCACTGCTTGTGCTGCTCCCATAACTCCTCCTCGTTCCCTCGCATTGGACAGACCGTCAAACCCGGAAAATGAAATCGGCCGCGTGACCCGGTTGGGAGGGCGCGGCCGTCGACTCATGCAGCATGTGCCTCGACGTAGGTCAGCGCCTGCCCTCCTGTCCGGCTGGGACAGGGCAGCAACAGGGGCGCATGATACGGCGTTGTGACAAATTCAGACTCGGCTGCTAGGGATTAGTTCCCGGCAACTTACGGCTCGGTCGCGGGGGATGTCAACCTCCCGTGAACGGTTCCCCTCCGCGCCGCCCTTCTCCCGGCCACCCGACGCCGAAGCGCCTTCTTGAGCGCCCAGGTCGCACGCCGGTGCGGGCGGGCCCGGGAGACGTCCTGAATTCGCTCCGCGCAGGCGCCTCGGGCCAGTGCCGCCACCGCGGCGGTCATCATCCGCACGCCGTTGGGGCAGAGCACGTCGGCGACATAACGCGAGAGATACTCGAGGGGATCGCCCTTGGGGGCGATGTCGAGCGGGAACCGCTCCTGGAGAAGAATGTTGCCGCCGTCGAGGGTATCGGTCACCCGGTGAATCGTGACGCCCGCCTCCCCAACGCCCTCCAGCAGCTCGTAGAAGCCGGGGGAGGAGCCGCGGAATTCGGGCGCCGCGCCCAGGTGGAGGTTGATGCAGCCGAGACGCGGGATGCGGTAGAGGTCTCCACGCAGGATGTGGGTGCCGACGACCACGCCGAGGTCCGGGGCCATCGCGTCGATGAAGGCGCGGCAGGTCTCCGAGTGAAAGCGAGGCATCGCGAAGTGGGCGACGCTGGGGCAACGGCGAGCCGCCTGGGCGGCGACCTTGTTCCCCTCTTCGAGCCGTGCCGCCTTTCGCGCGCGCCGCAACACGGCTCGGAGAAGACCCGGTATTCCCTCGTACCGCCAGGTGACCTTCAGCTGATCAAGCATGGATCGCGACGGCGCGGCCGGGGCCGTGAGGAGCACGATGCGCCCGACCTCCGGCAACGCCTTGAGCGCCGCCGCCACCTCGATCCCGAGCGGGATCGACGTGAGCACCACGACGGAGAGTCGCTCGCGCGGAGCGGCCATCGTTTACCTCCGCACTCCCCGCCACTCGCGGCGGATGGACGGCACGAGGGGAACCATCAGAAGGAGATAGGCGAGGAGCGCGAGGCCGGCGGACGCGAAATCGTTTCCGGGAAAGAGCCGCCCGACCGTGACCACCGCCGCCGTACACCAGACGAGGGGAAGAAGCGCGCGCCGGAGAAATGCGACCGTATCCGTGCGCCCGCTCTCCCGGCAGGTGAGCCACAGAACCCCGGCCGCATAGATCGCCTGGCCGGTGAGGGCCGCAGCGGCCACTGCCTCGAGCCCCAAGCCTGATCGGATCGCGCCGACCGAGAGCGAGAGGCTCACGACCAGCGCGCCGGCCGAGAGGATGGGCAGGCTCCGATGCTTCCCCGCCGCGACCGCGCCGACCGCCGCGAGGCTCACGATGCCGCCGGCCGCGCCGCACAGGAGAAAGAGTCTCGCCGGCGCCACCGCGGGGAGATACTGGGGCACGACGAGGGTCACGACGGGTCCGAGCACGCAGGCGAGCGCACCGAGGAGCGGTGGGTAGAGCCGTGCGAACGGGATCACGGCACGATCGAAGTGACGGGTGAGCGCAGCCGCCGCCCCGGACGACTGGGCCAGCCCGTACACGTCGGCGAACACGACGGTTCGCACCACCCAGGCGAACGATCCGGTCACATCGGCGACCGCGGCGGCGAACGCGTAGTAGCCGAGCAGGGTCGCGCCGCCCAGCGCGGCGACGACCCATCGGTCGGCGGTGTAGAGCGCGGTGGCGAGCAGCATCGAAGCCGTGATCGGAATGCCGACGCCGAGCAGACGTCGCAGCGGCACGGGCCGGATCGCGGGACGGAAGACCACCCAGCCGGCGGACAACGCGATCGCGAGCGCGCTCGCCAGCGCCATCCCGGCAAAGGCGCCCGGAAGCCCCCAGACCCAGGCGAGCGATGCTCCGCACACGAGCTGAAGGGCAGCATTGGCCATCTCGAGAATGGCGTAGCGCCGGAGCGTCGTTCGTACCCGGGTCCACACCATCGCATAGATGTAGGTCTGCTCGAAGATCACCGCGGCGGCGAATCCTCGAAGGACGAGCGCGTGGGCCGGGTCCCTCACCAGGAACGAAGCGACGACAGCAATGGCCGCGAGCGTCCCTGTTTCCGCCAGAATGAAGCCGAGTGCCGCGCTCGCCGCGTAGTCCGCGGTGCCCCGGTCGCCTCGGCGGACGCTCAACATCTCCAGCTCCATGCCACGAAAGACGCCGAGCGCGGCGAAGGTGCCGTAGCGCATCGAGAGCCGGAGCAGCGCCCAGGCACCGAAGCCGGCAGGGCCAAGCACGGTGGCGAGCGCGATGCCGCGAAGCCCGAGGAGTCCCTCCGTGACACCGCGGCTCGCCGAGTAGGCTGCGATCCGATGTAGGAGGCTCGGCCGGCGCGCGGTCGAGATCGGCAGGCGAACGCTGGTCATGCGATGATCAGCGATTCGAGCGCGCCGAGCGGGGCGAGTGCCCGACGCTCTTTCCACTCCGTCCGGCGTGCGACCAGCGGACCGAGCGTCCTGAGGGCCGCGTGCACCGGACCTGACACGCCCAGCGCGAGCGTCCGGCGCCGGCGCAGCCGTGCACCGCGCAGCACCTTGGGGTATAGCGCCGTGGGTCCAAGGTCGAGCGCGCCCACGCCATGCGAACAGGCGAGACGCAGCGGCTCGTACACCAGGTCGTTGTGATAGACCGGTCCGCCGAGAAACTCCGGCGTGAACGCGGCGAGGGTCCCCTCCATGATGCCGCCCGCGACGACGGAGACGCTCGATGCGACGAGATGGTCGCCGACGAATGCGAGCTGTCCCCAGAGTCCCGGAGTCGGCACCCTCGCAAGCTGCTCGAAGAGGGCATCCGGCACGGCGGGAGTCCGTCCACGGTGACGTCCGTTGCTGCCACGATACACGGACGCCATCGCACCGGCGTGGACGCGGAAGTCGTCGGTGATCGCCGTGCGGATCCCCTGATCGGCGAGAGAGCGGAGCTCACCCCGAATCGTCCGGCGAAGGCTCTTCGAGCGACTCGAGACGTATTCGTCGAAGGAAGGCCATTCGATGCCGAGCCTCGCGCTCGAGCCGGCATAGACGTCGAGGTACCCCGCCTGTCGGGCCATTTCGCGGAGGCGCGTCCTGTCCTGATCCACAAACGGCCACACCACCGCCCGCGCCCCATCGAGCCGAGCCTGGTCCTCGAGTGCGGCAAGCACCTGCGCGAGGATCACATCGGGCAGGCCGTCGAGATCGCCAAGCCAATCGCTCGTGGTGGATCCGGGCGCGCCGACGGAGATGGTGGGCCTGAGACGGAGGCCCATTGCGGCCATCGCCGGACCGAGAGGGCCGAGCCAGCGGTCGTGGATGTCGAGCGCGGCCCCGCCATCGAGGAGGTACGCGGGGACGATCGCGCGAATCGCGCCGCGCTCGCGGACCACGACGTGGCGCGCGCGCCAGCCGCTCGCTTCAGCCGCGGCGTGCCAACGGTGGAGCGAGAAGCCTCGCCGGGCGAGTGCGTTCCATTCATCGGGACGCACGCTCGCGGCCCTGCCTTCGATCGCGACGGCGAATCGGGTGTTTTCAGGAGGGGCCGCCAGAGAGGGCACGGCGCTCATGGCCGGGCCGCATCGGGAGCCGGCGTGAACCGGGGATAGATGCGGTCGAGAACCTTGTAGTACCGCATCTCCCCGACTACGCGAGTACCCGTCCCACCGGTCTTGTCCACCGTCCGGAACGACGCACGGTTCCCCACCGAGATCATCCGCCAGCCCTCGATGAAGCCGCGCTCGCGCGCGAGACGAAGCCGGGCGCTCACGAGCGCCGAGCCGACGCCGGAGCTGCGCTCCGCGGGCACGACGTAGAGGTCGTAGAGGTAGGCCGCGTGGGACGGGAGCGGGAGCGGGCAGATCGTCACGTCGGGCCCGACGTGCTCGGAGAGCCACGTGTAGCCGATCGGCCGTCCGTCGCGCCAGGCGAGGAGGCAGGTACGACCCGCCGCATGCCGGGCCCGGAACAGATCGAGGTCGCGGGCCCCGACCATTCCGGCAAGACGATCGACGTCGGCCGCCGTCGCGATCGAGATCGTCACGCCCGCCGGAGCCGGCACTTCGCGCACGCCATCGAGCCGCTGCGCGATCACGACCATCCGGTCACGGCGGAAGACGAGATGCACCGACCGGTCGGCGAAGAGCTGACGGACCTCACGCAGTCCACCCACCCGCCACGCGCGGGCTGTCTCCGCCGGGAGATCGCGCCAATGGCCCACGAGCCTCGTGAGACGGCCCGGCAGGCTCATGCGGCCTCCGGGTAGGTCGCTATGCCGCGCGCCGTCTCGATCAACACGGGCTGCCGCTCGAACATCGGCCGGACCGACTGGCCAGCGCGTACGGCAATCAGATGGCTGAGCGGATCAGCCGCCGGCTGCAGTCCCCACTTCCGCTTGAAGCGCTGGATGCCGTCGTGAACGAAGGGCGACGTCCGGCCCATGTCCACTCGCTGGCAGCCCATCTCGCGAGCCCAGGCGAACACGAGCGAAAAGGCCGCCGAATACACGCCTTCGCGCAAGAGCGATTGATCGCCCTGGCGCAGCCCCATCAACGGCAGCCAGAGCGACGCGCCGTCGCGGACCGAGCACACCCCCGCCACACGAACGCCTCCACGGCGGATGAAGTGCAGCCTTCCCCTCACCGACAGCACGCGCTGGAGCCGCTCGCTCGGGATCCAGACGTCGTCGCCGAAGCGGGCGCGGGCCTGCGGCACCACCATCCCGTGGTAGAACTCGTCCCAGTCACCTGAGTCGGTCGCGTGCTCCAGGGTGTAGTCGTGTCGCCGGACCTTCGCGAGGTCCGACTTGAGGCTGACGGTCGGCCGGCGGGGTGGAAGATTCGAGAGATCGCCCTGCCACCGTACATCGGCCGGGACGACGATCCATCCGGCCCGGCGAAACCGGGGCGCCATCCAGCGATGGATCTCCACCAGTGTGAGATCCGCACTCACGGCGTCGAGCGCGGCGGGGCTTGTGAGCGTCAGCGTTCCGTCGTCGTGCTCCTGCGTGACGGGACCGAGAAGCTTCTGACGGAATGGCGTCAGATGTTTCTTCCGGCCGATCTCCAGCACGCGAAGTGAGCCGCCCTCGGTCGCGACCACGGACCGGCGCACCTCGCCGCGCAGCTGGAACGGCAAAGCGAGGGCGCCATGGGTCGCGATCCACGCCTCGGCGAGCCGGGACGCGTATGCGGGGACGAGGAACCGCTCTTCGACGGAGGCGAGCAGCGTCACCGTCCTTCCCTCCGACACCAGCTCTGGAGCTCCCCGGATGCGCGCAGGACGGCGTCGCGGCTCGGACCGAGGACGACCACTCCGCACTTGCCCCGGCTCAGCGCGCCGATGTGGACCGGGACCGCACCGGTCCCGGTGGTCGGCGAATAGAGGAGATGGTGTGCGGCGCGATGGAAGTCGGCGAAGCGCCGTGGCCGGGTGTCGATGGTCCCGGAGACGAACGCGGCGCTCTCGGGACGGCCGGCCACGCGCTGGGCGTCGTTGAGCCGCGCGAAGAGCGCGAGCGGATAGGTATCCGTCGTCACCCGAGGGCTCGCCTCGACGAGGATGGCGCGAGGCGCGTTGGTGGCGGGATCGGCGTACTCGACGAAGTCGAGACTGAGGAGACCGGCGTACCCCTCCCGCTGGAGCGATGACGCCAGGCGAGTTGCCCAGTCCACCATCTCTCCGGCAAGACGTGCCATCGAGGGATACAGGTTCCCCCCGTGAACCAGCGGACGCTCCCAGCGCTGGTCGGTGACGCCGACGCAGGTGATCGGGCCGTCGCCGGGTGCCACGTGGAGCTGCACGTTGGGTGACAGGGTGGCGGCCACCATCGCCTCGACCAGGTAGGTCCGGGTCTCCGGGTGATCGGCGAGTGCGCGGATCAGCCCGTCAGGATCGGTACCGCCCGTGCCAACGACGTAGCTGGCCGAGTTGCCGGCGCCCTGGGTACCGCGGACGAGCACGCGGCCGGTGGGCCGAAGCCAGCGCTCCACCGCGGCGCGGAGCGCGTCGAAGTCACGGCGGCGGCGCCCACCTGCAACCGCGAGCTGCACGACCTCCCCATCGGCCACGGGGATCGCCAGCCGGATGGCGCGTTCCCGGATATGGTGTTTGTGATCGGCGCGCTCGACGATCTCCGGGTCACCCCCTACCACGCTTACCTCGGTCTCGGACGCGACCTCGAGGGCCGCCGCGAGCGCGAAGGAGCCGCGCGAGGCGATGAACGGATGCAGCCGCGACGGGCCGGCGTCGCGGAGCAGTGTGCCGATCGCCCGAAGAGCCTCGGTGCTTCCCGCGAGCCGGGCCCAGAGCGCGCGCCCCGGCTCGTGATCGCCGAATCGCGACGCGGCCACGACGCGATCGGGCGCCGGTCCCAGGCCGAGCTCGGCCAGGTAGGCGAGATAGGCCGGCTCCACCTCTTCGCTCACGCAGACGATGTCCTGCGCCCGCGCGAGGACCAGCGCCCGCTCGGAGGCGCGCTCGACGGCACGCGGCGTTCCGCGCGCGCCTCTGGCCGGACTCGCCGCACCGTGCACGAAGAGTCTGGGCGCGGGGTCCTGCTCGTATGGCTCGGCGAGCCTAACCATTCGCGGCCGGGGGGACGAGGCGCTCGTACGTGGAGGCCATCAGCGAGCGCGCGTGGCGGAACTTGCCGCCGGCATCGAGCGGGAGGTCGTCCACGATCCGCACCTGGAACTCGACGCCAGGGCCGAGGAGCGGCATCACGGCCCCGGTGATCCGGCTTTCCAGTTCGGGGGTGATTGAATCGGACGGCACCACCCGAAGGACGATGCGCTCGGGCCGGTCATGCAGGAGCTGATACTGGCGGATCCACCCGTCGGAGCCGGGCTGCAGGCACTGGAGGATCTGGTACGGGTGAATCGTGCGGCCGTTCGGAAGCGGGAAATAATCCACCATCCGCCCGCGGATGGCGCCGATGACCGAGAACGGCTGCCCACACGCGCATCGGTCGGCGCCGCGAGTGACGAGATCGGCAAGGCGATACCGGATGAGGGGCATGGCGTAGGCGTGGAGATTGGTGGCGACGACCTCCCCCTCCTCGCCGGGTTGCACCGCCTGGCCGTCGCGCAGCACCTCGATGGCGACGCCGTCATCGCATGTGTGGATGCCGCCGTGGGTCCGACACTCCCAGCCGAGCAGCTGAAACTCGTGGCAGGCGTACGTCTCCAGCGGCGCCACGCCGAATGCCTCGGTCAGCCGGCGGCGGACGAGCGGGGTCAGGACCTCACCGCCCACCACCACGATCCGCGGGCGCAGTCGCTCGGGACGGTGATCCAGGAGGAAATCGGCGACGCGCAGCAGCATGCCGGGGAGCGCCGTGATGAGATCGGGGCGGAAGGCCTCGAGCTGATCCACGATGTCCTCGGGGTCCTGCAACCCGTCCACCCGGAGCGTGGGGTGCACGCCCATCGCGCTCAGCCAGCGGCCCACGACCCTGCTCTCCTTCGGATCGGCTGGGCGCGGCAGGCCCACGGCGGCGATTCGGCCGCGGAGCCCGAGGCCGAACGACTCGTAGGCGCGCTGGCGGAAGAGCGTGTGAAATCCCTGCTCGAGACGGGTGCGACGGATGATGAACGGCTCGCCGGTCGATCCGTTTGTCCGCACCGACAGCAGGGCCACCGGAGAGACTCCTCGGGCGACGAGGTCCGTGGCCGGAAGGTCGCGCAGCTCCTGCTTGCTGGTGATCGGGATGAGCTCGAGGTCCACCGCCCCGCGGATGTGTCGCGGGTGCAGGCGATGGCGATCGAAGAGCTTTCGATAGTAGGGGACGTTCTCGTAGGCGTGTGAGAGGAGCCGGCGAAGCTTGGCGTCCTGAAACGCCTGGAGCTGCGCCCGGTCGGCGCGTGGATGACGCTGCACCGCGCTGGCGGTTCCGAGGAGGTCCGGCCCCTTGGTGATCATCGGACGAGCCCGGCACGCTCGCGCTGGAGCACCGCGGCGGACGGTCCGAGGCCCATCATGGCGCGGGCGCTGGCGGGCGACGCCAGCCGGCGGCCGAAGGTCTCGCTCAGGTCGGCCACGCGCTCGACGAGACCCTGGTTGGTGGCCAGCTCGCTCCGGTCGAAGCCGTGGAAGATGTTGTCCTCGAGGCCGACCCTGGTATGTCCGCCCATCGCGATGGCGAGCGCGTTCATTGGAAGTTGAAAGAGACCGATCCCGGCCGCCGACCACAGCGAGTCATCGGGAAGATCGGCGATCATGCCGGACAGGTGACGGGCGGTGGCCGGCACCGAGTAGCGCGAGCCGAGGAGTAGGTTGAAGTAGTGGGGGCCGTCGCCCAGGACTCCCTTGGCGATGAGCATGTTGGCGGCGTTGATCATCCCGTAATCGAAGCACTCGAGCTCGGGCTTGATCCCCTTCGCGATCATCTTTTCGGCCAGCGCGATCACCATGTCGGGCGCGTTCTGGCTGGTGCCGGTCGGGAAATCGAGGGTCGTAAGCGTGAGGCTCGCCAGGTCGGGACGCGCGGCGCCGGTCAGCTCCAGCACTTCGCTCCGCCGCTCGAACTCCGGGAAGTTCCGGCCGCTGCAGCTCACGCAGGTGATCGCCTCGGGAAACTGCGCGCGGATCCCGAGGATCATCTGCTCGTAGATCTCGCCCCGCCACGTCGGCGCGCCGTCGTCGTCCCGGGCGTGGAGATGGACGATCGCCACGCCGCGCTCCAGCGCCGCGCACGCCTGATCGACTACTTCCGACGGGGACACCGGTACGTGCGGCGTCATTGCCTTGGTCGGAATCATCCCCGTCGGACAGAAGTTCACGATGAGATCCGCGTACGGCGTGAGCGGGTGGGGCAGCGCGCGCGCGCCGCCACGGCCGCCGGGCTCGGAGCGGAAGGAAGAACGATCGGAGGGTATCTGGATCATCGTGAGATCCCGGATCAGGCGAGAGATTCCGCCGGCGACGCCAGCGGCTGGACGACGCGGAACTTGGCCCGCGGTCCGGTGGGGAGATGGTCCACGAACTCCACCTCGGTCTCGAGATGGGGTGCTACCTGGGAGCGGATCAGGGAGCGAATGCGGCCGGCTACCGCCTCGAGCGAGGCGACGGGTGCGACGATGGCGCGGACGCGAATGCGCGCCGGGTCGAGCTGGTTCACCTGATAGCGGACGAGACTGGGCTCCAGCTCGAGCGCGCAGGTGAGGGCATAGGGCGAGATCCTGCGCCCATCGGACAGCACGAGCACGTCGGCGGCCCGGCCGGTGACCACGCCGAGCAGTGGAAAGGAGTGGCCGCACGCGCACGCGTGAGGGCGCAGACTCCCGCGGTCACCTATCCGATACCGGAGGAGCGGCATCGCGTGGTTCACGAGCGGGGTGGCAACGAGGTTCCCCTCCACCCCGTCGGGCACCGGTCGGCCGTCGTCGTCCAGCACCTCCAGGTGGACCACGTCGGCGTTGACGTGCATCCCGCCACTGGAGCATTCCCAGGCGATCTCCTTCGTCTCGGAGCTGCCGTAGACATCGAAGACCCGCGCCCCAAACGCATCGGCAAGTGCATCCCGGATAGCGGGCTGGAGCAGCTCGCCGCTGGTGAAAACCCTTTCGATCGCCACCTTCGCGCCGCGCCGGCGCAGCGCGGAGGCCGTTTCGAGCAGCGCCGAGGGGAGGCCGTAGACCGCATCGGGCGCGAAGGCGGAGAGCTGATCGGCCATCGCGTCCGGCGGCTGCAGCACGCTGATCCGCGCCACCCGGCTTGCGCGACTGACGCCGCACCGCCGCGACGGCGGAATCGCATCGAAAAGCGCGATCCGGTCGGTGGTCTGGAGGCCGCACGCCATGCGTGCGCGCAGCTTCACGAGATGCTTGAGCGTCGCCCAGGCCCGAGGCTCGTAGAACACCCGGAATGGCTCGCCGGTCGAGCCAGAAGAGCTCGACGATTGCCAGGAGGGATGAATCCGTCCGCCCCGAAGGATCGTGGAGCCCGCGTCACGCAGCTCCGCTTTCCCCACGGGGGCGAGCACGGACATGATGGCGTCGGGGTCGGAGCGGAGCATCGGACTCCGCGGGTCTACGCCCGCGGCATTCAATCGGCGCCGGTAGAACTCCGTGCCGGCAGCCGCCACGAGCAGACGGCCGAGCCTTCGCCGGGCGAGCGCCCCGAGCGCATCGGGACTCAACCGCTGGGCCCGGAACACCTCGAAGGCATCCGCGGCCACCCAGAAACCGACGGCGTAGCTCACCAGGAGCTCGATGGAAGCTCGGCCAGCCGAGAGCCGGCGCGTGCGGGAACGCGGATGCCATGGTAGAGCGAGAGGTAGCGGGTCCCGATCCGATCCCACGACAGCATGTTCTCGGCGTGCTCACGGTTCCGCCGGCTCATGCTCGCGCGGAGTCCGGGGTTCTCGCCGAGCTGCCGGATTGCGGCAGCCAGCGCGTGTGGGTCCCGTGGAGGAACCAGGAGGCCGTTGACGCCGTGCTCGACCAGCGCGGGGATTCCGCCGATGTTGCTGCCGACGATCGGCAGACCGGACGCGAGCGCCTCGGCGAAGACGTTGCCGAAGGCCTCCTCGACCGAAGCGAGGGCGAAGATGTCGGCATCACGATAACGGCGGGCCACGCTGGCGCGATCGAGCGATCCGCTGAACGTCACCAGGCCGTCGAGCCCGAGTGTCGCCACGAGCTCCCGTAATGCGTGCTCGTCCGGTCCCGTGCCCACGATCTCGAGCTCGTAGCGCCCTCGCTCGAGCGACGCGATCGCCCGGAGCAGATGGTCGAGACCCTTCCGCTCGACCAGCCGCGCGACGGCGATACAGCGCACGCGGTCCGCGCGACGATGACGGCGCACGGTAGCCGGATGGAACCGGTCCAGGTCGACGCCATTCGGGATGACCGTGTAGGTGAGCTTGGGCATCGTCTGGCGCGCGAGTCTGCCGAGACTCTCGCATACCGGCACCACGCGATCGGCCCGTCCCCAGATCCACCGGGTCAGCGGCTTGAGCAGACGATGAGCTCGCCGGAGCGCGAGGTTGTGCGAGTCGTAACCGGGGACGTCGGAACCGCGGAGCGAAACGATGACGGGGATGCCGCGAAGATCGAGAAGCGGAATCATCGCTCCGGTCGGGAGCGAGAAGAAGAAGTGGGCCGCGTCGTACCGCTCGGTGCGGAGGAGTCGCCGGACCAACGGCAGCGCGGCGAGGAGATAGCTCGCCGCGTCCCGCATCCCCGCCTCGTGCACAGACGTGCGGCTACAGGGTACCCGGTGAACGTTGAGCTGTCCTTCCTGCGAGGCCGTCCCATCCCACAACTGCACTGACTCGTGACTCGCTTCATCACCCGCGGTGACGACGTCCACCGTCACCCCGCGGGAGGCCAGCGTTCGTGCGAGCGCCTCGGTGGCGACACCGGCGCCGCCACCGTAGGGGGGATACTCGTAGTTCAGCAGGAGTACGCGCATCGCTCGCGGCCGTCTCGCTGTTGCAAGGGTTTGCAGTGCTTGTCGGATGTCCCCGTTTCGCAACTCGTGAAAGGGGCAAGAGGTACGCCATATGAGGAGGGGTGTGGAGGGGGGCAGCAGCGGTGTGGTGGATCAACCGCAAGGTGTGGAGCGATGCCTGCTTGGAGGTTGAAGTTGTGTCTCCCATGCAGCGGGTTGCACGAGAGCGAGAACGGAATTCGTTGTAGCGATCCAACGACATTCCAGGAGCGCGGTGGACAGAGCTGTCAACGGATGCGACGGACGGTGTCAAATCTCCCGTTTGAAGAGAGCGGCCACTTCCTTCGCCGCGGCCCCTTGAGCCTCACCCTCGAGCCTCAGCTCGCGTGTCAGATCGGCGAGCGACTCGTCGGTGGCCGCGGCGAACGCGGCCTGCTGTCCCTGAAGCCGTCCCGCCACGGTCATGGCCTCGAGAAGGCGCTGGACCAGTGCGTCGCGGGTTCGTTCGCAGCGGGCGAGTGTGTCGAGCCAGCCCTCGGGTAGCGCTGCGAGCCGGTCTCGCTGCCGCTCGAACCGTCCGAGGTTTTCGTCCAGCTGCGAGAGATCGGTCGCCGCCCCGCAGGCCGCCATGAGGAGATCCGCGAGCTGCGGCGTCAGGCCGCGATCGTCACCGGTGCGCTCCAGTCGTGCGCTGAGGGTGGCGCACATCCGGACGAGGTCGGACAGGAGACTGCGCGCGGTGCCTGCCGGAAGCTCGGACAGTGTGCGCACCACTTCGTTCTCGACGGCGGGAGCGAGACCGCTCCGCCGGGCGGGCGGCGAAACGAGTGGCGTGCGCGAGAGGCGCCGGGCGCCCAGCACCAGGAGTGCACCGACCATGGGTGTGGTCGCGAGAAGCGGAGGCAGGACCGCCATGCCAGCGGTACTCCCCGCCACCACGACCGCGGCGACCAGGAGCCAGAATCCGGCGGGAACGACCGTCCACGCGCCGGAGGGTGACAGTGTGCGGGACGGCAGCTCGCGTCGTCCGAGCTCCTCGAGCAGCCGCGTCGCGCTGGCCGCGGGAACCCGGAAGAGCGGGCGCTCACCGCGAGCGGCCGCGTCGCGATCGACGTCGCGAAGGTCGGGCATCACCACGGCGAGGCGCAGGGCGATGGCGCGACGCGCAACAGTGCTGCGATCGCGATCGAGGAACACCAGCGTGTCCGCCGCCCTGGGAGACCCGCCGCATGTCGGACAGATGCCGAGCGTGAGCGGGTCGGGGCCGCCGCAGAGCATGCACGTCGCCGCGTCGTCCCGCGTCATCGTCGGGGATGCGCCATGTGCGGCGAGCGCCTCGCCGAACGCCGCAGCCGTGGGGTATCGGTTCTCCGCGGCCGACGTCGTGGCGCGCGCGATCACCTCGTCGAGCCACGGCGGCACGGCCGGCGAGACGCGGCTCGGATGGTACCCGTCCTCCGACGGCGAAGGCGGGAGGTGCGCGGACGGACTCTCGGGGAGACTGCCCGTGAGCGCGAAGTAGAGCGTGAGTCCCAGGGCGTAGACGTCGGCGCGGGCATCTCCCCGCCGTCCGGCGAGAATCTCGGGCGACGTGTATGCCAGCGTCCCCGCGAGCGCTCCCGTCCCGGTGACGCCGAGCTGTCCGTCGAGCTTCGCGGAGCCGAAGTCGGTGAGACGGGCGCGGCCATCTGGCTCGAGGAGCACGTTGGGCGGTTTGACATCGCGGTGGAGGATGCCACGCCGGTGTGCGGCCGTGAGCGCGCCGGCGATGTCGCACCCCACTTGCACGGCCTGGCCCGCCTCGAGCGGGCCACGCTCGCGCACGCGGACCTGGAGGTCGGGCCCGGCGATGTACTCCATGACGATGAAGCTCCACGGCCCGTCTTCCAGAAAATCGAACACGGCGACGATGTTGGCGTGGGAGAGCCCGCGCACCGCCTGGACTTCGCGCCGCATCCGCTCGCGCGCGAGCTGCGCGGCGGCCGGCGGCGGAACGAGGAGCTTGAGGGCGACCTCGGTTCCGACGGATTGGTCGCGCGCGAGGTAGACGACCGAGTACCCGCCTCGTCCCAGCTCACGGAGGATCTCGTAGCGGCCGGCCAGCACCGCCCCGGGCGTGAGGAATGAGGACGTGGTCATCAGTCGCCGAGCCGCTTGAGGACGTCGCGCGCGTTGGCGCGCCAGCCGTCCTCGCTCTGATAGAGTTTCATGAACTGCTTGAGGTGGGTCCGGGCGAAGGCGCTCTCGCCCAGGATGTACTCCGACATCCCGGCGTGGTAGAGGGCCATGTAGTTGTCGGGCTGATAACCGACGACGAGACGCATGATCGGGCCAGCCGACTTGTCGTCCCCCGCGTCGGCCACGGGGTGTCCGATCTCGAAGACGATTCCCGCGGCGCGGGAGCGCTGGTCGGCATCGAGTCCGTCGATGACCTTCTTGGCTTCTTCGATCTTCCCGGCCAGGGCGTAACACGCAGCCCCGTACCCGGCACCGTCCACGGTCGCGGGGGGCGGGACTTGCTGCTGGCGGACCTGGACTTCCACGGCATTGCAGAACGGCTTGACCTGGGCGAACCACTCGGACGCTTCACCGCGGAACGGCGTGGCGGGCGGGGGCGGCTCGCCGCCGGAGGGCACCGGTCGGCGGCGCGCATCCATCAGCAGGAGACCGCACAAGGCGACGTAACTCCAGCCGAGGGCGTAGAGCGGCCGATTCATGCGGGCCTCGAGGGACGGGGACGGGCGACTCGGCGGGCAATGTCCATGCCCGGGACCGACAGGCGATGCGGGAGCGGGGGAAACGTGCACGCGGGTTGGCGCTTCGGATCTGCTCTCGCTGCCGGGCTTGCGCTCCGGGCGGGCCCTGCGCCGCCCGGTGTCGTAAGCACTTCGATGCCTGGGGGCGCGACGTGGGAGAGGGGGGTGCCCGGACGGACGCGTTCAGTGGGCCGCCAGTTACTCCCACTTCCTCACCCGGGCGCAGGCCACTGTGGCGTCCGGAGGGCGCCACCCTCTCACGCGGAGCTGCCCCTACGCATCGGATGCGCGATGACACCGGGCGGCGTCCTTCCCGCCCGGAGCGTAAGCCCGGCGTCCCGACCGCTCGACCCCCGAGCGGCGCTACATGCGGAACAAGTAGCTCATCTTGAAAAAGAATCCATCATCCGACCGCCGAAGCCCGGAGCGAAGCGGGTCGTTCGGGTCCACGGGGTCACGGAGGGTGCTGCCGTAGCCGGCGAACAGTACAGTCCCCGGCGTCGGTTGGTAGGAGAACAGCAGGTCGCCGCGGAAGGACCGTCGGCTGAACCCTGTCGTGCGGACGAAGTCGCCCACTTCGGGATCGAAAATGAGAATCGGGGCGTTGGTTCTGGTATCGTCGCGCAACGCGCTCCGGCGGTCGCTCTGCAGCTCGCCGACCAGCCGGATGAAGATCGGGCGCGAGGCCTGATACTCGATCTTGAGACGGGGAACATGGTTCACGTCGACCAGGCTGCCGTCGGTGCGGCGGTTCACCTGCTGCAGCTCGTAGTTGCCGCTGAGTCGCAGCTTGTCGGTGGGCCGCCAGTCGAGCGCAAGGGTCAGCCAGTAGATCTTTCCCGAGGCCCACTCGAAGAAGTTCTCGTCGTGTCCCCAGAGAAAGAACAGACTGCCGGAGAACCCACGGAGCTCCGGCGTGTCGAGCGTGAACACGTAATCCTTGTTGGGGATCGCGTGGCGTCCGACGAACGCGGCGGTGTCGAGTCCGCCGGCGGCGTTCGGCAGCTCGAGCCGGTAATCGGTATACACCTCCGACGGATAGCCGAACTGCTCCGTCAGCACCGATGCCCCGACGTGCCATCCACCCCACATCACCAGGTTGGCGTTGAGGTGGATCTTCTCCTCCTGCATGCCGTCATACGTCGCGAACTGATCCCAGCGATACAGTCCGTCGAGGTTGAGATCGATCGTGAGGTTCTCCATCGCGCTGCCGGACGGGCCGTAGAACGACACGCGCGGCTGGAAGTTGGCGTGTGAATACCCGGCACGGGGGAAGAACCCGCTGCGGGCGCGGAAGTCCGGATCGGAGCCGTTGACGGTGGCGCGGAATCCGAACGTGCGGCCGTTCGCGATGACGCGGCCGAAGAACATCGGCGCTGTCGTCGTGACATCGAAGCTCGTGGTCCGGCTTCCGGCGAACTGAAGCTGGGCGCTGTAGGCGCCCTTCACCCACCGGCCGTCCACCCCGGCGACGCGATTGGAATTGTCGCCATCGATGCGGTCGGTGTACACCATTCCCAGTCGTGTCGCAGCGCCGAAGTCCCGCTGTAGCCGCAGGAGGTTGTAGATGGGATGATCGTCTCCCGTCGCCGATGCTTCGCGGTCATCCACCGCCGACAGGAATCCGATGTCGGTGCCGAGGCCTTTGCCCGTGAGTTTGACGGCGGCGACCGGCTGCACGATCCGGCGGGTATAGATGAGGGTATTGAGGGTGTTGAACTGCTCGCTGCCGTCGAGGAAGAAGGGGCGCTTCTCCTGGAAGAACTGCTCGTTGCGCGGATCGAACTGGAACTGTCCAGCGTCCGACTCGACCTGGGAGAAGTCCGGGTTGGCTGTCCCGTTGAGGTTGAGGTTGTTGGTGATCCCCCAGCGAACGCTCCCGCCGAGCTCGGGACTCCCGCCCGAGTAGTCCCACCCCGTGGCGGTCCGACTACCGAGAGTCTTGGAGGTGACTGACGGGTTGAGGTCGAGGACCAGACCCCGCTGCAGATCGGTGAGGCCCACCAGATGGCCGGACTGCGACAAGAAGGACGCGCTGGCCCGCTTTGCGGGGGTCCAGGAATCCTCCTGCCCCGAGTGCTGCACGCGGCGCGTGACATTGATGCTCCAGCGCTGCTCCTTCGCCGGCTGGAACCGGAGACTCTTGAAGGGGACGCGGACCTCGACCTCGTACCCGTAGTCGGTCAGCCGCCCCTTCGAGTCGAACACGTAGTCCGGGCTCAGGTCGGCCACCTCGCGGCGGACCACCGCGTTGTTGAATCCGTTGCCGCTGGTGGATCCGGTTTCGACAAGCGCGCCATCCGACTGCACACCGAAAGGATTCACGGCAAGCACGGTGGCCTGGCGTCCGTCGTTGAACGTGCCCAGCAGAATCTGCACGTAATCGTCGGCGTCGATCTTGTCCCGGTCGGCCAGCGTGGCATGCACCGCCCCATGCGCCTCGAACGCTCGGATACCGAAATAGATCGCGTCCGACGAGTACCAGACGTACACCTCGGTCGAGTCGGCCGCGGGAATGCCGTCGGCCGGCGAAAACTGGGAGAACCCGGTGAGTAACGCGGCCTGGAGCCACTCCGGCTCATCCAGTTTCCCGTCTACCTCGACCTTCGCATCGAGCCTGGGCGCACGCACTTCGGTGCTCCCGGCGCGACCATTGTAGACCATGGCCGGGTCGGTGCCGTCTAATCCGCCGAGATGCAGCAGCAGCAGTGGAAGGAACATGGGTCCTGTCGCAGGGGTTACAGGATGGCCTACGCAGCCACTCACGGGGCGGTTTCGATCTCCCCGCCCGAACGCCCGATCCCTCGCTCGCCCGTTCGGCCGATGTCCCGGCGATCGTGATACGGCATCGTTCGGCGTGCGGCAGACGCATGGAGCGTCCGCCGGAGACCAATGGAGCTTCGCATGACCGCATCAACGACTGGTCCGTCGGGCGCCCTCGCCGGGTTGTCCCGGGACCTTGCCGCTACCGTCGAGCTCGCCGGGCGCTCGGTGGTCGCCATCAGCGCACGTCGCCGGATTCCCTCCTCGGGGGTCGTCTGGCAACCCGGCGTCGTCGTCACGGCAAGCCATACGATCACCCGGGACGACGACATCAGCGTGACGCTGGCGAGCGGCCGCTCGGTACGCGCGACCCTCGCGGGCCGCGATCCCTCGACCGACATTGCCGTCCTGCGGCTCGAAGATGCCGCGGTGCCACCGGCAGAGCGGGCGGCTGAGAGCGACCTCCAGGTCGGCCGCCTGGTGCTGGCCATCGGACGCCCCGGTCCGCACCTCACCGCCAGCCTGGGCATCGTCAGCGCCGTGGCTGGCGAGTGGACGACTTGGCAAGGCGGCCGGATCGATCGCTTCGTCCGCCTGGACCTTTCCATCTACGACGGATTCTCCGGCGGCGCACTGGTGGAAGCGGGAGGCCGCGTCTTGGGCATCAACACGTCGGGACTCGCCCGCGCGACGGCGTTGGCCATTCCCGCCAGCACGGTGGATCGGATCGCGAGCCAGCTTCTGTCGACCGGCACCATGAGCCGGGGGTTCCTCGGGCTCGCGGTGCAGCCCGTCCTCCTTCCCGAGACGCTCCAGGCTCAGCTCGAGCTCGGGAGTCGCGGCGGCCTCGTCGTGGTGAACCTGGAGGCCGGTGGCCCTGCCGACCGGGCCGGACTTCTTCTCGGCGACATCCTCGTCGCGCTCGAGGGCGACGAGGTCTCCGATCCAGCCGACCTCCTCGCCGCGCTCGGTCCTGACCGTGTCGGCAAGACCGCCGCCGTCCGGATCGTTCGCGCCGGCGCACTGGTCACCGTTCCCGTCACGATTGCCGAGCGCCCCGCCCGCCGGGGACGGTAGCCATGGCGATCACGTCCTTCGCGGCGCTCTCCGCCCTGCCGATCGCAGAAGAACTCGAGCACGTCGCCGCCGCGCTGCGCGAGGTGACGGTGCGCGTCAGGATCGGTGGCTCGGGCGAAGGTGCCGGCGTGCTCTGGCGGCCGGACGGCATCGTGGTCACCAACGCCCACGTGGCGCGCGGTCGTGCGGGCGAGGTGCGCCTGCCCGATGGCCGCACGGTGGACGCGACGCTGGCAGCGCGAGATGCCCGCCTCGACCTCGCCGCGCTCCGGATCCCGGCCGGCACATATCCCATCGCGGCGCACTGCGAAGCAACCTCGCTCGTGCCGGGCGCCCTTGTGCTCGCCTTCGGTCATCCGCTCGGCGTGCCGAATGCACTCTCGCTCGGCGTCGTGCATCATGTCGCGTCCGACGACTCGGGCGAGCCCCGCTGGATCCGCGCCGATATCCGACTCTCGCCCGGCAATTCCGGCGGCCCGCTTGCCGATGCACACGGCCGCGTCGTGGGCATCAACACCCTGGTGGCGGGAGGCCTGGGCTACGCGCTCCCGCTCAACATCGTCGCGCGGTTCCTCGAATGGGCCGGCCTCACGACACCGGGGCGGCGCGCCGCGTGATCAGAGTCGTCATCGCGGCCGCGGCCCCCGCAGTACGCGTGGGACTCGGCGCGCTGCTCGCGGCCAATCCCTCGTTCACCGTGCTCGAGGCGCCGGGGTGGCCCGGCATCCCCGCCGATCTCACCGACACGGTGGAGGCCGACGTGCTCCTCGTCGCACTCGAGCCGGGGGAGTCACTTCCCGTACCTCTGGCCCTCCCACCTGACCGCGCCGGTCGCGAGCCGGCGGTCGTGGTGCTCGGCGACGACCCCACCGACGCGTGGGCCACGCGGGCGATACGCGCCGGCGCACGCGGAGCACTGTCCCGCACGGCCACGGGCATACAGATCGCGGCCGCTGTAGCCGCCGCCGCCGCGGGGCTCACCGTTATCCCCGCCGATCATGCCCCCGCCGCGCCGAGGGCGGCGTCGCACGCACCCGCCGCTCCGACCCAGGCGTTGAGTCGGCGAGAGACCGAAGTCCTCGCGATGCTGGCCGAAGGGCTCGGCAACAAGGTCATTGCCGCGCGACTGGGAATTTCCGACCATACGGTGAAGTCGCACGTTGCCGCGATCTTCGGCAAGCTCGGCGTCTCGACCCGGGCCGAAGCGGCGGTGAGCGCCGCGCGGCTCGGACTCATCATGCTGTGAGCTGCCCGCTCAGCTCGCGGTCTTCCTCGGCAATGGATCCGCCAGATCAGCGACGACATAGGCCATCACCGCCATCGCCGCGACACAACGGGCCATCTCGGCAGGGTCGAGCTTGTCCAGTGTGTCGCCATCGGTGTGGTGATACCAGAAGTATCGGCTTCCGTCCACATCGAGCTCCATACCCGGCACACCCCCTTCGACCAGCGGCGTGATGTCCGCCGCCGGGCTCTCCGGCACCCGCTGCACTCCCGAGATACCGGCTGAATCGAGCAACGCGGCCACCTGCGTGACCACGCTCGCCGCGGCGTCGGAGCCGACGAAGGTGTAGCCCTTCGGATTGAACACGCCGTTATCCGACTCAATCGCGAGAACGTGACCCGCGAGCTCGCTCGCATGCGCGTCGTGGTACGCCTGCGATCCCCGCCCCCCGTTTTCCTCGTTGGTCCACAGCACCACCCGCACGGTCCGCCGAGGCCGGAGTCCGAGACGTTGAAGCAGGCGGACCGCCTCCCACGCCGCCACCGATCCACCGCCGTCGTCCATCGCTCCCTGTCCGACGTCCCACGAATCGATATGTCCGCCGAGCACGACCACTTCATCGGGGTTCGTCCGACCCACCAGCTCGGCGACCACATTGCGGGAGGGCGCGTCGGGCAGCATGCGTGCGCCCATGCGGAGCGTGACGACGATTCGCTCACCGCGGTTCTGGAAGCGGTGCAGCATCATCGCGTCTTCCACGCTCAGCGCGGCGGCGGGAATCCTGGCGGCCGTCGAGTCATACCGGAGGGCGCCGGTGTGCGGACTGCGGATGGACGACGATGCCACCGAGCGGATGAGACACGCCACCGCGCCGACCCGCGCCGCGGCGGAGGGCCCGTCGGTCCGGACTCTGCGGCTGACGACGTAGTCGGTGAACGGGGTATCGAAGAGCACGATCTTGCCCTTTGCCTCGGACGCCTTCTGCTCGAGCTCCTCGAAACCGGTCACGACGAGTACCTGCGCTGTGATCCCGGCCTTCGGCGTTCCGACGCTCCCGCCGAGGCCGAGCATCCGGAGCGGCATGGGTCGCGGCCGGATCATCTCGACGGATTCGGTGCCGCGCACCCATCGCGGCACCATGACCGGCTCCCCCCGCACCTTCTCCAGCCCATCCTTCGTCATCTCGGCCAGGATCCAGTCGATCGCCGCCTCGAGGCTCGGCGACCCGCTGATCCGGTGGCCGAAGGTGTCGACGAGACGCCCCAGCCGGATGTAGGCGAGGCTATCGCCAGTGGCAGCGCGGTAGATGCTATCCGCGACGGCCGCGTAAGTGGACGCGATTGCGCCCTGCTGGGCCGAGAGAGGGGTCGCGGCGGCGAGCAGGACCCCTGCAGCGAAGGCAGGGGCGGAGATAGGCGGAAGAAGTCTCATTCGGGGAGCTCGTCGGGTAGCTGGATGTCGCCTGGGCGCACCCGGTGCGGGCACGCCGGGCGGAAGATTTATCGGAAAGCCCCGTCGCGCGCCAGTCGTCGCGGCCCCGGCCACCGTTTCGGTGGCGGTTATATTCCGGCAGTACTGGTCGCATCCCGAAGGCCGAAACGTCGTTGGAGGATCCATGCTGAAGCGTACGTTGGGGGCACTGGTCGGGGCCTATCTGCTGGTGGCGCCGTCCATTCACGCACAAGCCGCTGCCTCCGCCAAGGATACGATCGTCGATGGACGGCCTCTCAGCGAGTGGGTGGCCGATCTCAAGGCCGCCGCACCCCAGACGCGGAACGCCGCGGCCTACGAGATCTCCGGACTCGGCCCGGCGGGTGCACCGGCCGTTCCCGCGCTCATCGAGGCGCTCGACGATCCCAATGCGAGCGTGCGCTTCCCGGTCACCGTGGCGCTCGGCGAGATCGGGCCCGGCGCCTCGGCCGCGGTGCCCAAGCTCAAGAAGATGATGGACGAGGAGATCAACGACGAGATCGCCGCGTCGGCCAAGCGTGCGATCCGCCGCATCAAACCGGAAGCGCTGGCCAACGAGTAGGCACGTCAGTCGGCCAGCGCGAGCTGGTACCCGGTCTTCCGAACGGTGAGGATGTACCGGGGCCGGGCCGGGTCCTCCTCCAGTTTCCTCCGCAATTCTCCAACATGGGTATCGAGCGTCCGGCTGAGGACGCTCTCGTGGTATCCCCACACCTCACGCAAGAGCTCCGAGCGGGTCGCGACTCGCCCATTGCGGCGAAGGAGCGCCTGGAGGAGATCGTATTCCTTGGGCCTCAGGCCCACGGGGACGCCTCGCCGGGTGACGACATGGGTTGCCGGATCCACGACCACGTTCCCGAACGCGCGCGGTGCCGGTGAGGCGGTCGCACGCCGGAGCAGGGCCGCCACTCGCGCCAGCAGCTCTCTCAGGGCGAACGGCTTCGTCACGTAGTCATCGGCCCCGTTGCGGAGGCCGCGCACCTTATCGGCCTCGTCTCCCCTGGCCGTGAGCACCAGCACCGGCGTCTCCACCCCGTCGGCCCGCAACGACTGCAGCACCTCGAAGCCATCCATCACCGGCAGCATAAGGTCGAGCACGATCAGCTCGTGCTTTCGCTCCCGGCCGAGCCGGAGGCCGGTCGGTCCGTCCTCGGCGACCTCGACGGCATGGCCTTCGAAGGCGAGGTTGGTCCGGAGTCCGTACGCGAGGTTCGGGTTGTCTTCGACGATCAGGACTCGGGCCACGTGGCCTCCGTGATCCGGTGGGACACGGGAGCGGCAGGACTGTCCAGCAGCACGCCACCCGGTACCTCGACCATGAACCGTGCGCCGCCGCTCGGCGCGTCATCCACTCCGGTCCGGCCTCCGTGCGCGGCCACGAGCTGCCGCACCACCGCGAGTCCGATGCCGCTCCCCGTGGCCCCGTCCGATCCCCGCAGCCGGACGAATGGTTCCCAGACGCGCTGGCGATCGGCCGGCGGAATTCCCGGTCCGGCATCCTCGACTTCCACCCGGGCGTAGCCCTCGCGGAGCGAGGTGCGGACCGTCACGAGGCCACCGCGGGCGCCGTGCTTCACCGCGTTGTCGAGCAGATTGATGACCACCTGATGGAAGCACTCCGGATCGACCGACGCCGCGAGCCGCTCGTCCAGCTCCGTGCGGATCCGAAGCGCGGCATGCCCTGCCAGGGGCGCGAAGCGCTCGGTGATCTCCCGAAGCAGCGGGGCGAGAGCAACCATCTCCTTCTTCACCCTCACCATCTGTCGTTCAGCGCGGGAGAAGTGCAGGACGTTCTCCACCAGATGGGCCAGGCGGCGGGCCTCCTGGACGATGATGTCGACGGCCTCCCGCCTTCCGTCCTCGCTTCCCGCGCGTCCCAGCTCGAGCGTCTCCGCGAACAGGAGAATCTGAGTCAGCGGCGTACGCAGCTCGTGGGAGACGCTCGATGTGAAATCCGCGCGGAGACGGGTGAGCTCCTGTTCCCGGCGCAGTTGGCGTACCCCGACCGCGGCAAGGCCGGCGGTGAGAGCCAACAGACCGAGGAGCACCGGCAACCGGGAGGCTGGACGCGCGACGACCAGCCGACCGGCGACCGCGGTGGGTAGCCAGACGCGTACGACGAAAGATCCCGATTCCGCCTGGCCGCCGAACCCGGCGGGGCCGGAGGCGCCGCCGCGGTAGATGATCGCGCCTGCCGGATCGGTCACCTCGATGGTCACCAGATCCCGGTTCGCCAGGCCGCCGGTCACGGACCTGGGAAGCAACGCGTGGCGCGCGAGAACGTCCCCGAACACCGTCGCGAGGGCCGCGGGACAGGTGATCAGCCCGTACGCCGCCACCGGTGCGTCGTGCACGGCGTACCCGCTGTATCGGAGCGACTTGATCCCGTAGAGAGCCACGGCATCGGCCGGCCCTTCTCGCATCCAGAGCGCACCGTACTGTCCACCCCGAGGCAGCGCGCGGCGGGCAGGCTCGAGCAGCGAGTCTCGGAGCCACGCGAGCGATCGCGGGCTCCGGCTCTGCCCGCTCGTCACCAGCGTGCCAGTGCGGAAGTCGAGCGCGAAGTAGCGGCGCGCGGGATCCTGCGACGCATCGCAGCGCAGGATCGAATCGGCCGCCGGAGCCAGAGCCGATGGGGGAGGAAGAGAATCGTAAGGGGACACCGCGGGCGTCGAGGTGACGGGGCCGAGGGCGGTCGCGAGAGCGCGGTCGATCTTCTCCTCGCTCGCCGATACGAATTCCCACGCGGCGACCGTGGCGTAGTCCTTGAGCGCGCGCTCGGCGGTGACCTGGTGCGAACGCGTGGCGCGCTGCGCCTCATAGGCCAGAAGCCCCGACAACGCGAGTGTCAGGGCCAGGAGAAGTATCAGGTACCGCGACGTGGATCTCACCCGGTTGCCGCCTCCTGCCCATCGGCCACCGGCGCGCGGGTCCGCACGCGCCGCCCATAGAAGAAGTACACCGCCAGGCCCAGCCCCATCCAGATAATCAGGCGCTCCCAGGTCGATCGCGGAAGGCTCACCATCTGGACGATACAGGAGAGGGCCCCCAACACAGGCACCCACGGCACCCAGGGGGTCCGGAAGGGCCGCGGCACGTCCGGGGCGGTCCGCCGGAGTACCAGGACTCCGATGCAGACGAGCACGAACGCCAGCAGGGACCCGATGCTCACGAGCTGGCTCAGGACGGCGAGCGGGAGGAGACCGGCAGCGATGGCCACGACCGACCCGGTCAGGATCGTGCTGAGCCACGGAGTCTGGAACCTGGGGTGCACTCGGCCGAACACCTCGGGAAGCAATCCGTCACGGCTCATGGAAAAGAAGATACGGGTCTGCCCCAGGAGCTGAACCAGAATGGTACTGAAGAGGCCGAAGAGCGCGCTGATCTTCACCACCGGGCTGAACCAGGTCAGACCCGTGGCGTCGATGCCGACCGCGATCGGATCCGCCACGTTCAGCTTGTGGTAGGGCACGATGCCGATGAGAACCACGGCGACGGCGATGTAGATGATCGTGCAGATCAGCAGTGAGGCGAGGATTCCGATCGGCATGTCACGCTGCGGGTTCTTCGCCTCCTGGGCGGCGGTCGACACGGCGTCGAACCCCACGTAGGCGAAGAACATGATGGCGGCGCCACGGAGTACGCCGCTCCAGCCGAAGTGTCCGAATTCGCCTGTATTCGGCGGCACGAATGGTACGAGGTTCTCCCGCCGGACGTACGCCGCGCCGAGCGCAACGAAGAGGATGAGGACGCCGGTCTTGATCAGCACGAGCGTCGTGTTCGTGTTGGCGCTCTGGCGAATGCCGATCACGAGGAGCGCCGTCACCAGCAGCACGATCAGCGCGGCCGGCAGGTTGAAGACACCAGGCACGATGCTCCCGCCGGACGCCACGGCGCCGACCGCCGGCGCCGCCGTCAATTGAGGTGGGAGCGCGAGTCCGAGGTCGCGCAGGAAGCTCACGAAGTATCCCGACCATCCCACCGCGACCGTCGCGCCGCTCAGCGCGTATTCGAGAATGAGGTCCCAGCCGATGATCCAGGCGACAAACTGGCCCGATGACGCGTAGGCGTAGGTATATGCGCTTCCGGCCACCGGGATCATGGACGCCAGCTCCGCGTAGCAGAGGCCGGCGAGTGCGCAGGCGAAGGCGGCGATGAGCATCGAGACGACCAGCGCGGGGCCCGCGTTCTGCGAGGCCGCGGTCCCGGTGAGCACGAAGATGCCGGTTCCGATGACGGAGCCGATGCCGAGCGCGGTGAGATTGAGGGGTCCGAGGGCGCGGCGGAGGGTCGGCGTGCGTGCTTCCGCCTGGAGGGCGGCGACGCTCTTGGTCGTTGAGAGGCTCATGCTCCATAGATACGGCGCGCCCGGCGCGACGACCTATGGTTTTCATGACAGAATCTCGTCAGAGCCGATGAGCGGCGTCGGTCTCGTCGGTTGCGATGATGTGGGGCGCGCCGTCGCGCAGGAGGTTGTCCCGGACCGCCGCGAGCCCCACACTCTTGCGGGGACGGACCCGATACTCGAGCACGCCTGCGGTCCCCTCCCCCGGCTCGGTGGACGACGCGGTCCAGACTTTGGCATCCCGCGCCAGCACCTGCTCCACCGCCAGGCGACCCGCGGCGAGGTCGTCCACGTAGATCCGGAGCGTCGTGAGACGGGGATCGCTGTCAGGGCTCTCGGACGCGCCTCGCTTCCGTCCGTTCCCGCCCGTCGGCTCGGGCACGTCGCCGGCCGATGAAGGCGGTGCCGCGCGATCCGCGCCGGAGGGCATGCACAGCCGGTTGAACATGTCGTCGAACTCGGCGCCGAGATCGAGCCTCCAGAGGACCAGCTCGACGACCACGAAGGTGACCGACAGAGCCGTAGCGACGCTGAGCGCGTGGATCCCCGAGGCGAAGCCGATCCCGATCGACCCGAAGATGTACACCGCGTCGCCGGATTCCCTCAGGTTGTTCCGGAAGCGAACCGCCGCCACGATCCCGGCAAGACTGAAGGCGAGGGCCAGACTGTCCTGTACGACGACGAGGATGGCGGTCACCACAATCGGCAGCATCACGACCGTCTGCACCAGCGAGTGATCGTACTTCACCCTGGTGCGGGTCCGGATGTAGGTGAACGCGATCGGCAACACCAGAAGGAACGCGCCCACCATCTGGACGCAGGCATCGACCCAGGCCGGCGCGCCGAGCGGCATCACCGCCAGTCGCCATCGCAACCAGTCGAGGCCTTCCGCCATGCCAGTGGGTGGAATGTCTCCCGCAGGCGTCATTGCCCGCTGCGGAAAGACCGCTGTGAGCAGAAGCAGGATCCCGCCCGCCACGAGATAGTAGAGCAGCAGGCGCTGGATCGTGTGGCGGCCGATGCGACGCGGCCCGGTCTGCACCGCCGTATTCATGAGTTTCTTCGCCAAGGCTCGACCCTCCGCCTAGGGCACCGCGGGCGCCATCGCGGCGTTCGCCAATGCCGCCACGAGCGAGGCCCGATCTCGCGGGCCCCGGTAGATGACTCCATTGATGAAGAGCGACGGCGTCCCCCGCACGCCACTCGCGCGCCCGCTTTCGACGTCGCGCTCGACCCGCGTCGCGTAGGTCCTGGCCGCGAGGTCGGTCTCGAACTTCGCGACGTCGACGCCGATCTTCCGGGCATGACGCGTGAGCCCGCGCTGGTCGAGCGCGTCCTGATGCTCGTACAACCGGTCGTGCATTTCCCAGAACTTCCCCTGGGCGGCCGCCGCTTCGGCCGCCTGCGCGGCCATCTCTGCATGCGGGTGATTGTCCCGCAGTGGGTAGTGCCGGAAGATGAACCGGAGGTTCGGCCCGAACGCCCGGCGCACCTCACGAAGAATCGGATGCGTCGCCCCACAGCTCGGGCACTCGAAGTCGCCGTACTCCATCAGCGTCACCCGGGCGCCGGCCTGGCCCAGCACGTGGTCGTCTCCGGTGATCGCGGGGGCGGGAGTGGTCATCGTCAGCGGGGGCCGGCGCCGACGCCGGTATCCACCAGGCTCTGGAGCAGTGCGCGCACCGCGCTGATGCCGTCCATGCGGAACCGCGCGTGGGTGGGGCCGGGACCCACGCGGATCGTGATCGCCTCGGGAGGCAGCGCCGCGAAGAGATCCTCGTCGGTCCGGTCGTCCCCAATGGCGAGGATGGCGGTGTTGGCGAGCCGCTCGGAAGAGACCTGCGCCACGATGCGTCCCTTGTGGATGCCGTACGGGCGAATCTCCAGCAGGCGGTGACCCGGGATGATCTCCACCGGCTGGTTGCTCAACACCTGGTTGAGATGCAGGCGCAGCTCGTTGGCACGCCGTGCGCCGATTTCCGGATCGGACATGCGGTAATGCCACGCGATGGCCGCCGCCTTGGTCTCGATGAGCGAGCCAGGGGTGCGCGCGGTGATGTCGCGGAGAATCGCGAGCACGGGCTCGCGCCAGCTGCCTCCGGGCTCGGCGGCCGGCACCCACTCCCGCGAGTCCGGCGCCCGGGACCAGAACCCGTGCTCGGCGTGCAGCCACACCGGGAGATGTCCGAGCCAATGGTCGAGGGCGTCGCGCGCCCGCCCGCTCACCACGTGGACCTCGGTATCGGGGCGCGCGGCGATCGATCCCAGGAGCGTGACCAGACCCGGGTCCGGCCGAGCGAGATCCGGCGTCGCGGCGAAGGGCACCAGCGTTCCATCGTAGTCGAGCAGCAGCAGGAGTCCGTCGGTCTCGGCAAGCCTGCTGGTCAACGCATCCCGTGCGGCCTGGGTTCCGGCCGGGAGCCCGCGTGGCGGCGCGATCGGCGTGGACTCCTCGAGCTGCTCCAGGAACGAGGCCACCCAGCGGTGGACGTCGAAGGTACGTACCCGGACCCGGAGCGGTGCGAGGCGCGCCCGCCGCTCATCCGCCGGCATCGTGAGCGCGCGATAGAAGACCTCGGCCGCACCCTCGACGTCATACGGATTCACCCGAACCGCTTCCGGCAGCTCCCACGACGCGCCGGCGAACTCGCTGAGCACCAGCACACCGTCGCCGTCGTTGCGCGACGCGATGAACTCCTTCGCGACGAGATTCATGCCGTCGCGAAGCGGCGTCACCAGCATGACGTCTGCCGCGCGATAGAGCGCGACCAGATCCGATTCGGCGAGCCCGCGGAAGATGTAGTGCACCGGCATCCATCGCGGCGTACCGAACGCGCCGTTGATCTGCCCCACCAGCTGGTCCACCCGGGTCCGGTAGTCCTGGTACGCGCCGACTCCCGTCCTCGACGGCACTGCCACCTGAAGCAGCCGCACCCGCTCCCGCAGCTCGGGATGGACGTGCAGCATCCGCTCGTAGGCCAGGAGGCGCCGCGGAATGCCCTTGGTGTAGTCCAGCCGGTCCACCCCCACGAGAAGACGGACGCTCCCGTCGCCCCGGATCGCCTTGGCCTCCGCCTCGACCGCGGGATCTGCCGCCAGCGACTCGAACGAGGCCGCATCGATGCCCATCGGGAAGACGCCGAGCCGTACTTCGCGGGTCGGAAGCGGGACCCGGTCGATCTCGACCGCGATACCGAGGATATCGATCAGCGACGTAGAGAAGTGCCGGAGGTAGGTCGGCGTGTGGAAGCCGACGAGATCGGCGCCCAGAATTCCCTCGAGTATCCGCTCCCGCGACGGCAGCGTTCGGAACAGCTCTTCGGAGGGAAACGGGATGTGAAGGAAGAACCCGATCCGGGCGTCCGGGATCCGCTTGCGCAGAAGACCCGGAAGCAGCAGGAGCTGGTAATCGTGGATCCAGATGAGATCGCCGTGCTGGTATCGTGAGGCGACGACGTCGGCGAAGCGCTCGTTGGCCTCGACGTAGGCATCCCAGTCGCTCACCTGCAGCGGCACCTGCTCGAGCAGATAGTGGAACAGGGGCCAGAGCACCCCGTTGGAGAATCCCTGGTAGTAGCGGTTGACGAGGTCGGTCGGGAGGGGGACGGCCACCAGGCGCATCTGCTCGAGCTTGGCATCGAGCTCGGCCTGCCGCTCGGCGGTCAGCTCTTCGGCGGCTCCGGACCACCCGATCCAGAGGCCGTCGGACTGTTCGTGGGGACCCTGGAGGCCCGTAGCCAGGCCACCAGGGCTGCGCTCGACGTCCACGCCCGTCTCGGTGACCTTGACGGAGATGGGCAGCCGATTGGCGACGATCAGGACCCGGGACATCCCTGAAAGGTAGCCCCGGAACCGCCGGTTGGGGGGGGCGGTTTACCCTATCGGGGCCACTTCTGATTGCTGCGGTCTACGTCCGGAAAGTCATTGCCCGGATCGATTTCGATCGTCTTGATGGTGGGCTCCCGTGCCACCCGGACGGCGGTGCGTTTGGCGCCGCCCAGCCAGACGTCCACCGGGACCGTCAGCGTATCCGCCGGCCCGCTCTCGCGGGTCACCGCCAGCTTGACCGGCATCGGGGCCTTGCCCCGGTTGGCGATCACGACCTCGACGGAATCCCCCACCGTCGTGACCGTATCGATGGCCTGGTCGAGCTTCCAGGTCTCGAAGAACCAGGTACGCCAGAACCAGGAAAGATCCTGGTGCGAGACATCCTCTATGGTTTCGAAGAAGTCCCACGGCGTAGGGTGCTTGTAGAGCCAGCGCCGGCCGTACTCCGTGAACGCCTTGTGGAACGTGTCCCGCCCGATCACGCCACGGAGCGCGACGAGTGCGGCGGCGGGCTTGTAGTAGGCGGCTACCCCGTACGCGTTGTAGTTGGGGAACCGGTCGCCGTGATGCATCAGCTCCGTCTCCCCACCCTCTTCCGCGAGATCGAGGTAGTTCTTCCGGTTGCGGGCCTCGTCATCGAATCCCTTGAAGAAGTCGGCCATGCCCTGGGACTGGTCGAACTGGGTGAAACCCTCGTCCATCCAGGCGAAGCGCTTCTCGTCGGAGCCGACCATCATGGGAAACCACATGTGCCCGATCTCGTGGTCCACCACCTCGTACATACTGAGCGTATCCCACTCGCCGCCGATGCACGTCATCATCGGGTATTCCATGCCGCCGCACGAGTTGGGGCCGTCGACGACAGACATGTGGGGCCAGGGATACGGCCACAGGTACTTGGAGAAGAACTCGATCGAGTGGCGACCGTAGCGCGCCGCTTCGTCCCAGTGACTGATCCGCTGCTCGGGGCGATAAAAGGAGTAGATCGCCGACGAATCGGGCCGGCCGTCGCCGTTCACGTCCCCAACGGCGGCGTTCGTGGCGTCCCAGAGGTAGCGGGTGGAGGCCCCCCAGGCGAAGTCGCGGACGTTCTTCGCGCTGAAGTGCCAGGTGAGCTTGCCGTCCTGGCCGGCGGTGGTTGATCGGCCGGCGGAGCGGTCGTTCTCCCCGACGACGTGCACGATTCCGGATGCCCGCGAGGCGGAGTCGAGACGCGCGCGGGTCTGCGCGCTCAGTACGTCGCCCGGATTCTCCAGCGTGCCGGTGCCCGTCACGAGCCATCCCGCCGGCAAGGTCAGCGAGACGTCATAGTCCCCGTATCCCATGTAGAACTCGGCGTTGCCGAGATACTGGTCCGTCTGCCACCCGTTGACGTCGTCGTACACCGCCATCTGGGGGTACCAGTAGCTGATGTAGTAGACCTCTCCATCCTGACCGCCACGCGGCGCCCCGTCCGGGGGGACGCGGAGCTTCCAGTCGAACGCGAAATCGGCCGAGCCGCCCGGAGGAATGGGCTTGGGCAGGCGCATCCGCATGATGGTCCCGCTGACCTCGTAGCCAGGCCCTTCGCCCCCGGCCGCCGAGAGGGCGGTGCCCTGCGCGGTCACCTTCGCCAGATCGACTCCCTCGACCGACCATGGCACGTTGGTGTCGTGATGGGCGCCAGGCGCGAAGATGTTGTGGAGCAGCTGCACGTACACCGTGGCGAGGGTGTCCGGGGAGCGGTTGTAGTACTTGATCGTCCCGTGCCCGGTCAGGCGCTTCGAGACCGGATTGAGCTCAGCCTCCAGCTTGTACTCCGACCACTGCTGCCAGTACTTGGGACCGGGGACGCCGGTTCGGGTCCGGGTTCCGTTCACGACCGCGCGCTCGAAGCCCTCCAGAACCGGCACCGTCATCGTCTTCGCCCGGGCGGCCGTTCCCTCCACAGGCTCCGCCGGTGCGGGAGCCGGAACCGGCTTGGCGCCGCCGCATCCGGCGACGAGGTAGAGGCAAAGGAGGCCCGCCAGGGGCGTCCGGCAGGCGGTTACCAATCGGTCCATCGGGTTTCTCCATCGGTCGTAGTGTCGGGGCGTGATTCGCCCGGCCGGGGATCATCACCTGACTACGGGATAGGGGCAAGTCTCGGTTTCGCCCGGGGTTCCGGACGCGACCCTCGAGCGCCGCCGGGCATCCCATCACCTGCCGGGCCGACTGGCCCGAGTTCCAGTCACACGTACAGGAGACGCCCTACATGTCTGACGGATGGACCAGCCGGATCCGCTCGAGCGGTATCGGCATCGCATTCCTCGCCGGACTGCTCTTCGCCGGCCTCTTCCACCTCCCGCTCGTCTCCTCGGCTCAGTCCCCAGCCCAGCAGCCGAATCCGGGCTCCCGGTATGCCGCGGGTCAGCCGGTGCCTTCCCGACCCAATACCTCTCCGGCAGGGGCGGCGGCCCTCTCCGACTTGAGCCAGGCGTTCGCGGCGGTCGCGGAGCAGGTAAAGCCGAGCGTCGTGTTCATCAAGTCGGACAGGAAGGAACGGCGTGAGTCGACCGGGCCGGAGTTTCAGGTCCCGCCCGGGTTCGAGCAGTTCTTTCCCCGGTTCCGCAGGCAGCAGGGTCCTCAGTTCCAGGAGAGCGCCGGCTCAGGCTTCGTGGTGTCCCGCGACGGCTACATCCTGACGAACAATCACGTCGTCGAGGGGTCGGACAAGGTGACGGTGCGGCTACTCGACCGCCGCGAATTCACCGCCAAGGTCGTGGGGACCGACCCCAACACCGATCTGGCCGTGCTCAAGATCGAGGCCGACAATCTGACTCCGGCTCCGCTCGGCGACAGCGACGCCTCGCGCGTGGGCGAATGGGTGCTGGCCGTGGGGAACCCGCTGGGCGAGAACCTGACGTTCACGGTCACCTCGGGCATCATCAGCGCCAAGGGTCGGAGCCTCACCCTGCCCAACACCAGCGACCGGAGTATCCAGGACTTCATCCAGACCGACGCGGCGATCAACCCCGGCAATTCCGGAGGCCCGCTGGTGAGCGTGAGCGGCCAGGTCATCGGCGTCAACTCGGCGATCGAGAGTGAGACCGGGTTCTACTCGGGCTACGGATTCGCGATTCCGATCAACCTGGCTCGCCGGGTGATGGATCAGATCATCGCTCACGGCCGGGTGGAGCGCGCGGCCCTTGGCGTTACGGTGCGCAACATCTCGCCCAACGACGCGGCCTACGTTGGTCTGCCGGACATCCGTGGGATCGTGGTCCAGGATTACGGTAGCGAGACCTCGCCGGCCAGGAAGGCGGGAATCGAGCCCGGGGATATCATCGTGTCCATCGACGGCAAGCCGGTGGAGTACGTGGGGCAGCTCCAGCAGCAGATCGCCTTCCGCCGTCCCGGTGAGACCGTGAAGGTCGAGGTGGCCCGGAAGGGTGGCGTTCGCAAGACCTTTGACGTACGCCTTCAGGAGTTGCCGGCCGCCAAGGAGACGGCGCTCGCGGCCGACTCGTCGGACGATGCTGCCGATGACACCGGCAGTGGCGCGGCGTCGTTCCAAGGTCTCGGCATCACCGTGGCTCCCCTGGGCTCGGACGATGTGCAGCAGCTCAGTCTGAAGTCCGACCAGCGAGGGCTGCTGGTGACCGACGTCGACGAGGGAGGTCCCTCGTGGGGCGAGCTGGTCGATGGTGACCACAGCGGCCCGGACATCATCCTGACGGTCGAAGGCACCCCGGTGAAGACGCCGGGGGAGCTGCGACGGGTGCTGGCGTCGGAGAAGCCGGGCAGCGTCGTAAGCCTCCAGGTCTACAACCCCAGGGCGCAAAGCCGGCGCATCGAGCGGATCAAGCTCGCCGGAAAATGAGCAGGTGAGGCGCGCCGGTGGGGACCGCGGCTTCATATATTCCGCGGTCCTCCACCGAGAGCCTCAATGTCGGATCCCACCAACCCCTACGCCGCGCTCACGCTCATCGTCGCGCCAGCGGTCCTGACCAACGCCTCCTCGATTCTCGTGCTCAGCACCAGCAACCGCCTCGCCCGGGCGGTGGACCGTGCACGCGCCCTGGCCGCGGACCTGGAGCGCCCGCGGGCGGAGGACGACCCGTTCGCCGAGTTCCGGCTGCGCGAGGTAGGCTTGTCCGAGCAACGGGCGCTCATGCTGCTTCGCTCCCTTCGCTTCTTCTATGGGGCGCTCGGCGGGTTCGCGGCCTCGGCGTTCATCTCGCTCGTCGGTGGGGCCGTGAGCATGGCCGGGCCTGTGTCCGCCACCCACGCGCTCGAGATCATCGGCGTGTGTGCCGGATTCGTGGCGGTAGGCGGGCTGGTGGCGGGTTGCGTCGTGCTGTTGCGGGAGACGACCATCGCGGTGACCACAGTCAGCGAGGAGGCCGCCTTGCTGCGCGAGTACATGAGCAAACGGCCGCGAGCGAGTCCCGCGACCTCGGGCCAGTGAGCGACTTCACATTTTAGGAAGCCGAGCGCGTGGGCACCGACCAGGCGGGGCTGAGCGCCGCGAGCGGCGGTGCGCGCCAGGGCTGGGGCTGGCGCTCGAGTATGACGAGTACCACGGCATCCGGGTCGCCGCAGGTCCCGCCGATGACGCCGAAAGCCTGTCGGACGCCATCCTTCTGCCGGAAGATGGCGCCCGACACCCGCTCCTGCCCCCGCTCCACCAGCGAAAAGATCCGTACCTCCTCGTCGCGGTTGGCGAAGACGCCGAGCGAGCCCGCCACCCGCAGCAGCTCGGCCGGCGAGTCGTAGCCGAGCAGCCGGGCGAATGGGAGGTTCGCGGCGATAGGCGTGCCGCTCCGGCTGAACAGGCAGAGTCCCACGGGCGCCCCGTCGGCCAGGGCGCGCATCTGTACCTCTCCGGCACGGAGCGCGTCCTCGACGCGGCGGCGCGCCGTCATGGCATCCTTGAGGTCGGCCACCTGCTTCCGCAGGGCGGTGACCTCGCAGATCAGTTCCTGTTTGGGGCGGTGTTGGTCTCGCATGTCACACACTATGACGGCGAGCGCGGTGCGAGTTGCACCTGCGATCAGTTTGAAACGCCGGCGTGGAGCTGAAAGGGGGACCGGTTCAGGCCCTGAGAAACGCGGGGTGGTCGTGGCCGGTGACCGAGGCGATGACGCGCTCGTAGACTCGGGGGCCGTTCTCGCCATTGGTCAGCACGACCACTGCACGGCCCCCCGCGATGTCGGCAATGACGAAATTGCGGAAGCTGTTGTTCGCGCCCCAGTGCCAGAGCACCTGGCCGAACTCGTCACGCTGAATTCCCCACCCCAGGCCCCACGACAGGGCGCTGTTGATCTCGATCTGGGGCCGGGTCATCTGCTCCAGCGTCGCACGCTGGAGCGTGAGACCATCCGGCTGCGGCGCGACTACACGGGTGAGGAACCGGGCATAGTCTCGGGCGGTCGTAAGGAGTGAGCTGGCGACGTTGGGCACCATGTACAGCGGCAGCACCGGCCATTCGGGATTGACCAGGGTGACCGTCCGGGCCGACTCCTCGTAGCGCCAGTCGAGAAGCGGTCGTTTCCATGCGGCCGCCACGACCGCGGCTCGGCGGCCGATCGCCGCGTACACCTCCTGCCGGTTTCCGGTCTCGTCATACCCCACCGCCATCCGCCGATCGAACGCGGGCCGCCAGACGTAGCTGCTATCGGTCATCCCGAACGGGCCGAAGATCTCTTCCTCCATGAGGCGTGCGACGGGGCGACCGGTCACCTTCTCGACCACGCGCTGGAGGTAGAAGAAGCCCTCGCCGGAGTAGGCGTACGCGGTTCCCGGCTCGGTCGCGGGCTCGAGGGGACCAGGCTCTTTCCGCCAATTGGGAAGACCGCTCGTGTGACTGAGAACGTGGCGGGTCGTGACCCGGCGCATCCGCTTGTTGTTCGCTTCGGGGACCGGCAGGTAGTCGTAGAGCGGGCGATCGAGATCGAGCAACCCCGCGTCCACCATCCGCAGCACCTGATAGGCGAAGAGCGGTTTGCCGAGCGAGGCGGCCTCGAAGACGGTGTCGGTGGTGACCTGCTGCGGGGGATCGAGGCTCGCCCTGCCGAAGCCGTGGTCCCACGTGCGCCCAGTGTCGACGACAGCGATTGCGGCGCCGGGCACCGTTGCGAGCTCGAGGAGACGAGGGAGCTGACGAATCAGCTCGGGAGTGGGAAACCAGCGTGGGGACAGGCGCCTGCCCGACGCCGGTGCGTTGGTCTGCACCGGCCAGGCGGGGAGAGGCCCAACCAACCCGAGCGCCCCTCCCGCTGTTGCAGCGATGAAACGTCGCCTGCCAATCAACCGATCATCCGCCATCAGCAATGTGAGCTTCTACCCTACGGACGATGTGCGGCCGCGTTTCGCTCCCACTGCAATTGGATGCGGATGCCCGGAAAAGGGTTGCTTCCCGCTAGAACGGCTTCTTGATCAGCTTCTTGATCTTGTTCTTCGCGTCCTGCCTGGCCTCCGCCTTCTTTTCCTCGACGACCTCATGCACCGCCTCGTTGACGATCGACTTGCCCGCGTTCGCCATCGTCTTGCCGAGATCGAAGTTCTTGAGCGCCTCGCAGGCCTGTCGCTGCTGCGCTTTCTCCTCGGGCGTCAACTCTTTCTGCTCCGACCCCGTCGTGCTGCTCGTGTCGCTGGCGGTGGATTGCTTCGCCATGTCTGCCTTCGCCTTCGCGATCGAATCGGCGAGCTGCTGGCTGGCGAGATAGTTGACGAAACCGTGTGCGAGCGAGTCGGGGTTGGTCATCGTGGTGTCGGACGTGAAATCGATCCCCGCGGGAGGCTCGAAGGCGGATGCGGGGGGCTCGCCCCTCCTGACCGACGTCGCGGTCTCCTCGAAGTCCACACAGAGCAGGCTGCCCTGCATGTGCAGCGGAACCACGGGCGCATCCTTCATCGAGCAGACGGAGAACGCTCCGAAGGTGTGCTCCTCGCACGTCTCCCCGGCGTACGTCTTGGTGCCGCCGGTCTTCTCGCCGCTCCAGAGGGTCTGGCTGCCGAAGGCGCGGGTCATCATCTGCGCCATGTCCTGCATGTTCTGGTGCAACCGCTTCTTCGACGTGCCGTCGAGATCGTCGTAGGCCTTTTCCATGTACGGCAGGACGTTCGGCCGCTTCATGCCGGTCTTCTTGCTGAGGTCGGCGGTGTAATTCCATTCCGGTGTGAACATCGTCCACGAGTCGGTGTTGGTGGTCTTGCCGAAGAACTTTGCCGTGGTCGTCTCGTGCGAGACGAGCCGGTCCTTCGAGATGGCCTTCTCGGCGGTGCCCTGCATGTCGCCGGCGTAGGCGTAGGAAATCTGGATGGCGGGGACTTTGCTCTTGGGTAGCTTGAAGGGGTTGTCTTGAGCGAGCAGGGGAGACGCGGCGACTGCCAGAGCCGCGACGAGAACGAGGCGTTTCATGATGCGCTCCGAGAGGGGTGGGACTGGGAGACGCTCACAAGCTCGCCGGGCGGTCGTCACCCGGCAAGCACCCTCCCGTCACGTCAGCGCTAAGCGCTATTGGGATCCGGTGGTCCAGCTGCCTCCGAGCGCCCGATAGAGCTGCACCGCCGCCGCCAGCTGGCGGAGCTGCGCCTGGCTCAGCCCAAGCTCGGCGTCGAAGAGGCTCCGCTGGGCGTCGAGCACCTCGATGTAGCTCGCGATCCCGGTCCGGTACCGCAGCTCGGCGAGCTGAAACGCCCGGCGGAGCGCCTGCGCCTGCGTCTGTTGCGCGGCCACCTGGTCTCGGGCGGTGCGCACGCCCACCAGGGCGTCGCTCGCCTCCCGGAGCGCGACGAGCACGCTCTGCTCGTATTGAGCCCTGGCCTGGTCGGCCCGCGCCCGGGCCACGCGGGTCTCGTTGACGAGGCGTCCGCCGGTGAAGATCGGGAGCGAGATCCCGGCCAACGCCTGGTAGATCTCGCTGTTGGACGTAAAGAGGTCGCCCGCCTTGGCCGCCTGCGAGCCGTACGAGCCGGTGACCGAGATCGTGGGGAGACGCGCCGCCTCGGCCACCCCGATCCGCGCGGTCGCCGCCGCGTAGGCCCGCTCCGCCTGCTGGACATCGGGACGCCTGGAGAGCAGCGTCGCCGGAAACGAATCGGGTATGCTCAAGGCGCTCACCGCCTGGGACAGCGAGCCACCGCGGGCGACGGTGCTCGGGGCCTCGCCCAGCAACAGGCTGAGCTGATGCTCCTGCTCGGCGCGCAGACGCTCGGTTTGCGCGAGGGTTGCCGCCGGCACCGCGACCTGCGCCTCGAATTGCCGCACGTCGAGCTCCGACGTGAGTCCCTGACGAAAACGCTGCCGCGCCAGATCGAGTGTGGCCTGCCGCGAGGCCAGCGTCCGCTCGGCAATGCTGCGTTCCTGGTCGAGCTCGAGAAGCGAGAGATACCCGGTCGCGACGTCGCTCACGAGCGAGAGAATGACCGCGCGCTGTCCCGCCTCTTCCGAAGCGAGATCGGCCTTGGCGGCCTGGATTCCCCGCCGCGTCCGCCCCCAGAAGTCCAGCTCCCAGGCGAGGTCGCCCGTGACACGGAAGGCGTCGTAGGACGTCGGAGGAAACGCGCCGATCGCGACCTGGTTGGTGCTCACGCTGCCATTGGCGCTGACCGACGGGAATAGCGGCGCGCGCGCGATCCCGACCTCCGCCCGGAACTCGCGGATCCTGCCGACCGCCACCTGGAGATCGCGGTTCTGTCGAAGTGCGGTCCGCACCAGCCCGACCATCGTGGTATCGCGGAAGATGTCGAGCCAGGCGAGCGTCGTGAGCGAATCGGGCAGCAGGACGCGTGGCGCGGGCGGCGCGCCCGCCGTCGCGAGGGTGTCCTGTTCCCTGGCTCTGGCCAGCGAATCGAAGAAGACCTTGGTGGTTTCGCTCGACTGGGCCGCGCCGACCTTGGTCGACGCGGGAACCACCTCGTCGGGACGATAGCTCGGGCCGACGGCACACCCCGCCGCGACCAGTGCCAGGAGTCCTGCCGGGAGATACCGGATCATCGGGCCTCCGGTGATGCGGGAGACGGTAACGGCTCACTCGCGCCCGCGGGCCGGCGCGATTCGCCCCGCTCCGCGAGTCCACGGATCACCCGGAAAAAGAGAGGAATGAAGAAGATGCCGATCGAGGTGGCGAAGACCATCCCGGCGAACACGCCGGTGCCGAGCGAGTGGCGACTGCCTGCGCCGGCGCCATGCGCGATCACGAGGGGCGACACGCCGAAGATGAAGGCGAGCGAGGTCATGAGAATCGGCCGGAACCGCTCCCTGGCCGCTTCGACCGCTGCTTCGCGGATGGGCGTCCCTCTGCCCCGGATCTCGTTGGCGAACTCCACGATCAGAATCGCGTTCTTGGCCGCGAGTCCGACGACGGTGATCAGGCCGACCTGGAAGTAGATATCGCTCGGCAGGCCGCGCAGCCAGATCCCGAGGAGGGCGCCCAGCGCACCGAAGGGCACGCCGAAGAGCACCGCGAAGGGGATGGACCAGCTCTCGTACTGGGCGGCCAGGACGAGGAACACGATGATGAGGCCGAGTGCGAAGACGAGACCCGCCTGTCCGGTCGCCGCGCGCTCCTGGAACGACTGACCGGAGTAGCCGACCCCGATGCCCTGCGGCGCGAACTCGGTGGAGACCAGGCTGTCGATCTCCTTCAGCACCTCACCCGAGCTTCGTCCCGTCTTGGGCGTGCCGGTGAAGAGCGCGGACTGGAACCCGTTGAACCGCAGCAGCTGGGTTGGGCCGCTCCGGAACTCGGTGTGAACGAGAGCCGAGACCGGCACCATCTCGTCGTTGCGGCCGCGCACGTAGAGGCGGCCGATATCGTCGGGCGTGCGGCGGAACTGCTGGAGCGCCTCCGCCTGCACCCGATACGTCCGCCCGTACAGGTTGAAGTCGTTGATATAGAGGGTGGACAGGAAGGTCTGGAGCGTACTGAACAGGTCGGTCAGATTCACCCCGCGCGCCTTGGCCGTCGCGCGATCCACGTCCACGTACACCTGCGGCACATTCGCCCGGAAGTTCGTGGCCATGGACTGGACCGCCGGCAGCTTGTTGACGGCGGCGGTGAATGCCTGCACCGACTGCGCGAAGTCACGCACATCCTTGCCGGCCCGATTCTGGAGATTGGCCTCGACGCCCGAGGTGGCGCCCAGACCGGGGATCTCGGGAAGGTTGAACGCGAAGCCGACGGCGTCCTTCATGCCGAAGAGCTTGCCGTTGATCCGCTTGGTGATCGCATCGATCGACTCGTCGGCGCCCCGCTCCTCCCATGGCTTGAGCAGGATGAAGATCGTGGCGCTGTTGGTCTGGTTGGTCCGGGTGAGCACGTCGAGTCCGGCAAAACCAACGATGTTCACGACGGCAGGCTCGTCGTGGAGAAAGCCTTCGACCCGTTTGACCACTTCCTGCGTCCGCTGAAGCGATGAGGCATCGGGGAGCTGCATCGCGACCGCGAAGTAGCCCTTGTCCTCGGTCGGGATGAAGGCCGTAGGGACTCGCCGCCACAACACGGCCGCGAGCGCGACCAGCACGGCGAACGTCGCGAGAAAGGTCTTGGGGCGGTTGAGCACCCGTCCGACATTGTTCGAGTACCGGGTGGTCACGCGGGCGAACCACCGATTGAACGCGCCGAAGAATCCGGTCGTGTGCGTCTCGGCTGACTCGCGGAGCAGGATCGCGCAGAGCGCCGGGGTCAGCGTCAGCGCGACCATGCCCGAGAGCACCACCGCGATCACCAGGGTCACGGCGAACTGCTTGAACATCTCGCCGGTCACGCCGCCCAGGAACGCGACGGGGACGAATACCGCGCAGAGCGCGAGCACGATCGCGATCAGCGCGCCCGCCACCTGGCGGATCGCGCGATCGGCCGCGATGCGGGCCGGCAGCCCCTCGTTGGCCATGAGCCGCTCGGTGTTCTCGATCACGACGATCGCATCGTCCACCACGATGCCGATCGCGAGCACCAGGGCGAACAGCGTCAGCACGTTGATGGTGAACCCGAGCATCAGCAGGCCGAGGAACGTGCCGATTACGCTGACCGGCACGGCCAGCATGGGGATGAGCGTGGCCCGCCAGCTCTGGAGAAAGATGAACACCACCAGTGTCACCAGTGCCATCGCCTCGAGGAGCGTGGTGACGACCTCCTTGATGGACGCGGTGACGAACGGCGTCGTATCGAACGGGATCTTGTACTGGATACCGGGCGGGAAATTCTTCGCCAGCTCGTCCATCCGCTTGGCCACCAACTCGCGCGCCGCCAGGGCGTTGGCGCCCGGGCGGAGATAGAGCAGCAACGGCGCCACCGGCTTGCCGTTGAGCCGCCCGGCGAGATCATAGTTGCGCGAGCCGAGCACCACCTTCCCGATGTCGCGGATGCGGACGATCGAGCCGTCGTTCTTGGCGCGGACCACGATGTCCGCGAACTGCTCGGGCGTCTTGAGCCGGCCGAGCGTCGTGACGGGAAGGGTGAGCTCGGTTCCCGCGGGGGCGGGCTCGCGGCCGAGCCGGCCGGCGGGACTGGTGGCGTTCTGCTCCCGGACCGCGGCAGCGACATCGCTCGTGGTGATCCCCAGCTGCGCCATGCGGTCGGGGTCGAGCTGGATCAGCATCGAGAACTCGAGACCGCCGAACGTGAGCGCGTTGCCGATGCCTGGCACGCGCTTGATCTCGTCCTCGATGTAGAGCTTCATGTAATTCGTGAGGTACGCCGCGTCGTAGCGAGGATCGGTGGAGGTGAGCGCCACGACGCCGAGAATATCGGTATTTGCCTTGAGGATGGTGATGCCGTTCTGACGGACGGCGTCGGGGAGCTGAGGCTCCGCGAGCTTCACCGCGTTCTGCACGTCTACCGCCGCCAGGTCCTGGCTGCGGGTCACGTCGAAATAGATCTGCAGGCTGAGCGTCCCGTCGCTCGCGTTGGCCGACGAGTAGTAAAGCAGCCCCTGGAGCCCGGAAAGCTGCGCCTCGATCGGCGCGGCCACGGCTTCAGCGACGTCCTCGGCGGTCGCGCCGGGAAACGTCGCCTGCACCTGCACCGCGGGCGGTGTGATCTGGGGATACCGCGAGATCGGCAACAGGCGGATGGCGAAGACGCCGAGGAGGACGACGACGACGCTGATGACGATCGCGAACACCGGCCTGCGTATGAAGATGTAGCGGACCTCCTGGTCCGCCCCGTTCGACTGGACTTCGCTCATTTCGATGCTCCCAACCTCGCCGTTTCCTCCGGGGAAGCGGTGATGCTATCCGACGCCGGAACCGGGTGCACCGGCCGGCCGGCGGTGGCTTTTTGCGTGCCGTCCACCACCACCCGCTCACCGGGATTGAGGCCCTTGTTGATGATCCAGAGATTCCCGCTCCAAGGGCCCGGCTCCACATCGCGGGTCACGACGGTGTCGCCCTTACCGACCACGTAGACGTATTGCCGCCCGAGCGCCTGCTGCATCGCGCGCTGCGGAATCGCCAGCGCGCTGTCGCGGGTGAATCCGGTGAGCCGCACCCGCACGAACTGCCCCGGCACGAGCAGACGATCCGGGTTGCGGAACAGGGCCCGGAACTCCTGGGTACCGGTTTCCGCATCGAGCGAGGGCGCGACGAAATCGAGCGTGCCGCTCTGCGGTAGGGTCGAGCCATCGGGCAACGTGACCTGCACGCGGAGCGGACTTCCGGCCTGTATCAGCTTCCGCGCATCCTGATCCTGCTTCCAGGTGAGCAGTTGCTGCGCGGAGGGGCGGAAGCTCACGTACGACGGATCGAGCACGTCGATGGTGGTCAGGAGATCGTCGGTGCCCGTCACCCGCGCGCCGACTTCCAGATTGGTGCGGCCTACGCGACCGCCGATCTCCGCCCGCACGACGGCGTCATCCACGTTCTTCTTCGCCTCGGCGAGATCGCCCTCGGCCTCTTCCATGTCCGCCTGGGCGTTGTCCACGTCCTGCTGGGCGACGGCGTTCTGCGCCAGCAGCGGCTGCAGCCGATCGAGGGTTCGCTTGGCGTTCGAGTACCGCGCCAGCGCGCTCCGGTACGCCGCCTCCGGACGGATCGGGTCGATCCGGTAGAGAACCTGACCGGGCTTCACAGTGGCTCCCTCGATAAACGGCCGCTGCTCGATCACGCCCTCCACTCGCGAACGCACCTCGACCCGCCGGTACGGGACCACCTCACCGGTAAACTCGAAGGAAGTGGGGACACGGTGCGGTTCCACCTGGACGACACCGACTTCGGGCGGCGGCGGTGCCTGCGGCGCGGGAGGCTTCCCGCACCCACCAGCAAGCGCGACGGTCACGACCGTCGCGGCGATCGACGCGCGGCCGCGCGCCCGTTTCGTCTGCCTCACTCGGCATCTCCTTGTCTGTTTTCCCGGGACGGCGTCACCAGAACGAAGCGGTCCACCATGTCCCGAATCGCCTGCCACATCGCCTCGCGGGGCGGCATGCGCTCGTCGTAGGAGCGAAACGCCGACACCTTCTCGGCAACACCCACGAGCGCGTAGCTGATCGTGCGCGCGGCCACGTCCACATCCATCTGCCTGAATTCGCCGCCCTTCATGCCGGCGGTGAGGATGTCGCCGAAGATGCGGCGCCACCGGTCACCCAATTGCAGGCAGAGCAGCCGGCCGGATTCCGGGAACTCGGCGCTCTCGACTTTCACGACCCGCATCAGCTCGAGCATGCCGGGCCGCCACGCGTGCTCCCACAGACGGCGAAGAAGCTGCGTCAGGAGGTCACGCATCGGGCCCTGGTGGTTGGCGAGACTCGCCTCCTCCGTTTCCACGAAGGCCATCAGCCGCTCGGCGATCATCTCCTCGAAGAGCCTGCCCTTGGATCCGAAGTAGTGCGACACCGTGCCCGGGCATACGCCGGCGTGCTCGGCGACGTGCGCGAGGGTCGCCCGCTTGTAGCCGTTCCTCCCGAAGGCGAGCACGGCACCGTCGAGGATCTCGGCGCGCCGTTCGTCGGGGCGCCGTTGCCACTTGGGCACCCGTTCGATCTCGTGGGTCGTTTCAGCTAACTTGTTGACGGTCAATCCATTACTCCGATAGAGACCAAAACGCCGCCGGGGTCTTTGGGCGGCGCGACCAAAGTATTTGAGCGGCCAAATAATAAGGCCGCAGCGTCCGGCCGCAAGGCCACCAAAGAGGCAATTGCCAACCTGCCCCCCGGCCGGGACCACGGACAGTGACATGCCTCACACGCCGGATTGCGCCTTCGGCTATCATCCAGCAGCAACGTTTTCCCCGACGGAGAAAAGAGCCGAACGATGATTACCGCCGAAGATCTCACCAACATTTCCCTCTTCGCCGCTGTTCCGGCGAGCGAGCGCAAATCCATCGCGGAGTGCGCCGCGGACGTCCGCCTCGATCCTGGCGAGTGGTTGCTTGTCGAAGGCCAGGCGGCCGCGTTCTATGGCCTGCTCGAAGGCGGGATCGACGTGTTCAAATCGGTGGGCGGGCGCGACCTCAAGATCAGCAGCTACGGGCCTGGCGACTATTTCGGGGAGGTGCCGCTGATGCTCGGCGCGCCCGCCTTGGCCAGCCTGCAGGCGACCGCGCCGTCACGGTTGATGCGTCTCGAGCCGAAGGACTTTCACAGCCTCGTGACCGAGTGTCGCGTCCTGGGTGGCGAGATCTCGAAGACGATGCTCGACCGGGTGAGCCGGCTGCGAAAGCTGACCGTCGAGACCCCGCAGTGCTCGGCGATCGTCACGGGTCATCGCCTCGACCCCGACTGCTACGACCTGAGGAAGTTTCTTTCGCTCAATCACATTCCGTTCGAGTGGAACGAGCTCGATGGCGCTCATGAAGGCACGACGTTCGCGCCGCCGATCCTCGAGGTGCCGGACGAGCACGACAAGAAGCGAAAGCACCGATTCGAGAAACCGACATACCGCCAGGCGGCTGACGCGCTCGGCCTGCAGACCGAGCCGAAGCCCGATGCCTACGACGTGGTCATCGTCGGGGGCGGTCCCGCAGGGCTGGGAGCGGCGGTGTACGGTGCTTCCGAGGGTCTCCGCACGCTGCTGATCGAGCGAACGGCTTTCGGTGGCCAGGCGGGGACCTCATCGCGCATCGAGAACTATCTCGGCTTTCCCGCCGGGCTGAGCGGTGAGGAATTGAGCGACCGGGCTTGTCGCCAGGCGACGAAATTCGGCGCGGAGCTGGTCGTGGCACGCTCGGTCGAGCGACTCGACCCGGGTGATCCGTCATCGGGAGTCTCACATACGGTCGTCCTTGATGGTGGCACCACCGTCGAGGCGCGGGCGGTCATCCTGGCGACCGGCGTCGAGTGGCGAAAGCTCGAGATGGAGGGGATCGAACAGCTGACGGGCAAGGGAGTGTATTACGGCGCCGGGAGTGCGGAAGCACGGAGGTTCCAGGGCAAGGATGTGTGCCTGGTCGGCGGCGGCAACTCCGCCGGACAGGCGGCGATGCGCTTATCGGACTATGCGGAGACAGTCACGATGCTCGTCCGTGGGCGGACCCTTGCGGCGAGCATGTCGCAGTACCTGGTCGAACAACTCGAGAAGAAGAAAAACGTCTCCATCGAGTACCACGCTGAGTGCGTGAGGCTCGTGGGCGACACGACCCTGCAGGCGATCGAGGTGGCGCGTGGGCCGTCCCGTGCGGTGCAGCGTCGTGATTGTCACGGCCTCTTCATCTTCATCGGGGCGCGAGCGGAAACCGATTGGCTGCCTCAAAGTCTGATCCGCGACGAGTGGGGTTTCATCTGCACCGGCCGGGACGTGATGGATCTGTTGCGCGAACGCGCGGCGGGCACGTGGCCGCTCGAGCGCGATCCTTTCATGCTCGAGACGAGTATCCCCGGGGTGCTCGCCGCCGGCGACGTGCGACACGGCTCGATCAAGCGATGCTCGGCGGGCGTGGGAGACGGAAGCATGGCGGTCGCGGTGGTGCACCAGATCCTGGGCGAGGCTCGAGATCCGCGTGCCGCCGCGGCGATGGCGGGGCGAGGGCAGTGAGTCGCCGGTGGTCCGGAGGGCTCGACCGGCGCATGACGGCCCGGGCGGAATACCGCCGGACGGCGCCGGCGCTCCTCGAGTTCGATGGATTGCGTTGCGCGGTGCGGGACATCAGTGCAGGGGGATTACGAATCGAGCCCGCCCCGCCCGGCCGGGTGTGGGATCTGAACCGCCCGGTGGTGGGCGAGGTTCAGCTGCGGTCGAGTGGCCGGCAGCCCATCGCCGGGCGGATCGTCAGGATCGACAGGTCGGGGCTCGCCATCGCGTCGGTTGGTACGGCCTGGCCGTCGGAAGACGACATCATGGCGGAGAGGACGGTCCTTCTCCAGAGCAGCCGTGAACGGCGTGGCGCACCGCGTCTCCCGGTGCCGGTGACGTTCGACGCGTCCTCTCCCCTGCGCGACGTGAGTGTCGGCGGTCTCCGATATCAGGTGGGGATCAATGAGCGCATGCCCACCGTGGGTGAGGTCATCGCGGGAGCAGTCCGGCTCGATGCCGACACGACGATCGAAATTCGCGGCCGGGTCATTCGGCGCATGGGCCAGGAGGTCGCGATCGCGCTCGAAGCGCCGGGTCTTCCTCCTGAGCTGGTGGAGCTGCTTCGCCACCGGTTCTTCCCAGGGGCGCGGTCACCGTCATCGTCCTAGGCCGGCCTGCCCCGGCCGAGGGCGTGGGAGTAAGGAGCGGGGTCGAGAAACAGGCATCGAGAAAGGCGCGTCGTTTGGCGGCATCACCTAACTCGTTGATCGACTGATTCTTAGATGCTGAAGACGGCACCGGAAATATCCTCGGCAGAGGTTCGCGTGCTTCGGGGCGTTGCCCCCATGCTACGGTTCCATGTCAAGCCGTTCTCAAGCGTATTTGCGTCCCCGCCCGCCGGACTCCAATATTTCGGGAGTACCTTGCCCGCATTCCCTCCGGCGGCTCGATGACCGCGACTCTCACATGTGCTCACTGCGGCGGTGGTCTCGGACGCGGCGATCGCTTCTGCGGCCAGTGCGGAGCAGAGTTGCTCGCCTGCTCCAATTGCGGCGAGTCGCTTCTTCCGCAGGATCAGTCGTGTCCCGAGTGCGGCACGCCTGCTGAGCCCGTCGTCCCGTCCGACCCGCTTTCCCTCCAACCGATCGATGCGCCGTCTCCCTGGGCCGACATGGTCGAGCGGCTGCGCCTCGCGACGCTGGGAGAGTTCGAGCTCGGACGGGAGCTCGGACGCGGCGGCATGGCGGCGGTCTTTCTGGCACACGAGATCTCGCTCGCCCGCAAGGTCGCCATCAAAGTGATGTCACCGGGCCTCCTGCTCGACGATGGGATGATCGAACGGTTCCGTCACGAAGCCGTCACCATCGCACATCTCCATCATCCCAGCATCGTCTCGGTCTATTCGGTGAGGCAGGCCGAAGGACTTCACTTCTTTGTGATGCAGTACGTGCAAGGAAGGTCGCTCGAGCAGGTGATCGAGCGGAGTGGCCCGCTTCCCGTTCCGGTCGTCCAGTCCATCCTGTTTCAGGTTGGCTCGGCGCTGACCTACGCCCACCGGTGCCGAGTGATTCACCGGGACATCAAGCCGGCGAATATCCTCATCGATGGCGACGGCAACGCCGTCGTGACCGACTTCGGCATCGCCAAGGCGGCGCAGACTCCATCCCGCACGCTGACCGGAGCGCTGGTCGGCACGCCGGCATACATGAGTCCGGAGCAGTGCCGTGGCGCCGAGATCTCCGGCGCCTCGGACCAGTATTCGTTGGGGGCCGTGGCGTACGAGATGCTGACGGGAGCGCCACCCTTCGGCGGGTCCACCCTTACCGTGATGCAGGCGCACGTCGAGGAGCCGCCGCCGCCGATTCGAGATCTGGCCGCCGGCTGTCCGCCCGAGGTCGAGGCGGCCGTCCTACGCATGCTGGCCAAGGATCCCGCGGACCGGTGGCCTCGTATTGCCGACGCCATGGCGGCGCTCGGAGCCTTGCCGCTCACCGAAGACGATTCGCTACGGGGAGAGTTGAGCCGGCTCGTGGCGTCAACGAGTCTCGCCGCCGCCGCCGCGGACCCGACTCCCACCAGTCCCGCTCCGCGAACCCGGCCTCCCGGTGGAGCGGCCACCGGGACCGTCGTCAGCACCATCTCCATTCTGCCGCCCCCCGCGGGTCTCGAGGTCGGCGACAGCTTCGTGCTCGTTGCCACCGTTCGTGGGCGTGACGGAGTCTGTCTCCCGCCGAACGACGTGACGTGGAGCTGTGATGTCCCCGATATCCTCCGCTTCGCCGGGAGCGGAGGCGAGGCGGTCGCGGTGGGGGTCGGGACGACGCTCCTGATCGCGAGCTGCAAGGGAGTCCAGGCGATTCTTCGGGTCGAAGTCTCTCAGGCGAGGGCCGACGAGATCGCGATCGCACCGCTCGATCACGGTGTGGCGGTGGGAGAAGAGATCCGGCTCGAAGTCGTCGTGCGGGACAAGCACGGCCAGCCGATCGATCGACTCGTGAGCTGGCAGTCCGACGACGCATCGATCGCGGCGGTTACCGCGGACGGCGAGCTTGTCGCGCGGGCGCCCGGGTTCACCCGGATCACTGCGCTCCTGGACAACGCGCGGGCGCAGCTGGTCATTCCGGTTCTGCCGGCGCGCGTCGCGGCGATTCACGTAGCGGAGCGGCCGACGACCGTACCGGCGGGCAGGTCGTTCGACGTCGTCGCGACGCCCGTAGATCGGTGGGGAAGTCCGCTGCAGGGCCGCAGGGTCCGCTGGAGCAGCAGCGATGCGCAGGTGGCGGTGCCGACCGCGGAGGGCCGGGTGAAGACTTTGCACCCCGGCTCGGTCGTGCTGACCGCCAGCTGTGAAGGAGTGAGCGAGTCAGTCCGGGTCAGTGTGGCGGAGCCGGCGGCGCCTCAGGCGGAGACGGCCGCCGCCGGCGTCACCACGGAGCCTCGTCGCATCAAGCTCAAGAGGTCGAGACGGATTCGCCGCGAGAGAGTTCTCGCGGCCGCGATTGGTACCATCCTGATCGCGGGAACGGCCTGGTTCCTCGGGCGATCCCGTCCCCCGTCCGTCCCTCAGGCCCAGATCACCGTCGCCGAGGCGCCGGCCGAGCCGAGCGGTTCGGTCGCAGCGGGAGAGGGCGACGCTGAGGTTGCCTCGGTGATCCTCACGCCGCGTACCGGCCGAAGGTTGGGTCCCGCTCGAGTGGTCGTGCCAGTCGCCGGGCGGCAGGACAGCGCGGGAAACCGGCCCGCGGGTCTCTCGGCGGGACGGGACAGCACCGTCTCGGACTCCGCGGTCGCCCGGGACCAGAGCGTGGCGGAGATCCCTCCTGAAGCGGCCGTTCCTGATGCGGCGGTGGAGCTGCGAATCCTCGGCGCCCGACCGCTGATCGTGGGCGAGACCCTCGGCTTATCGGCCGACATGAAGGACGGAAGCGGCGCGGGGATCAGCGGACGACGGGTGGTCTGGTCCAGCAGCAACCCGGCCGTGGCCACGGTCGACGCCGTAACCGGGACGCTCATGGCGCGCTCGCCCGGCGCCGCCGAGATCACCGCGACGTCCGATGGGACGACGGACACCGTGGGTGTCCAGGTGGCGCCAGGACGGCAGCCATCACCTGATCGCCAGCGGATCGAAGCGACAGTGCTGGCCGGGGTCGCCCAGTGTTACTCGGCCCTCAAGGCCCACGACGTGGCCCGGCTGACTGAGCTGTACCGTCCTTCGACCCGCGCGGACCGGGACAAACTGAAGAAGCTGACCAGTATTCTGCGGACCCGGGAGTGGTCGGCTGAGGTCGGAGACCGGATGGACGGTCTTCGGCAGATCGGACCCGAGGCTGCGGCAATGGAGTTCAGCTTCCGGTTGACCTGGAAAGACGCCTTTGGCGGCCGCCTCAAGAGCCAGCCGGTCTTCCGGACCGAGTTCGTCAGGAACGCCGATCGCTGGGAACTCTCCAGCTGCCGCATCATCGGCACTCCGGAACTCTGACGCCGCGGTTACCCGGCGAGGCCGATCGCCAGACCAAGACGAAGAACGACGTTCGAGCCGGAGGCGGACTCCACCGAAACCGAGCCCCCGCCCGACTTGCTGGTCTTCGTTCCATCCCCCAGCCTGTTGTAACCGAAGGTCGCTCCCAGGTCCATGTTGACCCTCGAGTTCAGCCGGAACAGCAGGCCGCCTCCGCCATTGAGCTGAATGAAGCTCGACGTGAGCGACAAGTCGCCGCCGGAGTAGCCGACCTTGAGGAGTGAGAAGCGGGCCGACAGATAGGGGGCAACGACATTGCTACCGGCGTGTATCCGGTAGCGCGGCTCGATGAAGCCACCGTACAGGCGCACGTCCTCGGGTTGGTTCTCGAGCCCGTGGTTGGTGTACTCGAACCCTGCACCGATCGACACAGCGCCGGGTGTGTAGCGGATCTGGGCCTCCGCCCCTATCCCGCCACGGAGGCCGGTGAAGGCGTTTCCAAACACCCCGTTGTACAGACCGGACGCTTGAAGCGAAAATGCTTGCGCCGATTGCGCCTGGAGCCCGCGGGACACCACCGCCGCGAGGATGACAGCCAGGTATCGGCGAACGATCTGCATCGGTAACTCCGGTAGCAGCAAGTGGTCGGCGGCCGTAACCGTAAGAAAGCTGTGAGGATGCGCATGGCCAAGGTGACTTCAGGACCGCACTTTTTACTATGGCCGCATCAAGTGCATGTCAAGCGGGTGAACTTTACGCGCATGAGCCGGAGGCGCTGGTGATCCGATGTCGCACACTCGGCCCCGTCGAGGTTTCGGTGGACGATGCCCCTGCCCCTTCGGAGTTGCTCTGGCGCAAGCACCTCGCCTTGCTCGTATATCTCGCCCGTTCCCCTCGCCGAACCAGAACCCGCGATCACCTCACCGGCATTCTCTGGGGCGACCGCACCGAAGCGGCCGCGCGACATTCCTTGAGCGAGGCGCTGCGTGTCATCCGCCGCCACGCGGGACCAGAGTCGGTGGAGCTGACGGTCGGACAGGTACGCCTCGTCCCGAGTGTCGTGGAGCTCGATGTGGACCGTCTGGAGGAGCTGGCCGAAGCGGAAGACTGGAGCGGCGCGGCTGAGCTCATCGCGGGCGAGTTCCTCGAGGGCTTCGCCGTGCCCGACGCCTCCGGGTTCGAGGACTGGCTCGCCACCGAGCGGACGCTCTGGCGACGGCGCTCGGTGGAGGTCCTGGTGCGTTCTGCTGAAACCCTCTCGCGGCTGGGGCGGACGGTGCAGGCCAGTGGGATGGCCGACCGCGCGCTGTCCATCGAGCCTACGTCCGAGCCCGCCGCGAGATCCGCGCTCCGTTGCATGGCGCTCACGGGCGATCGCGCCGGGGCACTCGAGCTCTTCGATCAGTTCGCCGCCCGGGTCCGCGACCTCGGTGTCGAGCCCGGCGAGGACACGCTGGCGCTGGTCGATCGGGTACGCCGTGGCGGGGCCGGACGACCCGGAGCCGTTCCGGCAAATCGGAACGATCCATCGGCGGCGCGGCCCCAACTGGTGGGCCGGGAGGAGGAGCTCTCTCGATTGCTCGAGGCGGCGGCCCGATCGGCTCAGCACCGCCGATCGGCATTGCTTCTGCTCGAGGGCCAGTCCGGCATGGGAAAGACCCGCCTGCTGGAAGAGATGCTATCCCGGATGCGGCTGGACGGCACTCCCGTGGCGTCGGCCCGGGCGGTCGAGGCCGATCGTCTCGAGCCGTGGAGCGGAGTCCTGGCCCTTGCTCGCGGCGGTCTGATCGACGCACGGGGGATCGGTGCCGCTGCGCCGGGGGCACTCGCCGCCTTCGCCGCGCGCTTGCCGGAATGGGCCGATCGCTTTCCCGGCGCGACCGGACAGGAGCCGCCCTCGTTGGGCCGCGCCCTCACCGAGGTGCTTCGCGCCGCGACGGACGAGCAGCCGGTCGCGGTGGTTCTGGACGATGCCCAATGGCTCGATCACGACACGGCCCTGACCATCGGCGCCGTGCTGCGTGATCTGGTGGCCGCGCCGCTCACCGTGGTACTCGCGACCGCCCAGTATCCACCTCGGGCGGAGCTCGACGAGCTTCGTACCCGGATCGGCCGGGATGTCGAGGGCGGCGCGGTCCGGCTGCGGGCGCTGGATCGCGGCGCGATCCGTGGACTCGCGCAGCAGATGCTGCCGGGCTACGACGCCGGCGCGCTGGATCGAGTGGTGCGCCGTGTGGCGTCCGACTCCGCGGGGCTGCCGCTGCTCGCCGTGGAGCTCCTCCGGGCCGTTGCGCTCGGTCTCGATCTCGGCACCATCTCCGGGACGTGGCCGGAGCCTCTGCACACGCTCGACCAGAGTCTCCCGGGCGACCTTCCCGACGCCGTAGCCGCTGCCATCCGCGTGGCCTTCCGGCGGCTGAGCCAGGCGTCGCAACAGGTGCTCACAGCGGCCGCGGTGCTGGGCGATCTGACGACGCCCGCGACCGTCGAGCGCGCGCTCTCGATGGATTCGGAGGAGGCGGGGCGCGCCCTCGACGAGCTCGAGTGGCACCGATGGCTCCTCTCGGAGCCGCGAGGCTATTCCTTCGTCGCGCGGATCGTGCGGCAGGTCGTGGAGCGCGACATCCTCACCCCCGGCCAGCGGCGGCGCATTCTCGAAGCAGCCGGCCGCGCGGCGGGTGTCGTCGGATAATCAGCGAATCAGCGCGATGTCAGCGAATCGGTTTCCGAACCCGGTGCCGGGGAGACCGGAGCGTGTCCGCCAACGGCACGGCGGCGCGGGGAGGACCGATGAGAGGCAGGAGCGCGTCCCGCAGCTCCCGGAAACCGAATGGCTTCCGTATCAACGAGACCTCGGGGTATGAGGCGACCAACGCGGCGGCTCGTCCGATCGGCGCGTAGTCGGCGATCCACGCAACGCGGATCCCGGGCTCCTCGCGTCGAACGCGCTGCACGAAATCGCCGCCGTCCACATCAGGAAGCAGGATATTCGTGAGAACGAGGTCGAACAGGCCGCGATGCTGTCGCACCAGTCCGAGCGCCTGCTCGCCGGTGCGGGCGCGCCGGACTTCGTAGCCCAGCATACCCACCAACCGGCCGGTTGGCGAGTGCAAAGAGGGACGGTTCTCGACGACCAGAACGATCGGCGGGCGGAATAGCGCCAGGGGAAAATCGTGTGGAGACATACGTGGCTCCTGACCGAGTCTCGCGGCCGAGGAACCCTCTCCACGACGAGGGGGGATGCGATAACAGAACTCAGGATTGGCGGGTCCGCAAGGGTATGGGCGGGTACCTACCTCGTTCCTCCGCATGACTTCCGGGAAAGCTCGCTGAGCGTGATGGCTACCTCGGAGATCGCCTGCTGATTGTCCGTCCTCGCCAGGAACGCCGAGTCGTACTTCCAGGAAAGCAGCGCACACCCGGCCTTGCCGAGGATCTTGCCCCAGTCGCGCACCTGATCCGCCGTCATCCGGCAGTTGGGCTTGCGATCGCCGAGTCCGCCGGTCCCGGGGCAGTCCCAGATCCCGATCTTATCCTGGGCGCCCCCGTTGATGAGGTTCATGCTGAAGATGATGGACATCCCGTCGCGCTGCGTGCGGGCGAGGCCGAGGTCGCGCCACACAGTGACGCTTCCCTTTCGCTCGGCGAGCTGCGCCAGGAGAAACGTGCAGACGTGGTAAGAGCTGTCGGGCTGGAAGACCGCGGGATCGTGCCCGACCCCCACCGGTAGCGTGGGGAAGATGCTCTTCACGTATCCGCACAGCGTGTCCACCCTTGCCACCGTCATGGTGCCAATGGGACCCCAGCTCTTGGTGGGATCAGGGGACAGGCCGTCGTACTGATGCGGCTCGTCCATCACCGAGTTGCCGACGACGGTGCCGTCCGCGACGCCCTGCGCAATGGCATCCCTGACGGCCTGGGTATTGTAGGCGTCTACTGCGGCCTTCCACTTCGCCATGTCGAACACGCCGGCCGTCTTGTAGCGGTCGTGCGAGCCGCCGGTCATGGCCAGCACGACGTGCATTCCCTTGGCGCGGGCCGCGGCGATGTGATTGGCCATCTCGCCGGGCGCGATGTAGTCGTGGCTCGACGAGAAGGCGGCGATGCCGGTGGACTTGGTCGTGGTGCCCGAAGTCCACACGTCGTAGATCCCGAACGGCACGCCGAAGTCGGGACTGCTCGTCAGCGGAACGACCTCCGTCGTGTCCGCTTTTTCTCCCGAAGTCGCGGTTACGAGACACGACTGCCCGCCGGCCGGTGCGGTAAAGACCCCTGTTCCCGTCACCGTCCCGCAGGTCGCGTCGTAGGTCACCGGTTGGGGAACGCTGTCGCCGGCGTTGTTGAATACGGTAGCCGCGAATCGCGTCGTCTCGCCGGGCCGGCTCGCGGCGATGGCCGGCAGGAGCGTCACCTTGGCGATGGACGGGGCGGTGACCTCGACGGTGACCGTGGAGGTATCGGCAATGCCGCCGCTGGTCGCGATGACCTTGTAGGTCCCTGCTGTTGCCGGGGGGGTATACACCCCGCTTCCGGCGACCGTCCCACCCGTCGCCGTGTAGGTCGCCGTCACGCCGACGCTGTCACCAGCGGTCGTGCGGCCGTAGACATCGAAATCCACCGTCTCGTCGGATGAGATCGTCGCGGTCTCGGGGACCAGGATGATCGTATCGACCGGATCGGGTGAGCCGTTGACGGTGACCAGCGCGGTGTCGGCGGCGCCGAATTTCGAGATCGCGATGACCCGATAGACCCCCGGAGCGTTGCCGGCGGTCAGGGCGCCGGCGGTCGAGATCGTGCCGGTGGCCGAGGTCCACGTGACGTTGACGCCTGCTGTCTCGCCGTACTTGGTTAGACCCTTTGCAGTGAACTGAACGGTCCCGCCACCATCGACCGAGACCTGGTCCGGCGTCACCACCACCTTGGCGCCCGCGATGCCGCGGACGACGACCTTGGAGTTTTTCGACTTGCCGCCCGAGGTCGCCTTCATCGTGGAATTACCCACTTTGATCGCCTTGAACGTCATCGTCTGGCCGACGGCGCCGACAATCGCGACCACACTTGTGTTGCCGACGGTCCAGGTGATCGTGTTGTCGAGCACCTGCCCCGAGCTGCTCCGCGGCTGGCCGGTAACCTGGAACTGGTCACCGCTGAAGGCCATCTGCGAGTCCGGGATCACGACGACGCTCGCGACTGTCCCTACCGCGGCCGAGATGCCTCCGGCGCCCCCGCGCACATCGCTGGGCGTCATCGTTTCGTCTTGGCAAGCAAGGAGGACGCACGCCGGCAGGCAGCGAACGAGGATGGGTGCGATGGACCGCGTGAAGCGGAACCGGCAATGAGGCACGGCCGACAGCGCCGAGAGCCTCACAAGGAATCTCTGGATGACCATCGTCCGGCTATCGAGAATGAAGAGGGAGGACGGGCCAGACGGCCCGGTCAGGCAAAGATGTGATAGTGGACCGCCGGACGGAAGGCCCCGGGCGCCCGGGGGGCAAGGCCGGGGGTCAGACCCCCCCCCAAACAGGCCCTCTTCGCATTGCGGGAGATGATGTTACCGTGTTGCGGAAACGGGGATCTTGTCCGAACATGTAGCCGGAAACAGTCCGCGCCACCGGTATTCGCTCACGATCTGGAGTTCCCATGCGTCCCCTCCTGCTGGCTGTCCTGGCCCTGGTGGTGGTCTCAGTCCGAGGGCAGGCACAACATCTCCAGGACCGGCTCTCGGGCCTGTTCATTTTCGGCGAGGGCGAAGGGCAGCTTTTTCTCGGTGGTACCGCCGACCCCAACAATCCCGACGCGATCCGCATTCACGGCGACCACTTCGTCCCGGCGGCGGTCGCCAACAACGGCACCGTCATCGCGTTTCTCACCAATTCGATCGGCAGCAACGTCGCCAACGTGCCGGTCGCCGCGGCAAGCGGCGGCTCGACGTTCAGCTTCGAGGGCGGTGTCCCGGTTCGCACGTCGAGCTCCGCGGGACCGATCTTCGGCGAGCGGGCCCAGACACTGGGACGGGGCCGCGTGCTGGCGGCGCTCACCCGCACCGGCGCCAATTTCAAGACGCTCCGCGGCGTCGACCTCGACAACCTCCACTTCACGTTCACGCACGCCAACACCGATTTCGAGGGCTGTGACTCGATCGCCGGCGGCGACTGCTCCCTCCTCGGCGTGCCGACGCTGGAAAACGAGACGATCGGGCTCGATCTCAACTTGAACGTCCGCCTGACCGTCACCTCCTTTCTGCTGTCGTACGGACTCACCGACCGGATCGACCTGGGCGTCGTGGTTCCGCTCGTGTCGACCTCGATCGAAGGCTCCAGCTCGGCCCAGATCAACCCGTTCGGGCTGCCGCCGGCGGTCCACTTCTTCGGCGGCACGCCGGATAGTCCCGTTCTCACGGCCTCGAGATTCGTGGACGGCTCGGCCACCGGACTCGGTGACGTGGCGGCCAGGGTGAAGGTGAACCTTCGGCGGGCGGAGCCCGTCTCTGTGGGCGTGCTCGCCGACGTGCGATTTCCGACGGGCAGCAACATGGATCTGCTCGGCTCGGGCTCTTTCGCGGCGCGCGGACTCGCCATCGTCTCCGCACGATTCGGCGACTTCTCCCCCCATGCGAACGTCGGCTACCTCTATCGCGGCGGGGACTTCGAGAGCGATGCCGTGCTCGCCACGGCCGGCTTCGATCACCTGCTCGCCCCATGGGCCACCCTGGCCGCCGATCTGGTCTCCGAGCTGCAGGTCGGAACCAGTCCTCTGCAGGTCCCTCAACCCGTCGTCATCCAGTCTCCGTACCGGCGTGTGATCGTGCCGACCACGATTCCGGAAGAGCGCGACGACATCGTGAACATGTCCCTGGGGATCAAGCTCCTGGCGGCCTCGGGGCTCACGGTGATCGCCAATACCGAGTGGCCCCTCAATCGAGGAGGATTGCGGCCGGACCTCATCTGGACTGTGGGGATGGAGTACAACTTCTAGCGGACTATCGAATCTCGGCGATGCGCCACGCGCCCGCGGTCCGGCGGAGTGTGGCGCTGAAAGAGACCTGCTGCTCTTCGGAGCGATGCGTGCTGCCGTTCACGTACGTGTAGGTTCCGCCCACCAGCACCGACCCGATGTCGCCGGCCAGATCGATCTTGCGGATCTCGAGCTGCGACTTGATGTCGTGCACGGTCCTGAAGAACTGCTCCCACCCGTTCTGCTGCTCCCCCGTCATTCCGGGATACACCCGCCGCAAGTTCCCGACGCTCTCCGATTCCACCGCCTTCGAATACTCGCCGATCAGATCGACCGCCTCCCTGAAATCCTGTTGGGGGTCCCGTGACGGCTGGGTTGGCGCCGGAGCTGGGATCGGTGGAGCCGGCGCGGCAGGCGCCGCAGCAGTAGGCGGCGCGGGCAAAGGCGCTACGCTCGGTGAGATTGCGGTACTCTCGGGTGCGTTTGCGGGAGCGGGCGGGGCCGGTGCCTGTTGAACGGGCGCCGGCGCCGCTTCCTGTACCGGCGCACCAAGTGTTGGTCCGGCAGAATCGGCTTGTGGCTCACGAACAGGCGCAACCGGCGCCGCGCGGCGCGGCGGGGATTCCGGCCGGTGCTCCTGGGCGGGGCGGGCCTGGGCCGACTTCTTCGGGGCGAAAACCGTTTCGACCTGGGTCCGAGTCGGGATCGCCACGCCGGGTGGCGCAGGCTTCGCGGCCAGACCGACGGAATCGGGAGGACGGGAGGCCGACCCTGCGGATTCGGTCGCGGGCGTGCGGGGTCTTTGGAGCATCAACAGAAGAGCCGCCACCCCGACCAGCGCCGCACCGACGGAGAAGGCGACCAGACGGCTCGGGCGCGGGCGCGGGCGAAGAGGAGCGATTGCGGGAATCGAGACCACGGTCGTCGGGACGCTGCCGGTTCCCGGGGTGGCTATCGCATCGAGCGCGTTCAGCACATCCGAGGCGGCCTGGGGACGGTCGGCGGGGCGCTTGGCGAGGCAGGACATCACCAAAGCGCTGAGTGCCGGAGGAATGACCGGACGGAGCCGATCGATCGGATCCGGCATTTCCAGCACATGCGCGGCGAGGGTGGCCTGGGTAGACCGGCCGGCGAAAGGAACGCGGGCCGTGAGCATCTCATACGCCATGACGCCGAGCGCGTAGATATCCGCGCGATGGTCGGTGCGCCCGTCACCGGACGCCTGCTCGGGCGCCATGTAGGCGGGAGTGCCGAGCGCCAGCCCCAGGGTCGTCAGCGCGACCGAGTGGACGCCACCCGACGAGGCGCTCACCGCCTTCGCCACGCCGAAATCGGTGACCACCGCCACGCCGCCGGAGATGAGGACGTTGTCGGGCTTGATGTCCCGATGCACCACGCCGAACGCGTGGGCGTAGGCCAGCGCGGAGACGACGTCGCGGAGAATGCGTATCGATTCGGCGATGGGGAGCTCGCCGGTGCGGCCCACCCGCGCCCGGAGCGACTCTCCCGCAACGAACGGCATGATGAAATAGGGCAGCCCTTCGGACTCGCCGGCCGACAGAAGCGGAACGATGTGCGGGTGCTGTAGCTGCGCGGCGAGCTGGATCTCGCGCCGGAACCGGTCGACGCTCACGCTGGCCGCCAGCTCGGGGAGGAGCACCTTGATGACCACCTTACGGCCCAGCGCGGTCTCATGCGCGACGAAGACCCGCGACATGCCTCCGCCCCCGAGCTCGTCCTCGAGGCGGTAGGCATCACCCAACGTGGCTTGAATTTGCTGCTGCAGGGCGCTCAAGGGCCGGGCCGGTGGAGAGACCGAAAAATGTAGGAGTCGGGAGGGCGGAAAGCCAGCGACGAGCGGAGGGGATCTGCAATAGCTTCTTTTCGACCGCGTGTCGAATTCCGGCCTGGCCGTTCGACGTTGTAGTGAGGGCCGGGCGGAGAATCCCGCCTGAGGGACTGGGCAGAGAATCCCGCCTGAGGGACTACTAGAGGAGCAGACATGCCGCAATTCCTGGTTGCGATTCAACTCCCCGACAACCACGACCCGTCGCTGGAAGGCGAAGCAATGACTCGCGATATCGGCGCGCTCAACGAAGAGATGGATGCCGCCGGCGCCAGGTTCTTTGCTGGCGGCCTCGAACCGGCAGCCAAGGCGAAATCATTGCGTAAGCAGCCTGGTGGAGAGGTGGTCATCACCGACGGGCCGTACACCGAGGCCAAGGAGCATGTGGGCGGCTTCTGGATACTCGAAGCCGCCGACATGGATGAAGCGCTCGCGTGGGGACGTAAGGCCGTCGTCGCCTGCCGGGTTCCCGTCGAGGTGAGGGCGTTCATGAAAATCCGGCCGGATAGGGAATCACTTGGCCACGGAGACTCGCAATGAGAAAGCTCAGAATCATCGAGCACATCTCGCTGGACGGCGTGATCCAGCACTCCGCCGATGACGACGATTTCCCCTACAGCGACTGGACCGCGCCCTATCGGAGCCCCGCTGGACGGGAGGCAATGCTCGCCGCGTATGGGGAGAGCTTCGATCTGCTGCTTGGCCGTCGAACCTACGATGGCTGGTCGGGCTTCTGGCCAAAGGCGCCGAGCAGTCCGATGGCGGATCGCCTCAATGCCGCAAAGAAGTTTGTAGTTACCCACCGTCGGGAAAGTCTTGAATGGGGCCCGGTCCAGGGCCTTGGACCGGACATCGTCGAGGGCGTTCGGCGGATCAAGTCGCAGGACGCCCCGGACCTCATCCTCTCGGGCAGCTCCACGCTGACATCGACGCTGCTCGAACATGGGCTTGCGGAAGAAGTCCTGCTGGCCGTCAATCCGGTCCTGTTGGGCACCGGGAAGCGCTTCTTTGCGGAGGGAACCCCGCCACGCTCATTCGAGCTCGTCAGCACGCAGGCATTTCCGTCCGGCATCATCTTCAGTACGTACAAGGTCGCCGGGCCCTTGAAGACCGCATAGTTCGACGGCGCGGCATCACAAGCAGCCATCAGCACGCAACAGCGGCAACGAGTCCGGAATCCGGTAACCCGTTGCCGCTGAAGTTTGAAGCGTCGATTCTCTGCAATGGCCAGGGAGGGAATTGAACCCCCGACACGCGGATTTTCAGTCCGCTGCTCTACCAACTGAGCTACCTGGCCGCAGGGGGCGGGAATATAAGAGGGCCACCTCTGACCCGCCAACGCTCCCCGAAGCGGTCCAGTCTAGCGGACCGAGTTGCCGGCAGCAACATTGGAGGACGTGGCCGCCTGGCGCGACCACGCGGTTCCCCCACGCTATCGATCCAGCGGGTCCGTAGTGTCTCCCCAACAGTCTGTGTGAGGTCCTCAATGCGCCAGCACACGATCCTCCTCGTGGGTCTGGCCGCCGGAACGGTGCTCACCGCGAGCGCCTGCTCCGACGCCGGCCAGCCCACGTCTCCGTCCAATGAAACCATCACGAATCCGACGCCGGCCCTTCAACAGTCGGACGACCCGATCGCCCTCGCGCGGCGGGTGCCGGGCTTCGGCGGCTTCTTCTACGACGCGCAGGGCAATCCCACCATCTACCTGAAGGACGCCGCCGCGCGCGGCACCGCCGAACGCGCGCTGCAGCCGTTCTTCAGCATCCAGGGCACCAGCCCCTCCGCCATGCGTGTGCTGAAAGCCGACTACGATTGGGTTTCGCTTGAGCGCTGGCAGTCCGCGGCGAGCACCGAAGCGCTCGCCCGGCGTGGCGTGGTCTTCGTCGACGCGGACGAGGCGTCCAATCGCGTCAGGATCGGAGTGGAGCGGGGCGCGGCAGGGACGGAGGTGCGGGCGGCCATCGCCCGCCTCGGCATCCCCGCGTCGGCCGTCATTGTGCAGGAGACCGAGCCGGTTCGACAGCTCGCGACCCTGCAGCAGCAGGTGCGGCCAGTGCCGGCGGGCGTGCAGATCAACTTCCCGGGATTTCTCTGCAGCATCGGCTTCAACGCCACGAAGAACGGGCAACGCTCCTTCATCACCGCGTCGCACTGCAGCAACGTGCAGGGTGGCAATCAGTCGACGCCATACTGGCAGCCGACCGAGACCGCGGCGCCAGCCCAGATCGCGACGGAAGTCGACGATCCGCGCTACCGTCAAGGCAATGGCTGTCCCGCGGGACGCCGGTGCAGAATGAGCGACGCGTTGCGCGCGAGATACGCGGCGGGCACGGCGTCGTCGCTCGGCAAAATTGCCAAGACGACAGCGGTGAATAACGGCTCGCTGACCATCTCGGGAAACTTCACGATCACCGCTGAAGGCAGCCCCGTGGTCGGCCAGAATGCCAACAAGGTTGGACGGACGACCGGATGGACTCGAGGACCCATCACCAACACCTGCGTCAACGTCAACGTCTCCGGCAGCAAGATCACCCAGCTCTGCCAGACGATCGTGTCGGCTGGGGTCGGCGGCGGAGACAGCGGCGGCCCGGTGTTCCGCGGCTCGGGCACCAACGTCACATTGCTCGGAATTCTCTGGGGCGGCAGCGGCAGCGGGACTTACGTGTTCAGCCCAATTGCGAACGTGGAGTCGGAGCTGGGCGCGCTGTCCACCTTTTGAGTCTCTGGACGCTCGTCGCGCTGCTGCTGCATGGCGCGATGCCCGGTGGAGCGGCCGCCATGGCCGCTCCACCGTCGCAGGGACAGGCTGATTCCATGCGAGTCGAAATCGTGGCGCCTGCCACGGTGCGGAAGGGCCGGCCCGTGCGGCTGGCCCTCAAGGTGAGCAACACCACCGACCGGCCGATCACCCTCTATCTCCAGGGCCGGCCCGTTGCGTTCGATCTCGTGGTCAGGCAGCGGGCTGGCGGAGTCGTGTGGCAGCGGCTCGAGGGCGCCACGGTGTCCGCCATTCTCGGCGTTCGGACATTGGATCCCGGCGCGACGCTCGAGCTCACGGATACCTGGAACCAGCGGACGAACGCCGGGAAGCCCGCGGAACCGGGAGACTACGTCGTGACGGGGTCGGTGCTTACCGATCGCGAGCCGCTCGAGGCCATAGGCGTCCCCCTTACGATCACTCGTTGATGGGGATGACTGGTAGGAGCCCGCCAGAACCGAACTCCAGTTCATCGCGTTACTATCGGACCTCTTCAGGAATTGACGATGGCCCGCTCCGCGATCCTTCTTGCACTGTCGTTCGCCGTCGCAGGTGGCCTGGCCCTCGAGTCAGGCGCGCGAGCGCAGTCTCGAAACCCGCTCACCAATACGAAGGAGCCGGGGCCGGCCCCTGCCTGGCAGAACACCAGCTGGCTCAACGCCGATCATCCCCTGACCCTCGGCGAGCTTCGGGGGCAGGTGGTGCTGCTCAACTTCTGGGTCTTCACCTGCTACAACTGCACCAACACCGTCCCGTCGCTGGTGGACTTCGACCGGAAATACCGGAGCAAGGGACTCACGGTCATCGGCATCCATACACCCGAGTTTCCGCCCTACGCCGGTGAGCACGACAAGGACAACGTCGCCCGCGCGCTCCGCCAGTACGGGATCGAATACCCGAACGCGCAGGACAACGACAACAAGACCTGGAACCTCTACGGCATCCGGTTCTGGCCCAGCTTCGTGCTGATCGACAGGAAGGGGATCATCCGATATGAGGGCGCAGGAGAGTTCCACCTCAACGACGGCAATTACAATCGGTGGGACGAGAGAATCCGCGAGCTGCTCGCGGAGCCGTACGCGGCGCTCCAGGTGGAGACAGCGCCGGCGGGCGCCGACACCCGGGTGACGCTGGTGGCGGATCCCGGCATCAAGATCAACGCCCGGCTCAAGCCGGCCCTCGAGCTCGAGGACGGGACGGTCCTGCGGTTCGACTCGCCGCGACTCACCCGAGACTCCGCCTATTTCGCCGAGCCGCCCACGGCGCTCCTCGGCGGCCGGCGCCCTGAGCTCAAGGGAGTCCTGCGGGCGAGCGTGTGCGGTGTGCGCGAGCAGGTCTGCAGGAGTGTGAGGGTTGAGCTTTAGCCTTCAGCCTCTCGCCTTCACCCGTATATTGGACCCATGCCCGGGCCATCCTTCCCCAATCTCACCGTTCTCGATCACCCGCTCATCCAGCACAAGCTTTCGATTCTCCGCGACAAGCGGACCAGCACGCGAGACTTCAAGCAGCTCGTCGGCGAGATCGCCACGCTCATGGCGTACGAGGTGACCAAGGACCTCCCGACCGAGCCGGTGGAGATCGAGACTCCGCTCGAGCGGATGACCGGGCGCCAGGTGTCGGGGAAGAAGCTCACGTTGGTTCCGATCCTGCGCGCCGGTCTCGGCATGGTGGAAGGAATCGCGCAGCTCATCCCGTCCGCCCGAGTCGGGCACATCGGACTCTATCGTCAACACGATACGCTCCAGCCGGTGGACTACTACTTCAAGATCCCCGGCTCGGAGATGGCTCGTGACTTTTTCATTCTCGATCCGATGCTCGCCACCGGCGGCTCCGCCGTCGCCGCGGTGAGCGCGCTGCGGGGAGCCGGCGCCCGACGCATCCGGTTCCTCTGTATCGTCGCCGCGCCCGAAGGCGTGCAGCGCATGCTGGACGTGCACCCCGACATCCCCATCTTCACCGCCTCACTCGACCGTGAGCTCAACTCTCACGGCTACATCCTGCCCGGTCTCGGCGACGCCGGGGACCGGCTCTTCGGCACCCGCACGCTCGAGTGATTTCCCGGTGACGCCGATCCGTCTCACCTTCTGGGGAGCCGCGGGCCAGGTGACGGGGTCCATGCACCTCCTCGAGGCGGCGGGTGCGCGCTTTCTTCTCGACGCGGGGCTCTTTCAGGGCCAGCGCGCCGAGAGTCACATGCTCAATGCGAAGCTCCCCTTCGATGCCCGCCGGATCGACGGCGTCATCCTGAGCCATGCCCACATCGACCACAGCGGCCGCTTGCCGCTCCTCGTCCGGCACGGCTTTCACGGACCGATCCACGCGACTCCCGCGACCCGTGACCTGTGCGCGGTCATGCTACCCGACGCCGCCCACATCCAGGAGAAGGACCACGAGACGCTGGTGCGTCGTGGAAGGGCCGGCCCCGAGAGCGAGCCGCTTTACACCCTGGCCGACGCGGTGGAGGTGCAGGATCTGCTGGTCGGCGTCCCATATCGGCGCGTCACCCATCTCAGGAAACACCTCGCCGTCGAGTTCCTCGACGCGGGCCACATCCTCGGCTCGGCTACCGTGGATCTCCGGATCACGGAGGGAACCAGCCATCGTCTCGTCTTCTCGGGCGACATCGGGCGCAGCGAGCTGCCGATCATCCGGAATCCGGAGCCACCGTCCGGTCCCATCGACACTCTGATCGTCGAGTCGACCTACGCCGACCGGGATCATGAATCGGTCCACGACGCGGAGGAGCGCCTC
>DATBSO010000183.1:0-20158 GCA_036559745.1 Gemmatimonadales bacterium | reverse complement strand
CAGGCCGAGCGCCTCTGGAAGTGGGTGACCCTGCACGATTATTTCGCGGGCAGCTTCATGTGGACCGGGATCGACTACCTGGGAGAGAGCACCTGGCCGTTCAAGGGGTTTCCGTCGGGCGCGATGGACATCACCGGGCATCCGAAGTCTTCGTACTATCTCTACCAGAGTCTGTGGACCGATCGGCCCGTCATGCACCTCTTTCCTCACTGGAACTGGCCGGGGCGAGTGGGGCAGGTGATTCCGGTGCTGGCCTACACCAACTGCAACATCGTCGAGCTTTTCCTCAACGACCGCTCTCTTGGCGAAAAGCGCATCGAGTTCCCGGCCCAGGGCACGTCGGGGGGGTGGAACACATACGCCCAGCCGGTCGTGAACCCGACGACCAGCGATCTGCATCTGAACTGGGATGTGCCCTACGAGCCGGGAGTGCTTCGCGCGGTCGGGAAACGGCGGGACGGAACGGTCGCCTGCAATGACGAGGTGAGGACCGTGGGTCCGGCTGCCGCCATCCGGATTTCCGCCGATCGGGACACCATCACCTCCAGCCCCGGAGACGTCGCGCTCATCACGTTCGAGGTCGTCGACTCGGCGGGTACGACGGTCCCGACCGCCGGGGATATGGTTCGCTTCACGGTGAGCGGCGGAAGCATCGCGGCAGTCGACAATGCCGACCTTCGCGACCACGACCCCTACCAAGCCGATCGGCGGCATGCGTTCAATGGTCGCGGACTGGTGATTCTGCGGGGGGAGAAACTTGGAGTGCTGCGGGTGACCGCGAGCGCCGACGGGCTGCGTTCGGCGAGCGTGAGTGTACGCGTAGTTCGTGGGATGGAGCTTCCGGCCGTACCCGCCACTAATTGAGGATCGTCACTGCAACTGCGCACCACGGAGACACAGAGGACATGGAGGATTCACGCGGTGGATTCTACCGAGCGACTTTGGTTATCGTCTGCCAGGTGCGCGTCGTCTGCTCCGTTCCGAACGTCTTCAGGATCAGCGTCATGAACACCGGCCCCTTGGGGGTAGGTAGATAGGCGCTGAAGACGTCCCTGCCGTCGATCGCGAGTATACGTGCACCATCGACTTCAGCGGGGATCGTCAGCTTCGGATCGGGCCGATCGCGAAGAAACGTGACGATCCGCTTCGCAGCCGGTGGCAGGCGGAAGGGCTTGTACGGATCTGACTCCAGAAGTGTCCGCAGGACGTCGACCGGCCGTATGATCGTGAGGAAGGTGCGGCCGAGCTGCTTGGTCATCGCGCTCTCGACCTTCCGCTGGAGGGCTGCTTCCGAGGCGGAGGCCGCGGTGAACACCACATTTCCGCTCGAGAGCAGCGTCCTCACGTCGGTAAACCCAGCGGCCTCGAATGCCTTCTTCAACTCGGGCATCTTGGCGTTCGTCGGCATGACGCCGCGCAGGAAGGCCGCATAGCGTGGCATAGTCGCAAGAACATACCTCGGATCCGGATCCATGTCGCCCTCGTACCGCCTTGTCTTCCTGCTTTCGGCCGCGGCCGCGCTGTCTCCCGTCGCGGCACTGGGGCAACGCGCGCCCGTCACGGCGCCTGCCCCCGCCGCGCGAGACGTCCTCCTCGACAAGCAGGGCGTCATTCGCTGGAAGGACAACCGGCAGGAAGTCACGCTCTTCGGCGCGAATTACGTTCTGCCCACCGCGTCGGACTATCGGGCGGCCGGCTATGTGCATGCCGACCGGAAGAAGATGATCGACGAGGACATGGCCCACTTTGCCCGGATGGGATGGGACGGGCTGCGTCTGACCTTCTGGGGTGACTGGGAGGCGTCCGACAGCGCGGGCAACCTGATCGCCAACGATCACCTGGACTTGCAGGACTATCTCATCGCGCGCGCGCGGGAGCGCGGGATCTACATGCTGTTCAGCCCCATCCAGCTGTATGGGTCCAACTGGCCGGATGCGCTCGACGACACCACGGCTCCGGGCTTCGGGCGGCGCTTCGGAAAGGCGCGGATGGGCACAGACCCCGCAGCCCTCGCGGCGCAGGTGAACTACCTCCGCCAGATCCTGGAGCACGTCAATCCGTACACCGGCGTCGCCCTCAAGGACGAGCCGGCCATTCTCTTCATCGAGCTCGTGAACGAGCCGTGGCACCACCCCGAGGATCTCGACGGCTCGATCCGCTACATCAACGCCCTCACCGACGCTGTGCGCCGGACCGGCTGCCGCAAGCTCGTCTTCTACAACGTGAGCCAGGACTTCCGGATCTCCGAAGCGATCAGGCGATCTCGGGCGCAGGGCGTGACCTTCGGCTGGTACCCGACAGGGCTCAACTCCGGGCACGAGCTGGCAGGGAACTACCTCCGCGGAGTCGACGGGTATCCCGACATGCTGCGCAAGGAGCTGGCTCGTCTGCCGCGCATCGTGTACGAGTTCGACAGTCCCGACCTGCGGACGGGCACAATGTACCCGGCGATGGCGCGAACGTTCCGGGCCGTGGGCGCGCAGTTCGCCGCCATGTTCGCCTACGACATGCTCGGGACCGCCTCGCGCAACCTCGGCTGGCAGACTCACTATCTGAACCTGGTCTACACACCGCGGAAGGCGATGAGCGCGATCATCGCCGCCGAAGCCATGCGCCGGCTCCCGCGGATGCACGCGTACGGCCCTTATCCACGGAACACCAGGTTTGGTGACTTCCATGTGTCGTACGAGGGCGACCTCGGCGAGCTTGTGGCGCGAGATGCGTTCCTCTATGCCGGCTCGACCCGGTCCACGCCACCCGACCCCTCCGCTCTACGATGGATCGCAGGCTACGGGTCGTCGTCCACCGTGTCCTACGAGGGAGAAGGGACGTACTTCCTCGACAAGGTGCGGCCCGGTTTGTGGCGGCTCGAGGTCTATCCCGACGCCGTGCCGATCCGCGATCCCTTCGAGCAGCCCAACCGCGACAAGATCGTCACCCGCGCGATCTCCCGCGCCTGGCCCATGACGGTGGCGCTTCCGGACCTGGGTGACATGTTCGCGGTCCAGCCCGTTACGCCTGCCGATCAGCGCGCCGAGCGAGCTCGCGATCGCCGCTTCACGGTGACACCCGGGGTGTATGTGTTGAGTGCGGCCGGAGCGGTGGATGTCTCGACGTTGCCGGCGCACGTGGGACATCTCGGGTTCGCCGAGTATCACGTACCGCCCCCGGACATCGCTCCCATGCAAGTCGTCCCGCTCGTGGCACCGGCCCTTCTCGCGGGACAGGACGCAGAGCTCCGTGCGCGGGTCGTCGATGACACGCCGGTGGACTCGGCGGTTCTCTTCGTAAGGCCGCGGGCGGGATCGTTCTCCCGGGGCTACGGGATGCGGCCGGCAGGGGGCTACGAATATGTGGCGACGGTGCCTCCGGCGGATCTCCGCGAAGGGCAGCACGAATTCGTGATCACAGCCTACCGGGGTGATACCGCGGTCACCTTCCCCGGGGGTCAGCATCGGAAGCCCACGTCGTGGGACTTCGACGACCGCTCAGCCTGGACGGTGGAGGTCGTTGGCCCGGGGACTCCGCTGTCGCTGTATGATCCTGAGGAGGACACCGGGAGACTGACCTTCAGCCGTATCGGTGATGCGGGACGCCGCGGACTCTTTCATGTAGGCCTGTCCGGGGTCACCGGCCGGCCGATCTTCCACGTCGCGCTGCCGGTGGACTCGAGCGGACATGGTCTACCCGATTACACGGCGTCGCTGGTGATCAGGGACCGCATCGAGGCAAAAGGACAGGCCATCGCAGCCGCCGAAGCGGTGCGTCTGCGCGTACGCGGGCTCGGTCCTCGGCAGACCCTGCACGTCACGCTGATGGAGGACGACGGCACAAGCTGGAGCGCGCCGGTTCCGGTGGACAGCACTTGGAGCGAGCCCTCACTGCCGCTCTCGGAGTTCAGGTCGAGTCGTGGGGTGCTGCTGCCGGAGGGATTTCCCGGCGAGTGGAACTACTGGGTGGAGCTGGCGGACGGCCGTGGCCGGGGCGCAGATCGTCTACGGCTCGATCATCTCGAGCGGCTACAGCTGTCGCTCAGAGGCGACCATGACGCAGTCATCGCGCCGGAGCGTTATGGGGTCGAGGTGGAGTGGGTGAGACTGGAATTCGGTGTCGACGGCGCCGTGACGCGCTGAATGGTGATCAGGGTCGCCGTGTCACGGTGCTGTTGAACAATTGAGCCGCGATTCTGAAGTCGATGACCGCCCCGGGAGCCAGCAGGACCTCTCCCGAGCGGAAGGGTTGTCCGCCACCGCTGGGACGCGCCTCGAACTGCACCGACCCGTTGCCGACCAGGTTCTGAGGTATCGAGAAGTGTCCTTGCATGCCCGGATGCACCGTCCCCAGGCGCTGGGTGATCCCGGAGCCGAGGGCATAGACTTCCATCGGGAGCGCGTGCTGGTTGGTAATCTCGACGACGACGGGGATGTCGCTCGGCTTGACCTCGCCGCCGCCCGACTGGCTGCATGCGAGCGTGGCCAACATCAGGGCTGAAACGACCACCTGCGGTCCGCGCACGTGCACTCCGGGGCTTCGGTCGACTCTAGTATGTGGAGCGGCGGAGTGGTGCGCAACTTCGCCAGCCTCACCCCGTCACCCCGAACCGGAACACAGTCCGTGAGCGATATTCGTGTCCCGGCCGGAGGATGATGGACGGAAAATTGGGGTGGTTGGGCGCATCGGGGAAACGCTGGGTCTCGAGCGACAGACCGGACCGGGGCCCGTACCGCCGGCCTCCCTTTCCCGGTACGACGCCCTCGATGAAGTTGCCCGCATACAACTGCAGCCCTGGCTCGGTCGTGTAGACATCCAGCGTGCGGCCGCAACCCGGTTCGACCAGATGTGCCGCGTGGGTCAATCCGGGGCCTGCTCTCGTGAGCACGAAGTTATGGTCGTATCCCGCACCAATGCGAAGCTGCTCGTCGTCGGCCCCGATACGTGCTCCGATCGCGGTGATCGCTCGGAAGTCGAACGGTGTGCCGGCAACCGGCGAGATTGTGCCGGTTGGAGTGAAGTCATCCCGCATCGGCGTGAATTCGTCGGCGTTGATCCGGAGCCCGTGGCCGAGGATGTCCCCCGAGTTGTGACCAGCAAGGTTGAAGTAGGAATGCTGGGTGAGATTGACCGGAGTCGGCTGATCGGAGATCGCGAAGAAGTCCACGATCAGCTCGTTCGTGTCCGCGACTGTGTAGCGGACCTTGACGTCGAGGTTCCCCGGGTAACCCTCCTCACCGTCGGGACTGCGGTACTCCAGGTTCAGGCCGGCGTCCGTCCGTCCCTCGTGAAACGGGGTGGCTCGCCACACCACTCGGTCGAAGCCGACGAGACCGCCGTGCAGGTGATTCGGCGGTCTGTTGGCCGCGAGACGGTATTCCTTCCCGTCGACGATGAACCGGGATCCGGAAATGCGATTGACGACGCGGCCGATGATGGCCCCGAAGTACGAGGTATCGCGGATGTAGTGGTCGAGGGAGTCGTGGCCGAGGACCACGTCGGCCACCCGTCCGTCCCGGTCCGGAACGGAGAGTGATGCGATGATCCCACCGTAGTTTAGGACACGAAGCCCGAGGCCTCGGCCGTTCGAAATGGTGTAGACGTCGATGGGGTCTCCGGCCGGCATGGTGCCGAATGACGCCCGAGCAATGTCCGGTCGGTCCGACCGCGGGGATCCACCGGTCAAGACGGTCGGCGGGAGCGCCGCATCGCGAACGCGAGCATCACTACCCCGAACACGAGCAGCACGAGCCCCCACAGCAGGTTCACGTTGATGCCGAGCGACCGGTCATAGATCGCCCGGTCCGAGATCAACCCGAACCCCGTGAGCAGGACGCCGTCGATCGTGAACATCAGTCCGATCGGATAGCGCAGGTCGAGGTTCATCGCACGGTCACCAGAAGATGATGTTGAGCATGAGAGTGAGGCCCAGCACGACGACACCGAGCGTGGCCGGTCGCTTGTACCATTCCATGTCGGCGTCGGTGAGGCGAGGCGTCAAGGAATACACCAGCCCCTTGAGATCGTCATCCGACTTGTTCGCTGAGGTGACGAGCGAGATCGCGATCGTCGCCAGAAAACATGCGGTCCACGCCACGATCGCGGTCCAGAAGTTCTGCGCCATCTCGCTCGGGTAGACGTGAAGAGTGGATCCCAGGAACGCGCCCTTGAGGCCCGGCGTCCCGCCGTGAGGGAGCGTGAGCCCGTGATGGATCGCGGCGGCCGCCGTTCCGGTGAGCAGCCCGAAGAACGCGCCGTGACCGGTGGAGCGCCGCCAAAACATCCCCAGCAGGAAGGTGGCGAACAGCGGCGCGTTGACGAAGGCGAACACCAGCTGGAGCATGTCCATGATGTTGTTGAAGCGCGTCGTCGCGTAGGCCGCCGCCACGCTCGCGACGATGCCGAATACAGTGGCCGCGTGTCCCATCCGCAAGTAATGCCGGTCAGTCTGCCCCGGCCGGATGTAGGACTGGTAGATATCGTAGGTCCACACGGTGTTGAACGCGGTGACGTTGCCCGCCATGCCGGACATGAACGACGCCATCAGCGCGGTGAGCCCGAGCCCCAGCAGCCCCGACGGGAGATAGTGCGCCAGCATCACGGGGACGGCGAGGTTGTAGTTGGGCACGCCGTCGTTCCCGAGCGGCAGGAGACCGCCACGATCCGAGTGCAGCGCGATGGCGATCATGCCCGGGAGGATCACGAGGGCGGGAAACAGCATTTTCGGAATGGCGGCGAGGAGAGGCGTTCGGCGGGCGGCGGTCATGGACTCGGCGGCCATGGCGCGCTGGATGACCAGAAAGTCCGTACACCAGTAGCCGAACGACAGCACGAATCCGAGTCCCATGACCATGCCGAACCATTCGACACCCATCGGGTTGGCGCTCGCCGAGCCGAGGTGGCGCCACGAGTCCGACCAGGCTCCGGCGGCGTATCCGGCGTTCGTCGCGACCGGCTCCAGCTTCGCCGTGAGCCCCGACCACCCGCCCACATCCTTGAGTCCGAGCAGGACGAGGGGAAGGAAGCCGAGCACGATCAGGAAGAACTGGAGCACCTCGTTGTAGATCGCGGAGGTGAGCCCGCCGAGGAAGATGTACGCGAGGACGATGATGGCGGAAAGGACGACGCTCGTATGGAAGCTCCACCCCAGCACCAGCTCGAGCAGCTTCGCCAGCGCGTACATCGAGATGCCGGACGAGAACACGGTCATCACGGCGAAGGTGATGGCGTTGAATCCGCGGGTCTTTTCGTCGAACCGGAGCCGGAGATATTCGGGCACCGACCGCGCGCGGGAGCCGTAATAGAACGGCATCATGAAGATGCCGACGAACACCATGGCGGGAATCGCGCCGACCCAGTAGAAATGACTCGTCATCATTCCGTACTTGGCCCCCGAGGCGGCCATTCCGATGACTTCCTGCGCCCCCAGGTTTGCGGAGAGGAACGCGAGACCGGCAATCCATGTGGGGATGGAGCGGCCAGAGAGGAAGAAGTCCTCACTGCTCCTGACGTAGCGCCGCAGGGCCCATCCGATCCCGATGACGAACGCGAAATAGACGATCAGAATGGCGTAGTCGATCCCGCCGAGTTGGATCTGATGCACGGGCGAGCGTCCCCCGAGAATGGGTCTCGTATGTTCGGCGTCACGGCCCTCGGACGCAAGATGCGCTGGCCGAAGGCCGCCGGCGGGCTTACTTTCTCGCACGCCAGGACCCGACTCCAGCTCACACTCATCATTCGCCGGTCTCCCGGCCTCGAGCCCTCCATGAGGCGCCCTCCCCCCCTCCGGTTCCTGTCCGTTGCTGCCGCGGCGCTCCTGCTTCGCGCCGCGCCGCTCCCGGGCCAGGTCAGCGTCGCATCCCCCGACGGCCGCAACCAGATCGTGGTGGAGATTCGTGAGGGACGCCTGACCTACGGTCTCAGTCGCGACGGCCGCGTCCTGATCCTCCCCTCCACGCTCGGATTCGAGTTCCGGGGGGCGCCACGGCTCCAGGATGGACTCCGCATCACGGACAGCACCCGGCAGTCGCACGACGAGTGGTGGACCCAGCCGTGGGGTGAGGTGGCACGCGTGCGGGACCACCACAACGAGCTGGCGGTCGGCATTGAGGAAACGACGGCACCGAGCCGGCGGTTCACCCTGCGAGTACGCGCCTTCGATGACGGAATCGGGTTCCGCTACGAGTTTCCGGAGCAGCCCGGGCTCGGCGACTTCCAGATCAGCGACGAGCTCACCGAGTTCGCCCTGGCCGACAATGCGAAGGCTTGGTGGATTCCGTCCAACTGGGCCCGCAAAGACCGGTCCGAGATGCTGTACTCATCCGGACCGGTGAGCCTGCTCGACAGTGTGCAAACCCCGCTCACGATGCAGACCGAGGACCGTCGGACCTTCATGGTGATCCACGAGGCGAACCTCGCGGATTACGCCCGGATGTTCCTGCGGGGGACGCGAAGCGAGAGCCGCCTCCTCACGGCGGCGCTCGCGCCGATGGCCGATGGCGTCAAGGTGCGCGGGCACGTGCCGTTCACGACGCCGTGGCGCACCATCCAGCTCGCGGACAAGGCGACCGAACTGTCCCCCTCAGTGCTCGGCCTCAATCTCAATCCGCCCAACACGCTCGCGAGCACCGACTGGATCCATCCTATGAAGTACGTCGGGATCTGGTGGGGCATGCACATCGGCACGATGACGTGGAGCTCGGGGCCGAAGCACGGCGCCACGACGGAGAACACCCGGCGATACATCGACTTCGCCGCGGCCAACGGATTCGGTGGAGTGCTGGTCGAGGGATGGAACGTCGGGTGGGACGGCGATTGGATCGCCAACCGCAACGCATTCTCGTTCACGAAGGCGTATCCCGATTACGACCTCAAGGCGGTCGCCGAGTACGCCCACGAGAAGGGCGTACGGCTCATCGTCCATAACGAGACGTCGGGCGGGATCGAGAACTACGAACGCCAGATGGACAGTGCCTTTGCCCTCTACCGGTCACTGGGGCTCGACGCCATCAAGTCCGGCTACGTCACCGACCTGACCAGCGAGGGGCACTCGCACTACTCGCAGTACATGGTGAATCATTACCGGAAGGTGATCGAGACCGCTGCCCGGTACGGCATCATGCTCGACGTGCACGAGCCGATGCACGATACCGGCGAGCGCCGCACCTGGCCCAACATGATGAGCCGCGAAGGCTCCCGGGGACAGGAATACAACGCGTGGAGCGGCGACGGCGGGAATCCGCCGGAGCACGAGACCATTCTGTTCTTTACCCGGCTGCTGGCCGGACCCATGGATTTCACGCCCGGGATCTTCGACCTCATGCTCGAGCGCGGCGGCGGCCACCCGCGGCGGCCCGATGAGCCGCGAGTCCGCACCACCCTGGCCAAGCAGCTCGCGCTGTACGTGGTCCTGTATTCACCGCTGCAGATGGCAGCCGATCTGCCGGAAAATTACGAAGGCCAGCCCGCGTTCCAGTTCATCCGCGATGTGGCGGTTGACTGGGATACCACCCGGGTGATCGATGGACGGATCGGCGACTACGTGATGGTCGCCCGGCGGGAGCGCGGCGGGCAGAGCTGGTTCGTTGGGGCCATTACCGACGAGGAAGGGCGCACGCTCGACCTCCCGCTCTCGTTCCTCACCCCGGGTCGCCGCTACGTGGCAGAGGTCTATGCCGACGGCCCGAAGGCCAACTGGCTCGACAACCCGCTGCCGGTCACCATCACGCGACGCGCGGTGACCTCGGCGACGCGGTTGCGGGTCATCCTGGCGCCCGGTGGGGGCCAGGCGATCCGGATCAGGCCGGCACGATGAGACTGCACCGCACACTGTAGTAGCAAACACTGAACCACGGAAGACACGAAAGCACCACGGAACGTGCCTCGTCATTCACCATTCTCAAACGAGACGCGTGGGGGCAACGCTCAATCCTTGGAATGACGTGAGGGTGGCACGGGCCGTTCCGTGCAGCTTCCGTGTGTTCCGTGGTGCGCAGTTGCGGTGAATCCCGATTGCTTCGAGGGCGAACCAACATGGGTCTGACTGCCGCCACCACTCCCAATGCCATGCGCTCGAAGCCCCGCCTGTCGTTCTGGGAAATCTGGAACATGAGCTTCGGTTTCCTGGGAATTCAGATCGGGTTCGCGCTGCAGAATGCGAACGTGAGCCGGATCTTCGAGACGCTGGGCGCGAAGGTCGAGAACATCCCCATCCTGTGGATCGCTGCACCGGTGACCGGACTCCTCGTGCAGCCACTCGTCGGTTATGCCAGCGACCGAACCTGGAACCGGCTCGGCCGCCGGCGGCCCTACTTCCTGGTCGGGGCGATCCTCGCATCGCTGGCCCTGCTGGCCATGCCGAACTCACCGGCGCTGTGGGTGGCGGCGGGAATTCTCTGGATCATGGACGCGTCCATCAATATCTCGATGGAGCCGTTCCGGGCCTTCGTCGGCGACAATCTTCCCTCGGAGCAGCGCACCACCGGCTTCGCCATGCAGAGCTTTCTCATCGGGACCGGCGCCGTGGTGGCGTCGCTGCTGCCGTGGCTGCTCACCAATCAATTCGGGATCAGCAACCAGGCGCCTCCTCACGAGATCCCTGATTCGGTGCGCCTCTCCTTTTATCTCGGCGCTGTCGTCTTCTTCATTGCCGTCCTGTGGACGGTGCTCCGGTCGAAGGAGTACTCGCCCGAGGAAATGGCCTCGTTCGCGGAAAACCAGGCTCGCGAGAGCACTGCGCGTCAGCTCCGCACGCCCGAAGAGTTCGCCCGGCACGGCGGCGAGCAGATTCGGCTCGGCGGATTCCTTTTCGCCATCGGCGTGGCCGTGAGCGTCTGGCTGGTTCGTCAGGAGGTCCTTCAGGTCGTCGTGCTGTCGGCCGGACTCGCGGTCGTCGGACTGATGCTCATTCTGAGCGGGCTCATGCAACAGCGCGGCCGATTCGAGAACGGCTTCGTCACCATCCTGAACGACTTCCAGGACATGCCCCACACGATGCGGCAGCTGGCTGGAGTCCAGTTCTTCTCCTGGTTCGCGCTCTTCGCCATGTGGATCTACACCACGCCCGCGGTGACCAGCCATCTCTACCACACGGTGGACACGACGTCAGCGCTCTATAACGAGGGGGCGAACTGGGTGGGAGTCGGGTTCGGAACCTACAACGGCGTCGCCGGAGTGGCGGCGTTTCTCATCCCCGTCCTCGCGAAGCGCACCAGCCGGCGGCTCGCCCACGCCCTGTGTCTCGTCGCGGGCGCGCTCGGGTTGCTCTCGCTCTTCGTCATCACCGAGCCTCGCTACCTGCTCGCCTCCATGGTAGGCGTCGGGATTGCCTGGGCGAGCATCCTCTCGATGCCCTACGCCATTCTCTGCGGGTCGTTACCCCCCTCCAAGCTCGGATACTACATGGGGGTGTTCAATTTCTTCATTGTGATTCCCCAGATCGTCGCCGCGGCGCTGCTCGGATTTCTGGTCGGGCGCTTCTTCGGAGGAGAGGCCATCTATGCTCTCGCGATCGGCGGCGCGTCGCTGATCCTGGCTGCCGTGCTCACGATGCGGGTGGAAGACCGGGACGAGATCGTCGAATGGGGCTTGTGATCCGCGCCGTGGCCCTCCTCGGGCTTGGCGCCGTCCTCGCACCGTGTCTTCCAGCGCAGTCGTCTCCGGATGTCTTCTGGAACAGCGCCACCGTCTACTTCCTGCTGGCCGACCGGTTTCAGAACGGCAACCCCGCCAACGATCGGGCGCTCGGCCGTGCCCGGGACGCTGCCGTTCTGCGCGGCTTCGAAGGCGGCGACCTTGCCGGCGTGCTGCGAAAGATCGAGGACGGGTACTTCGACAGCCTCGGCGTCAACGCGATCTGGATGACACCCTTCGTGGAGCAGATCCACGGGAGTGTGGATGAAGGAACGGGGAAGACCTACGGCTACCACGGCTACTGGACGCGGGACTGGACGGCCGTGGATCCCGCGCTGGGGACGAAGGACGACCTCCGCGCGGTCGTAAGCGCCGCGCATCGGCACGGCATCCGCGTCCTGATGGATGCCGTCATCAACCACACCGGACCCACAACCCGGCAGGATCCCGCGTGGCCAGGCAATTGGGTCCGGGCGGGCCCGAACTGCGCCTACAAGGACTACGCCACCACCGTAAACTGCAACCTGGTGGCGCATCTGCCAGACATCCGCACCGATCGCGACACTCCGGTCCAGATACCCTTTGCGCTGCTCGCCAAATGGAGGCGGGAGGGACGTCGGGATCGGGAAGTTGCCGCGCTCAACGCCTTCTTCAAGCGCACCGGATACCCCCGCGCGCCACGCTACTACCTCATCAAGTGGCTGACCGATTGGGTGCGCGAGTTCGGGTTCGATGGCTACAGGGTGGATACCGCAAAGCACTTCGAGCCATCGGTGAGCGCGGCGTTGAAGCGGGAGGCCGGAATCGCGCTGGCGGACTGGAGGCGGGCCCATCCGAGGGAGGTCCGCGACAGCCTTCCTTTCTACATGGTAGGGGAGGTCTACGGATGGGAGCCGGGGCAAGGGAGGAGCTACGACTTCGGCGATCGGACAGTGGACTTCTTCGCCAATGGGTACGACGCGCTCATCAACTTCGGGTTCAAGAGCGACTCCGGTTCGCTCGACGATCTCTTCAGCCGGTACTCGGCAACGCTGCATGGGGGATCGCTCGCAGGCGTCGCGGTCCTCAATTATCTCAGCTCGCACGACGACGGGGCGCCGTACGACGTCGACCGGAAGGACCCGATCGGCGCCGCAACTCGTCTCCTCCTCGCCCCCGGCGCCGCACAGATCTATTACGGTGACGAGCTCTCCCGCCCGCTACGTGTGGATGGCGCTGTGGGCGACGCCAACCTCCGCTCGTTCATGAACTGGGGAGACCTGGATAGCAACGGCGCAACGGCCGCGGTCCTGGCGCATTGGCGGAAGCTGGGGAAGTTCCGCCGCGACCATCCCGCCGTCGGGGCCGGCCTGCATCGCTCGCTGCAGGCAAAGCCGTACATCTTCAGCCGCAGCCTCGAGACGCGCACTGATACCGATCGCGTCCTGGTGGCGATGGATCAGGGCGATGGGGCGAAGACGATTCCTGTGTTTGGGGTGTTTCGGGCGGGGACTGATCTGGTGGATGCCTACTCTGGCGTCAGCGGAAGGGTTGCGAACGATTCGATCTCGCTGACGACCGCGTCTGGCTTGGTTCTCCTCGGCGAGCGACGGTGAACTGACTAACAGGAAACGGGCACCACGGAGACACGAAGTACACGAAGGCCACACGGACCGCGGGTCAGCGCAGTATTCTCCTCAAGCCGTGAAGCAAGTTTGGAACATTGAAGTTGATCAGGAGACCTGAGGATAGGCCTAAAAGGCGCATGTAGGTCATCAACTGTGAGGAGTGAATCTTTAGGAGTTTGTCGACCGATTTGATTTCTACCACCAACGAATCGTGGACGAGGAGGTCGATCACATAGCCTTTCCCTATCTGTACTCCCTTGTATTGAATTGGTAAGGCTACCTGGCTCCTGTATGGGATATCTCTGAGCACTAACTCACGGCAGAGACAAGTGTGATAGCTCGATTCCAGGAGACCAGGCCCCAGTCCGCGATGCACCTCGATAGCTGCACCGATGACCTGTTCACTGACTGAATTGGTGGGGTGGTCGATGAGTGCCACGGTTCCCTCCCAAGATGTGAACTTGGGAGTTGTTCATAACCATCGTCATCCTTCCGCCGCATTCCGTGCCGTCTCCGTGCCCTCCGTGTCTCCGTGGTGCGCTGTTTAGAAGGAACGGTCATTCCCGAATCCACACCCTCGCCGACCTCGGTGGCAACTGGGCCCTGAGCTTCCCATCTACTGGCGCGACGGTCCTGCCCGCCGGGAACGCCAGACGATATCGCCCCTCCCCAGCAACCGAGATTGCCCGCATCTCGTCCGACGCATTGAAGGCGATCACCGCTCGCTGATCCCCGAGCACGCGGTCATATGCCAGGACGCCCGGTGCGTCGTCCCTTACGAGCCAGCTGCGTGTTCCGTCCACGAAGAGGCGGAGGTGCTCCTTCCGGAGCGCGATCACGTCCCGGTACACCCGGAGGAGCGCGGTGTCCGGCTCGACCCGATCCCGCCGGCGCGGCCGGCCGAACGGGCTCGCGACCTCATCTTCGTACCGAAGGTCGGACCAGACCATCGGCTTCCGCTCGTCGGGATCATCGGCGCCCCACATCCCCACCTCGTCCCCGTTCCAGATGTGCGGCGCGCCGACGTAAGTGAACTGCTGCACGAGGATCTGCCGCTGGATCGCGCGTGTACGATCGTCCGGCCGGTCGATCCGGTACATGCGGTTCTCGCGCGGATTGTTCTTGTACTTGTAGCGATCCCGGTTGTAGAGCGAGGTGCTGAACCGGGGCGTGTCGTGGCTCGCCGTCAGGTTCATCATCGCCCGGAGGCTCGACTGGGCAATGCCGGTATCGAGTGAGTCCAGCGCCGCCGCATACCGGGTCGCGCTCAAGCCAGGAGGCGCCGCGTCGAAGAAGCTGCGCGTCGGCGTGAACCACCGGTAGTTCATCACGGCGTCGAACACATCACCCTTGAGCCACGGCGCCGGATCCCAGAGCCGGTCCGGCCACTTCTCCCACCACACCTCTCCCACCAGGTACGCCTCGGGATTGATGCTCCGGACGAAGCGCCGGTAGTCTCGCCAGAAGCCCAGCGGCACGACGTCCGCCACGTCCAGCCGGAAGCCATCGACCCCGTCCGAGGGATCGCCGTCGTGGTTGGGATCGAGCCACCGCCGGGTGACGTCGAACACGAGATCCCGAACGCCCGGCACCAGATTCCCCTCTATCGGGCCGCTCGTCTGACCTGGCGGCCGGCCGACCTTCTTCCATTCCGGCAGCCACGGGACGCCCACCCAGCCTTTGTACCGGAACTCGTTCGTGTCCGGCGTGGCCGGGTCGTCGAACCGCTCGATCTCGTACCAGTCGGCGAACCTTGATGATTGCTGATGGGCGATCACGTCCCGCCAGGCCCAGAAGGCGATGCCGGTGTGGTTCCACGAGTAGTCCATGATGATGCGCATGCCGCGCCGATGAGCCTCGCGCACTAGACTCAGAAACAGGCTGTCGGCGGCGGTCCATTTCCACGTCTCCTGGTTCACCGGATCTTCGGACGCGATCCGGGTCTCGTCCCCCCGAGGGTCGGGTCCGAAGTTTCGATCGATGTGGGCATAGTTCCGCGCGTCGTACTTGTGCAGTGACGGAGCATCATTCACCGGATTGAGATACAGGGCCGTCACGCCGAGGCCCTGGAGGTAATCCAGCCGGTCCAGCACACCCTGGAGGTCCCCCCCGTATCGGCGGGACTGCACGCTCCCATAAAAGTCTTTGCCCGCGGCGGTGGCCCAGGGGTCGAGACGGTACCAGTCCCGCGTCCACGGTGTGGTACGCCAACCGTTCGGCGGTCGCTCGTCGGTGACGCCTTCGATGTCGTGCGAGGTCGGATCGTTGGAGCGATCGCCGTTGCGGAAACGTTCCACGAAGATCTGATACCAGATCGCATCCTTGGGCCAGGTCGGCACCGCGAGGCTTGCCGAATCGGCCGTTCGCCCGTACAGAAACGTCAGCACGTCACCGAGCCTCGCGCGCCAGGAAGCCTCCTTGTGCGTCGCACCCTGGTAGTGGCGCACCACGAAGTCCCGTCCCTCGACCTTCCCCTGCTTGAGGAGCCACGATCGTACGAGCGCGTGGGTGGGGCCGTAGGCCGAGTCGAGACTCAGACTGCCGTAGTCGAACCAGTACCGCGCGCCCCGAGGCGCCTTGAGACCTGACCGGATATCGCGGAGGACGAACGGCGTTGTGTCCGGAACCCCCATGGTCGGAATGTTCAGCGCCTTGGCCGCCACGTCCTCAGAGAGGGGGAAGTGCGTGGACATGCATCCGCACGAGCCGAAGGCCTCGGGGTGGTGCGTGACCAGATAGAAGGAGAGGAGGCCGCCCATGGATGAGCCCATGGTGGCTGTGTTCCGGGGACCGGTTCGGGTCCGGAACTCCCGATTGACTCTCGGCATCAGCTCTTCGAGGAGGAAACTGGTGTATGCCGGTGCGTCGTGCCACGGGGAATACTCCCGCGAGCGTTCGCTGGTGCTCCAGACTCCGACGACGATGATGGGAGGAATGACGCCCTGATTGACGAGACGCACGACCGTTTCGTCGACGCCCCAGTCTACCCCGGTGTTCGCGATGCGGGGATCGAAGAGGTTCTGTCCGTCGTGCGCGTACAGCACGGGATAGCGGGTGTTTGGCGAGTCGTCATAGCCGGGGGGAAGCCAGATCTCGACGTGACGCTTGGGTCCGAGGAATTGCGACGACACATCGGTCCAGTAGATCAAACGGCCTTTGACGCCCGAGCCCCGCCAATCGACGATGTATTCGCGTGGCTCCTTTTTGAAGCCGGGGACCTCGTGAGAGACGACCGTGTCCCGGTCGAGACGGAGGCGGTTGTTCTCCGGTACGGTGCCCGCAGCCGTCACCGCTTCGCGTTCCCAGGTGCCGAGTGTGAACTTGTATTCGAGATCCGTCCCCGGCGGCGCGGTGACGGTCGCCGTGCGGTCGCGATCGGTCCCCGTCAGGGCGACGGCGTCGGCGCGCCACGGCCCGAGCTGAGGAAGGTTGCCCGAGAGGTAGACCGGCCCCGTGCCCGGTGGCACTCGCACACGGATCGTCGCCGAGCAGCACCGGGAGGCGAATCTGTGAGCCGGCGGCAATACCCCTGAGCTAGGTGCGGCGAGCAGCGTGGCGAGAGCGAGAGCTGAAAGCAGGTGACCTGGCCTCGTCGAGAAGTGTGGCTAAGGTGCAGGGGACGGTGCGCGGCGGCAAGCCCGGGCGGCGCCGAGCCGCGACCGTTGACGGCCATCGCGTCGCATGATAGCCTCGGGATCGATCCCGCGGCGCACGATACGATTCCGGCTCACTCGTGGCAGAGGCAGGTCTGGATGAGGAAGACCGTCACCCGGATGGCCGATGGGCGGGAGCTCATCTATTTCGACGATGACGACGGGGCCGTCCGCGACCTGGTCGATCGGCGCCAGCTTCCGGAGCCGCCTCCAGCGTCGCGACTCCGCTACGACCCCCTGGTCGACGAATGGGTCGCCATTGCCGCGCACCGGCAGACGCGGACTTTCCTGCCCCCGACCGACGAGTGCCCCCTCTGTCCCTCCACTAACCGGCTGACCGAGATCCCCTCGGACTACGACGTCGCGGTGTTCGAGAATCGCTTTCCTTCCTTCAGCGAGCGCGACCCCGACATCGACGCGGCCCTCCTCCCGGCCATCAACACCGCTCGACCGGCTCTCGGACGATGCGAAGTGGTATGCTTCACGTCTGACCACAATGCGTCCTTCGCAACGTTGAGCGTTCGGCGCGTCCAGACCGTTCTCGCCGCGCTCGCCGACCGAACCATGGAGCTCGGACGGATTCCCGGCGTCGAGCAGGTGTTCTGCTTCGAGAACCGCGGCGAAGAGATCGGCGTGACCCTCCACCACCCGCACGGCCAGATCTACGCCTACCCGTTCGTCACGCCCCGCACGCGGACGATGCTCGCGGCCGCCCGTCGCTACCGCGATGAGACCGGAGGTCACCACCTCTTCGCCGACGTGCTCGCCGCCGAGCGCGATCTCGGTGAGCGGGTCGTCGCCGCCAATGAGCACTGGACCGCGTTCGTGCCGGCGGCAGCGCGGTGGCCCTTCGAGGTCATGCTCGCACCCCACCGACGAGTTCCCGACCTGCCAGCGTTGTCTCCCGAGGAACGCGAGACGCTGGCGCCGCTCTACCTCGATCTGCTGCGCCGCTTCGACGGCCTCTTCGGCTCGCGCATGCCCTACATCGCCGCCTGGCATCAGGCGCCAGTACGCGTGGATCGCGATCTGGCCTATCTGCACCTGCACCTGTTCAGTGTTCGCCGGGCGAGCGGGAAACTCAAGTACCTGGCCGGCTCCGAAGCGGCCATGGGCGCGTTCGTCAATGACGTGATCCCGGAAGACGCGGCGCGGATGCTGCGTGAAGTCGAGACATGAGCTCCGCGCTGACGCGGATCGGAGCCGTGTTCTCCGCCGCGTACCGTCACGACCCTGCGCTGGTATGGTCGGCGCCCGGACGGGTGAACCTCATCGGGGAGCACACCGACTACAACGGCGGTTTCGTCCTGCCGTTCGCGCTACCGCACCGGACCGCGGTCGGCGCGGCACGATCCGACCGGCCGGAGTGGACGGTCGTTTCCGAGGAGGGAAAGGAACAGGAAGGGGTCACGTTCGGAGCAGGGGACCTGGTCCCTGGGGCGGTACGGGGGTGGGCCGGGTACGTTGCGGGCGTCGTGTGGGCGTTGCGCGAGGCAGGAGTCGAGGTACCGCACGCTCGGCTGGCTATCGCGTCGGACGTTCCCATCGGCGCGGGGTTGTCGTCGTCCGCCGCGCTGGAGTGTGCAGTTCTGGCGGCGCTGGCCGACCTCGCCGGTGCCGCCGATCACGTGCCGGTCACGACGTGGCCCGCGTTGGCACAACGGGCCGAGAATGGGTACGTCGGCGTCCCGTGCGGGATCATGGATCAGGCGGCATCGACCCTGTGCCGGCGCGGACACGCCCTTTTTCTCGACTGTCGCACCCAGGCGGTCGAGCAGGTCCCCTTCGACCTCGCGGCGTCTGGACTCGCGATTCTCGTCGCAGACACCCACGCACCGCACCGGCACTCCGACAATGAATACGCCGCGCGACGCGCCACCTGCGAGGCGGCGGCGCGTGCTCTCGGCGTCCCCTCGCTGCGTGAGGTGGACGACCTCTCTTCGGCTCTCGAGACCCTGTCCGATGACGTCATGCGACGTCGCGTTCGGCACGTGGTTACCGAGAACGAACGCGTGCTGGCCACGGTGAAGCTCCTGCGCTCGGGAGCACCAGCCGATATCGGCCCCCTGCTCAACGCCTCGCACGTCTCCCTTCGGGGCGATTACGAGGTGACGGTCGCCGAGCTTGACGTCGCCGTGGACGCGGCGATGTCGGCTGGTGCGCTGGGTGCGCGGATGACGGGCGGTGGGTTCGGTGGCTGTATCATCGCCCTCGTGCGGCTCACCGATGCCGAGGCGGTTGCCGAGGCCGTCGAGGCCGCCTTCGCCGCCAGGCGATTTGGGGTGCCCTCGTTCTTCACGGCGATACCGTCCGACGGCGTCAGCCCCGATCGACGTGCGGCAGTGCTGCCGTGATCGACAGCGCATCCTCGGCGGTCGCTCGTTGCTGCTGGGCGCTGTTGAGCGCTGCCCTCACGGTGCAGACGGCCTGCGCCGGCAATTCTGCCGGGCCCGTGATTGCCGATTCTTCGATCCGGGGCGTCTTCGAGGGAATCACCCCGTGCAGTCCTCGGACGCGGCCGCTGCCCCAGATCCCGGCGAGCACCGACTGCGAGCAGATGATCTGGAAGATCGTGCTCCGTGAGGATTCCGCGACCGGGTCCCCGACGACGTACTCGTTGAACACCGCATATGGGCTCTCTCAACAGAATTCGACCGGCTTGGCCGGCGGTGGTACGGCGATCGCGATGCAGGGGAAATGGGACATCGCGAAGGGCACGAAGGAGGATTCGGGCGCGGTCGTGTATCGCCTCTTCACCGACGAGACCCTGCCCGCGGTCTCGTTTCTCAGACTGACCGACGGGCTGCTGCATGTGCTGACCGCCGATCGAACGCTGATGGTCGGGAACGGGGCGTGGAGTTATACCCTCAACCGCACGGACAATCAGCCGTCCCATAGTCGTCGCCCGTCTGGCTCGCCCCCCGAGCCACCGCCCCGTCCGCCCATCCCTCCCGCTCCGGCCGGCTCAACCGTCCTGGGTGTCTTCGACGGCCGGCTCCCGTGCCACCCTATCGTTCTCGAGATCACGCGCACCGCTCCGTATCCCGGATGCATGAAGGTCAAGTCCCGGCTGACCTTGTACCAGGGCGCGACGACGGGCGAGCCGACCTCCTACCTCTACATGGGCGTGAGCACCTTTCGGGAAGGCGCCTGGACGATCGTCCGGGGAACGACGTTCGACCCCGGCGCGACCGTCTACCAGCTCCACCTGCACGCCTCGGATCAAACGATGTCGTTCCTCAGGGTCGACGAGAATCATCTCTTCCTGATGGATGG
>DATBSO010000182.1:0-5339 GCA_036559745.1 Gemmatimonadales bacterium | reverse complement strand
CGCGTTGGCCTGGGCGACCGTGTAGTCCTCCTCGTCGCTCGCCGACAGCCAGCGGATCTCGTCGGTCACCTTGCCGTGCTTCACCAGGCGGTACGGCGTCTCGATGAAGCCCAGGTCGTTGATCCGGGCGTACGACGAGAGGCTGGTGATCAGGCCGATGTTCGGGCCTTCCGGGGTCTCGATCGGGCACATCCGGCCGTACTGCGAGTAATGCACGTCGCGCACCTCGAAGCCGGCGCGCTCACGCGTGAGACCGCCCGGGCCCAGCGCCGAGAGCCGGCGCTTGTTGGTCAGCTCGGCGAGCGGGTTCGTCTGGTCCATGAACTGCGAGAGCTGCGAGCTCCCGAAGAAAGCCTGGATCACCGCGCTCACCGTCCGGGCATTCACCAGGTCGTCGAGCGAGATCTTCTCCGGGTCGGAGTTGATGCTCATCCGCTCCTTGACCAGCCGCGCCATGCGCGACAGGCCCACGGAGAACTGGTTGGCGATGAGCTCGCCGACCGACCGGATGCGCCGGTTGCCGAGGTGGTCGATGTCGTCCGTGAACCCACGGCCGTCGTGCAGATCGATCAGGTAGCGGATGATCGCGACGAAGTCGTCCTCGGTCAGCACGGTGTGGTTCGGATCGGTCCGCAGCTTGAGCCGCTGATTGATTTTGTACCGGCCTACCCGTCCCAGGTCGTATCGCTTCGGGTTGAAGAACAGCTTCTGCAGCTGCTGCCGCGCGGTCTCCAGATTGGGCGCGTCGCCCGGCCGGAGCAGGGCGTAGATCTGCTCGAGGGCCTCGGCCTCGCTGTGGGTCGGGTCCTTGGCCAGCGTGTTCTTGATGAGCGGCGACTCCGAGCGACCGGCCGGGAGCAGCACCTCGATCTTGTGCATGCCCGCCTTGATCAGCTTCTTGCGCAGCGACTCGGTGAGCTCCGCGCCGGCCTCGCCCAGCACCTCGCCCGTCTCCGGGTCGGCGGCGTCGAAGGCCAGGACGTGGTTCTGCCGGTCGCGCGTGCTGGTCGGCTGCTCCTCTTCCCGCACGTCCAGCGTGGTATAGCCGGCGAAGACGGTGACCGTCTTCACGCCCTTGTGGCGCATCTCGTTCAGCCGCTCCTGGGTGAGCTCGTCGCCCACCACACCCAGCGCGTCGCCCTTGGAGTCTTCCGGATTCGGCACCGGGACGGCGAGCAGGGAGCCGATCACTTCACGCTTTTCCTGCCGGCCCTCGAGCTTGCCGGTGATGTTGAGCTCCTTCGTCGCGAAGAAGAGCTTGAGGATGTCGGCGTTGTTCCCGTGACCGAAGGCGCGCAGCAGCGCGGTGGCCGGGAACTTCTTCTTCTTGTCGATATGGACGTAGATCACGTCATGGATGTCGATCGTGAACTCGACCCACGACCCCCGGAAGGGGATGATCCGCGCCGAGAAGAGCCGCTGGCCATTCGGGTGGGTGTCCTCCTCGAACACCACGCCGGGCGACCGGTGGAGCTGGCTCACCACCACCCGCTCGGCCCCGTTGATGACGAACGTCCCGAGGGGCGTCATGATCGGCAGCTCGCCGAGGTAGACTTCCTTCTCGATGGCGTTCTTGAGCCGCTTCTGGCCTTCGACCTCCTCGTACACGTCGAGGCGGAGCTTGGCCTTGAGGGGCGCGGCGAAGGTCATGTCACGCTCGATACACTCCTCGACCGCGTACTTCGCCTCCCCCAGCGAATAACCGAGGAATTCCAGCTTGTATTTCTCGTTGACGTCGGTGATCGGGAACAGGTCCCGGAACACCCGTTCCAGCGAGACGTCCTGCCGGGCGCCGTGCACGTCGTCGGGCACGAGCAGCGTCTGGAAGGCAGCCGTCTGGATGTCGAGGAGGTGCGGCATCGGCATGCCGCCCTCGCGCTTACTGAACGTGATTACCGATCGGGTCTGAGGCATCGATTCACTCACTCTCACGCAACACAAATGGCCCCAGCGCGAATGCCCCACCTGAAGCGGCGGGGTTGGCCACGGGGCTCGTCAGATACGGGAACGTCGGAGAGCGTCGAAGGTGCATTCGTCTCACTGAAATAGGTTGAAGTCGCCGGATCCCTCGCCGGCCGCGGACCCGACGGGCCCGGCAACCGGCTCGGGACAGCGCTTCGCGCTATTTCAGCTCGACTTCCGCACCCTGCTCTTCCAGCTTCTTCTTGATCTCTTCGGCCTCCGCCTTGGAAACGCCTTCCTTAATGGTGCTCGGCACGTTGTCCACCGCGTCCTTGGCCTCCTTGAGACCCAGACTGGTGATCTCGCGCACCACCTTGATGACCTGGATCTTCTTGGCGCCGCCTGCCTTCAGGATGACGGAGAACTCCGTCTTCTCCTCCACCACGGGCGCCGCGGCGCCGCCACCCGCTCCACCGCCAACTGGGGCGGCGGCCACGGTGACGTTGAACTTCGTCTTGAAAGCCTCGATGAGGTCCGCGAGCTCGATGACCGTCTTGTGTCCGATCGCTTCGAGGATCTCTTCGTTGCTCAGCGTGGTCGTAGCCATGTCCTGATCTCCGTACGGTTAAGAAGCGGTACCGCGCTGTTCGCGGAGGGCCTCGAGGGCGCCCACAAAGGAATAGAGCAGGCCGTTGAGCGAGCCTGCGAACTGAGCCAGCAACACTTCGCGGGACGGAATCTCACCGAGCCGCTTGACGTGCGCGGGCGTGACCGTCTTGCCATCCACCAGCCCCACCTTGACGGTCGGCTTCTCGAACTCCCTGACGAAATCGGTGAGCACCTTGGCCGCGGCGAGCGCGTCGGTGGTCAGCACCAGACCGGTCGGGCCGGCCAGGTGCTCGTCGAGAGTCGTGATCCCATTCGCGGCCAGCGCCCGCTGGGCCAGCGTGTTCTTGACGACGACGTACGAGACGCCCGCGGCCCGGAGGCGCCGGCGGAACTCGGTCATCCGCAGGACGTTGAGCCCGCTGAAGTCGGTGACGTAGACGTCGGGCGCCGCTTTCAGCTGCGCCGCCAGCTCTTCCACCGACGCCTGTCGCTCGGTCTTGCTCATCGGTACACCGCCGTATCCAGGCGCACGCCGGGTCCCATCGTGCTGGAGACCGTGGCGGAACGGATGTAGTGACCCTTGGCGGCGGACGGCTTGGCCCGGACGATGGTGTCCATGAACGCCGCGACGTTGTCCGCCAGCTGGGCTGGAGTGAACGACACTTTGCCGACCGGCGCGTGCACGTTTCCGGTCTTGTCGACCCGGAACTCGATCTTGCCGGCCTTGATCTCGCGGACCGCCTTGGCGACGTCCATGGTGACCGTCCCGGCCTTTGGATTGGGCATCAGACCGCGAGGTCCGAGGACCCGTCCCAGCTGGCCGAGCTGACCCATGACGTCGGGGGTGGCGACGATGACGTCGGCCTCGAGCCAGCCATCCTTGAGCTTCTGGATGTACTCGATGCCCACGAAATCCGCGCCGGCGGCCTCCGCCTCGCGCACGCGCTCGCCTTGGGTGACTACCAACACGCGAACCGACTTCCCGGTTCCATGGGGTAGCACGACCGTCCCCCGCACTACCTGATCGGCATGGCGGGGATCGACGCCGAGTCGCACGGCGACGTCCACGGTCTCATCGAACTTGGCGTACGCGGCGCCCTTGACCAGCGCCACTGCGTCAGCGATCGGGTATTCCCGCGAGCGATCCACCGTGGCGACCGCGCTCCGGAACTTCTTGCCCCGGGTCGCCATCAGTCCACCACGTCCAATCCCATGGATCGCGCGGTGCCGGCGATCATACGCATGGCGCTGTCCAGGTCGGACGCGTTGAGATCGGCCATTTTGATCTCCGCGATCTTCTTGACCTGGGCGCGCGTGACCTTACCGACCTTGATCCGGTTGGGCTGGCCGCTGCCCTTCTCGACCCCGGCCTCCTTGAGCAGGAGGTTCGGGGCGGGCGGCGTCTTGGTGACGAACGTGAAGGTCCGATCCGCATAGATCGTGACCACACACGGGATCACCATGCCGCTCTGGCTCTGGGTCCGGGCGTTGAACTGCTTGACGAACTCCATGATGTTCACGCCGTGCGGACCCAGGGCGGTGCCTACCGGAGGCGCGGGCGTGGCCGCGCCGGCCGGGCACTGCAACTTCACCAATGCCTGGATCTTCTTTGCCATGCTTCTCCTCTTATAGCGTAGGCCCGGAGGGGCCGACTGCCGCGATACACCGCGCGGTCGCGGTACTACGGCTCAAGCTCGAGGCTGGAGGCCTTTAGCCTTCAGCCTATATCCGTCTTGCTCAGTGACCACGAAGCTGCAAATAATCCAATTCCACCGCCGTCGGCCGCCCGAAGAGGCTCACCGACACCTTCACCTTTCCCTTGTCTGCCAGCACTTCCTCGACCGTGCCGCTGAAGTCGGAGAAGGGCCCCTCGGTGATCTCGACCACCTGGCCGACCATGAAGGGGATCTCTTCCTTCGGCTCCGATTCCGCGACGGCCTCGGCAACGCCCAGCAACCGGTTCACCTCGTCCTGCCGGAGGGGCTGCGGCATCTTGCCCGTGCCGACGAACTTGATGACGCCCTGGATGCTGTTGACCACGTGGAGCGCTTCCTGGCTCATGCCCATCTCGACCAGCACGTAGCCGGGGTACAGCTTGCGCTCGACGTTGACCTTCTTGCCGTTCTTGATCTCGATCACGTCCTGGACGGGCACGAGCGCCTGACGGATGAGCTTCGTCTCGGCCGGCCGCGGGTCATCCTCGATCCGCCGCTGCAGGAGATTCCGTACCTTGTTCTCGTGTCCCGCGGTCGTTTGGATCGCGTACCACCGGTATTCCATGGTCGACGCCTAGCGCGCGAGCTGCGCGATGCCGGTCACGAGGATGGCCTGGAGCAGCCAGTCGAGGAGACCGATGGTGAACCCGAGGATGATCGACAGCACGATGATCATCCGGGTCGCCTTGACCAGCTCATCCCGGGTGGGCCAGGTGACCTTGCGCAACTCGTCGCGCACGCCGACGAGGAAGCCACGGGTCCGGTCGACCCACCCCACCATCCTGTTCGACGGCTGTGCGACCTGCGCCCGCTCCATGACTACTTGGACTCCTTGTGGGTTCGGTGCTGGTCGCACCGAGGGCAGTATTTGCGACGCTCCACCCGCTCCGGGTGCTTCCGCTTGTTCTTATCGGTGAAGAAGTTGCGGCTTTTGCACTCGGTGCATTCGAGCGTGATTTTATCTCGTGGCATTGGTCCCTACTTCTTGATCTTGGTGACGACGCCGGCGCCGACGGTGCGGCCGCCCTCGCGGATGGCGAAGCGCAGCCCCTCGTCCATCGCGATCGGCGTGATCAGCTCGATCGTCATCTGCACGTTGTCCCCCGGCATCAC
>DATBSO010000181.1:0-41679 GCA_036559745.1 Gemmatimonadales bacterium | reverse complement strand
GTCGTTGTACCAGATCGTCGGCTGGATGCCCATGGTGAGGACGTCGCGCCGGCTCCGGGTGCTGAAGTAGCGGTGAAAGTACACGTCCGTGCCGGGAACGGGGACGAAGAGCCGCGCGACCGTGAACCGGGTCCACCGGCGGTTGTTGAGCATGTTCCAGTCGTGCGCGCGCACCCGGGGATCCACCCGTACCTCGCGTGGACGCGTCCGGGTCTCGAGTTCCACATAGTCACTGGTGGCGAGGCCGTCGGTGCGCACGACCGCCGTATCGCCTTCGGCGATCACCGCGACGTCCACGGGGATCTGGCCCGGCGCCTTGCGCTTCACCTCCACCCGCGTCACCCACCCCGGCGTTCCGCTCCCCGAGCCGATGGCGCGGCGGACCTTCACCTTTCCGATCGCATAGTCGTAGAGATCGGTGGTGTGGAGGAACTGCGCGAAGAGATGCGAGAGGTCCTGTCCCGACACCTCCTCCGCCACCGCGCGGAACGCCGCCTCGTCCACGTGCTTGTATTTCCATCGCTCGTAGAACGTGCGGAGGATCCGGTGCATCGTCTCGGGACCCACGATGTCGCGCAGCTGGTGGAAGAACAGCTCGCCCCGGCTGTAGATCGCGAAGTTGTACGACGCGAAGTCGCGGTACCTCTCCGCCACGAGACTCGGCGGCTCCGAGAAACCGTCGAGATCGGCCGCGAGGATCTCGGCCTCGTCGCCTGGATACGTGCTTGGCTTGCCGGTCGTCTCCCAGAACCACGTCGTCTGGAAGCTGGTGAACCCTTCGTCGAGCCACCCTTCGCGCCACTCGTTGTTGGCCAGGAGACCCATGGTGTAGTTGTGGCCCAGCTCGTGGACGATGAGACCCTGGTCCGCCGAGCCGTCGTGAATCATCATCGGGAACTCGGTGCCCCCACCCTCGATCCGGTGCACGTTCGTGATCTGAGGCCAGCCGAACGGGCCGTACAGCCGGTCGAGCCACTCGAGCGCCGTCTCCGTGCGCTTCACCGCGACACCCTTGCCCCATGACTCCTCATCGCCCGGCTGATAGAGAACGTGCACCGCGACGTCGTCGTAGTGCCCTCCCTCATAGCGGTACTCCGGATTGAGCGACATCGCGAAGTGATGCACCCGCTCCGCGTACCATCGGATCCGCTTGCGGCCGGAATCGGCCTTCTCGCACGCGTCGGCCGGCGGCGTGGACGCGCCGTAGTAGTCGCGCTGATACTCGATGGCGCGCGTCGAATCCCGGTTGGCGCGCTCCCACCCCGGATCGCCGCACACCGGCACCCCGGTCGCGCCCACCACCTGGTCCTGAGGCACGTCGAGGTCCACGAGAAAGGTGCCGAACTCCCCGTAAAACTCGCCCGCCGGATACAGTGGATGCTCCTCCCACCCGAACCCGTCGTAGACAACGACCTTGGGATACCACTGCGCGAAGTCGAAGCGCCGTCCGGCCCGGCCCTGGCGGCGGGGCACTGTGGAAGGACGAGCGTCCCACTCCATCTCGACCGTCATCGAGTCGTCGGGCGCGAGCGGCCTCGGCAGGTCGAATCGCGCAATCGTGCTGTCGGGCGCGAAGGGATACGTGGCTTCGACCTGTTCGCCCATGATCCGGACCTGCCACACGTGATTGAAGGCGAAGTCGGGGTCCCGGAGGTCGTTGAACCGGCGGCGGCCCTCGGCCGAATCGGCGTCCGCCCAGCGCGAGCCGGGCCGGAAGGCGTTGAGATAGAGATGAAGGGAGAACGTGCCGAGCGTGTCGGGGGAGCGGTTGTGATATCGGATCAGCTCGGTCCCGCTCAAGACCCCCTTCGGCTCGTCCAGCCGGGCGGTGATCTCGTACGCCACGTCCTGCTGCCAGTACGGCGCCTTCGGTTCGGACGCGGGAGGCGGAGCGGCAACCTGCTGGAGTGCCAAGAGGGCCGGCAGGATCACGGACGGCTCGTCGATATGTAAGGAGAAGAGAGAAAGGAGAAAGGGTCCTTCCCTTTCCCCGCCCATCAACTTGTAAGAACGGCCCCAAACATAGGTCGGCCGGAGCGATCCGGCACCGCCGCGCACGTCATGGGTGACGGCACGCGAGCGCGGCACTCTACCATACGGCGGTCCGGCGGAGATGTGTCCGCGCCGGAATGGGAGATCGCGATGGCCGAAGCGCTCACGTCAGTCCGGATCCACCTGTTGTGGGGCACGCACAAACGGCGTCCCTGGCTCGACCCCGAATGGCGCCCGCGGCTCTTCGCGCAGATCAGCGCCCTGGCCGATCGGCGCGCGGCGCGCGTAGTCTGCGCCGGCGGCACCCGCGACCACATTCATCTCTACCTCGACCACCCGCCATCCATTTCTCTCGCCGACCTGGTCCACCTGATCAAGGCGGGCACGTCGCGCTGGATCCACGCGTCCTACCCCCACCGGCGCGAGTTCAAATGGCAGAGCGGATACGCGGCATTCAGCGTCACCCCCAGAGAAGACGGGGCCGTGCAGGCGTACATCAGGGAACAGGAGGTCCACCACCGCGAACGGGCATTCTACTCCGAGTACGTCGGGCTGCTCGAGGGACACGGCGTCGCCTACGACATCCACCGCCTCATGGACTGAGGCCGCCTTAACGGAGCGCCCGGCCTCCCGTCACCCCTGGCAGGCAGGTCATCCCATCGCCACGGTACAGGTCGGAGGCATCATGCTCGGCATTGCGCGCCGCACGGCGGCGCTTCCGGTTCTCCTGCTCGCCGCTGCCGGGTCGCTCTGCGCCCAGACGGAGCAGCCCGCGATGGCCCACGCGCACATGGCCTTTACGGAGGCGCGCCCCGGCACGCCCGAGGACTCGGCGCGCGCCCTCGCGATGGTCGAGAAGCTTCGCGACGCCATCGCGCCGTACCAGACACTCGAGGAAGCGGAGAAAGCCGGTTACCGGGTCCGCCGCGATACCGACATGGTGAAGGGCGCCCGGTTGTTGCACGCCGGCAAGTGGCCCAAGCGCCTGGGGCAGGTCCAGAAATTCGATCCGACAGCTCCGCAGGCGCTGCTCTACCGGCGCGGCACCGACGGCGAGTTCCATCTCGCCGGTGGGATGTTCGTCGCGGCCCCCTCGGCGACGCTCGACGATCTCGACGCCATGGTCCCGCTCAGCGTGGCGCACTGGCACCAGCACCAGAACATCTGTGTCGCGGGGAACCTGAGGTCGTTCCGAATCGTGCCCAGGGCGACTACCGAGGAGGCGTGCACCAAGGCGGGTGGCCGGTTCCGGGCCCAGTCACGCTACATGGTTCACGTCATGACCGACGCGGGCAGCGATCTGGCCATGGCCTTTCCACAGGGACGCGACGATATGGGGGCTATGGATATGGGCCCCGCACATGAGCATTGAGCAAAATCGTGGAAATGTGGATATGTTGAGCGGTCATTCGTCACACTCTCAACACCGCACCCGCCCGCTGCAGTGAGCGAAGCGAAAGGGTACGGGTCGCGGAAGGGCCGGGGAGCTCCCCGGCTCTTGTCGTTTTCGGGAGTTGGCGCGGGCGTGCTAGACCCGGCAGAGGCAGTAGACGAACGACTGGACCCTGCCATCCGGGGTATGGTGGTCTTCCTGGACGCTGTCCAACAGGCGGAATCCTGACCCGAACTCGTCGTGCATGGATTCGGGACTGTACCGCATCACTTCGAGTCCGCTGCACGTGGGCGGGCCTTCCGGACTGAAGCTCGCGATGATCACGTACCCGCCAGGCCGTACGGCTCTTCGCACCTGGGCCACGTAGCGCTCCCGATGTACCGAATCGGTGAGGAAGTGGAAGACGGCTCGGTCGTGCCAGACGCCGTAGGCCGCGTCGTGGAGCGGCGCATCGAGCGCATTGGCCACTATCCACCGAACCATGGCCGCTCGCTCACCCAGGCGTTTGCCAGCGATCGCGAGTGACGCGGGAGCGATGTCCAGCACCGTCACCGATTGGTACCCGGCATCGAGGAGGCCGTCCACCAGGGTGGAGGCTCCGCCACCAACGTCGATGATGGGAGTCGCACGGTCGGGTGCGACCCGGCGGATCAGCTCGAGCGAGACCCGGGCTTCTGGCTGGTACCAGCTCACTTCGGTAGGGGACTTCGCCCGGTAGATCCGTTCCCAATGTTCTCTGGCGTCCATGTCCGGCTCCCGGAGACGCGATGAGTGAAATATGTTGAGATGTACGGGGGAGTGACCATGGGATCGAGAGCGAAGAACAACCCGCCGCGCAGACGCGGCCCCAAGCCGGAGAGGCTGGTGCTGCCGGCGCCGTGGATCGGTCGCGCCCCGATGCAGGGGCCGAAGAAGTCGAAGGAGAGCTGGCCGAGGAACGGTGGCGGCGGGAAGAAACGGAAGAGCCGGGGGAAGTAGATCCGGCACGTCCTACTTGGTGACCGTGATCTCCGCGCGATTGGATCGGACCGAGGTGTCGGCTGTCAGCGTGGGTCCAGCCACCATCGGCACGCCCACTATCGTATAGGTGCCGGGGTTTCGAAGATCGTATCGCCAGTACTTCAGGTCCAGCCACTCGTCGTGACGTCCCCAATCACGGATGATCGTCGTTTCTCCCGGTCCAAGAAGGATGATGGGAGGGGAGGGGCCACTGATCATTGTTACCGGCTGCCAGTCGGTCAGCTCCGCCTCGTGCCCGCCGGCGTCGTACACCCGGAGGCTCGTCAAATAGAACGGGGGCAAATCTACATACCGAAGCTCGTGCTCCGACTGATTGGTCAGCGTGAGCCGAACCTCGACCGGAGACCCGGCCTGAAAGGTGGTTTGGCGCGGCTCGATGGTCAGATGGATGTCGCGCGCACTGTAGACCGGGCCGGGCCAACGTTTTTCCCAGATGTCCCTGAAGCCCCCGGCTATCGCGGCTTCGATCTCGCGCCGCTTCCCCGGCGGGAAGGTGTCCAACCTCGGGAGCGGGTCGCCGATTTTCACGGTCACCTGCGCACCGGCGCTCGACACCCCCGCAAGAGCCAGCCAGACCAGGACGACGGCTCTGCCTTTCATGCCAACATAGACGACCGACGCGGACCCGAAAGCACGCCTACGAGTCGTGAGTGGCCCCGGTGTGGTGATCCTGGCGCTGGAAGGCAAGAAACTCGTGAATAGCAGCGATCGCGGTGCTGTCGCTGGATTGAAGCCGGAGCGCCGCGCCACGAAGCAGCGTCTCGACCGTGTACCGCACCGACGCCCGCCTGGCCGACATCACGGCCGTTCCCGGCACGTCGCGGTGATGAACGAAGCCGGGCAGGTGAAAGTCTCCCGCCGCGAACTGCCGGGCGATCAACTCCATGTGCCGTCGAATCTGGGCGGCTCCCACGCTATCGGCCCCATTCCGTTGGAGCTCGATCCGGCCCCCGTCCGGGAGAGGCTGGAACACGTGGGTGGACGTGTACTGATTCACACCCATTGCCACCTGCCCGCGCGCCTGCACGCCCGCAAAGCCTTCGTCACTCGCCGTCGTGACCGCTGGACTGCCGCCCAAACGACAGGCCATGCACGCGAGGGTCACGCCGAGCCATGCAAACCTGTGCCGAGCCACGAACGCCTCCTCGACGCTGCGAAGGACGAGAATAAGCTCGGCTACGGGACCGTGTCCAGCACCGCCGCGACTGCTGCGCGCAGATCTTCGATGGTGAATGGTTCGCGAAGGACCCGCACATCGGGCGGGAGCTCTCGCTCGACCTCCGGCGTGGACCGCCACATGTCGGCGAGATAGATGATCGGCAGGTCCGGCATCCGCGTGCGGAGATAGAGGATCAGCTCGACCCCGTCCGCTCCTTCGACCGTCGTGTTGCTGATCACGAGATCGCAGGAGGCGAGGCCGACCGCGAGCTGCGTCGCCGACAGAACGTCGTACGCGTGAAAGACGGCGTGCCCGTCGCTCCGCAGCGTTCTGACGATGAGCTCGACCACGCGGGGGTCTTCATCGGCCACGATGATATGCCGCCCCGTGAAGGGGGGCGGAGACCGGGCACGCATTGTGAACCTTGGACCCGGAGACGCCCGGGCGTGGCTGGCGGCGGAAGGAACTGCTGATCGGAAGCTACAGGGTTGTACCGGGGAATGTCAGGCTAATTCCCGTAGTCGTCGAGCCATGCGTCAAGTACATACTCCTCCTAATAGTTTGACAGCAATCTAAGATATTGACTAATCGTAGGCCTTTTGTATACTGGAGCTACCAAGCGTAATGGAGCGCCAGTGAACACCACCGTCTCGCCGCCCCTCGATGCCACCTCCCGACGGATCCTCCGGATCCTCGTCGCCGACGCCCGCGCCACCTACCAGGCCATCGCCGACGACGTCGGTCTGTCCCGCCCGGCAGTGATGGAACGGGTCAAGCGCCTCGAGGAGTCGGGTCACATCCTCGGCTACTCCGCCCGGCTCGACCGGGCCAAGGTCGGCTATCCCGTCACCGCCTTCATCGCGGTGCGTTACCCGGCCAACACTGCGGCCGGCGCCGAGCCGGTGGTGCTCGCGGAGAATCCCAACATCCTCGAGTGCCACCACGTCGCCGGCGAGGACTGCTACATCCTCAAAGTCGCCGCGCCGTCGCTCGCCGAGCTGGAGCGCGTCATCCGGCAGCTCGGCGAGCTGGGCCAGCCGGTCAGCACCCGCACGACCATCGTGCTCTCGTCGGTCTTCGAGAAGCCGGGCATCGCGCCCGGCGGAGAGGAGGCCTAACATGGCCGGCCTTCGCGGGCGCGCCCTCATCGCCTACCTCCTCGTCTGCGTGGTGTGGGGCTCGACGTATCTCTTCATCCGGATCGGCGTGGCGGACCTCCCGCCGTTCCTGTTCGCCGGCGCGCGCTTCCTCATCGCCGGCCTCCTGCTCGGCGGCGTCATGCTCGCCACGGGCGACAAGCTGCCGAGCACCCGTCGCGACTGGATCACGCTCTCGATCACCGGCGTCCTCTTCCTCATGGGCGCCAACGCCATCGTCGTCTGGGCCGAGCAGACGGTGCCCTCGGGCCCGGCGAGCGTGTACGTCGCGGCAGTGCTGCTCTGGACCGCGTTTATCGACTCGATGGTGCCGGGCGGCAAGACCCGATTCACCTGGCAGCTCGGCCTCGGCCTGCTGCTCGGCTTCGCCGGCATCTGCCTGCTCTCCGGCGTGCGCCCCGGCGAGCTACTGCGCGACGACCTGGCCGGTCCGATCGGGCTGATCTTCGCCAGCGCGTCGTGGGCATCGGGCTCGGTGCTCTGGAAGCGCCGCCCGACCAGCACGTCGCCCTATGTCTCGGCCGCGGTGCAGATGGTGGTGGGCGGCGGACTCATCGTCCTGCTCGGCCTGGCGCTCGGCGAAGGACCGCGCTGGCAGTTCACATCCAGGAGCATGGGCGCGCTGGTCTACCTGATCCTCGTCGGCTCGATCGTCGGGTACACCGCGTTCGGCTACGCGCTCAAGTACGCATCCGCGACGGTCGTCGGCACCTATGCCTACGTCAATCCCGTCGTGGCGGTAATCCTGGGATGGCTGGTGCTGGACGAGCAGGTGACGGGACGGATGCTCGCCTCGATGGCGATGATCCTGGGTGCGGTGCTCTGGATTCAACTCTCCGCGGGCCGAACCAAGACCGTGGCCTCGAACACCGGGGAACATACGGTGACCATCACCGGCGAGACCAGGGCGGAGACGCGGCGAAAGGTGGCCGGCGCGTGAGCGCGCCGCCTCTGGCCGGGCATTTCTTCGACAGCGAGACCGAGGTGCTCGACCTCGTACGCGAATTCGAGGCATGCACCCTGCCACGATCGCGCTGGGACCATCGCGCCCATCTCACCGTCGCGCTCTGGTATGCCTCGGCGCTCGAGCCGGATGACGCGCTCGACCGCGTGCGCCGCGGGATTCACCGGCTCAACGAGGCCTGCGGCGTCGTGAGCACGCCCACGAGCGGCTATCACGAGACCATCACACGGTTCTACATGCGGGTGGTGGGAGACTTCGTGCGGCGGGAGGCCGAGGGCGACTGGGCGATCCGCGCCAACCGGCTGATCGAGCGATACGGGGAGCGGAAGCTGCCGCTGCGCTACTACACCGAGAGCCGGCTCATGTCGCCGGCCGCGCGCGCGGAGTGGGTGGAGCCGGACCTCGCACCGCTGCCTTAGGAGCTAACCCTTCGGGCAGAAGCGCGAGGGCTTACCCTCGAAGGCGATGTCCCAGGGGAGTGGGTGGAGTGGTTGTCGCGGATAGGCGTTAACGACTAAGGAGCGCCCGCCTCAGCTTCGTCATCCGGCGGCGCACCGAGCCGTCGTGGATCCGCTCGCCCACCCGCACGATCGCCCCGCCCAGAATCGCCGGATCCTCCAGGAACGTCGCGATCACCTGCTTGCCGAGCTGCTTGCTCAGCTCGTCCTGAATCGAGCGCTGGAGCTTCTCGTCGGCCCGCCTCGCAAGCGTTATCCCCGCCCTGATCCGGTTGAGCTTGATGTCGAGCAGGCCGTTGTATTCGGTCGCGATCACGCCGAACAGCTGCTGCCGCCCCCGCTTCACCACCGCCTGCAGAAAGCGCACGAACTCCTGAGGAGCCTTGGGCAGGGCCGCGCCGATGATGCGCGCCTTCTCCTGCTTCGGAATCCTGGGCGACATGAGCGCGTCCTGGATCTGCGGCGCCGTCTCGATCGCGCCGGCGACGGCGTCGATCAGCCCGGCGAAATCCTCGGTCCGCCCGCCGCGCTCGCCCAGATCGAACAGGACCTCAGCGTAGTTGCGGGCGATGGTGGTCGCGCTCAATGGTCGGTGTCCAGTGTCGCGAGGTAATCGGTCACGAGCTTCCGGTCGGTCTCCGAGTCCAGCCGCTCGCCGATGAGCTTGGACGCCGCCGCGAGCGAGAGATCCACCGCCTCGCGCCGCAAGTCGGCGATGGCCCGGTCGCGCTCCGCCTCGATCTCCCGCCGCGCGCGCGCCAGCATCTCCACCTGCTCCTGCTTGGTCTTCTCCACCGCCAGGCTCCGTTCCTTGTCCGCAGACGAGCGGGCCTCGGCGAGCACGGCGCTCGCCTGGGTCCGCGCTTCGGCGATCAGCTTCTTGTGCTCCGCGAGCAGCGTCGCCGACTCGGCACGGTTCCGCTCCGCCTCGGCGAGTTGCTCCTCGAGCGCCTTCTCGCGCGCCTCGACCGCGCCCAGCACCGCCGGCCACGCGAACTTCTTGAGGATGAGGAGGAGGAGGACGAAGACGACGATCGTCCAGAACATGAGCCCGCCCTCGACTGTGAGGGGCCCGGACGCGTGCTCTTCTTGAAGCGCGAGACTCATGAGAAGCATGGTGGCTCCGATGGTTGGCTAAAGGCTAGAGGCCAACAGCCTCCAGCCTTTAGCCTATAGCCTATAGCCTATAGCCGCCGTTCAAAAATTGATCTTGCCCTGAATCAGGAACGCGATGACCGCCACGAACAGCGCGACGCCTTCGACCAGCGCCGCGGCGATGATCATGGCCGTCTGAATCCGGGCCGTCGCGTCGGGCTGCCGCGCGATGCCCTCGGTGGCGCGTCCGCCGATCTGGCCGATGCCGATACCGGCGCCGACCACCGCGAGTCCCGCGGCGATACCCGCGCCGATGAGACCGTAGCCCTTGTCCGCACCGGCCGCCGCCGCATCCTGGATCAGGGCGAGCATGGAAAGCATCGAAAGCATGTCCGACTCCGTTGTCGAGCGGAAGATGAGTGTCGGTTCGCTCGCCGCGCGCCGGCCGCTTCTTCCGGAGCGACCTCGCCGCGGTGGCCCGCCGGTGTTTCCGACCGGAGTCGAGAACAGCGGGCATCGTCCGCCGTCCGGCGGACTACGCTCCCAACTCCGCCCGAGCGCGGAGGAGCCGGGGACCCTCTCCCTTCTCCCTTCTCCCTTCTCCCTGCTCCCTGCTCCCTGCTCCCTGCTTTCTGCTTTCTAATGCTCCGCCCGCATCAACCCGATGAACACGCTCGTGAGAAGCGTAAACACGAACGCCTGCAGGAATGCCACGAACAGCTCGAGCACCATGACACCCGTCGCCAGCACCGACGAGGCGAGACCCACCGAGTAGCTCTTGAACAGGAACGTCAGGCCGATCAGTGCCAGCACCAGCACGTGGCCCGAGGTCATGTTGGCGAAGAGCCGCACCGCGAGCGCGAACGGCTTGGCCAACTTGCCGATCAGCTCGATCGGCGTCATCACCGCGAGCAGGAGCACCTTGAGGAACGTCCCGCCGGCGCCGCCCGGCAGTCCCTGCGGCAGATAGAAGATCGTGCTCAGGTACCCCTTGGGGCCCAGCGTCCGCATCCCCGTGACCTCGATGACGATGAACGCCATGACGGCCAGCGCCGCGGTGACGGCGATGTTGCCGGTGGCGGTCGAGCCCCAGGGCAGGAGCCCGAGGAGGTTCATCGCGAGGATGAAGAAGAAGAGCGTCAGGAGGTACGGCGCGTACCCCTCGCCGTGGGGACCCACGTTCGGCAGCACGACTTCCTGCCGGATGTAGAGCGCCATCGCCTCCATCGCGCCGGCGAATCCCTTGGCCGGCTTGCCCTGCGCCTGCGCCCGCGCGATGGACCGCGCGCTCAGCAGGAACACCAACGCTACGATCGAGGCGGCGAGGAGCATGAAGACGAGATGCTTGGTGGGCGAGAGGTCGAGCGTGAAACTGCCGATATGGATCGGCGCGAACCGGGGAAGCTCGACCTCGCCGATGAACGGCAGCTCGAGCGAATGCGAGTTGCCGATGTGATGCACGATGTCGATCTGGCCCTGGGCCGCGGCCGAGGCGGCGGCGTGCTCCTGCGCCGCGAGCATCGAGCAGGGTCCGGCGACCAGCAGTGCCGCGAGAGCGAGCGTGCGACCGAATGGAATCATGAGTCGTGTTCCCGCGAGTGTTCCCGGAGGGCCGTGATCCCCTCCACCAGGAGGAGCGCCACCAGCACCCCCACCATCGAGCCGAGCATCGGGCCGGCGCGGACACCGAGCGCGGGGATCACCACCAGTCCCGCGACCGCGAGCACCGTGAGCCGCACCAGCATGCCGAGTCCCCAGACCGGGAAGAACCGCTCGGTGCCGATCGCCCGGAGCGCCCACCAGCCGAGCGGGGACTGGAGCACCAGACCCACCACCGACCCCCACCCCACCTCGGCACGGATGTCGAGAGGCACCGTGGCCGTCGCTCCTGCCGCCGCCGCGGCAACCGCGGCCACGCCGGCGAGATAGCGGCCCGCCTGTCTCACCCGTCCGTGCCCCCGCCGCCATCCTTGCGGTTCAGGCTCCGGAGGAGCGAGTACATCGTCCCCCCGAACCCCACGAACGCCCCCACTATAGTAAGGAGGCCGCCGGTACCGAACTTCTTGTCGGCCCACTGGCCGATGAGGACGAACACCACCACGCTCACGGCGAGCTGGACGCCCAGACCGGCGTACCGCATTGGTCCGGGGCCCTTGCCGGAGCTCGGCTCGGGGGTGTTCACGCGGCTAACCTATCCGCTTGTGAAATATTTCGCAAGCTCGCAAAAACGCCTCGCAGTAACATCCCGCGAAGGGTCTTCGTATCTTCCTCATTCCCTCGCTCCCTGGGTCCCGATGACGGCGACGCAAACCGCTCAGCACGACGACGTTCAACAGTTGCAACGGCTTCTCGATGCCGTCACCCGGCTCAAGGCCCAGGTGGCCCGTCGGATCGTGGGCCAGGACGAGGTCATCGAAGGCATCCTGACCTCGATCCTGGCCGGCGGCCATGCCCTCCTGATCGGCGTGCCGGGCCTGGCCAAGACTCTCATGGTCTCGACCATCTCCGAGGCGCTCGACCTGTCTTTCAATCGGATCCAGTTCACCCCCGACCTCATGCCGACCGACATCACCGGCACCGAGATCATCGAGGAGGACCTGACCACCGGCCGGCGCGCGTTCCGGTTCGTCCAGGGGCCGATCTTCGCCAACGTCGTGCTGGCCGACGAGATCAACCGGACACCCCCCAAGACCCAGGCGGCCCTGCTCCAGGCGATGCAGGAGCACGAGGTGACCGCCGGCGGGACAACGTACCACCTGCCCGATCCCTTCTTCGTCCTCGCGACCCAGAACCCGATCGAGCAGGAAGGCACCTACCCGCTCCCCGAGGCCCAGCTCGACCGCTTCATGCTGGAGCTGCGCGTGGGTTATCCGAGCCGCGCCGAGGAAGAGGCGATCGTCGAGCAGACCACCGGCGCGGCGCGTGGCGCGCTCCAGCCGGTGCTCGACGCCCAGTCGGTGCTGGCGATGCAGGCGCTGGTCCGGCGGATCCCGGTCTCGCGAGGGCTGATCCGGGCGGCGGTGACGCTTGCCCGGATGACGCGCCCACCCGATCCGCAGGCGCCCGCCTTCATTAAGGAATATGTGGACTGGGGCGCCGGACCGCGCGCCTCGCAGTATCTCGTCCTCGGCGCCAAGGCGCGGGCGGCCATCGCCGGCCGGCCGATGGCCGACCTCGATGACGTGAAATCGGTGGCGCCGGCGGTGCTGCGGCACCGTATGGTCACCAATTTCGCCGCGGAAGCGGCCGACCGCAGCGCCGATGACCTCGTCCGGGAGCTGGTCTCGGGCCCGGCCTGGCTCGCCTAGCCCGCGACTTCCCCTCGGCTGGTCATGGTCGTACGTTCCAACTTCCCACACAAAGACCCTAGTCCGTCAGGTGGCCTGTAGATGGCCGGCACGACCCTCTTGCTGGTAGACGACGAATCGTCGCTCCGGTCCATGATCAGCCGGGCGCTGACCGATGAGGGGTACCGCGTCCTCGAGGCGGGCGACGGGGTGGAGGCGCTGGAGATTCTGTCACGCCCCGGGCACGAGGTCCGCCTCATCATCACCGACATCCGGATGCCGAGAATGGACGGCTACGAGCTGGCCGACCGCCTGGTGATGCGGCCCAGACCGCTGCCGATGATCTTCATCTCCGGCTACGGGCAGGCGGGCATCTCGCTCCCCGGCTCGATCTTTCCCAAGCCGTTCTCGATGGAGGACCTCCTGGGGGAAATCCGGAGACTGCTGGGCGAGGAGACGCCCCAGCTCCAGTCGGGGTGATCGCGGCAGGAGTCACGACATACGAAAAGCCCGGCCGGATCGGCCGGGCTTTCGTGTTCCCGGGACCTGCAACCCGCCTACATCACCGGCTCGAGCAGCCCGTCGAAGACCGAGAGCGATCCGTCGTAGAACGCCATGATCAGGTGCATCACCGCCTGCTCCGCGAGCGTCAGCTCCGTGCCCGTGGCGCTCGTGATCACCGGGTCCTCGCCGCCGGCTCCGATACTGACGGTCGCGAACAGCTCGCCGTTCACGCGCACCGAGAAGGACCCGCCATCCGCGCCGTAGGTCCCCGAGACCCGCGCGCTGCCGTTCCGGCCGGAGACCGTATAGTCGAGCGTGACCGCCACTTCCTCGGGCGTGAGGTTGGCGAACGTGGCGGTGTAGGTGATCGTGAGGCCGCGTACCGGGAAGCTGAGTGAGAAGTCGAGCGTCAGCACCATCCCGCTCGGGCTCTGGGCGACGGTGGTTCCCAGCGAGAAATTGACCCGGTTGGTGCCGTTCGTGGCGAATCCCTGAATCGCGAGCGTCCCCGAGCTTTGCGTGCCGGTGCCGGTCGCGGTGTAGTCGAGGTAGGTGACGCCGCCGGCGACGGCCAGCACGCGCCTCCCCACGGTCGCGCCCGCGCCGACGTCGGTGATGTCCACATACCCCATCTCGCTCAGCGGATCGGCGGGCTCGAGCGTCACCGGGTTGAGCGCGTACAGCATGAACCGCACACCGGTGGCCGGCGCGCCGGTCTGGTCGGAGGCGACGTACGCGCCGGTTGCGAGGTCCCACACGAACGTGGTGCCGAGGAGGTTCGAGGGAATCTCGGCGACCGCGGCGGAGATCCCGCCCGCTTTGGGGAGCAGCCGCACGACTGACTGCGCGTAGTACCTCGCGGAGGCCGGATTCTTGAGCGCGCTCACCGGCGAGACCACCGCCGGCGCCGAGGCGCCCAGCACCTGGGCCATGGCGCTGCCGGTGGCCGAGAAGCTCTGGGAGGCCGGGGAGCTGAAGGCGTTCTGGGCCGCGGTGATGTCCGCCGACATCCCGTCGGGATTGAACTCGGACGGGCCCTGATCCTTGGAGCAGGCGCCGAGCGCGAGAGCGAGCAGGACTGCCGATGTGAATGAACGGCTCGCGGAATGCGAGATGCGCATCTGGAACGCCTCCGTACCGGGGGTAAGGGTGCTACACCGGAAGCTGTGACAGGATAATGAGTTGAGTGGACGGGCCAGCCGCCCCTGGATCACCGGATGGTCCGGCCCGGGACCGTCTCCCCGGACGGGGGCAACCCCCATGCCTCGTGTCCCTGCGGTGCGCCGCCGGAGCCGCTATATTGGGGGCGTCCGAGGGACGCTTCACCGGCAAAGGTGGAGGACATGGTCGGGATCATCCTGGAGGGGGTGCTGTTCGTCGCGCTGTTCGCGACGATGGCCGCCCTCCTTTTCTTTGCCCTGCTCTACCTCACGCCGCTCGGCCTGCGGATCCGGCAGGACCGCAACCGGCGGGCGATCGAGCACGAGCTGGACCTGAAGTGCCCGATTCACGGAATCCAGCGGGAAGAGGAGATGGTGCGACTGCCGTCCGGCAGCCGTATCTGTCCGGTGTGCTACAAGGAGGCCTTGCATGAGTAGTGTGAGCGAACGGGTGGGATCGTCCGACGGGCTCGTCCGCCTGGCGCGGCTGGCGGGTCTCATCGTGGGCGTGATCGCGTTGCTCGTGCTCGTCCCGACGGCGATGACCTACATCAACCCGGGGCACGTCGGCATCGTGATCCACCGGGTGGGCGGCGGCGTGGACCCGACGCCGCTGAGCCCGGGGCTCCACGCGCGGAACCCGCTCACCACGGGGATCGAGGAGTACCCGACGTTCATGCAGACGCTGGTGCTCACCCGGGGCTCGACCGACGGGTCGTCCGGCAACGACGAGATCAACGTCAACAGCGTCGAGGGGCAGCCGCTCTCGCTCGACGTCTCCATGTCCTTCGAGCTCGACCCCGCGAAGGTGCCCGCGCTCTACTCGACCTTCCGGACCGACATCGCGGTGATCCAGCACAGCTACGTCAAGCAGTCGATCCGGCAGTCGCTCCAGGAGGTGGTAGGCAACGAGGAGATCGCGGCGATCATCGGGCCCAAGAAGTTCGAGGTGACCTCACGGGTGAGCAAACTGCTGGAGCAGCGGCTCTCGCCCTACGGCATCCTGGTGAAGCAGTTCACCATCAATGAGCTGCGGGCGCCGACCTCGGTGATCGAGGCGATCAACCAGAAGAACGTCATGCAGCAGCAGGCGCTGACGGCGCAGAACGAGCTGCAGAAGAACCAGTTCCAGGCCCAGGGCGACTCGATCAAGGCGGCCGGCCGCGCCAAGGCGATCCTCGCCGAGGCGGAGGCGCAGGCGAAAGCCAACCGCCTGCTGGCGGAGAGCATTACCGGGACACTGGTGCAGTACGAGATGAGCAAGCGGTGGAATGGCCAGATGCCGCAGGTGACGGGCGGCGCGATGCCGATGATTCAGATGCCGGGGGCGACGACGGCGAAATAGGACGAGAGGACGGAAAAGACGGAAAGGACGGAGAGGCGACGAGGACGGTAAGCGTGACGATACTCCGATGGCTCGTGCCGGTGCTCATACTACACCTGGGCCCGCCCGCAGGGCTGGCCCAGGTGTCCGACCCCCGCTGCCCGATCGTGGCCACAATCGAGATCGAACGGTCGAGCATCACACTCGCCGATACCGCCCAGATCAAACTGTCGCTGACCAACCAATCGGACAGTAGGGTCTTCTACACCCCACTCGGCCCGGCCGATCTGGTCCGCCTGGTAGTCACGCGAGACGGCGAGCGACTTAAGCCCAACGCGACAATGAGGCCGACCGGTGGCCTCCAGGTCCCCTTCGCATTCATTCAGCCCCGGCAAACCTTCAAGTTAGACGGCGGCGAATGGATGTCGATCACCGATTTCGGGTACAGGCTGGAGGCGCCGGGCCACTACGCGATTCTGGGCATTCCTCACGTGCCCCCGATGGCTGACACGACGACGATCCGATCGAACCTCGCGTCGTTCGAGATCTCGCCCGCCGATGATTCGGCACGCGGTCCGCTCACCCGTGTAGACAGCATCAAGAACGAGATGCGCAGGAAGCGGGGTCCGCCATTCTATACAGAAGTTTGCGCTGTCGAGCTAAGCATCGAGACTCGGAAGACAACCTTCATCGTGGGCGATTCCATCGATGTTCGCGTCACCATGAGAAACGGTGCCGATCACGCGGTTCAATTCGCCAGCACCTCGACCTATTTGGCCGCCCCGTTGCGGATCGTCGACGGAGAAGGTCGCGATGTGAAGTTGAGCATGACGTTTGACCCAACAAGCGGAGGGGCCCTCAAGGTGCTGCAACCAGGACAGGCGATGACCTTCCTCAGCCACGCAGGATCGGAATGGATCAACCTCAGGGACTGGGGCTACGACCTGAAGGAACCGGGGTCGTATGCGATTCTGGGACCAAGGGAGGCGCGGACGAGCATTACGATCGGCCCCTGACCGCTCTCACTTCTGCGTCCTCTGCGTCTTTTCCGTCCTTTCCGTCCTTTCCGTCCTTACTACCGTCCCGTCCACGTAGGGCGCTGGCCAAGGCCCAGGTCCCTGCGGCCGCTGCCGTCGGCATTGGCCACAAAAATGCGCCCCTCCATGGTGTATGCGATCCTTGCCCCGTCTGGTGACCAGGCGGGCTCCAACACGTCGTCGTCCGGCGTGAGGTTCTTCTGATCGGTTCCGTCCGGGTTGACGACAACGAGATTTCCGGGGGTGAAGAACTCACCGGGAGGGGAGCTGATGAAGGCGATCTTGGATCCGTCGGGAGACCAGACCGGCCTCCAGTCATCGCCCGGACTGTTGCTCACATCGATTGTGGGTCCGCTTCCATCGACCGGGCTGACGAAGATGTCATATCCCAGCTCGGCGTTGGTTTGGCCGTCGGGATAGGCGAAGTAGGTGACTTTGGTGCCATCCGGAGAAAGAGACGGGAACTGGAGGCAGCACATTCCTGGCGGGACAATAGGCTGGAGGCCGGTGCCGTCCGGCTGGATACGAAACAGACTGCTGGTAACACCCGAATCATAGGCAATGGTGCGACCGTCCGCCGAGAAGTCGTAGCGCGTCAAGAGGTCCTGATCCGTGAGATCCGTGACGCGAGTGACCGCCGACCCGTCGCTTCTGGCGACAAAGACATTGACATAGCAACACTGCTTCTGATGAGCGGCGGACTCGTCGACCAGGAACGCGACCTCTTCCCCGTCCTCCGACCAGATTGGCCAGGTGCCTGACGGAGCCAGCTGAATGACACCCGTACCGTCTGCTGTCGTTGCGTACAGCGCCCCGTCCGCCCGTGTGAAGGCCACTCGGCTGCCGTCTCCCGACCAGTTGAACGGCGCCGCGAAGGGGGTCACTTCCGTGAACACCGCGCCCAGGCTGTCGAACAGGTTTCGGATCTCTGAGCCATCGGCGTTCATGATGGCCACCGTCCCTCCTCGCACGAACCCGATTCGGCTGCGCGAGACCGCATCGCAGGCCACCGAGTAATCGATCGGCGTATCCGCCTCCGCGGAGACCGACACCGTGCGGGCAAACTCACCCAAGGTCGCGCAGTTGAACGCGATGCCGAAGAGCTCGACCGTGTGCGATCCCGGCGGGATGCCGGGCACCGTCACGCTGTCGTTCGCGCCGACGGCCTTGTAACGGACACCATCGACTAACACGATGTAGCCGTTGGTATCGGGCTGAATGCCGATAGTCGTCGTGACGACCGAAAGGCCGCCGCTGCCGGTCTGCCCGGGCTCGGTGCTGCCACACGCAGCGCTGCATCCAATCAAGACCAACAGGCGCCACGGAGCGGACTGACGAAACCGCGTCACGGCCTCCTCACGGTCGCCAGGCGGGACCAGGAAAGCCGGAAATGAAACCCAGAACACGCGGGTTGCTGCCGTCGGCCGTCACGATGGTCGTGCCGATCCCGGAAGAATTCATCCAGGCCACCAGCATCCCGCTGCCGGACCATGACGGTCGGCCGTAGATACCGTCGGTATTGACGCTCCATTGAGGGGTGCCATCCAGACTCACGACGCGCACGTCGTTGAGATTGTCCACCAGCAGCCGGGTTCCGTCGGGTGACCACCGGGCGGCAACACAGAAGTCGCACCCGGGGATCGTCACCGGGTCGCTCCCGTCAGGTCTCACGGTCACGAGACCGCCGTTGGCGAGGACGATTCTCGTGCCGTCCCGCGACCAGTCGACCGCATACGCGAATGTGGCTATCTGGTGCAGCTCCGCTCCCTGTCGATCCGCGGTGAACGTGCCGATGAGCCCCCCGTCGTTGTCACCGGCGCGCACGGAGGCCGCGAAAACGAACCGCGTGCCGTCCGGCGCCCACCTCGGCACACTCACCCCTCCGTTCTGCGGATCAGTTTCGACCACGTTGCTCCCATCCGTATCCATCAGCACGAGCTTGTTGTAGTCGAAGTTACTGCCGGGGGCATCGTAATCCGCGATGACCGCGAGACGAGCTCCATCGGGGGACCAGGAGATACCGGCCGGTGTGTAGACCGGGTCGCTCCAGATCTTCCGCAGCTCGGTGCCATCGGCGTTCACGAGGTAGATGGCTCCTCTATCCTGGTCGGGATCCAGGTGGTATCTGAATGCGAGCCGGCGGCCGTCGGGGCTCCAGGCGGGTACTGCCATCGATGCGGTACCGTCGAAGATATGGTGCCACCGCTGTCCATCGGCATCGACGATGGAAAGCACGGGATCGCCGGTGGTCGAGTCGAGCGTCGACATCGCGAGCTGGTCCACATCCCGGCAGGAAACCGAGAAGGCGACGTCGGTGATCTCCCCGCTCACCACTGCCCAGGTCTGGGTGGCATCTCCGTCGCGTACGCAGCGCGCGTGCAGACCGTGGAGCGTGATCTGGTGAGTACCGGCCGCGGCCTCGAATGTCACTGGGGCGCCGACTCCCTGACGGCTGACCGTATCGTCCAGGGAAACGATCGGTCTGGTGGGATCGGGATCGGTCCCGGAGAATGCGACGGTGACACGAACGGTCCCGGTCTCGGCGGGACTCTCACCGTTGTTGCAGGCGATGGCGACGAAGAGAATGACGATCGCGAGCTTAGCGGTCATGCGCCGTCCTTTCCGTCCTTCCCGACCATCCCTCCTGCGATCGCCGATACCGCCGCCATCCCCGCCGTCAACAGCGCCACCAGCCGAAATGTCTCCACGAACGCCCCGTCGATCGCGCCACGCATCTTCCTGCGATCACCTTCGGGAACATCCTTCGGGATCTTCGCCCCCGCAAGCTTCGACCGTTCCGTATCGAGCACCTTCCTCACCTCGGCCGGCACCCGCGCCGCGTCGAGCCGCTCGTCCAGCGCGCGGTCGAACCGCGACGCGGCGACCAGCCCGAACACCGCCACCGCGAGCAGACCCGCCGTCCGCGACACCGCGTTGTTGATCCCCGACGCCAGCCCCGAGTGCTTCGACGACACCGCGCCCATCACCGTCGTCGTGAGCGGCGCGACGGCGATCCCCATCCCGATGCCCAGCACCACGATCCCCGGAAAGAACGTCGTCCAGTACGGCCCGCTCGTCCCCGGCACCGCCATCAGCGCGTAGCCGGCCGCGGCCACGAGTGGACCGATCACGAGCATAGGCCGCGCGCCGTACCGGCTCACCAAACCGCCGGACCAGGGCGAGAGGACGAACATCAGGACGATGAACGGCAGGAACGAGGCGCCGGTCGCGGCGGCGGAGTAGTGGTGGACCTGAATCATCACGAACGGCAGGAAGAACATCCCGCCGCCCATCGCGGAATAGAGGAACAGCGTGAGGGCGTTGGCGGCGCTGAAGTCGCGCGACCGGAAGATCGAAAGCGGGAGCATCGGGCTCGCCGCGGTCTTCTCCCGCCACACGAATCCGATGAGCAGCAGCACCGACGCCCCGATCGCGACGGCGACGCTGGTCCAGTCGGGCCGGAGGTGCGTCGCGCCGATGAGCCCGTACACGAGCGCGCCGAGCCCGGCAGTCACGAGCGCGGCGCCGGTCCAGTCGAGCGGGTCTCGCTCGCCCGGCGTGCGGCTCTCGGGCACGCGCGCCAGCGAGATCGCGATCGTGACCGCGGCGAGCGGGAGGTTGATCAAGAACACCCAGCGCCACGACGCCGCCTCGATCAGCCATCCCCCCGCCACCGGCCCGATCCCCGCCGCCGCGGCCGACCACGCCGACCAGGTCCCGATCGCTCTGCCTCGGCGGTCCTCCGGGAATGTCGCCGAGATGAGCGCGAGGCTCCCGGGCACCAGCATCGCCGCGCCGACGCCCTGCACCGCCCGCGCCCCGATCAGGAAATTCACGCTCGGCGCGACGCCGCACGCGAGCGACGCGATGGCGAAGAGCGCGGTGCCGAGGACGAAGACGAGCCGGCGGCCCAACCGGTCGCCCAGCGCGCCGCCCATGAGAAGGAGGGTAGAGAGAAACAGCGAGTAGCCTTCGACCACCCACTGCACGTCGGTGACCGTGGCGCCGAGGGTGGCCTGGAGCGCGGGGAGCGCCAGGTTGACGACGCTCCCGTCCACGAACGCCATGCTCGAGCCGAGGATGCTGGCGGCCAGCACCCACGGCTCGGCCTTACGGTGGTTCGCGGACATCAGACGTCAGGCGGGCTTCTTCTCGACCCCGAGACCCGACAGCTTCCACGCGACCCACCCGCCCACGAGCGCCCGCGCCCGTGTCCAGTCTGCCCTTCGAAGCTCTCGCGCCACACGGGCGCTTGTGGCCTCGTCGATTCACGCACAGTAGAGCACGAGGGTCGCGTGGTGGGAGAGCCCGATCTCGCGGGCGAGCCGGACCGCGTCGTCGGGCGGAAGACGGATCGCGCCCTTGGCCTGGAGGTTGTCTTCGCGGTAGCTCCGCTCGGTGCGGACGTCGAGGATCTCGATCGGCGCGCCCGAGGCGATGAGCGACCGCACCTCGTCGAGCGCGATCTTCTCCGGCAGCTCCTTCTCCGTGGCAGGCGCCGGCTCGCCGAGGTCGATCACCGGGGGGCGCTCGGCGCGGGGCGGGACTGCGGGGCGGGCTTGTGGCTTCCCGCTCCCTGCTCCCTGCTTCCCGCTCCCCGCTCTTCTCAGATACAACGCGATTCCGCCGCCGTGCAACACCACCGACAGCAGCACCACGAGGCAGGTGACGGCGAACATGTCCTTGGACCCCAGTACCCCGGCGAACACCGGCAGCAGCACCAGCAGCAGCGAGCTGAGGCCGCGCGGGCCGAAGAGCGCGATGAGCCGGCGGTCCTCGGCCTTGACGCCGGCGAGCGCCAGCACCGGCAGCAGCACGATCGTCCGCGCGACCAGCGCGATCCCGGCGAAGAGCAGCGTCCCGGGCTTGGCGATCCCAAAGCCCGACCAGATCAGCGACGCGCCGAACGCCACGAACGTGAGCAGCAGGAACATCTCGGCCGACGCCTCGCCGTAGTCGAGGAAGCAGTCGCACAGCTCCACATCGAGCGCGGCCACGGTGAGCCCCGCGGCGAACGCCGCCAGGAACCCGCTCCCGCCCACCGCCTCGGCGGCCGCGAATGCCGTGAACGCCACGCCCAACGCGTAGAGTGATTCGTAGTCCCGCCGCACGCCGACCCGCCGCCGCACCTGGTCGAGCAGGGTGATCGCGATGTAGCCCGCGGCCACGCCGAGCGCCGGCCCCAGGATGAAGAGCCCGACCACGTGATGGCCCACGCTGCCCGCCATGTGCTGCGCGCCGAGCGCGAGCATGGAGAGGACGACGATGGGGAGGAGGATCACGTCGTTCATCCCGCTCTCGAGCCGGAGCGCGAGCCGCGCGGCGGGCGGAAGCGAGCTGTGGCGCACCAGCGTGCGGAGGAGCACCGGGTCGGTCGAGGCGAGCGCGGCGCCGAGGATGGCGGCGGCGGGGACCGAGAGGTCGAGCAGCCACCAGGCGGAGAAGGCGATGAGGGCGGCGGGGAGCAGCGTCCCCGGTCCCAGGATCCAGAGGGCGAGGCGTTTCTGCTGCTTCAGCTCGCCCGTGTCCATCCCGATGGCGTCGCTGAAGAGCACCAGCACGAGGCCGAGAGTGGCGATGACCTCGAGCGCGGGCGACTCGAGCGTCAGGTCTATGAGGCCCAGGCCGGTGGGACCGAGGGCGACACCGACGAGGAGGAAGATGACGACCTGGGGGAGACCGGTGCGCTCCACCGCGCCCGAGAGGAGCGACGAGATCAGGATCACGATCCCGATCAGCGCGAGCGTGGCGGGGAGCGACTCGAGGCCCATGAGCCGAAGTATGTGACGGTACTGGCGTAGTCCGCCAGCGGGCAGGTAACCTGGGACCAACATGGCCACCAACGAGCCCTTCGCGACCGCCGTCCTCCTCGCCACGTGCGGCGTCCTGCTCGGCGCGAGCGTCGTGCTGAGCCGGGCCTCGCAGCGGATCGGCGTGCCCATCGCACTCCTGTTCCTGCTGGTAGGCATGATGGCGGGCAGCGAAGGCATCGGCGGGATCGCGTTCGCCAATTACGGTCTCGCGTTCCGGCTCGGCTCCATCGCGCTGGCGCTGATCCTGTTCGACGGCGGTCTCAATACGCCGATCAGGGAAGTGAAGAGCGCGTGGGCGCCGGCGGGTCTGCTCGCAACCGTGGGCACCGCGCTCACCGGCGCGCTCATGGCGGTGCTCGCGCGGCTCTGGGGTCTCTCCTGGCCCGAGGCGCTCCTGCTCGGCGCCGTGGTCTCGTCCACCGACGCGGCGTCGGTCTTCGCGGTGCTCCGGGGCAGTGGGCTCTCGCTCAAGCGGCGGGTGGGCGTGACGCTCGAGCTGGAGTCGGGCCTCAACGACCCGGTGGCGGTGATCCTCACGACCGCGCTGGCGCACAACCTCCTCCATCCGGGCGCGGTGGAGGGATGGCGGCTCGGTCTCGACGTGGTGGCACAGCTCGCGATCGGCGCCGCGGCGGGCTGGGCCATCGGCAGCGGGGGACGCCACGTCCTCAACCGGCTGAGTCTCGTGAGCGGCGGGCTCTATCCCGCGTTCACGCTGGCGCTGGCGCTGCTGGCGTATGGCGCGGCGACGCTCGTGAACGGCAGCGGCTTCCTGTCGGTGTATCTGGCGGGGCTGGTGCTGGGCAACGGTCCGCTGCCCTACCGGCCCGCGCTGCTCCGGGTGCACGACGCGCTCGCCTGGGTGGCGCAGATCGGGATGTTCCTCGTGCTGGGGCTGCTGGTGTTTCCGTCCAAGCTCGCGCCGGTGGCGGCGCCTGGGCTGGGGTTGGCCCTGCTGCTCACGGTGGCGGTGCGGCCGCTGGTCGCCGCGGCGTGTCTCCTGCCGTTCCGCTATCCGGGGAAGGAGATCCTTTATATAGGATGGGTGGGGCTGCGCGGCGCGGTGCCGGTGGTGCTGGCGACGTTCCCGGTGCTGCTGGCCGCGCCGGGCGCGGAGCGGCTCTTCCATCTCGTCTTCTTCATCGTCGTGGCCAACGCGCTGGTACCGGGGGCAACGGTGGCGTGGGTCACCCGGCGGCTCGGGCTCCAGGCGGCGCAGTCACCGGCGGCGCACGCGGTGTTGGGGATCGAGTCGCGGCTCCCGCTCCGTGGCGAGCTCCTTTCCTTCTATGTGGACGAGGCGCTGGTAGTGGCGGGCGTGCCGCTCGACGACCTGGATTTTCCCGATGGGTCATCCATCATGTTGGTGGTGCGGGGGGACAAACTGCTGCCGGCCAAGGGAAGCACGGTGCTCGAGCCGGGCGATCACGTCTACATCGTGACGCAGCCGGAAGACCGGGGGCTGATCCAGCTCATGTTCGGGCAGCCGGAGGAGGAGTAGGCGGGTACCCTAGAAGGCGGAACGCTCCGCCTCCTGCAGTCGCAGGAGCACCATCCGCTCGAAGTTGTCAACCGAGAACGGAATCACTTCTTCCAGGTGGAGAACCGGAACGTCGGGGAACATGGATTCGAGAAGCGCGGGAATAGACGCGCGGTCTGGCGGGGGCGGCACAACAGTGGTGACAATCAGGCTGAACGGAATGCCCGTCTCGTGGACCGCTTCCAGATCGCTCGCGTGGTGACAGATGGTGGAGCTGAGCCCGATTTGCGACAATACATGGCTGACGAACGCACAGACGTTGTGGTCATCGTTCAGAATCATGATGCGCGTGACAGGCATTCCGTGGTTCCTCCAAGAGAGTACCCGTCACAGTAGCTCCCCCTTTCAAGTCTGGCGTTGGGCACGGTCACTCCGCCGCTGGTATCCATGTCACATCGGCGCAGTGCAGCCCGGGACGAGAAAGTACCCGGCCAGGTTCATCACGATCCCGAACAGGAAGATCACGCTCACCAGCATGCCCGCGAGCGCCAGGAACCGATCGGTTCCGGCCCGGACACTCGCGCGGCCCGGCTCTGACTCGAGACCGTCCCCGCCGACGCGGCGCCACGCCCCGCGCGACACCACGAGCCCGGTGCCGGCTACCAGCACCGCGCCGACCGCCACGATCAGCTCGGCAACGCCGACACCCGGCGCGGCCCCGCACGCCCTCGCGCTCAGGCCATAGCCCAGCAGCTCCTGGAGACTCCACGCCAGTGGCGCCGCGATCAGCCCCACCCAGAGCGCCCGCCTCACGCGAGCCTCGGCGCGAGATAGAGCGATGTGAACACGGCGAGCCAGACGAGGTCCACGAAGTGCCAGTACATCCCAGCGACCGTCACCGCGACCCGCCGGTCGGGCCGGAAGTGCCCCCGCAGCGCGCGGGCGAGGACGAACGCCAGAATCAGCAGCCCCACCAGCACGTGCGCGCCATGAAACCCGGTGACGATATAGAAGAGCGAGCCGTGCGCGTCGGTCCTCGGCGTGAACCGCGCGTGGGAGTACTCGACGCCCTGGATCGCGAGAAAGGCGGCGCCAAGCACGATGGTCACCGCGAGCCCGAGCGTGAGACGGCGGGTGTTGCCGCCCCGGATACCCGATTCCGCCCACCACATCGTCACGCTGCTCGCGAGGAGCACGAACGTGTTGGGCAGCGTGAGTGTCAGCTCGGGCGGGCGGCCCGGCGGCCAGCCACCCCGCGCCATCGAGCCCACGTAGAAATAACTGAAGAGGAGATACGCGAAGAGCGCCGCTTCGGTGGCGATGAGCAGCGTCATTCCCCACCATGCCGGCTCGCGTCCCGTCGCGAGGGGCGGCACCGGCCGAACGTGCGTCGCCGCGGTCATGCTGTCTCCAGCTCCGCCGGGCTGGGCCAGAGCCAGCCCATGGTCATCACGATGCCGAGCAGGAGACCGGCGCCGCTCATCGCCCACGAGCGGACCAGGAGACCATAGGCGAGCACGGTGAGCGACAACGCCAGCAGCAGCGGCCAGAGCGAGTCCTCCGGCATGCGGAGGACGCCCTCCGGCTCGGCGTCGAGCAGAGAGGTCGCCACCGTCTCGCGCCCCTCGTCGAGCGCCGGCCCCGTCGTGATGATGCTCCGCGCCGGCTGGCCCAGACGTTGCTCCCAGAGCGGATGCCGGCTCGCTACGGTCGGAATCACCTCGAAGTTGTAGGGCGGCGGCGGTGATGAGGTGGCCCACTCGAGCGTGAAGGCGTCCCACGGATTGTTCCCGGCGACCGCCCCACGCGTGCGGCTCCAGATCACGTTCACGAAGAGCAGCAGGACCCCGATGGCGAAGACGTACGCACCGATCGTGGTGAGGAGGTTGAGCCCGTCCCAGCCGAGCCCGGACGGATAGGTGTACACGCGCCGCGGCATGCCGAGGAGGCCGGTGATGTGCATCGGGAAGAATGCGAGGTTGAAGCCGACGAACATGGTCCAAAAGTTCCAGCGGCCGAGCCGGTCACTCATCAGGCGGCCGGTGAACTTGGGAAACCAGTAGTAGACGCCCGCCACCACCGGGAAGACATTGATCCCGATCAGCACGTAGTGCAGGTGCGCCACCACGAAGTAGGTGTCGGTGAGCTGCCAGTCGAACGGCACCGCCGCCGTCATCACGCCCGATACGCCGCCGATCACGAAGAGGATGATGAAGCCGGCGAGGAAGAGGTAGGGCGTGCCTCGCACCGGACGGCCATGCCAGATCGTGGCGAGCCAGGCGAATACCGAGATCGCGCTCGGGATCGAGATCACCATGCTCGCCGCGCTGAAGAACGTGGCCGACAGCGGGGCGACCCCGGTGGCGAACATGTGATGGACCCACACGCCGAAGCCCAGCATCCCGGTGCTGACCGTGGCCAGCGCGACGAACGTGTATCCCACGAGCGGTCGCCGGGTGAAGACAGGCAGCATCTGAGAAACGATGCTCATCGCCGGCAGCACGACGATGTAGACCCAGGGATGCCCGAAGATCCAGAAGAGGTGCTGCCAGAGGAGCGGCTGTCCTCCCGCCGCCGAGTCGAAGAAGTGCGTCCCCAGCCGGCGGTCGAGGAAGAGCATCGTGCAGGCGAGCGTGAGGGCCGGGATCGCGAAGAGCACCGAGAAGGAGGTCGTGAGCGTGCCCCATACGAAGATCGGCAGCCGGCCGATGGACATGCCGGGAGCACGGAGCGTGAACATGGTGGCGATGAAGTTGATCGCGCCGACCGTGGTCGAGACGCCGAGGAACGTGAGCCCGATGGCGTAGAAGTCCATGTTGAGGCCGGGCGAGTAGGCCGCCGTCGTGAGCGGGACGTACGCGAACCAGCCGCCGTCGGGCGATTGGCCGATCAGCGCGCTGCTATAAAGGAAAAGACCAGACAGCAGGAAGACCCAGAAGCTGAAGGCGTTGAGCCGGGGAAACGCCATGTCCCGCGCGCCGAGCAGGAGTGGCCAGAGATAGTTGCTGAAGCCGGAGAGCACGGGCGCGGCGTACCAGAAGATCATGGTCACGCCGTGCATGGTGAAGAGCTGGTTGTAGACCTCCGGCGTAAGCAGGTGAGAGTCGGCCCGGGCGAGCTGAAGTCGTATCACCGCGGCCTCGAGCCCGCCCAGCACGAGGAAGACGAACGCGGTGACGAGATAGCGCTTGCCGATCGTCTTGTGGTCCACCGTCGCCAGCACGCCGAGCAGTCCCGGCCGTGTCTCCCAGATCCGGGTGAGACGCTCGGCTAGCGACGACGACGGAATGCCGGGGACGGTGGTGGCCACGACGAAGATCCCTAGTGAAGGGTCTGGAGATACGCGACCAGCGGTGTGAGATCGGCGGCCGCCAGCGGCACCGCCGGCATCACCGTGCCCGGCTTCACGACCTGCGGGGCCGTGATCCACGCCAGCAGGCTCTCCTTCGTGTTGGGCAGCACGCCGGCCGCAATCGTCTCCCGCGACGCGAGATGGGTGAGATCGGGCCCGATTCTCCCGCCCGCCCTGGTGCCGCGCACCGCGTGGCAGAGCGAGCATGCGGAGCCGAGGAAGACATCGCGCCCGCGCGCCGCGTCTCCGCCCGCCGGCTCGGCGGCCGGCGCGCGCTGGGCATCGAGCCACCGCGCGAAGGCGGCTGGATCGTCCGCCACCACCGCCGTCCGCATCTTGGCGTGCTGCTCCCCGCAATACTCGGCGCACTGGCCCGCGTACCGGCCGACGCGGTCGGCCTCGAGCCACATCGTGTTCGTCTTCCCTGGTATCAGATCGGCCTTGCCCGCGAGCGTGGGCGCCCAGAAGCTGTGGATCACGTCGGCGGTGGAGAGCCGGAGCTTGACCTGGCGACCCACGGGGATGTGGATCTCGTTGGCCGTGGAGACCATGCGATCGGGCGACACGCCGGGATACTTCACTTCCCACCACCAGCGATGGCCGATGATCTCCACCGTGAGCGGATCTCGCACTGGCGGCGAGGCGACGGCGGTGAGGGTCGTCAGCGTCAGCACCAGCACGCCGGCGAGCACGACGGCAGGCACCACGATCCCACCGCCGAGGATCCAGCCGAGACCCTGATTCGACTCGCCGATCGCGCCGCCTTCGTCACGCCGCCTCCGGAACGTCCCCGCGAGCACCAGCACGGTCACGACGACGACGGCCGCCGACGCGATCGCGATCAGGATCCAGCCGAGCCATGCCTCGCGGCCGGCCGCCCAGCCGAGCCCTTGGAGAAGGCTCACCCGCCCTCCGACGGCGGCGGCGGCATAACGGGCTCCTTCGGCGTGCCGAGCGTCCGGATGTAGGTGATGATCTGCCAGATCTGCGGCGGCGGAATCTTTCCGCCCCAGGCCGGCATCCCGTTGGGTCTCCCCTGTGCGATCGTCGAGAAGATCTGCACGTCACTCCCGCCATAGATCCACACCGAGTCGCGAAGGTTGGGGCCCATCCCGCCGCCGGCGTACCCCGAGTGGCAGCCTGCGCAGTTGTAGCCGGTGAAGAGCTGCCGCCCGACGCTGATGGAATGCGCGTCCCCGGTGTACGGATTGGTCATCGCGCCGACCTCGGCCTGCGGCGCGATACCGGGCGCGACGCCGGCCCGGGCGCCCGAGTCCACGGGCGTGCGCTTCTCCGCCGGCTCGCTCGAGCCGCTCTCGACGCCCCGCTGCTTGCAGGCGGTGGCGAGCGACGCGAGGGTCAGGACGGCTGCGAGCAGTGCGCGCATGGGAGTGGCCTTGGGATGTGATACTGCTCGAGGATCGCGTCGATGTCGGCGCGGCGCCGCTCGAGCGCCTCGTCGAGCCGCGCGCGGAGAGCCTGATCGCCGGGACGCACGCCGAGCGAGGTGGCGAAGGTGAATGGCAGCCCTGAGCGATCGACCGCGGGCTCGACCGGCCTGATGTCGAGCGGCACCCGCTCCCGCGGGGCGAAGTACCCCGCGAACGGTCCCCAGACGATCGCGACGTCCACGTCGCCTGCGGCGACGGCGTGGATTAGGGCCGCGGGAGGGTTGGGCCGGGAATAGTCCCCGTAGATGCTGTAGCCCACCACGTTGCGGACGATGCCTCGGACCGCGAGCGCGTGGGCGGGCGGCGGGTTCTGGTAATCGTCGCCGATGAAGTGGATCCCGATCTTGAGCCGACGAAGCAAGGGATCGTCCAGCGACTCGATCTGGAGGTGACGGTCGCGCCGGGTGAGAAAGACGTACGTGGACGCGTAGTACGGACGCGTCGCGGCCACCCGCTCCCCGCTCCCGGCCACCGACATCACCACGTCGCACCGCTCCGACCCGAGCGTGTTCCGGAGGAAGCCCCGCCGCTCCGCCCACCAGGTGTACTCGACGCGGAGCCCGAGGTCGCGGGCGAGCAGCGAGGCGATCCGGTTCTCGAACCCCTCGGCCTTCGCGTTCGAGAACGGCAGGTTGTTGGGATCGGCGCAGACGCGGAGCGTGCCCCGCGCCGGCGGCCCGGCGCCGGCAAGGGCGGCGATCGCCGCCAGTGCCGCGACGTGGCGGGCCCTAGGGAAGGGCGAAGACGTAGAGCATCCCTCCTGGGGCGGTGTACTTGGGCAGGTCCTTCATCGCGTTGGCGAAGCCGAGCGCGGCGGTCGGGTCGTCGGGCGAGATCCCGAACGCAGTGGCGCCGGCCCAGCCGCCGACGCCGGTGTAGACGGCGACGTACTGCTTCCCATCGGGGCCCCGGTAGCTCATGAAGTTGCCGATGACGCCGGAGCCGGTCTTGAAGCTCCAGAGCACCGCGCCGCTGCGGCCGTTCACCGCCTTGACCCACCCGTCCATGGTCCCGTAGAAGACGACGTCGCCCGCCGTGACCAGCGCGCCGGTCCAGATCGGGAACCGCTCCTTGATGCCCCACGCCTTCTTGCCGGCCACGGGGTCCCACGCGATGAACTCGCCGCGGTTGCCGCCCGGACCCGCGTACATCATCACTTCGGCGCCGACATAGGGCGTGCCCGCGATGTAGCTCGTCTCGACGCCCTTGTAATCCATGCAGAGGTGGGTTGTCGGCGTATAGAAGAGATGGGTGCGCGGCGACCAGGCGGCCGGCTGCTGGTCCCGTCCGCCGGTGGCGGCGGGACAGATGTTGGTGGTGTTCTCCCCCTGCTTGGTGCGCTTGTCCGGATCCTCGATCGGCCGACCGGTCTTGAGATCGATCCCCCTGGCCCAATTCACGTACTGGAACGGCTGGACGACGAGGACCTCGCCGGTGGTGCGGTCGATGGTGTAGGCGAAGCCGTTCCGGTCGAAGTGGACTACCACCTTGCGCGGCGTGCCGCCGATGGTCAGCTCGACCGGGATGCTCTCGTTGACCGCGTCGTAGTCCCACGCGTCGTGCGGGGTGAGCTGATAGGCCCACACGGCGCGGCCGTCCGCGGGATGCCGTGCGAAGATGGTCATGGACCACTTGTTGTCGCCCGGACGCATGTCCGCGTTCCAGACGCCGGGGTTGGCGGTGCCGTAATAGAGGAGGTCGAGACCGGGATCGTACGTCACCCATCCCCACGTGGTGCCGCCGCCGATCTTCCACTGGTCGGGCGGCCAGGTCTTGACGCCGAGGTCGGTGCCGCGGTCGCCGGGGTAGAAGGCCTTGAAGCCGGGGGCGAGCAGGATGTCGCTGTCGGGGCCGGTGCTCCAGGCGCGCCACAGCTCCTTACCGGTGCCCAGGTCCAGGGCGACGAGCCGGCCGCGCACGCCCATCTCGGCGCCGCTGATCCCGGTGATCACCCGGTCGCCGATGATGAGCGGGGCCATCGTGGTTGTCTCGCCGAGGTTGATGTCCCCCATCTTCACCGACCAGGCGACTTTCCCGGAATTGGCGTCGAGCGCGATGGTGTGGTTGTCGAGGGTGTTGAAGACGATCTTGCCGGCGCCGTACGAAGCGCCGCGGTTGACGATGTCGCAGCAGGCCTCGCCCTGCGACGCGGGGTCGGGGTTGGGCTTGTAAATCCATTTGGCCGGTCCGGTCGGGTTCGCCAGGTCGAGGGCGTAGACGATGTTGGGGAACGGGGTCACCAGGTACATCGTGGACCCCACCACCAGGGGCTGCCCTTCGTGGCCGTGAAGGACGCCCGTCGAAAAAGTCCAGGCGACCTCGAGCTTGCCGGCGTTGTCGGTGGTGATCTGGTCGAGCGGGCTGTAGCGGGTGCCTTCGGGGTCTCTGCCGGGGAGTCGCCATTCGCCGGCGCCGGTACTGTCGGTGGGCGCCTCGTCGGCCGAGGCCGGAACGGCGGCCCGGTCTTCCGCGTGGACCGGCTTGGTGCCGCCGCACCCCGAGAGTGCGGTGGAGAAAAGCAGCAAGCCGGACGCGACCAGCCGGGGGTGGCACATTTGCGTTCAAAGTGATCGCCGGTCGTTCGCGGGGCCGTGATCTTGCTCACCTGATTCCGGCCGGGAACGCGACGTGGGTCACTGCACGGTATGCGGGGATCGTCCAAGTTGAAATCCCTTGTCCGGTCCGCCCGGGCGCTCGCGACGACACCTCACGAATGGAGTTACCGATGTCCCTGGATAGCCTGCAGGCGCTCTTCGAGAATGAACTGAAGGACGTGTACAATGCCGAAAAGCAACTGGTCACAGCCCTTCCCCGAATCGCCAAAGCCACCACCTCACCCCAGCTTCGCGACGCGATCACCAGCCACCTGCGGGAGACCGAGGGCCACGTCACCCGGCTGGAGCAGATCTTCAAGTCGCTCGATCTTCCGGCGCGGGGTAAGAAGTGCAAGGGTATGGAAGGCCTCATCGAGGAGGGGAAGGAGATCCTGGAGGAGGACGGCGAGGGCGACGTGATCGACGCCGCCCTGATCTCGGCGGCCCAGCGGGTCGAGCACTACGAGATCGCGGCGTACGGCTGTCTCATCACTTACGCCGAGATGCTGGGTCATGGCGATGCGGGCCGCCTGCTGAAGCAGACCCTGAAGGAAGAAGAGGCGGCGGACGAGAAGCTGACGCAGCTGGCCGAAGGCGGCATCAACCAGGCCGCGGCGTCCGTTGGCGCCGGATCGGAGGAGGAGGAGGAGTAGGCTCGCGACATCGACGGCCTGGCTCCGAGCCAGGACCAGCCAAGCATTCTCCGCAACGGGACGTATCGCAATGAAAGCACTCGTCTACCGGGGACCTCGCGACGTGCGCGTCGAAGAGGTGCCCGATGCCAAAATCGAATGGCCCACCGATGTGCTGGTGCGCATCACGAGCACCAACATCTGCGGGTCTGATCTCCATATGTACGAAGGCCGCACCGATCTCGAGCCCGGCCAGGTGATCGGGCACGAAAATCTCGGCCAGGTGGTCGAGATCGGCAGCGCGGTCCGCCGGATCAGGAAGGGCGACTGGGTCTGTCTCCCGTTCAACGTGAGCTGCGGCTTCTGCCGCAACTGCGAGCGGGGCTACACCGGCTTCTGCCTCTCGATGAACCCGCCCAACGCCGGCGCCGCCTACGGCTACGCGAAGATGGGTCCCTACCCCGGCGGCCAGGCCGAGTACCTGAATGTCCCGTACGGGGACTTCAATTGCCTGCGACTGCCCGAGGATGCCGACGAGAAGCAGACGGACTACGTGATGCTCGCCGACATCTGGCCCACAGGCTATCACGCCACCGAGCTGGCGGGGGTCGAGCCCGGCAACTCGGTCGTGATCTACGGCTGCGGGCCGGTGGGGCTCATGGCCGCCTACTCGGCCGTGATCCGCGGCGCCGGCGACGTCTACATCGTGGACCGGCATCCCGACCGGCTCAAGCTCGCCGAGAGCATCGGGGTGGTGCCGATCGACGACACGAAGGGCGACCCGGTGGAGCAGTTGATGGAGCTGACCGGGGGCCGCGGCGTGGATCGGGGCTGCGAGTGCGTCGGCTGGCAGGCGCACGATCCGCAGGGCCACGAGCACCCCAACGTCACGCTCAATAACCTGGTCAAGTCAGTCCGGGCGACTGGCCGTCTGGGCGTCGTGGGCGTGTTCACCCAGGACCCCAAGAGTCCCGACAAGCTCATGAAGGAAGGGGAAGTGGCGTTCGACATCGCCACGTACTTCGAGAAGGGTCTCACGGTCGGCTCGGGCCAGTGCGACGTGAAGCGCTACAACCGGCGGCTGCGCGAGCTGATCCGGATGGGGAGCGGCACGCCGTCGTTCATCGTCTCCCACGAGCTGGCGCTGGACGAGGCGCCGAATGCCTACAAGCACTTCGACGCCCGGGACAACGGGTGGACCAAGGTGGTGCTGCATCCGGGGCAGACGGCCCGGCGGGAGAAGTCCGCTCGCGAGGCCAAGGCGCAACCCCGGCGCCGGCGCACGTCGCGTCCGGTGGGGACGTCCGCGGAGTAGGACCTCGAATCGCTTCGGTATAACGTGCGAAGGCGCCTCTCATCGGGGCGCCTTTTCACATTTGCCCCCGCCTCTAGCCACCTCTTCGGATCGGCGGTACATCCCTCCTGATCTCCACGCTACGCAGCCCCTTGTTCACCCATCGCCGAGGCTCCGGCCATGAGGATCACCGAACATCCGATCCAGCCAGGCACGCTGACTGGCATGAGAAGACTCGAGGGAGGGAACAAGGGAAGGCTCTTCGTGCTGGAGAACCAGCAATCCGAGAAGCTCGTGGTGAAGTTTCAGAGGGAGTCGCCGGCCGAGGCCGTGGCCGGTACGGCGATCGTGAGGCAGGTGGGTGCCAGTGCGCCGGGCGTGCGGGTGGCGACGACGGCCGAGGTCCAGGTGCTCGGAAAGGCGCTGGAGCCGCTCACGGGCGCCATCAATGGCCTCGTAGCCGAATTCAGGAGCTGTGTGGCCGAGGTCGGCCAGACCGATCCGAAGAAGCTCCGCTATGCGTTGTTCATGGAGTTTGCCGAGGGGATCACCATCAAGGATTTGCGTGATGACGATCCAGAGGCGTTTCTCAAGGCCATCTGCGACCCGGCATTTCAGTTCGACCTTGGGAGGATTGCCGCCGCGGACACGTTTGCCGGGAATCCGGACCGCATGTTCGCCCGGAGGACGCCGGAGGGAGCGGAGGGCTGGTATCACGAGAAGAACCTCTTCCTCTCGCTACAGGACGGACATCGGGCCGTCGCGATCGACAACGCTTTCGCGCCCCACTTGTCCCGGTTCCAGCGGCTACCCCACGGGCTGCGTGTGGAGGGGACCGGCGTGCAGTTCGGCAGCATCTCGTCGGCCAACCAGAGCCTCTCGGAGACGGAAGCCGGACATCTGTTCGACACGTTTCTCGATACCACCGAGCACGCGCACCCGGACATGAAGGGGCGGATTGCCGAGATCCGCGCGAAGGATCGGGGGAGCTTCATCGCGAATTTCACGAGAGGCACCGCGACGGCGATGCAGACCCTGCTCACCCGGGGGCAGGGATGGAAGAATACCTTGAGCACGTTCATGGCCGATGAGGAGATGCTCAAGCAGTTCAGGCTGAGAAAACGGGTCCTCCGGCAGGTGGCGACGGGTGTGGACCCGACCGAGGCGAGAACGAGGGCCGCCAGCGACGAGAACTACCGCAAGTGGGTCCTCACGACGGAACTGAAGATGAGCGAGCAGAACGCCAGCGAGCTGCTCGTGAAGGGGGTGCAGGAGTACAAGAAGGCCAAGCAGGCGGTGCGGATCTAGCCACGGTCTACCCGCCGTGCACGAGCCCGTCGGGTCGCGCGAACATGAGGTAGCGCACGCGCCGGCGGTCCATGCCGCCCCGCGGGTTGGGTTGTAACGGCTGCTGGGCGGCCAGCCATCGCTGCCGCCATCTGGCCTGGCGCCGGGTCTGGAACGTGTCCGGCAGCCGGGCCCCGTACAGCGGAACGCCGCTCAGACGCTCGACCGTCTCCCAGCGAATTCCCCACGTGAACGAACCCGACTCCCTGCGCATAGAGTCCCCCTGAACGCGTCCATCGGTGCCTTCCTCTCGAGGTTAGCGCGGACGCAGGGATCGAGTTGTGATCTGGATCAACCGGGAGGAGGGATCCGCGGCAGGTCACGGGAGCCGGATCTCGTAGACCGCCGCGGCGAACGGCCCCAGCGAGTCCCCGAACATTCCTCCACTCGGCGTGATGGACGTTGCCGACCCGTTGCCCTCGAGCCGTTTCACGGAAGCGAGCCGCGAGGCAAACTGGATACGGACATCGAATGACCGGTTCTCGATGTTGGACGCCAGCAGCGTGTACAAGCCGCCGGTTTGCTTGAGCATCGTCCTGATCGGGCTTCGGGTCCGGCTCTCACCCGAGAAGTAGACATCGTAGGGCAGGCCGGCCGTCGGCGACAGCAGCCGAGGCGTCAAGCGGTCCAGCTCGGCGTTCAGCGCTGCCGCCCCGGCCCACAGCGCACGGCTCCGCTCCACCTCGCTCGGTGTCGCCGGAGCACGCGACCCATAGCGCTCCGGGGTTCCCGGCGCGATCCCGATCACGAACCCTTCCCGCGTCACCTTGCTGTCATAGGCGAACAGGGTGATCCCGGTCGCCCCGTGGATGATCGCGGTGAAGACCATCCCGCGAAGCTCGCCCGAGTTCGGCAGTCGCACCGCGGAGCTCGTGGCCCCCGGCTCCCCGTAGGCCTGGGCAGTGAGCCAGACGGGCTTGCGCTCGCCGTTGAGGCGGACCGCGCGGAGAACCGAGTGCGACAGCCCCTCGACGTCTACCGAGTGCGGCCGCAGCGGATAGTTGTCCTGCGCGCTGATGTCGCCCGAGGTGTTCCACCTGTCCCACCAGGCCTCGAAGCCCGGCGGGATCCCCGAGGCGTCCAGGGGAAACACGGGGTGCCGTGGATCGATCGCCTTGATCGCGCCCTTTCTCGCCAGAAACGCCCGGTAGCGCCTGGTCATAAGATCGGGGTCGCCCGTGCGGCGCATGTCCGAGTACGTCTGCCCGGTCGGCTCTTCGTCCAGATACCAGCCCAGAATGTTCGGATCCGACGCGAAGGTCATGACTTCGGAATCGGTAGGCCAGTGCTTGATTAGTTGCAGGCGGCTGGATCGCAGCTCGGCGATGACATCGCCGATGCCGTCGCCTTCCCACGTGTATACGCAGTTGAATCCCGCCTGCTCGATGATGCGGAACGAGCCCGCGATGGCGTGATAGAGACACCGGGGAAAGAACGATGCGGGGTCGTATCGGGTTCGAACGTTCCCCTGCGCGTCGGTATGGGGCACCCCTCCGCGGTACGCCGTCTGCACGGCGGAGTCGCTCCGTGCCTCCGGCCTGTAGCCGCGGGCTCTCCCGGAGAGGACGTAGTGCTCGAGCCCGCTCCGGAACACGCCTGCCGTGACCGCGGCCTGCGCATCCGGATACCTGCGCAGGTAGAGCGTCTCATCGAACCAGGGGGGACTCGGGGCCCGTCGCTCTCCCATGCCGTACTTCGCATAGTGATCGAAGCCGGAGCGGTACGTGCCGTGGGCAACCGCCAGCGCGACGTCCGGATTGGCGTTCAGGTATTGCGAGTCGCTGAACCAGAAGGCGGGATCGCGCCGCTCGCTCATGCCCGCGAGGAGGAAGTGATCGAGCCCCGACCGGTAGACGCAGTGCCGAACCGCGTCCGCGACGTCGGGATAGCGGCGGAGATAGAATCGCTCGTCGAACAGCTCGCGCACGCGGGCGTCCCCGCGCGTGTCGGCGGCCATACCGGCGGCGCATGGCGGGGCAAGCGCGGTGCGGACCGTCGCCTCCACCGGCCGAGCCGCGGGGTACAGCGACAAGAGTGCCAGCGCCGCGCGGAGTGTTGCCGTTCTGTCCGTCACTGGCGTTGTCCCGATCAGGGCCCTTGGCGCTTCACCGCGGATCGCCCCGGCGCGACTGGCCCTCCGGGATCGATTCCGGCCGCGTCGAGTCACCGCGAAAGTCGAAGTGCTCGGGCGGGAGAATGCGGGCGGTGGCGATGAAGCCGGCCCTGCCGGGATTGCGGAGGAGCCAGGCCAGCATCCGATCGGAAATGACCGCCGCCGAGTCCCACTGGCCCGGGGTGATCGCCGGATACAGGTGCGCGAACTCCGGCCGGAGTCGTGCCTCGCGATTGGGAGACTCGTTCATCGCTACGTCCCCGGCCACTTCGGGAACATGCCCCCGAACATGCTGTGGAAGATTCCGCCAAGCACGGCGGCCGCGATCCCGCCGAGAATGAACAGCACGATCATCGCGGGAATGGCGGCGATCGTCCACTTGATGATGAAGACCACCATGCTCATGAAGGGCATGTCGATGTCGGTGACGACCACCTGCATTCGAGTGGCGGCGGGCTCGGTCATTGCGGACTCCGTGGCGCGGGGGTGTCCGAGGCGATTCTTCGAGGCACCCTAAGGTACGTCGGATGGCGGTTAGAGCCAAAGGCGGCTTCGGATGAGCTGGACGTGAGCCTCGCCTCGTAGTATAGGCTATCAGAGTACCGCGTTCCGACGTCGCGCCATGCCTGAGGTCTGTTCGGAGGAGCCCTGTATGTCCAATCACCGGTACTTGAGTCGTGCCACACTGGCACTCGCCAGCGCGGTTGTGATCGCAGCCTGTTCGTCAAACTCTCCGACCAGCCCGGAGGCGGCATCGCTGAGTCTGAAGGCGGCCCCAATTATTGGCCTCGGATTGCCCATTGGATTCGTTCGGACGGGCTCCAACCTCTGCTACCCCGCCAGGCACTACAGCACGCGTGGTGGGTGCTTCTCCAGCGTCAATCTGTCCATCCGCAACACCGGGGGTGGAACCCTGCACTGGGCAGCCACAAAGAATGCCCCCTGGCTGAAGATTTCGCCGAAATCTGGCACCGCGCCGTCCACCATGAAGGTTTGGGTGGACGGCCTAAATGATTGCTGCAATAACCGATCGCCGTGATGGGGCGCACCGCGAGCTAGTGGCTTTCCTGGCATAGTACGGGGTACGCGGTTCGGCCAGTACCGAAAGTGTTGAGCAACACTCCCTCCGTGTCGTGCTCTGCTTCTGGAATGCCTTTCCCGTACACTGAAGAGCAGCGGCTCGGATACCCGCCCGCCAGGGCCCGTTCGCACGGCCATTGAAAGGATAGAAGATGAGATCAGATAGCCCGCAGGCACCGGTGTTGGACACGGTCCATCCTTACCAGGATGCATCATCAGATGCCGTCGGTCTTGGGGAGATGGCAGGCAACCCTCCTGCAAGCGATGCGCGAGCGCAGCTCGCGGAAGTGAAGGACCGCGTGGTCGAACACGCCCGCACCTCGATTCGGCAGGCGAGAGACAGCGCGGCATCCAGTTTGACCGACAGCCGCCGCCAGGCCGCTGACCAGATCGCAGGGGTCGCCAGTGCGCTCAAACGCACCAGCGAGCACTTACGCTCCGACAATCGTGGGTCGATTGCCAGCCTTACCGAGTCGCTTTCCCAGCACGCCGACCAGGCGTCCTCCTACATTCGCGATTCCAACCTGGCGAAGATGCGGCAGGATGCTGAACAGCTGGCCAGGCGGAGGCCCGGAGCGGTCCTGGGGGCGACATTCGCGGTCGGGTTGCTGCTGGCGAGGTTTTTGAGGAGCTCGCAGGGTCGCCCGGCGGGACCAGGAGGCCGTAATGCCTGAGCTTCACCAGGAAGCCTCGGTCGGCGAGCTGTTCGGACGTCTCACGCAGGACATGGGTCTCCTCATCAGACAGGAGGCCCAGCTCGCCAAGATCGACATCCAGATCCAGCTCTCGGAGCTCGGCCGGTCCGGGTTGTCTCTCGCGGCCGGAGGACTTCTCGTGTGGCTGGCGGCACTCGCGCTCACCACGACGGTCATTCTCCTGCTTGTCAATGTGGCCGATCTCGACCCGTGGGTGGCTTCCCTCGGCGTCGGCGCGGTGCTGGCAGGGCTGGGCTACGTCCTGCTGCGGCGTGGTCTGGACAGCCTCAAACGAATCGACCCCACCCCGCGACGCGCCATCGAGAGTCTCAAGGAAGACATTCAATGGGCGAAGGAGCAGACACCATGAATTCGAACGATCGATCGGACGCGAATTACGAAGAGGGCTCCCAGCGCGACGACGGCTCGATCAGCCCGAATGACGAGCCGAGGGAAAAGGCTGCGGAGGTGGAACGGGACATCGAGCGAACCCGGCAAAGAATGACTGGTAACATCGATACCCTGGGCCAGAGGCTGAGCCCGCAGCATCTGAAGGAGCAGGCGCAGGAGGCAATTTCCGAAAAGGCTCAGCAGGTCGTGGCCGAGATCGGCGACCAGGCCCGCAAGACCGGAGACCGCATCGTCGAGTTCGTAGCCGGCAATCCTCTGCCGGTGGCCGCGGCGACGCTCGGCGCCCTCTGGCTGTTCACCAAGCGCAGCCGAAGCGATGTCTCTGGTGATCGCATGGCGCGATTCGCGTACACCGGCCCCGACCGGCGGCTCGGTGGCGGCATGCTCGACCGTATGAGCGCGGGTGCCGAAGACGCACGGAAGGCAGTGACCAGCGCTGCCGCCGATGCCGCGGAACGGGTCGAGGGCGCAGTGAGGCAAACGCGGGAACGCGCGGGCGACTTGGTCGCGGGTGCCAAAGAGGGTTTGAAGGATGTGGGAGGTCGAGTCGGGGAGCAGGCCCAGCAAGCCCGGGGGGGTATCTCGAGGCTGCTCGAAGAGGATCCTCTCATCATCATGGCCGGCGCGGCCGTTCTCGGGGTTGCGTTGGGAGCCCTGCTGCCTGGCACTCGGCGGGAAGATCAGTTGATGGGGCGCACCCGGGACGCGGTAGTGGATCGTGCCGAGACCGTTGTGCGTCAAGTAAAGGCAACCGCGATTGATGCCGGACACCAGGTGGCCGATGCCGTTCAGGACCAGATAGTGGAGAAGGGTCCTGAGGTGAAGGGTGCTCTACAGGATGCCGCCGACCAGATCGGCAAGAAGGTGAGCGAATCAGCGTCGCGTGTGATGGACGAATCCAAGCGGGCCGCCTCGAGCTGAGGTCCTTCCCGCTGGAAAGCCGTGGTCCACGACGGACGGGGAAGCCGTGACACCTGCGGAACTGACGTCCTCCCCCGTCTGTCAGCGGCGCCGTGTAGCCGTGGCCCGCATCGTTGACGCCCTGCCGGACGGAGGCCGCCGAGGGTGGATCAGACAGACTACGAGTTGCTCGCGGCGATCGAGCGGAGTGGGCGTGTGTTTCGGCCCGAGGGCGGGACGCCCGAGGCGCGCGCAGCTTTTCAGGGTTTGGTGGAGAGGCTGCTCCACCTGCGCGCCGTCGGCCTCATCCGGATGGCGGATGGTCGGATCATGAAGGCGCAGGACGGCTCGTATCTGATGGCTGGCCCGTGCGACCTCACCGCGGCGGGCATTGCCGCGTTGTCCAACGATCGCCGCCTTGGCGAGCGACCACCCTCCGACCGACCGAACGATCCGGGGAGTACGGGTCGGCCAGGCGGTTGAGATTCGCGTACCTGCCGCGCGAGACTCGTGTCGCGTTGCCTGGCGATTACCACTTGATCAGGTCAGAACACACTGAGATTAAGACGCCATTCACTGGTTTTCTCTTTCTGCGCGACATTTGAGCGCTGAAACTGCCGTGCCGGCGGAAAATGTTCCCCATTGACGGCTACGGTACGCCTCCATACTCTGGACCTCCCCCACCAAGACTTCATCACTGACACGCGGCTCGCCGGCGCGATTGCGGTGGTGCTCGTGTGGCGCCGTCGCCTACCCCGGTGACGGAAGGAGGTCGTTCGCATGAGCGCGCAGCCCAATTTCGGCCGGCGTCTCGCTCTCGCTTCCTTCATCATGACGATCGTGGTCGCCGTCTCGCCGGTCGTCGTGCAGGCCCAGTGCCTGGTACAGAAGGAGGCCGGGACGGCCGATTGGCGCCGCGGACATCAGAACTCTCACCCGGGCGCTCGAGGTCGTGCTGCCGACACTGGCCGAGGCAACGAGCCGGGAGCCGAACCACGACCAGCCCGAGCGCGGCGCCCTGACTCGGGCAGCCGTCCTCGCCGGCTGTCGCTGCGAACGCTACTTCGCGGTGGCCGTCCTGACGCCGGTCACGGTCGACCGCGCCTTTCCAGTGGTTCTTCGCGAGCCGGTGCTGGCCAGGAAGGTGCCATTGATCGGGGAGCTGCTCCAGCTGGTCCGAGCCCTCGATGACGATCGCCTCACCGCCCGGGTCTTTCGGATCCTTCGTTACGGCTGCCTCTATACCGGCGAGCTCACAGTGGGCACCATCCAATGGGTCCCTGGCGGCACTACCTCTTCGTGCAGACGGTCAACACCACTCCCGAAGGAATGGATCCAGCGGAGGCGGCCAGGATCATCGGCGGCCTTCCGCTGAGCCAGAACGCCAAGCCGACGCTCGACGTTGCGTGTGGGCCGGCTGTATTCGAGGACGGTCAGTTCGACATCGAGTTGATATAGGGCAAGGCGGGTACCTGACGGGGGGCAGTACAAGCTGTATCATTGCTTTCCGAGGAGAGCAGGAGGCGCCTCATGCCCTGCGAAGGTGAGTCCCTCACGTCTTGTCCCACCGGCATGGACCTTAGTCTTACCCAGACGGTCGTAGTGGGCGGAGTGCAGCCGCGTATACTCGGCTGACGCGCTTCACGGCGGATAAATCATCCGCCGTATCGATGCCGCGCTCAAACAGGAGGGCATTTCAACGAAACGACACCGGTCCGAAGTGCTGATCATCGGAAGCCCCTTCCTCTCTCTGAGTAGCCGTCTATCGAGTCGCGCTGCGTATTTCAATGCAGGAGACACTGTAACGGTAGGGACTGACTTTCCCTTCCCCGGGTCCTTTAGCGATGCCAGCCTCGACCTTTCGATCAGCGGCCCCACAGGCACTGCCCTTTTCTTCACCACCGAGCGGATTGGCACGAATAGCGGAAAGCTCCAGACGCACCAGTTCAAGACGCCCTTCACAGCGC
>DATBSO010000180.1:0-19964 GCA_036559745.1 Gemmatimonadales bacterium | reverse complement strand
TGCTGCCGTCGCAGATCCTGCTCAACAACTTCCTCAGCGACTTCCCCCTGGTGATGCTCGCCGGCGACCGGGTCGATCGGGAGATGCTCCAACGGCCACGCCGCTGGCGGATCGGAGCCATCGGGCGATTCATGGTGGTGTTCGGGCTGCTGAGTGTGGTCTTCGATCTCGGACTGATTGCGGGTCTGCTCTGGGTATGGCGGGCGGAGGCGCCGCTGTTCCGGACCGCTTGGTTCGTGGAATCGGCGTGCTCCGAGATGATCGTGACCTTCGCCATTCGATCCCGGATTCCGGCGTACCGCAGTGCGCCGAGCCGTGGCCTGCTGGTCTCCTCTCTCGTCGCATTGGCCGTCGCGGTGGCGTTGCCCTACACGGCCGTGGGCCAGGATCTCTTCCTGCTGGTTCCCCTCCCTCGAGGCGTTCTCGCTCTCGTGCTGGGCATCCTGGTGCTGTACTTCCTCGCGGCGGAGGTGCTCAAGCGTCCCTTCTTCCGCCACTTCGACATCTGAAACGAGGCCACTAGCCGGCGAGACGCGCTGCGACGATGGGCAGCGAGTCTGGATTGAGTGAGATCGAGTCGATCCCGATCCCCGCCAGAAACTCGGCGAAGTCCGGATAATCACTCGGCGCCTGGCCGCATATCCCCACGGTCCGCCCATGCCGGTGAGCGGCCTCGACCACCATGGTGATGAGACGCTTTACACCCGGATCCCGCTCGTCGAACAGATGGGCCAGCAGCTCGGAGTCGCGGTCCACGCCCAGCGTGAGCTGGGTGAGATCGTTCGAGCCGATGGAGAATCCGTCGAACAGCTCGGCAAAGTCGTCGGCCAGCACGACGTTGTTGGGAATCTCGCACATCACGTAGACTGCGAGACCCCCGTCGTTCCGCCGCAAGCCGTGTCGCTCCAGCTCGGCGATGACGCGACGCCCCTCCTCGAGTGTACGGCAGAAGGGGATCATGACCTTCACGTTCGTCAGTCCCATGTCATCCCGGACCCGGCGGATCGCCGCGCACTCCAGACCAAAGGCCTCCCGGTAGCGCTCGTCGTAGTAGCGTGACGCCCCGCGAAAGCCGATCATCGGATTCGATTCCTTGGGCTCGAAGGCGGCGCCGCCCAGGAGACCGGCGTACTCGTTGGTCTTGAAGTCCGAGAAGCGCACGATGACCGGTCGTGGATAAAAGGCCGCCGCGATCTGGGCGACGCCGGAGGCGAGCCGCTCGACGAAGAAGGCGGGACCCGATGCGTATCCGGCACTGCGACGGCGAATGTCCTGCGCCGCGTCCGGATCGGTGACCCGATCGGGATGGAGCAGGGCCATGGGATGCACGCCGATCCAGCTCGAGATCACGAACTCGATGCGCACCAGTCCGACGCCGGCACTCGGGAGCTGCGCCAGGTAGAACGCGCGGTCGGGATTGGCCAGATTGAGCATGAGCGGAACGCTGGGGACGGGAAGCGTGGCCGGGTCCACTTCGGTCCGCTCGAACGGGACGACGCCTTCGTATACCCTGCCATCCTCCCCTTCGGCGCAGGAGACGGTGACCGCCCGTCCGTCGGGGAGGTCGCGAGTGGCCGTCCCGGTTCCGACGATACACGGGATACCGAGCTCGCGTGAGACGATCGCCGCGTGGCAGGTACGTCCGCCTTCATCGGTGACGACCGCCGAGGCTCGCTTGAGGACGGGCTCCCAGTCGGGGTCGGTCATTCGGGCCACCAGGACCTCGCCAGCCTGGAACGCCGGCAGCTCTCCGGCATTGCGCACGATTCGCACCGGGCCCGACGCCACCCCACTCCCGACGCTCCGCCCCGTGACCAGGACGCGGCCGGCTTGGAGACGCCGCCACAACTGGAGAAGCGGGTGTGTTCGTTGCGAGTGCACCGTCTCCGGCCTGGCCTGGACGATGAACAACTCGCCCGTTCGGCCGTCGCGCGCCCACTCGATATCCATCGGCGTCGGCCGTCCGGCGCGGCGCGAGTAGTGGTCCTCGATGACGAGCGCCCACCGGGCGAGCTCGAGGATCTCCGACTCGGCGAGGACCGCACGCCGGCGATCCTCCTCCGGGACGGTGACCTCGCGGACCGGCGCGTCGCCGGCATCGGCGTACACGAGCTTGCGTGCCTTCTCTCCGATCTCGCTCCGGATGATGGACCGGTGGCCGGTGCGCAGGGTGGGCTTGTGAACCCAGAACTCATCCGGTCGCACCCGCCCCTTCACTACCATTTCACCGAGGCCCCAGGCGCCGGTTATCAGAATCACTTCGCGAAAGCCGCTCTCGGTGTCCAGCGTGAAGATGACACCGGCCGATCCGAGATCGCTCCGCACCATCTTCTGGATACCGACCGAGAGCGCGACGTCGGCGTGACGGAATCCGTTCTGGACGCGGTACACGATGGCCCGATCGGTGAAGAGCGAGGCGAAGCAGTTCCGGACGGCGCGGTCCAGCGGCTCGATCCCGCGGACGTTCAGATAGCTCTCCTGCTGGCCCGCGAACGAGGCGCTCGGCAGATCCTCCGCGGTCGCGCTCGACCGCACGGCGACGTCCGTCGCGTCCTCTCCGTACTGAGCCGACAACGTTGCGTACGCCGCCTGAAGATCTCGCGTGACCTGCGCCGGCAGGGGGGCATCCGCGACCTGTTGCCGAATGTGCCGACCAACGTTCGCCAGGGCGGCGACGTCGGAGATATCCAGCCGGTCCAGCTCGGCGTAGATGGATCGGTCGATCCCCGCCTGCGTGAGGTGCAGGCGAAACGCGTCCGCGGTAAGAACGAAGCCGTCGGGCACGCGCACGCCGTGGGGACCGAGGGCGACGATCAGCTCGCCGAGCGACGCATTCTTCCCTCCAACCTGCGCGATCGCGTCCATCCCGATACGATCGAGTCGTCGGGCATATTCGGATGTCGGCCGTCGATCGGCGACCGGCTCGGTGAGTGTCGGTGCGTCCATCGTTTCTCCGGGTGAGATCATCACAGGCAAGTTGGGTCGGCTCCAGTGAAGGGCGCATGAAGGTGCCGGGAACCCTGTTTGGCGACGCCTTCATCTTCTCTTCATGGTTCAGCGCGTAGAATCGCTGTATGCCTCGCTCAACGATCTTCCAGTCGATCCTGGTTCCGCTCGACGGCTCGCCCCTGGCCGAACAGGCGGTGCCACTGGCCGCCGGGTTGGCGCGGCGGGCGGGGAGCAAGCTGCGACTGGCGCTTGTGCATCAGCGGCTCGCGGCGGCCCACAACGATGCGGCCGCGGCGACTTCCCTCGAGCTTGCTGCCCGCAAGTCCGAGCATGCATATCTGCACGGATTCGCCGACACGCTGCGTGCGGGCGGCACGGAGGTGGCCTCCGTTGTCACGCTGTCCGGCCTCACCGGCCCCAGCCTTGCGGCACATGTGCAGGACTTGGGCATCGACCTCGTCGTAATGGCGACGCACGGCAGGGGAGGACTTCAGCGTGCCTGGCTCGGCAGCGTGGCCGATTATCTGGTCCGAAGCCTGGACGTGCCGGTCCTGCTCGTCCGTCCCGGAGAGAAAGGCGCCCCGGGCCTCGCCGAGCCGGGCAAAGGCCAGATCCTCGTGCCGCTCGACGGATCGCCGCTGGCCGAGCAGGTGCTCGAGCCGGCGACGGAGCTCGCAAAGACCCTGGACGCGGAAATGGTCCTGCTCCAGGTGGTGCAGCCTGTCCTGATGGGAGAAGGCATGATGCCAACGGCTCCATCGGCGTACGACCAGGAGCTCACCGAGCTGTCCAGGGAGGTGGCGCAGGATTACGTCAGGGATGTTGCGGAGCGATTGCGGGAGCAGGGCCTCCGAGCGAGCGGCGTGGCGGTGATCGGCTGGAGCGTGGCCGGCTCCATTCTGTCGGCTGCCAGGCCCGGGCAGGCGGCGGTCGTGGCCCTCGCCACGCACGGACGCGCCGGCCTGCGACGCCTCGCGCTGGGCAGCGTGGCGGACAAGCTGGTCCGCGGCGCCGATGTGCCCGTCCTGGTCTACCGCCCCTCGAAGGTCACTCAGTCGAAGCCGAAGCCCTCGTCACCGCGGTCGAGCGACCGGAGGCTGGCCGCCAAGGAGCGTGGATGATCATGCATCGAGTGCTGACGCGCTGGCGTCTGCTCGCCATGGGTCTCGGCTGCCTCATCCTGTCGTGCGACGGCGATCCCACCGCGCCGCTGCCGCTCGATGGCGCTTACGCCCTCGTGTCGGAGAACGAGCAGACCCTTCCCTCGGATCCTGGGGCGCCCGGCGGCTGCTGCCTCACGTTGAGTGGCTCGATTACGTTCACGGCTGCCACGTACGACCTCCAGACCGTCCACCGGAACAAGAACAACGCCATCGTCTTCGACAACTCCGAGCAGGGCACGTACACCCGGCAAGGGAACACGTTGAGCTTCACCCGTACCGGTGGTGGCGGGGAAGGGTTCCCCTACCTGCTCGGACCCGGTACCGTGTCGGCGGATGGGACGACGGTGCTGCTGCTGTATGGTGATGAGGGGCCTGGCTCGAACCAGATCCGTGCGGTGTTCGAGCGCTGACCTGTGCCGCGCGGGTCCGCCACATTCACGACGACCGAGGAGAGGTTCTGATGGCGACGGAAGAGATGCGGACCGAGGAACATCGCGTGAGCGGTGAGCGGCTGGTCTCCAAGGTGAAGGAGCTGATCCACCAGGGTAACGTGCGGCGGATCATCGTCCGGAACGACGAGGGCGAGACGATCATGGAGATTCCGCTGACCATCGGCGTCGTGGGGGCAGTGCTGCTGCCGATGCTGGTCGCGGTCGGCGCCATCGCCGCGCTGGCGTCCGACTATCAGCTCGTGGTCGAAAGGGTCGGCCAGCCGAGCGCAACCGGGACGCCGGCGCGGTAGCTGCCGCGGAATCGTTCACTACTGCTTCAATATTTCTTCACGCGCCACGTAGGATATTGGCACATCACGCAACGCGAGGTGTGCCATGATGACGTTCCCGACCATCCGCCCCCCCGTCGAACCGGATATCTCAGCGCCACCGGCGACGAGCTGCTGCCCGCTTCCGGCGGTTTTCGAGTGGCCGCGGCATCCCTCCGGCCTGGTTCTGGTCCTCTATACCACCCGGCCGGACGGATCGGCGCCGGCCATCGAGGCTCTCGTCGCGGAGCTGCGCGAAGCGGGCTTGGGCACGATGCTGGTGGATCTCGCGGCCGGGCCGGCGGGGAAGACGCTGCAACGCGCGCCGGCACTGTTGCTGGAGGTCCACGCGACACGCGTCATGGACTGGGTCGCCCGCGAGGCCTCGCTTGCATCCCTGGCGGTCGGCGTTGTGGGCGTGAATGGCGTCACGGCGGCGACGCTCTCCGCCGCGAGAGCGTCCAGTCGCGCGGAGGCCGTCGTGATCTGGGGCGGCCAGCCGGGTGAAGCGGCCGACGCATTGGCCGGCCTGAAGGCGCCGGCGCTGGTCGCGGACCCTGGTTCGAAGAGCGCCGCGCATTGGGTCGCCGTCTGGCTCGTGCATCATCTCGCGCTGGAGCCCGCCTGGCGTCGTGCGAGAGAAGCGCGGAGATGAGCTTCCTCAGGCTGACGCGCCGGATGAGCGGGGCGCTGGCCTTGGCCGTGCTCCTGGTTTCCCACGTCAGCGCGCAGGATAGCGTCGGGGTGGCCCTCCGCGGTCTCGTGATCGGGGAGAGCGATGTGTGGCGGCTCTATGCGTCTCGCGGGTGGGCACCCGTTTGGCTCGCCGGCCACGGCCTGTCATCCCAGGGCACGGCCGCCATCGCTCAGCTTCGTGACGCCGCCTCCCATGGCCTCCGACCGAACGAATACGCCACCGCGGCACTCGACAGCGCGATCGGTCGCCTGGCCCTGCCGGGAACATCCGCCGCGACGCTGGCACGAACCGACCTGCTCCTCAGTACCGCGATGCTCCAGTACCTGGAGGATCTGCATCTGGGTCGGGCCAGGTTCGCGCCCTTTTCGCGGTCTCCCGCCGAATCCATCGACTGGCCCGCCGCGCTGACTGAAGCGGTGGCGGCGGACACGGTCGCCCGTCTCGTCCTCGCGAGCGAGCCACGTCTCACCCAATACCGCAATCTGCGGGCACTGCTCATTCGCTATCGCCTGCTCGCCGCCGGACCCCCGCAGCCGATCGTGCCCGATGGCCCGTCGGTCTGGCCGGGGGCGCCGTATCCCGGCACCGACGCGCTACGACGGCGCCTTCAACTCGAGGAGAAGTTGCCGCCAGCGTCCTCCACGGACCGCGCGGGCGTCTACGATGATTCGCTCGCCGCGGCGGTCCGGCGGTTTCAGCTACGGCATGGTCTGCGTCCCGACGCGCTGCTGGGTCCGCAGACGCTCGCGGCGCTCAATACGCCCCTGGCGCACAGAGTGCATCAGATCGAGCTCGCGCTGGAGCGGCTTCGCTGGTTGCCGCGGCTCGGCGCTCAGCCGTTCGTGGTGGTAAACATTCCGGCCTTCGAGCTTTTCGCCTTCGACTCGGCAGGCGGCAGCGGCACGCCGGCGCTCACGATGAAGGTCGTCGTCGGCAAGGCGCTCGATACCAGGACTCCCATGCTCCTGGAGCCGATGCGGTACGTCGAGTTCCGCCCCTTCTGGAATGTGCCGCGGAGCATTCTGACGGCGGAAGTCATTCCAGTGCTGCGGCGCAATGCGGGATATCTGCGCACGCACGGAATGGAGCTGGTCGACAAACGAGGCCGCCCCCTGGGCGACCGCGTGACACCGGACGTCATTCGGCGGTTGGCGGAGGGTCAGCTGCGGGTACGACAGCGCCCCGGGCGGTCGAACGCGCTCGGACTGGTCAAATTCGTCTTCCCGAACGCCGCCGACGTGTACATGCACGACACTCCCGAGACCGACCTCTTCAGCCAGGCCCGGCGCGACTTCAGCCATGGCTGCATTCGACTGGAGAATCCGGCAGCGCTCGCTGCGTGGGTTCTTCGGGGCAGGACGGAATGGACGCCAGACCGGATTGCCGCCGCTATGACGGGAACCGAGACCATCAGGGTACCCCTGACCCGTCCGATGCCGGTCGCCGTGTTCTACACGACCGTCGTCGCGATGCCCGATGGGACCGCACGGTTCTATCCCGACATCTATGGACGCGACCAGACGCTCGACGAGCTGTTGGGGAGTCCGCTCACCGCCGGGACGGGTATCGCCGACGCGTCACTCCGTTAGTCGATGTGGCGAGCCGACGCTGTTCAACCTCCGAGGTACCGGCGGAACCAATCCAGCGCGAGTTGGGCGACGCGCTCCAGGGCACCAGGCTCTTCGAACAGATGGGTGGCTCCGGGAATGATCTCGAGTGACTTGACCGGGCTGCGCAGATCGGCGAGGGCGGGCCGCGTAAGACGGAGGACCTCGAGATCGGCTCCTCCCACGATGAGCAGGGTTGGAGCATCGACCCGCCGGAGATAGTCGCCGGCTAGATCCGGCCTGCCACCACGGGACACGATCGCGCCGACCAGGAGCGGACGGATGGCCGCCGCCACCAGCGCGGCCGCCGCGCCAGTGCTCGCCCCGAAGTATCCGATCCGCAGCTCCTGCGTCTCCGGTCTCGACGCGATCCAGGCGGTCGTCTCGATCAGCCGAGTGGCGAGGAAGGGGATATCGAAGCGCAGGGCTCGCGTGGCCGCGTCCCTCGCCTCCTCCCGCTCGGTGAGCAGGTCGAACAGCAGGGTGCTGCAGCCGCCCGCGTTCAGCTGCTGCGCCACCATCTGGTTTCTCGGGCTCAGTCGTCCGCTGCCGCTCCCGTGGGCGAAAACGACCAGCGCTCGCGCTTGTGGCACCAGCGTGAGATCACCGCGCAGCGTAGCGGCGGCCGTCGGAATCGATACGCTCGACATTGACGTTAGAGGGTGCTGGGGTATGTCTCCGGCATCTCCTGCCCTCGGTCCCAGATGGCGGTGCGGTCGAGCGGCTCGACCGCTCTGGTATGGTCGTAGTGGAAGACCGCATCAAACTGCCCCGACAGGCTGGCATGGAAGTAGTGAGACTGCCGCTCGGTCTCGGGCCGGTAGATGACGCCGATCGCGCGCTCCAACCGCTGGTCCGCCAGGGCCTCCGACGCCGCCGACCGTGAGCGGAGGTCGAGGAAGAAGTTGCCCTGCCCGCAATCGTGAAACAGCGCCTCGTAACTACCCGATAGCGCGGGACGCACGTGTTTGCGCTCCACCGGGGCGTCCCAGTCGCTCGCCGCGGTGACGGTGCCGGTGTACGTGGTGAATCCCACGAGGACCGCCTGATCTCCCGCCCGTTCACGGACCAGCTGTCCCACGTTGACTTCTCCGTGCAGGCCCATCGAGGTCTTCCGGGCATCGCCCAAATGGGAGTTATGCGCCCACACCACGACCTTGGCACCTGGAGCCTCGCCCTCCAGGAACTGGCCGAGCGCGTGCAGTGTGTCCACCATATGCCGATCCCGAAGATTCCACGAGCCTGATCCGCTTCGAAACATCTCGCGGTAGTAACTCTCCGCTGCCGCGACCACCTTTGCGTTCTGCGCGGCAAAGAAGAGATCGTCCTCGGCGATGCGGCCGTCGAGGTGGGCATAATCCGCCGCCTTGGCGCGGAGCTCGACCAGTTGGCCGATCACCTCGGCCTCACAGGACGGCTCCAGCCAGAGGGTAGTCGCCCGTCCGTAGACCTGCGGGTCGCCGCCGAAATGGTCGAAACACGCGTATCGCCGCTCCGCTCGGCGTGCAGCCACCGGATCGACGAGGCGAAGATAGGCGAGGACGGCCTGGATGGACGTGTGAAGACTGTAGATGTCGAGCCCGTAGAAGCCGACACGCGGCTGGTCGTCCTCGAGGCCGTCGTTGTACTCCCGAAGCCAGCCGATGAAGTCCAGGACATCGGCGTTGCGCCACATCCACTGTGGAAACCGCCGGAACCCGCCGAGCGCCTCGGTCGCGTCCTGGGCGACGGGTCGGCCCCGGACATACCGGTTGACCAGATAGGCGTCGGGCCAGTCCGCCTCGACGGCGACCGCCCGGAACCCGTGGTCCCGGATCAGTTGCTTGGTGATCTCCGCGCGGATGCGGTAGAACTCATGAGTGCCATGCGAGGCCTCGCCGATGAGGACATAGCGGGCATCGCCCGTGAGTGCGAGGAGCGGGCTGAAGTCCTGCGGTCCGCCTACCATGCGGATCGAGGCGGCCCGTACCGCCGCGATCGCTTCGCGATCAAGCACGCTCTGCATGGGACACCCGCCCTTGTCCGGTCGACGTCGCGGCCTCGCCGAGGAGCCTGCGGACCTCTTCGTCCGCCGTCTGGGTGAAGTCTTCGTAGTGCGCGCCCACCCCATAGAACGGCTCGGGAGCCGCCACGTACTCCACGGCGTCGGCCGCCTGCGCGATCGACCGCACCGCCTCGTGCGTCATCACGGGCGAGGCAACGAGGATGCCTTCCGGGGACAACTCCCGCAGCGCATGCACGGCCGCCAGCATCGTCGACCCGGTCGCAACACCGTCATCCACCAGGATGACCGTCTTTCCCTGAAGGCTGGGAAACGGCCGGCCCATGCGGTACTCCCGGTCGCGGCGCTGCACCTCGCGCTCCTCCTCCTCCGTGATGGCGTCGAACGTCTGCCGCGTCACCCCCAATTGACGGACGACGTCCTGGTTCACCACCCGGAGTCCACCCGAGGCCACCGCGCCCATCGCGAGCTCTTCGTGACCTGGTACGCCGAGCTTCCGGACGACGAAGAGATCGAGAGGAGCGGCGAGCGCTCTCGCCACCTCGAACGCCACGGGAATGCCGCCCCTCGGCAAGCCGAGTACGATCAAATCCGGGCGTCCCTTCAGCCGCTGCAGTCGCAGCGCGAGCCGGCGGCCGGCCTCGCGTCGGTTCGCGAACAGGACGGACATCGTATCCTCCTTCCGTCGGCCGACAAAGCGTCGGCGATGCAATTAGTACCCACCTCTATGATGCGCGAGGCGCCATGAAGAAAGGGTGAGGAAAGGAGGAATCCGGCCATCGACGGACGCCTGGATTATGCGTCCGTCAGCAGGACGGCGGCGCCGCGCAGGGTCCCCGAACGGAGCCGCTCGAGAGCCGTCCCCGCGTCCCGCAACAGGACCGGCTCCACCGCCACCCTGAGGGGAAGGTCCCTGGCGATTCGCAGGAACTCCTCGCCGTCATGGCGGGTGAGATTCGCCACGGAGCGGATCACGCGCTCTCCCCAGAGGATTTCGTACGGGAACGTGGGGATCGGACTCATGTGGATACCGCCGCAGACGACGGTTCCCCCCTTCGCGACTGCCTGCAACGCGGCGGGTACCAGTGCTCCTGCCGGTGCAAAGATGATTGCCGCGTCCAGCATCACCGGGGGCCGCTCGTCGGACCCTCCGGCCCATTCGGCGCCCAGCCCGCGCGCGAATTCCTGACCGTCGCGATCGCCCGGCCGGGTGAAGGCAAAGAGCCGGCGCGACTGGGCTCGCGCCACCTGGGCCACGAGGTGGGCAGCCGCGCCGAAGCCGTAGATCCCGATCCGTTCGGCGTCGCCCGCGGCCTTCAGGCACCGATGGCCGATGAGGCCGGCGCAGAGCAGCGGCGCGGCATGAGCATCGTCGTAGCCAGGCGGGATGGCAAAGCAGAACCGCTCGTCGGCGACCGTGTACTCGGCGTAGCCGCCGTCGATGTCGTACCCGGTGAACCTGGCCGTGTCGCAGAGATTCTCCCGACCCGACCGGCAGTAGCGACATTCGCCGCAGGTCCACCCGAGCCAGGGCACCCCCACGCGGTCTCCGATCGCCACGCGACCAGTGCCGGGTCCCTGCCCGACAACCTCCCCGACGATTTCGTGGCCCAGTACCAGCGGCAGCTTGGGATGAGGCAACTCACCGTCCGCCACGTGCAAGTCCGTGCGGCAGACGGCGCAGGCGCGGACCCGGATGAGGACTTGTCCGGGCCCGGCCGCAGGGCTGGGGTACTCGGCATAGCGCAGAGGCCGACGCGGCGCGTCGAGAAGCACTGCCCGCATGGAATCCACGCGCTCAAGATACCGGCAAAAGGTGGTTTCGCCGGACCTTCATCATTTCTTCACCGCCTGGCCGATAGTGTTGGGTATCCCACTTCGAGGACCGGCCATGAGCGCAACCTTGCAGCGCCCGACGACATACGAAGAGACTGTTGACTCCGTTCTCGCGCCCGTCCATGACCGCTGGCTCGAAGAGATCCGCCACGTCACCCGGCCCGCCATGTACGCAGGCGCCGGATTCTGGGATCGCTGGACGGCCACTCGCTACCTGGCCGACCAGTTCCAGGATCACTTCCGACTCGAGCAAGCGTTGCTCGCGTCGCTGGGGGGCCTCATCCCGGTCCACGATGCGCGCAGGCTTCGCGGCCAGGCCGACGCGCTCAATCGGCTGCTGCTGGAGCTCGACCGTGCTGGTCGTCGACGGGGAACGGGCGCCACTGTGGCCGAGGAGGCGCGCCGGCTGATTGATGAAGTCGCCGTCTGGTGCGCCGAGCTCGAGCTGGCGACGTCCGGCCTTCGTCCCGATCAACTCCCGCTCGAAGCCTCTCAGTCGCTCGACCACGTCCTGGCCTCGGCCGCCATCGTGTTCGCGTGACTGCGGTCATGTCGGATGTTCCCCGATCCACGAACAGCAAGGGAACGGCCCGGCATCTCGGCATCGACACAGGGCAGGAGCCGGTGGTGTATCTGCACCGCGATTCCCCAGTGGTGCATTCGGAGGGGTTCGCCTCCGAAACGCGCGTGAAGGTGGTGCGAATCGGAGATGGCCAGAGTGTGCTCGCCACTCTGAACGTGGTGACCGGCCCCCTCCTTGCCGTCGACGAGGTGGGACTGTCGGATACGGCCTGGACGAATCTCCACGTCTGCGATGGTGAAGTGGTCACGCTCGCCCATTCCGCCCCCCTCGACTCGCTGAGTCTGGTGCGGTCCAAGATCTACGGCCGTCGTCTGGAGGCAGATGCGTTCGACGCGATCATCCGCGACGTTGCCGCAGGCCGGTACTCCGACATCTATCTCGCCTCGTTCATCACGGCGTGCGCCGGCGGTCGGCTCGAGCATCGGGAGATCGTGGATCTGACCCGTTCGATGATCCGGGCGGGAGAGCGAATCCAGTGGGACGCGCCCAAGGTGTTCGACAAGCACAGCGTGGGCGGCCTGCCCGGTAACCGGACCTCACTGCTCGTGGTTCCCATCGTGGCGGTCGCGGGACTGACCATGCCCAAGACCTCGTCCCGCGGGATTACCTCTCCGTCCGGCACTGCCGATACGATGGAGACGCTGGCTCCGGTAGATCTCGACCTTCCGGCCATGCGGCGGGTGGTGGAGCGTGAGGGGGCGTGTCTGGTATGGGGAGGCCGGGCGCGGCTCAGTCCCGCGGACGATGTGCTCATCCGTGTCGAGCGGCCGCTCGATCTCGATTCGCCCGCGCAACTGGTCGCGTCGGTGCTCTCCAAGAAGGCCGCCGCGGGGGTGACTCACGTCCTCGTGGATCTCCCCGTGGGACCGACCGCGAAGGTGAGGAGCTATGCCGACGCGGAGCGGTTGTCGGTCCAGCTTCGCTCGGTTGGCGGCGCGATCGGGATGGATGTCATGCCGGTGCTCACCCATGGCGCGCAACCCATCGGGCGCGGGATCGGTCCGGCCCTCGAGGCCCGAGACGCACTCGCTGTGCTTCAGGGATCGCCCGAGGGCCCGGCCGACCTGCGCGAGCGCGCACTCCTCCTCGCCGGGTATCTGCTCGAAATGGGTGCGGTTGCACCCGCGGGCTGTGGCGAGGGGATGGCCCGGGCAATCCTCGAGGACGGCCGGGCGTGGACCAAGTTCCAGGCGATCTGTGAGGCACAGGGTGGGATGCGGGTCCCGCCGACTGCAGCGTTCACGAAGGCGGTTCTTGCGCCCCGGTCCGGCCACGTGCACATCGTCGACAACCGCCGACTCGGACGGGTCGCCAAGCTGGCGGGTGCTCCCCACGATCCGGCTGCGGGACTCCGTCTCCACGTGCGCCTCGGTGAGCAGGTGACCCGGGGGCAGCCCCTCTACACCGTCCATGCCGCCGCATCGGGAGAGCTCGAGTATGCGCTGTCGTATGCGCGGGCATCCGCCGACATCATCGGCATCGAAGACGGTCCATGAGACCGGTCGTCTTCGCCCTGCCGGGCAACCAGCCACTCGCCGCGCGTCTGGCCGGCGACATCGGTGCCCACCTCGGGCGCCTTGACTGCCGCCGATTTCCGGACGGCGAATCCTACGTGCGTGTCATGAGTCCCGTCGCCGGGCTGCCGGTGGTGCTCGCCGCCACGCTGGATCGACCGGACGAGAAGCTGCTGGCGCTGATGCTCGCGGCGGCAACGGTGCGAGAGCTCGCTGCCACGTCGGTGGGATTGGTGGCTCCGTACCTCCCCTATCTCAGGCAAGACCGCCGGTTTCGCAGCGGCGAGGCGGTCAGTGCGCGCCATTTCGCGAGGCTGCTATCGGGTGCGTTCGACTGGGTAGTCGCCGTCGATCCCCATCTCCACCGGTTGCACGCCCTCTCCGATGTATACACGGTTCCCGCGATCTCGGTCAGCGCATCGGCGGGTGTGGCGGACTGGATCAAGCTGCACGTTCCCGTTCCCCTCATCATCGGGCCGGACGAGGAGAGTCGACAGTGGGTTGATGAAGTCGCGGCTGGAGTGGGGGCGCCGAGCGTGGTCCTCCGGAAGTGGCGGATGGGGGACGACCGGGTGATCGAGGAGCTCCCGGACCTCTCGGCATACCGTGACAGGATGCCGGTCCTCGTGGATGACATCATCTCGACCGGAGCCACGATGATCGAGGCGGCACGCTCACTCAGAGAGCTGGGATTTCCGGCGCCGCACTGCGTCGCGGTCCATGCAGTCTGTTCCGGCGCCGCATACGCGCGACTTCTGGCTGCCGACATCGCATCGGTCGTCACCTGCAATACGGTGACGCACCCTTCCAACGTCATCGACATCCATGGGCTGCTTGCCTCCGCCGCGTCGCAGCAGCTTGAGACGGCGGCGGCACAAAGGGACAGCCGCCCGTGGTGAGTCGGCGGCTCCTCATCCCGCTACTGACTCTTCGGGTTAGGCGCCGGCCGCCACGGTGAGCGCCGCCGCGGGTGCGATGGGCAACAGCTCCGAGTCCGCGAGTGCCGCGACAGCACCGATCACGGTCACCACCGGCGATTCGAGCCCGTCGCGGTCCGCCGCAGCGGCAATGGTGTCGAGGGTAGCGCGCGTGACCCGTTGCTCCCGGGTGGTGGCCGACTGAATGCACGCCGCGGGCGTGGAGGGATCGCGCCCCGCGGCGATGAGTTGCGCGGTCACCGACCCGAGCGTGGAACGTCCCATCAGCACGACCAGCGTATCCACGCCAGCGAGCTTGCCAATGTCGGTTGCCCCATCCGCGCCCTGCGCGGTGACGACCGCGAACGAGCGCGCGATCCCGCGGGCGGTGACCGGAATGCCGGCGGCTGCGGGGCCCGCCACCGCGCTCGACACTCCCGGGATCACATACACCGGCACGCCCGCCGCGCGACACGCCGCCGACTCTTCACTTCCTCGCCCGAAGACGAAGGGGTCGCCACCCTTGAGACGGACGACGGTGCGGCCGCGATCGGCATGCTCCACGAGCAGGGCGTTGATCTCGTCCTGCGAGTAGGGGACGTGACCCGGCCCCTTGCCGACGTCGATCAGCTCCGCGCCCAGCCGGGTCTCGTCGAGCAGCTCCGATCCGATGAGCCGGTCGTGCACCACGACATCGGCTGCACGCAGAAGCTCGAGACCGCGCGCGGTGATCAGACCCGGATCGCCGGGGCCGCCGCCCACCAGATGGACGGTGCCGGCGGCCGGCTCGCGCTTCGCGAGCCCCAGGCGCGGACGGAAACGGGGCGGAGGCGGGGTGTGCCGGCGAGCAAGATCGAGCACGATGTCGTCGAGGCCGGTATAGGCGCCGACCGGATGATCGATCAGCACGCTGCGGCCGGACGGGGCCCCGACCAGGGCAGGGAGGTCCTCGAGCGTGTGGGCCCCGCCGCCGATGAGAAAGGGCACCACGACGATCGTGCGGTGGTGGGTGTGGGCCACCGTCTCTTCGACTGATGGCTCGTCGTCGAGAAATCCGGCCAGGACTTCACCGGCGACACGACGACGGCGCAACGTGTCGGCGAGCTGAAGCGTGGACGTGCGGCTCGCCGGATGGCGCGGCGTGCCGTGCCCGACCAGCACGAGCGACACGTCCTCCCGGGCGATGAGGCTCTCCCGGAGCAGCTCGGTCACTCGCCGCGCGATCAGGGGCGCGATGCCGGCATGCGTCCCCACCGGAGGCGTCTGCCTGAGACGGACATCGGCGTGACGCCGGTTTCTGGCGAGCGCCTCGGGCAGGACCACCTCGCTGTAGTAACCGGCGCTCGTGAGCACGGGCACGACCGTCACCTCGTCCGACTGCAGCTCGTCGAGCACCGTGTCGAAGCCGGGCTCGCCCTGATGGAAGGCCGCGGCTACTTCGTCGAAGATCCGGCGCCCGCGTAGCGACTCGGCGAGCCGCCGCACGAGTGCGTTGGCCGCGGGCTCCAAGCGGGAGCCGTGCGCCGCCAACACCAGCGCCCGGCCGGTCAACTCGCCACCTCGACCGGAAGCAGGTCCACGGTCGGAAGCTCGCGGCCGCTCACCGTCGTGCGCCGCGCGCGAAGCCCCATGAGCCGCTGGTAGAAGTCCCCCAGTCCCTCCCCGTCCGTCCGCTCGGAGGCCCAGCGCCCGAGCAGCGGGCGGACCGTGTCGAGCAGCTCCGACTGGGGAACGTCGGCCCGATACAGATCGACCAGTCGATCTCCCGCGAGTCGCCCGCCTACGTAGACGTTGTAGAGCCCGAGCGAGCGCCCCACGAAGGCGAGATCCGCGGTATAGGGCCGCGCGCAGCCGTTGGGGCACCCGGTCATGCGGATCGTGATCGGGACGTCGCGGAGTCCGAGACCCGTGAGCTCGGCTTCGAACTCGTCGAGGATGGCGGGAATCGCGCGCTCCGATTCGGCGACCGCGAGACCACAGGTCGGCAGGGCGGGGCACGCCATCGAATACCGGCGGACCGCGGGCAGCTCCGATGGCGGCAGCACACCGTGGCGCCGGAGCGTGTCCTCCACCACCTCGACACCGGCCGCATCGAGATCAGTGAGCAGCAGGTTCTGTTGCCCGGTGAGCCGAATGCCCGGTGCGAGCCGGACGACCAGCTCGTGAAGCGCAGTCTTGAGCGCGTGACCCGGTGTGTCGACGATTCGGCCGCTTTGCACGAAGACGCCGTAGAAGAGACGCCCGTCCGGCTGGCGATGCCGGCCGAGATGATCATGGAAGGGAAGCGGGGGAAGCTCCACGGCCGGGCCCAGCGGAAACGAAGCTCGCCGCTGGAACTCTTCCCGGAACCGATCGATCCCCCATTCGGCGAGGAGGTACTTGAGCCGGGCGTGGCGGCGGTCCGAGCGGTTGCCGTGGTCGCGAAAGATGGCGGCCACGAGCCGAACCGCTTCGACACCATGCTCCAGCGGGACAAAGCCGAGCGGCTGGCCCAGCCGGGCGGTCGTGTCGCCCTTGTTGTGGGTCATACCGAGCCCGCCGCCCACCAGGAGGTTGAATCCCTCGATGCCGCCGCGTCCGACGATCGCGAGCAACCCGACGTCCTGGGCGTAGATGTCCACGCAGTTGTCGGTCGAGAGTCCGACGGCCGTCTTGAACTTCCGCGGCAGATACTGAGGGCCGTAGAACGGCTCCTCCTCGGTGGTGACTTGCCGCTCGCCATCGAGCCAGATCTCGTGGTACGCCTTGGTCGCCGGACGCAGATCGCGCGCGATGGCCTCGGCGACGGCGCGGACCGCGGCGTGGTCGGTGTCGGCGAGCGGTGCGGAGCAGCCCATGACGTTGCGCGCGACGTCGCCGCAGGCGGAAATCGTCGTGAGGAGCGTCTGGTTGATCTCCGCGATGGCCGGCTTGAGATCACCCTTGAGCACGCCGTGGAATTGGAAGCCCTGCCGCGTCGTCACACGGAGGGTGCCGTTGCCGTGCTGGTCGGCGATCCCCTCGAGCGCGAGGTACTGGCTCGCCGTGATCGCGCCGGCCGGGATGGCGACGCGGACCATGAACGCATAGGCCTTCTCCTGGCCGGCCCCCTCGCGTACTCGACGCCGGTCGCGGTCGTCCTGCTGGTAGGTGCCATGGAACTTGAGCAGGCTGACGTCATCCTCGCCGAAATGGGTCGCGTCCGACGCGAGCGTCTCGGCGATGGACCCGCGCAGATGGCGTCCTCGTCGTTTGGCTGTCTCGACCTTCGACTCGGGTTTACTGGTCATGTTGGGTCTCGGCTAGAGGCTAGAGGCTAGAGGCTAGAGGCTAGAGGCTTAAGGCTTGAGGCTTAAGGCTTGAGGCTTTTTAGCTGATAGCTTCCAGCTTTTAGCCTTTAGCCTTTAGCCGACTTTGTGTAACCCGCATTCGGACTTGTGCGTCCCGCTCCACCGGCCGGCACGGGAATACTCTTCCGGCGTCGAGTCCCGCACCGCGACTGTGCAGTGGGTGCACCCGATCGTCGGATATCCCCGCTCGTGCAGCGCGTTGAACGGGACATGGTTGTCCTGGATGTACTCCCAGACCTTCCGCCGGTCCCACTGGGCGAGGGGATTGATCTTGATGACCTCGTAGCGGGGATCCCACTCGATCGTCTCGATCCGCGAGCGGCCGGCCGACTGGCTCCGCATGAGTCCCGTCACCCAGACGTCCACGTCCTGAAGCGCCCGGCGCATCGGCTCGACCTTGCGAAGCCGGCAGCACTCGTCGGGGTCGCGGCGCCACAGCTCGGCTCCGTATCGCTCCGCCTGGGCCTGCGGTGTGAGCGTGGTGCCACGGTTCTCGAAACTGAGATGCGGGTACCGCTCGATCAGCCGGTCGCGCAGCTCGTACGTCTCCGGGAAGAGGAACATCGTGTCGAGATAGATCACCGGAATCGGCCGGCCATGCCGAGCGATCATATCGATGAGCGCGCAGCCTTCCATGCCGAAGGACGTCGTCAGCACCAGACGACGGCCCGCGAACCGCTCGAGCATCCAGGCGACGATCGTCTGGGGCTCCGAGCGTTCGTCGATCGCGATGGTCTCCAACGTCTCAGGTGACATTCAGCGCTTCGGCTCCTCGGTGTTGCCGACCAATAGGGGCAAAAAACAAAACGCCCGCAGGACATTCCTGCGGGCGTCGATGAATGCGAACACTACGAGCCGCTAGGTCGTCCCGTCGGGGTGAGAGGCGAGCATACAACAACACATCGCGGCACCGGAGGTCGGCGCAGTGATGGCCTTCGAGACGGTCGAAGCGGTCATGCTCATGAGTCTAGGCTAGCGTCTGCCTGTTGCCTTGTCAACGGCTTCGTCTTCCGACTACTTCGCGGTGCTGTCGGCCGGCATGGCCATCGTGGTGTCGGCCGGCATCGCCATGGTGGAGTCGGTGGCCATCGACGAGTCCATCATCGCCTTGGTCGAGTCCATCGTCATGGTGCTGTCCGTGGCCATCTTGTCAGCGGCCGGGGCGGGCGCCTCGGCGGGAGTCGCGGCGGTTTCCGGCTCGCTCTTGTTACAGCTCGCGAGCAGACACAGGGCCAGAAGGGCGGGGGTTGCCAGGTATCGGGACATGCGGATCCTCGGGGTAATTGAGTGGGCCTGCTCGGCTCTTCAGCAGACAAAGGCAAACGACGTTCCCGAGCCCTGGGCGCGTCGCCTGGAGTAACCTCAGTGTAACTTATTTTCTCACAAGGCTTTACACTACGACAATGTGCCGATGGGCGGGCCGAATCTGGTTTCGGACTCCATTGATGTCACGAGGCCCCGGCACACGGCCCCCAAAAATGTCGCGCAAACCGCCTCTCCGATAGGGGGTCCTCGCTGCTTTGAGTCCCTGTGCCGAGAGTGTACCCTTCACATGCCGCCAGGGGCATGGACTGCGCAGCTTTTAGCCGCAGCCCATTGAGAAGACCCTTGGAACCTGATCCGGTTCATACCGGCGAAGGGAGCGCGGCGGGGCCTTGCCCCACTCTCCTCCCTCCGCCTTCATGGGGAGACTTCGATGGCCACCACCACGCATCCCGTTCCGTCCTCTCCGTCCTCTCCGTCTTCTCCGTCCTTCTACGGCGATGCCTTCCCGAACTCGACGAAGGTGTACGTCGATGGAAGCCGGGGGATCCGGGTTCCCATGCGGGAGATCACCCTCTCGGGCGGAGAGGCACCGCTTCGCGTCTACGACACCAGCGGTCCAGGAACCGTCGATCCCCGCGTCGGCTTGGCACCCGTGCGTCGGCCGCTCCGTGGGGAGGCGGGCTGTGTGACCCAGCTCCAGTTCGCGCGGAAGGGTGAGATCACTCCGGAGATGGAGTTCGCCGCGATTCGTGAGGGACTGGATGCCGAGGTGGTCCGCAGCGAGGTCGCGCGTGGGCGCGCCATCATCCCGGCGAACATCAACCACCCTGAGCTCGAGCCGATGGTGATCGGCCGACGATTCCACGTGAAGATCAACGCCAACATCGGGAATTCGGTCGTGCGCTCCTCCATCGAGGAGGAGGTCGAGAAGCTCCGCTGGGCCACCCTGTGGGGCGCCGACACGGTGATGGACCTCTCGACCGGACGCGACATCCACGAGACCCGCGAGTGGATCATCCGGAACTCGCCGGTACCGATCGGCACCGTGCCGATCTACCAGGCGCTCGAGAAGGTGGGGGGGAAGGCGGAGGACCTGACGTGGGAGATCTATCGCGACACCCTCGTCGAGCAGGCCCGGCAGGGTGTGGACTACTTCACGGTGCATGCGGGTGTGCTGCTCCGGTACATCCCGCTCACGGCGAAGCGCGTCACCGGTATCGTGTCGCGCGGCGGCTCGATCATGGCGAAGTGGTGCCTCGCCCATCACCAGGAAAGCTTCCTCTACACCCGCTTCCGCGAGATCTGCGAGATCATGGCGGCCTACGACGTCTCGTTCTCGCT
>DATBSO010000179.1:0-1743 GCA_036559745.1 Gemmatimonadales bacterium | reverse complement strand
CCGACGTTCACCGCCAGCGGCGACCCCTCGGCCAGGCCGAGCCGGTTCCGAAGCCCCATGGGGGCTGCTGTCGCCGCTTCCGCGAGATCCACTCCTGAGTGCACCACCACGATGCGACGCGGATCGATCCCGTCGGACTCGAGCACGCGCGCGATGGCTTCTGAGATCGCGATCACCCGATCCGCGCGCGACCAGAAGCCCCGGCGGCGCAGCGGAAAGTCCACCCGCCGTGTCACGATGAGCGGCATCCGGGACCAACGCGCGCTGAGACCGGCCAGGGTGAGAGCATGCGCATCGTGCGCGTGAACAAGGGCGGGACCCGAGCGCAGCTCGGCCCGGATGGCCGCGAGGACTCGGGGATCGAGGCCGGCGCTCCAGGTCGCCTCCCGCACTGGGACGCCGTCCGCGCGGAGACGCTCGGCGAGTGGAGTTGCCCCGCCGGTCACGACCACCTGCTGAAACGCGTTCGACCTGGCCAGTTCGCGAGCAAGCAGCCAGACCTGTCGCTGCCCACCCCGCCATTCACGCCCTGACGCGACGTGGACGATTCGGGGGGTCAGGCCGGCCGGCCGCCCTCGCGGGCGATTTCGCCGAGGAGCCGCCGCAGCTCGGCGAGACTGAAAGGCTTATGGAGGTAGGGGCGGTTCAGCGTCTCCAGGAAGGCAAGTGTGTCCCCCCGGACAGTGTCGCCGGTGCTGAACACCAGTCGAGCGGCCATCGGTGGGTTTCGTCGGGCGAGCTCTTCGTAGAACTCCCTTCCGCCAAGCCGCGGCATCCGGAGGTCGGAAATGATCAGGTCGAACGCGTCAGTGCCGGCGAGGTCCAGCGCCTCAGTACCATCGCCTGCGACCACCGGGAGGTGGCCCCAGGCCTCGAGCGTGGCACGCATGTAGTGCAGGATATGCGGCTCGTCATCCACCACGAGCACCTTCAGCCGCCGCATCGGAGCGCGGGAACCGGCATCGGGAGCTGGTGCAGTCGGGCGGGTGGCGAGCGGGAGCTGGACCGTGAAGGTCGAGCCCCGCCCCTCTTCGGTGGCGAGCATGATGCGCCCGCCGTGCTCGCGGACGATACCCTGACTGATCGAGAGTCCGAGACCGGTGCCTTGTCCTTCCGCCTTCGTCGTGAAGAACGGCTCGAACGCCTGGGCCGCCAGGGTCTCGGACATGCCCGGACCGTCATCGATGAAGTCGATGGCCACCCCGTCGAGCCACCGCCTCGCGCGCACGATAATCGTCCCTGGGCGTCCGCTGGACGCGATGGCCTGGGCCGCGTTGTTGATCAGATTGACGAAGACCTGCTGGATCTGGTTGGGCTCGATGTCCGGCATCGGAAGGTCCGGCTCGACGTCGATCCGAGCCTCCACCCGCTGGGCCATGAGCTGGTTCCGGAGCAGGAGAAAGGTGGCATCGAGGAGCGGGCTCAGTGCCGTAGGCCGCCGCTGGTTCTCATGCTTGCGGGCGAAACTGAGCAGGTTCTTCACGATATTGGAGGCCCGCTCGGCCTCCTCCTGGATGACGGTCAGCGGCTCGCGCAGCGCGGGGGGGACGTGAGGGATCTCGGTGAGATAGTCGGCGAAGCCGACAACCGAGGCGAGCGGGTTGTTGAGGTCGTGGGCCACGCCAGCGATGAGCTGGCCGATGGCGGACATCTTTTCCGATTGGATGAGCTGGTCTTGCAAGCGGCGCCGCTCCGTTTGATCATCGAAGAGCAGCACCACCGCCGACCGGTCATTGCTGTTGA
>DATBSO010000178.1:0-3556 GCA_036559745.1 Gemmatimonadales bacterium | reverse complement strand
CGTCATCGTGAAAGGGTCACCGTGCTGGAGCGAAAGGTCGCGGTCCAGCGCGACGAGCTGGTCCTCGCCGAGCGGGAGCTGGAGGAAATGATGAACCAGTACCGATCCGCGGCCGGGGGTCAGTCGGCCTCGGCCTCGATCGACGCCGCGTGGCGGAACCTCGAGGCCGCAGGCGGTGCCCGTCCCTCCTCGGAAGACGAGCGGTTTGCCGCCGAGGTCGAACAGCGGCGGCGGGAACTGGCCGTGGAGGAGCAATTGGCCTATCTCAAGCGGAAGATGGGGAAGGACAAGTGATCATGCGCATCAGGCGGCTGGTTCTCGGTTCGCTTTCTCTCGTCTCATTCTCTGCTTCACTCCTCCCCGCTCAGCAGCCGATCGTCGCCCCTTCGCACCTCGCCAAACTGGCCCACACCTACAGCATCGTCGCCTACGACTCCGTCAGCGGAGACCTGGGGATCGCGGTGCAGTCGAAGTTCCCCAACGTGGGCGGCATCGTGCCCTGGGCGAAGGCGGGCGTGGGCGCGGTAGCGACGCAGAGTCTCAGCAATACGGCGTACGGCGAGCTGGGTCTCGAGCTGATCGCCAAGGGCGCCAGCGCCGAAGAGGCGCTGCGCAGCATCATGCGGACCGACACGATGCTCCAGGATCGCCAGGTCGGGATCGTGGACGCGCGGGGGAACGCGGCCAGCTTCAGCGGGCGGACGACGTTCGACTGGTCCGGGGGCCGGGTCGGATCGCCTGGGGGGAAGGGAAGCGCGCCCGGCGGGAAGGGAGACGTCATCGTCGGCCGGACCTACAGCGCCCAGGCCAACATCATGGTCTCCGACCAGACCGTGAAGAACCTCGCGGCGACCTTCGAGAAGTCCAGCGGAGAGCTCGCCGACCGTCTCATGGCCGCGCTCAAGGCCGGCCAGGCCGGCGGCGGCGACAAGCGCGGCATGCAGTCCGCCGCGCTGCTCGTCGTGAGGAAGAACGCCGGCTATCTCGGCGCCAACGACCGGTTCATCGACATCAGGGTGTACGACGCCGTGGACCCCATCGCCGAGCTGGAGCGGCTGCTGGCGCTGCACAAGCTGCACTTTTTCCCGAGCAAGCCCGAGGACGTCGTCCCGATCACGCCCGAGATCGTCGCGCAGCTCGAGCCGATTCTCCTCGCCGAGCCGGTGAATCAACCCGAGAAATGGCTGCGCAAGCGGGAAGGATCGGCGACACCGGAGTTCATCGAGGCGCTCAAGAACTTCATGTACTGGGAAAACTACGACGTGCGGGTGCGGACGGACGGGAAGATCGATCGCGTGGTGCTGGACGACATCCTCAAGAAACGAAAGAAGTGAGGAGCAGACATTGGCCGCCACCGCCGCTCCGCAGGCTCCAGTCGAGGAAGGCCGCGACACCCGGTTTTTCGGGCATCCTCGCGGGCTGAAGACCCTCTTCTTCACCGAGATGTGGGAGCGCTTCAGCTATTACGGGATGCGCGCCCTGCTCATCCTGTTCATGACCGCGTCGGCCGCGACCGGCGGGCTCGGCTTCGATACCGCGAAGGCGGGGGCGATCTACGGCACCTACGTCTCGTTGGTGTACATCACGTCGCTACCCGGCGGATGGCTGGCCGACCGCTTCCTCGGGCAGCGCCGAGCCACGCTCTACGGCGGCGTGCTCATCATGCTGGGCCACATCTGCCTGGCGGTGCCGTCCCTCACGACATTCTACGGGGGCCTGGGCCTGGTCGTGCTCGGCACGGGGCTGCTGAAGCCGAACGTCAGCACGATGGTGGGCGCGCTCTACGCGCCGGACGACGAGCGGCGCGACGCGGGGTTCTCGCTCTACTACATGGGAATCAACACCGGGGCCTTCATCGCGCCGCTCGTTTGCGGCTGGTTCGCCCAGAGCGAGCAGTTCCGGCGCATTCTCGGTTCGCTCGGCATCCCTCCCGAGAACGCATGGCACTGGGGATTCGCGATGGCCGCGGTGGGGATGTTCTTCGGCCTGGTGCAGTACCTCTCCGGGTGGAAGCATCTCGGCGGCGCCGGCATGTATCCCGCCCCGGCCGAGTCCCCGGCGGCCGCGGTGGGCCATCGGCGGCTGCTGCGGCGGGGTAGCGCGGCGACCGTTCTCGCCGCGGCCGTGCTCGCGGGGCTGGCGATGGCCGGAGTCGTCACGATAACGGCGCAAGGCGTGAGCAACGCGCTCGGTATCGTCCTGATCCTGACCTCGGTGCTGTTCTTCGTCTGGATGTTCACGGCCGGGGAATGGACGTCCGAGGAGCGCAAGCGGCTGGTGGTCGTCCTGGTCCTGTTCGTGGCGGCCACGATCTTCTGGTCGGTGTTCGAGCAGGCGGGCTCAACGCTCAACCTCTTCGCCCAGCGAAGCACCCGCACCGAGGTGTTCGGGGTCGCGTTCCCGCCGAGCTGGCTGCAATCGGTCGCCCCATTCCTCCTGGTCGTCCTGGCGCCGGTCTTCGCCTGGCTCTGGTTCAAGCTCGGCCGGCACGACCCCTCGAGTCCGGCCAAGTTCACCATCGGGCTCGTGTGCGTCTCACTGAGTTTCGCAATCCTGGTGATTCCGGGCCAGGCCGCGGCGCAGGGGATGCGGGTGAGTCCGCTGTGGCTCGTGGCCACTTATTTCCTGCACACCTGCGGGGAGCTGTGTCTGAGTCCCGTGGGGCTGAGCGCGATGACGAAGCTCGCGCCGGCTCGCATCGTCGGACTCACGATGGGCGTGTGGTTCGTGGCGCTATCGGCGGGCAACTACCTGGGTGGACGGGTGGCCGGGCTGTACGAGGCGTTCTCGCTGCCGCAGCTCTTCGGCGTGGTCGCGCTGTTTGCCGCGCTGGCGGCCCTGGTGCTGGCGCTCCTGATCAGGCCGATTCGACGGATGCTGGAGCGCTGACGGCGTAGACCAGCACTTCGCCCACATCATCGTCCTCGTCCGACCCGACCGGGCGCATCCCGACGTTCTCCGCCACCCGCAGCGCTGGAGTGTTCCACACGGGGGCCAGCGCCCGTACCTCGCGCACGCCGGGCTGGCGGAAGGCCCATCCGATCATGCCCCGTACCGCCTCGGTGGCGAACCCGTGACCCTCGTGCTCGGGATAGACGGTGTAGCCGACGAGCACCGCACCCGACAGGTCCGGCGGGCCGCCCAGAGCCACGGACCCAACCGCTTCGCCGGTGTCCTGCCGAACGATCAGCCAGGTCCACCACGGCGCCTCATCCGGCCGAACGCGCAACCGCTCGCGGACGTCGGGAAGCGCCTCGGCCATGTAGGGCGGCGGCGCGGGCCAACGGAACTGCGCGCCCGTCGCGGCCTGGAGCGAGCGTGAGTCGCCCGCGAGCAAGGACTCGATGGCGGCGAGGTCGAGGACCGTCAGGCGGAGTCGATCGGTGAGAACCGTGGTTTCGATCACTGGATCTCCTGGTCGGATGCTCCCAAGGTACTTCGAATTTCGTCCGCCGGCGCGCTCTTGAAAATCCGGAACAGGTAATAGAGCGACGGCGTCAGGAGGAGGCCCCCGAAAGCGAGGCCGATCACCACGAGCCGGAGGGTTGTGGACGGC
>DATBSO010000177.1:0-5375 GCA_036559745.1 Gemmatimonadales bacterium | reverse complement strand
ACCGGGAGGAAGGTTTCGGGAGGCCGCCTGGGGATCCACGAGCAGAAGAACGCAAAATCCGTTGCGGAGGCCACCCAGCCTCCACACCGCGTTCTCATCGTCGTTCTTCTGCGCCGAGAGTGAGCCGTGGGCAGCTACCAGCGCGAGGGCGGCCGTCAAGCCGGCGCCCGTGATCGAGCGAGCGGTAATCTCGACCTCCGAATGTAGAACGCGGGAATGACGATCAGCCGCCCCGAGCCGCGCGCACTGCGCCGGCGAGCGCCGCATAGTGCTTGGGATCGAGAGCGTTGAATCGGAGATTCCGGTACGTCACGTCACCCTTCGGCCCGACGACGTAGACGGTCCGGTGCATGTATCCGTTTTCCCCGTTGCTGCCGAACTTGCGCGCGACCTTCTGTTCGGGATCGCTGAGCAGCCGGAACGGAAGACCAAGACTATCCGCGAACCGCGCGTGCGTCGCGACCGAGTCTGTGCTGATGCCCACGACCGTCACGTCGGGGCCGAAAAGAGAATCGTACTGCTCGGCGAACGTCTTCATCTCCGCGGTACAACCGGAGGTGAAGTCGCGTGGATAAAAGGCGATGACCACGGTTTTCCCTCGGTCGCGCCAGAGCTGGTAGGAATCTTCCGCGGGGCCGACGCCAGTCTTGTTGGCCCAGGGCAGCGTGAAGTCCGGGGCCTGTCGGCCGACATCGGGGCCCGACACGAGAACCGCGTTCGGCCCATAGCCGGCCTGCGCGGCGAGCGGAACGGATGGCGCCAGAACGAGCGAGGCCGCGACGAGTGTTGGTGCGAAGAGTCTCATGGGTAGTCCGTCTCTCCCAACGAAGCAGATGGCTATTGCGCTACGACGGTCCGCAGCACTCCGGAGATATCCTGAGTGCCACCGGTGCCGGTGTACGCGACTTTTCCGGCCCGGTCGATGACGACGACGAAAGATGTGGTCGGGGCCTCATATGCTCGGGTGCTGGTGCCCTCGTCGTCGTACAGTGGTTTGAACGGAGGCTTGTTCGCCTCGACCCAGCGCTTGACGCGGTCGGGGGTCTGGTTGACCGCGACATTGACGCCGAAGAACTCGACCCGGTCGCCGTAGTCGGCATGGGCGGCGCGCACGCGCGGCAGGAGCTCCTCGCAGCGCTCGCACCAGGTGGCCCAGAACTCGAGGAGGACCGGTTTCTTCCCGATGTACGCGCCGAGATCTACCGGCTTGCCATCGAGATCGTGCACCGTGACGGCGGGCGCCTTCTTCCCTACCGCGATTCCGCTTTCCTGCGCGACCACTGGACCGCTGATCGCCAGCGCGGTAGCCGCCAGCACCGCCATCTTGCTCCACCTCATAAGACGCTCCCCATCTTCACCAGATAGTACTCGGCCATCGCGAGCATCAAGACCCCGCCGACCCGCTTGACCCAGAGTGTCCAGCGGCCTGCCTTCGGCAGGGCCGCGAGTGTTCCACTCAAGAGCCCCACGGCGACGAGGAGTGCAGTCAACCCGAGCGAGAAGACCAGCAAGTAGAGAAACCCGAGCACCGGGCTGCCCGTGCCGGCGACGAACGTGAGCACGGTCGCGAATGCGGGGGCTCCGCACGGCGCCGCGACGAGCCCGGATGCGGCTCCCATGAGGAAGACGCTGCCCGGGGAGTCACCGGCGATCCGGCCGGCCCATGCCAGGAGACGGCCCGGGGCGTTAACGCTAAAGACGTCCAGCATGGCCAAACCCGACACGAGGAGCAGGTTGGCCATGAAGAAGTAGGCCCAGGGATTCGAGCTGATCGCGCCGAACAGACTGCCCGTGAGACCGGCCAGAAGCCCCAGCAGAGAGTAAACCAGGGCCAGCCCGCTCACATATAGGAGCGTCATGACCAGGAGACGTCCCCGGGATCGCCCTGCGGCCCCCGCTCCGCCGAGGATGCCGCTGGTGATGGGAATCATCGGGTACACGCACGGCGTCAGGCTGGTGGCCAGCCCGGCGCCGAAGAGCAGAGCGACCGCAGTCAGCGGCTGATCGTGGAGGGTCGAGTCGAGTCCGACCATTTGGCGGCACGATAGCGGGTGGCGACGTATTGCTCGAGGATGGCGAGGAACTCGGGCACGATGCTGTCGCCCTTGAGCGTCACCATGAGACGTCCGTCAACGTAGACCGGCGCCTTCGGCTCCTCGAAAGTGCCCGGGAGCGAGATGCCGATGTGCGCGTGCTTCGATTCTCCGGGGCCATTCACGACACACCCCATCACCGCGACCTTCATCTCTTCGACTCCGGGATGCTCGGTGCGCCAGACCGGCATCTTCTCGCCGAGGTAGTCCTGAATCTCCTGCGCCATGTGCTGGAAAAACGTGCTCGTGGTCCGGCCACACCCCGGACAGGCGGTGACCTGCGGCGTGAAGCTCCTGAGACCGAGTGATTGCAGCACCTGCTGCGCGACACGCACCTCCTCGGTCCGGTCACCGCCGGGCGCCGGCGTGAGGGAAACCCGGATCGTGTCGCCGATGCCCTCCTGAAGCAGAATGCTGAGCCCGGCCGTGCTTGCGATGATCCCCTTGGCACCGAGTCCCGCTTCGGTGAGCCCAAGGTGCAGGGGGAAATCGCAGCGGCGCGCCAGCATGCGGTAGACGTCGACCAGGTCCTGGACTCCCGAGACCTTGGCGCTGAGCACGATCCGGTCGTGGGCCATGCCGGCGGCCTCCGCCAGAGCGGCGGACTGGAGCGCACTCTCGACCATGGCCTCCATGGTCACATCGCGGGCGTCCCTGGGCTGGGCGAGAGTCGCGTTGGCGTCCATCATGGCCGTGAGCAGATTCTGGTCGAGCGACCCCCAGTTCACGCCGATGCGCACGGGTTTGTCGTTCTGCAACGCGACGTCGATGATGGCGCGGAAATTCTCATCGTGCCGCTTTCCACCAACGTTGCCCGGGTTGATCCGGTATTTCGCCAGCGCGCGGGCGCACGCCGGGTACTTGGTGAGCAGCAGGTGACCGTTGTAGTGAAAGTCCCCGATGATCGGTACCGGCACCCCGAGGCGGTCGAGCCCCTCGACGATCTCCGGCACCGTGGCCGCGGCTTCCTCGGTATTCACCGTCACCCGTACCAACTCGCTCCCGGCACGGGCCAACGCCGCGGCCTGGGTGATCGTCGCCGCGGCATCGGCGGTGTCGGTGTTCGTCATGGATTGGACGACGATCGGATGCCCCGACCCCACGGGCACACCGCCAACCGTAGAGGTCACGGTCTCGCGTCGGTTGCTGGGAGGCATCTCGGGAATATAACGCGGGCGTGGAGGCTCGTTCTTGCGCAGGGTTCGGGATCGGGACGAAATTCTGGCATGCCATCCGACAATCCGCCGCACCCGCGCCGCGCGGCCATCACCGCGGTCGCCACCTATGTCCCCGATCGTGTGGTGACCAACGCCGAGCTCGCGACACGTCTGGACACCTCCGACGACTGGATCACGAGCCGCACCGGCATTCGCGAGCGCCGCATCGGCGGTCCCGGCGAGACCACTTCGACAATGGGCGCGGAGGCGGTGCGGCGGCTCATGACGGCGCGCGGCCTCGGCGCCGATGACATCGACGCGATCATCGTCGCCACGGTCACTCCCGACATGATGTTCCCCGCCACCGCCTGTCTCATCCAGGATCAGGTCGGCCTGCGCGAGACGTGGGGGTTCGACCTCTCGGCGGCCTGCTCCGGATTTCTCTACGCGCTCACGACCGGCGCACAGATCGTGGCGGCGGGAGTCCACCAGCGCGTGATCGTGGTCGGCGCCGATCTCATGAGCGCCATCATCGATCCGCTCGACCGCACGACCGCGGTGTTGTTCGGCGATGGCGCCGGCGCCGTTCTCCTCGAAACGGCGGAGCCGGGCTTCGGCGCGCTCGACTTCTATCATGTGGTGGACGGGAGCGGGCGAGAGGACCTGCTGATGCCCGCGGGCGGGAGCCTCCATCCCGCGAGCATCGAAACCGTCACGGGACGACAGCACTTCCTCAAACAGAACGGTCGCACCGTCTTCAAGTTCGCCGTCACTCGCATGGCCGAGAGCATCGAGACCCTGCTTCGGCGCAACGGGCTGACCCCCGCCGACGTGGCGATGGTGATTCCCCATCAGGCAAACCAGCGCATCCTGGACGCCACCGCGGACCGCCTGGGGCTTCCCCAGGAACGCATGGCCTCGGTGATCGAACGGTTCGGGAATACCACGGCCGCCACACTCCCCCTCGCGCTCGACGACGTCCTGCGCCGGGGGCGAGTCCGGCGGGGCGATCTGGTGGTGTTCACGGCGGTCGGCGCCGGCTTCACGGTCGGCGCCTCGCTGTTTCGGTGGCAGTGAGCCGGCGGCCCGTCAGGCTCGAGAGAATTCGGCGGCGTCGATCACGGTGAGGTCGTCCGGTGAGAGCGTAAGATCGGCGGCAGCGATGCTGTCCAGCGCGTGCTCCACACGTCGGGCGCTGGGGATAGTGAGTACAGCAGGAGAGCGTGCCAGGATCCACGCCAGCACGATGGCGTGCGCTGTCACGCCGAGGCGCCGGGCCATCGGCGCGAGGACAGGATGGCCAGGCAGCTTGAGCGTGAGCCGGCCCCCGCCGGTGGGGCTGTAGGCGAGAAACCCGATGCCACGTTCCTCGCAGTACCGCACGACGCCCGCGGTCAACGATTCCCTGAAGAACGGATTGAGCCGGTTCTGCACCGAGGTGATCGGCACGATCGACTCCGCCTGCCGGATCTGATCCACCGAGACGTTCGACAGTCCGACCCAGCGAACCTTCCCTCGCGCGCGAAGGTCCGCCATGGCGCCGACGCTATCGGCGAGCGGGACCCTCGGATCGGGCGCATGCAGCTGGTAGAGATCGAGCCGCTCGACATCGAGCGCGCGAAGCGACCGGTCGCACGCCTCGCGAAGATGGGTGGGGCTGCCGTCGGTGTCCCACCGCCCACCCTGGCGGACCACGCCTCCCTTGGTCGCGACGATGACGCTCGAACGGTCGCCGCCCCATCGGCGCAGGGCGGACGCGATGAGCCGCTCGTTATGGCCGGCCTCGCGCTCGTCGAGGCAATAGGCGTCGGCCGTATCGATGAGGGTGGCTCCCGCCTCGAGCACGGCCTCCAGAACGCGGAGGCCCTGTTCTTCGGGAGGACGGCCGTCGATCGAGAGGTGCATGCCACCGTAGCCGATGGCGGAGACGGGCGGCGCGCCGGCGCCGAGAGGCCGGAGGATCAGGGGGGAACGGACATCTCTCGTGGCGCCAGCCTCACGCCAGGCCGAGCTGCATGGTCAGTCGGCGCCAGTCTTCGGGGGAGACCACGCCGTCAGTGAGCAGCGGTGTCAGCGTGGCGAGGATGTCCGCCCGACTACCATCGATGCGGCGGTCACGAAGCTC
>DATBSO010000176.1:0-22803 GCA_036559745.1 Gemmatimonadales bacterium | reverse complement strand
TACACCGCTTGCCGCCCCACGCCTCTCTTCGCTCTGGGAAGCACCCCGACGACACGCGCCTTGGTCCGGAACGTCGGACCGTGATCGACCTTGAGGCCATTTTCGGCCTGCCACTGGTGCACCATCTCGTGCAGCATCGTGTGCTCCACCTCTGGCCACGGATGCCGGATGAGGTGACGCCGGCTGATGGCGATCTCGATCGGCTGGCCGGATCGGAGGTCGACGCTTACTTCGCCCAGCCGGCTCCGCATACGGCCGCTGATGCGGATGGGGAGCGCGCTCAGGGCGCTCTCGAAATGTTCGTCGTTGAGACGCTGATGGAGCTGCGTCAGCCGATGCAACAGGAGCAGGTCGCCCGGACGCGGACGATCGCGACGGTGGGTCGCGGGGTGAGGTGCGTGCTCCTCCACCGGAAACGCCAGAAACTCCCGCTCGGCGAGGCGCCGGAGCGCCCGCGGCACGGCGGGATTGAGGAAGCGGACGATCGCACGAAGCACCCGGTCCGGCGCCGCGGCGTACCCGCGATGGAGCCGCAGCACCCGGCGGGTGAGGCTGACCATGACGGTGCGGTTGGTGTGGGTGCGAATGCGATCGACGGAACGGAGGCCCAGCAGGGAGAGACGGCGGGCGAGAAGGTCGTCCACGTCAGCTCCGGCCCTCTCCGCCGGCCATGGAGACCGCCGGCGATGCTGGACCACGGCGGGCGAACGAGCTGATGTCGGACTTGAGAAACCGCCGGCTGCCCGACTCCCATCGGTAGTGCTGGACATGCACGGCGCCCGGATCGATGCGGACCAGATTGAATACGGAAGGACGCCCCTTCCTGCTGCGAAAGCTGTGCGTCCCCGCCGTGCTGACGGCGAGCGTTCCCTTCACCTGGCCCGCGCCCTCCTGGTGATCATGACCGCAGAGCACGACGTCCGCCCCGGTCTTGAGAAGCCGCCGGTGCGCCGAACGCCAGCTCGCGAGTCCCATACGGCCGGAGATCCCGCCGGCAAGCACGTTGTGGTGCAGCGCGAGAACCTTCACCGTGCCCGGCGCCGCACCGTCGAAGATCGCTTTGACCCGTTTCGTCTCTGACGACGGCAGATGACCCTTCACCGCGAGATCGTTGAGGTTCCAGGTCAGGGAGCCAAACGCGATGCCGTACGCGCTGAGCGCCCCCGCGATCACGGCCCCGGGCACCTCGAGCACGGGAGTCAGCGGCTCGAAGTACTTCGAGTACTTCGAATATTTGATCTTCCGTCCCATGACACCGAAAGGGCTCTTCCACCACTCGATGTCGTGATTGCCGGGAATCACGAGGAGTGGGAGACGGGATCGAAGCCGATTGAAAAACGCGTGCGCCGCCTGGAACTCGCCGTGCCTCGCCCGCTGGGTCAGGTCTCCCGATACGACCACCGCCGTGGCGCTGAGTGTCGGCAGGAAATCCTCGAGCGCCTCGATCTGCGCCAGGTCGACGAAGCCGCCGAAGTGGAGATCGGAGAGGTGGGCGATGACGACGGGCGCGTCGTTCATCTCACCACACGGCCCGAACCCGGTAGGTGAGCACCGCCTCGCCGCGCGCGGGTACCTTGACCCGGAACCGTGTGATCGTCGACGACACCTTCTCGGCGGCCACCGAACTGCTGAGCACGCTCCACTCCCCGGCGCGCTCCTCGCGGACTTCCACGGTCACGCTGCTGTCTCCCGCGTTGGTGAGAGTCACCCGGTAATCGGCGGTGGCGAGAGTACGCCATCCGGCCTTCGAGCTGTCGCGCCTCGTAACGTATGTCGTTTGCACCCGCCGCGCCTTGAGGTCGAACGCGGTGCCGGCGGAGAGCCGCACGTCCTCGCCGGCCGGCGTGTGATTGGTCGAGGCCTCACCCACCAGCTGGAGCCGACCCGCACTGTCGGCCTGGAAGAGCCGCGCGACACCGCCGGGCAATGGACGGTCGCCGAATTCGGTCTTCCGCGGCCGCTTGAGCGTATAGCTCACCTCGACGGGGGATTCGGTCTCGTCGCCCTGTTGCGGGAGCATGCCCCAGTACGGAACCAGCCCGCGCACCACGTAACTCCGCTCGTACCCCACCTGGGCCGGGTCGAAGAGTGCGACCGATGTGGTGAGTCCGGGAAGGAGCGTGCTCTTGCCCGGAAGCGAATAGAGGTGGAACTCGCCCACCCGTTGCTCCGAGACGTCGGCGGCCGCCATCGCGACTTCCGCCGCCCTGGCCTTGAACATCGGCATGGGCGGCTGCTCGGGGCCTCCCGCGCGTCCGACCGCGCCGGCCAGGAGCTGCACTTCCGCGTCTTCCGCCCGGAGCGCCTGCGACTCGACCACGGCGTTTCCCGTCACCCGCGCGGTCGACGCGCCGAGCACCACCTGGTAGCTCGCCTGCCACGAGGCACCGGTGGTGAAGTACCCGAGCCGGAGCTTGTCCTGGGCGCGAGCGCTGTGGAGGTCCATCGTCGCCGTCGGATCGGCCACGACCACATCGCCGGGATAGAGCGCGGCGCCGGGCGCGCTGAAGGTCACGCGGCCGTCGGGAAGCTGGAGCCGAAGAGGATCCACCCCGAGGACGAGCGCGCTCAGCGTATCCTTGGACTCGGGGAGCCGAAACACGACGCGTTTGCCGACCGAGCGCCGGAGCGCGCTCATTTCGTCCACCGCCCCGTCGTAGCGCAGTCCGTCGATCGTGACGCCGGAGTCGAGGGAGAAGACCGAGGCCGGGTCGAGCGCCCCGATGGCGACGCGTTGCATGGAGCGACCCTTGGGGACGCTCACCGGGAGCGACCGACGGACGAGCACGCGGCCGTCGTTGTAGATGGTGAGCGATGTTTGTGCGGTCAGGGGCGGTGCGATGGTCAGGGCCACCATCGCGGCCAGCGCGATTCTCATTTCAGCATCTCCATGGCGATGCGGCCTACGATGCGCCGCATGATGATGTAGGTCGCAACGACCGCGACCGCGCCATAGAACCGCGCCGTCGAATCGTCGGGCAAACGAAGGGCGACGTACGCCGCCGTCAGCGCCGTCGCCGCCAGGGAGATGCGATTGGCTAGCCGGGTGGCACGCCCCTTCTTTTCCGCGCGGCACTCGGGGCACAGCTCACCCCACGGCAGCCCGCGCACCCGGCGTTGGCATTTGACGCAGGGTACCTCAGGCAACCCGCCGGGCGACAGCACGCCCGAACTCCTCGGTAGATGAGGTCCCGCCCAGATCGCGGGTCCGGATGTTGTCCTTGACGATGGTGTCCACAATGGCGCGGCGGAGCCGCTCGGCCCGGTCGAGCTCGCCCAGATGGTCGAGCATCATCGCGGCGGCGAGCATCTGGGCGGAGGGATTGGCGATCCCCTTCCCGGCGATGTCGGGTGCGCTGCCATGCACCGCCTCGAAGATGGCCGCCTTGGTGCCGATGTTGGCGCCGGGCGCGAGCCCGAGGCCGCCAACCAGCCCGGAGACCTCGTCGCTCAGGATGTCGCCGAACATGTTGGTGGTGACCATCACGTCGAACTGCTCCGGGCGCATCACGAGCTGCATCGCGGTGTTATCCACGATCATGTCGTTCGACTCGACCCGTCCCGCGTATTCCGCGGCCACCGCGCGTCCCACTTCGAGAAAGAGCCCGCTCACCATCTTGAGGATGTTGGCCTTGTGCACGATCGTGACCTTCTTGCGACCCTGCCTCACCGCATACTCGAACGCGTACCGGATGATCCGCTCGCAGCCCTTGCGGGTGACGATCGCCATGGACTCGGCGACGGCGCGCGGGTCGTCACCGATCTGCACGAAATGCTCGACCCCGATGTACAGTCCCTCGAGATTCTCACGCACCAGCACGATGTCCACGTTCTCGAACCGGCCGCCGGGAACGATCGTCTTGGCGGGACGGATGTTGGCGAAGAGCTCAAATTCCTTGCGGAGGCCGACGTTCACCGAGCGAAAGCCGGTACCGACTGGCGTGGTGAGGGGCCCTTTGAGCGCGATGGCGTTCTTGCGGATGCTTTCGACCGTCGTGTCCGGAAGCGGAGTGCCGGTGGCTTCGACCGCGGCCATACCGGCCAGCTCGTCATCCCAGTTGAAACGGAGTCCGGTGGCCTCGAGCACCGTGACCGTCTGCGAGGTGATCTCGGGCCCGATGCCGTCGCCCGCGATCAGGGTGACGTCGTAGGTCACTGCCCCACCGCGACCGGCAGCACGGCCGTGAGCGCGGTCTCGAGCGCGGCCCCGGGGGTGGCGCCGCTGCCGACCGCCTGACTCCGCCAGAGTACCTTGCCGGAGCGTGCATCGGCCGCGACGAGACTCAGGTCGGCTCGGACGGCGTGGAGGCTGTCGAGTGAGAATCCCAGCGCGGCGGGGATCATCACGATGCGAGCGTCGGTGAGAGAGACGAGGCTCCGGAGGTTGGCGCGGAGCGGATCGGGAATGACGCGCAACTGGGGGTTCCGCATGACCGCCTGACCCATCTGGTCGGGGTCACCGACGAGGCCGGGAGCCCGGCGGGCGACCTTTCGAAGTCTCGGCGGCAGCACCCACGTGACCTCGGGTGCACGGCTCACGAACGCGTCGCCGATGAGCGAGTCGGTCCAGAGGAGCGTCGTCCGGCGGTCCTTGTACGCCGCGTACAGCGAGTCGGACAGGAGCGCCGGGTCGGCGACGACGAGCGTGATGGGAATGACGGCGACGGTCTGTCCGGCGAGCGTCCCGGTGGGCACTGGGACGGGGGGAGCCGGTGTCTGCGCGGCAACCGGCATGGCGAGTGCGAGCGCAACGGCGATGCAGGGGACGATTCGAGGGATCACGATGGGGCAAGATAAGGGGGGCTACTCCAACGACAAACCTCCATCCACCACAATCGTCTGCCCCGTGATGTGCCGCGCCGATTCCGAGCAGAGAAACGAGATTACGTGCGCCACATCCTCCGGCTCCGCCACGCGGCCCAGGATCGAGCTCTTCTGGGCGCGCTCGATGACCTCGGACGGCAGCATGGCCATCCGCTCGGTGCGGATGAATCCCGGGGCGATCGCGTTGACGTTGACGTTGGCGGGACCGAGCTCGACGGCCGCGGCGCGGGTGAGACCGAGGAGCGCGGCCTTGCTGGTGGCGTAGTTCGCGACCCCGAACCCAGGCCGCTCGGCCTGATGGGCGCTGACGCTCACGATCTTGCCGTAATGCTGTGACCGGAAGATGGGCGCGACGGCGCGCATACAATTGAAGGCGCCGGTGACATTCGTATCCAGCACTTCGCTCCACGCTTGCTCGCTCAACCGCCAGAGCGCGCCGTCGCTCGCGATGCCGGCGTTGTTGATGAGGAAATGGACACCGCCGAGCTTCTGCTTCGTGTCCTCCACGAACCGCTCGACCGCGTCCCGATCGCGCACATCGCACCGGGCGGCGAACACCGCGACACCCATCGCGGTGAGCGCCGTCTCGGTGAGAAGCGCCTGCTCCGTGACGTCGCGGCCCGGCATGTTCACGAAGCAGAACGAAACGTGGCAGCCGAGCTTGCCGAACTCCATGGCGATGGAGCGCCCGAGCCCGGTCGCGCCGCCCGTCACGATCACGACCTTGCCCCGCCATCCCTTCCGTATCGGCTGAGGTTGGGGCTCCTCGACTGTGGCCCCGGAGCTTTCGATCGCCTCGAATTCCCACGACGGGCGATGGCCGAAACCGAATGATGGCAATGGCATGGCTTCCGAAGGTACGGCACGTCCGGAAGCACGGCAAGAAGCGGCCTTACCCCTTCTCCTTTCACCCTTCTCCTTTCTCCTTTCTGTTTCTCCTTTCTCCCTTCTCCTTTCTCCATTTACTTTCTCCCATGCTCTCCAGACTCGCCTGGGTCCTCGTCGCCGTGGCCGGTGCCGCTGGGTGGGGAGCCCTGGCGCTGCACCGTGGTGAGACCATCAACGCCGCCTGGCTGGTCCTCGCCGCCGTCGGCACCTATCTGGTCGCGTTCCGGTTCTACAGCCGTTTCCTCGCCGATCGGGTCCTCGGACTCAACGACCGCCGGGCGACGCCCGCTGAACGTCTGGCCAATGGCCGGGACTTCGTGGCGACGCCTCGCTGGGTGCTGTTCGGCCACCATTTCGCGGCCATCGCCGGCGCCGGACCACTGGTGGGCCCGGTCCTGGCCGCCCAGTTCGGTTATCTGCCGAGCACCATCTGGATCGTCTTCGGCGTGGTCTTCGCCGGCGCCGTGCAGGACTTCGTGATCCTCTTCGCGTCCATGCGGCGTGACGGCAAGTCGCTCGGCCAGATGGCCAAGGAGGAGACCGGGCCGTTCGTCGGCGTGCTCGCGATGGTGGCCATCCTCGCGATCATGGTGATCCTGCTCGCCGTGCTGGCCCTCGTGGTGGTCAACGCGCTCAAGGACAGCCCCTGGGGTGTGTTCACCATCCTCTGCACCATTCCGATCGCCGTCCTCATGGGCTTCTGGATGAAGGTGTGGCGTCCGGGGAAGACGGTCGAAGCTTCGCTCGGCGGCGTGGCCCTGCTGCTCGCGGCCCTGGTCGGCGGACGTTACGTGGCCGAATCGCCGTCACTCGCGCCCTTGTTCACCCACTCGGGGCTCGCGATCGCGTACGGTCTCATCGCCTACGGTTTCATCGCGAGCGTCCTTCCCGTCTGGATGCTCCTCTGCCCCCGTGACTACCTCTCGACCTTCATGAAGGTCGGCACCATCCTGCTCCTCGCGATCGGCATCCTGCTGGTAATGCCGACGCTCCAGATGCCGGCGGTCACGCGTTTCGTGGACGGGACCGGACCGGTCTTCGCCGGCAAGCTGTTCCCCTTCGCGTTCATCACCGTCGCCTGCGGCGCCATCAGCGGGTTCCACGCCCTCGTGGCATCGGGCACCACGCCCAAGATGCTGGTCCGCGAGGGTGACGCGCGGCTCATCGGGTACGGCGGGATGCTGATGGAATCGTTCGTCGCCGTGATGGCGCTGTGTGCCGCGGCGCTGCTCGATCCCGGTATCTACTTCGCCATCAACGCCCCGCTCACCACGCTCGGCGGCAACGCGCAGGCGGCCGCCGAGGCGATCCGCGGGTGGGGATTCACGGTGACACCCGAGAGCATCAACGCCCTCGCCGCCGAAGTCGGCGAGAAGACGCTGCTCGGTCGCTCGGGTGGGGCGCCGAGTCTCGCGGTCGGAATGGCGCACATCCTGAGCGGTGTGTTCGGGCGCGGGCTCATGGCCCTCTGGTATCACTTCGCCATCATGTTCGAGGCGCTCTTCATCCTCACGACGCTCGACACCGGCTCGCGCGTCGGCCGGTTCATGCTACAGGAGCTGGCGGGTCACGTGTGGCATCCGCTGGGGCGCACGTCGTGGTACCCGAGTACGCTGCTCGCCTCGGGTGTCATCGCCGCGTCGTGGGGCTACTTCCTGGTTCAGGGAGTACTCGATCCGCTTGGTGGGATCAACTCGCTCTGGCCGTTGTTCGGAATCAGCAACCAGCTGCTCGCCGCGGTGGCGCTGTGCGTGGGGACGACGGTGCTCATCAAGAGCGGGAAGGCGCGCTACGCCTGGGTGACGCTGCTGCCCCTCGCGTGGGTGCTGGCGGTGACCCTGACTGCTGGCTGGCAGAAGATCTTCGCCACCGACCCGCGTCTCGGGTTCCTCGCGCACCGGAGCCTGGTCGAGGGACAGATCGCCGCCGGCGCCATGGAAGCGGCGCGCGGCGCCCGCCTCATGTTCAACGATGGGCTCGATGCGACCGTCACCGCGTTCTTCATGATCGCGACGGTGCTGCTGCTCGTCGCCTCGGCGCGCGAATGGATGCTCATTCTCACCCGGCGCAAACCGGCGACGGCCAAGGAGAGTCCCTTCGTGGAGACGGCGTATGCGGGATAGACTCGAGGCCTTCCTCCGCGTCGTTCGCCGGGTGGCCGGCATGCCGGATTACCGGGCCTACGTCGAGCACCTCGAGCGCTGCCATCCGGGCCAGCCGGTCCCAACCGAGCGAGAGTTCTACGAGAGCTACCTCGAGAGCCGTTACGGAGACGCGCCCACCCGCTGCTGCTGAGACCTTTTCTCCAGCTCCCTTATCCACTCCGTCAGCCACTTCCCCGTTCTCGAGATCACCGACGAGCTGTCGTTGGCGAGGAAGTCGTATCCCCCGCGCGCCAACGCCCTATCGGCGTAGGCGCCCCGGGTCCGTGCCGTCTCGCGTGCGTCGAGCAGCGCCTGGAGACTGCCGCGGGTGCCGATCCAGAGCAGCGCGTCGGAGGCGCGAATCCCCATACGAGGTGGGATCCCGAAGCTGTCGGGCGCGGCGTAGACGCGTGCCATCAGCGGCGTGAGCGTCGTATCGGTGAAGTACGAAAGCAGCGTGAGGTAGCGGACCTTGAACTCGGTGTCCGGTGCGGTGAGAAACCGGGCCGAGACCGAATCCGCGGCGCCGGCGCCGAGCCGCCCGAGGACCCAGGCGTCGCCGTGATCGTAGTTCTTCGTCGGGATACGCGCGAGAATGTCGGCGAGGACGGCAGAGTCGCCGGCAACGGCACGGCGGCGCTCGAGAATGATCGCGTGGAGCGATGGGATGACGTCGTCGGCCTTGAGACCGGGGTTCTGAGGGAATGGCGGCCCCTCCGCGCTCTGGAGGCGTCGCTCGAAGCGTGCCGCGCTGTCCGCGTAGGCCTTGCTCCGGAGCTCGGCGAGCCGGGTGAGCGCGATGAGCCCGCTGTTCCAATCCCCGGTGCCCCTGATCGCCGCGTTGAGCTTGCGCCAGAGTAGCGCGGGGCGGGTGATCCGCCGGATCGCGACCACCGAATCGGCGGCCTTGGTCCCCTCGCGCAACGCTTCGTGGAGCTCGGAGTAGGTCGCCCGAGTGGGGTCGCCGACGCGCACCTGCACCTGGGCTCGCCCCGGCGAAGGGAGCGCGAGGAAGAGCAGGAACACTGCGGGGATGGCCCTAGCGGGCTTAGTCATAACTGAAAGGTAGTGCCGGAAGGGCAGTTACTTGCCGTAACGCTCGAGCGCGAGGTTGACGATTCGCTCGATGAGCCTAGGATAATCGAGGCCCATGGCCCGGGCGGCCATGGCGAATTCGGCGTGGCGCTCGAGATAGCAGCTCGCGTTCACCTCGAGCACGTAGATCTCGCCGGTATCGGTGAGTCTGATGTCCACCCGGCCGTAGTCGCGCACCCGGAGCGCGCGGTAAGCGTCCACCGCCACCTTCTGAAGCCGGGCCCGGAGCTCGTCGGGAAGGTTGGCGAGCACCGATTTCGTTCCTTTGTATTCCTTGCTCCGCTCGTCCCACTTGGCCTTGCTGTCCATCACCTTGGGGACGCCCTCGGGGAAACCCGTGAAGTCCACTTCGATCGGCGGGAGCGCCTTGGCCTGACCGTTCCCCAACACGCCGACGTAGAACTCCCGACCCTCGATGTACTCCTCGGCCAGCGCCGAATCGTTGAGCTCTTTCCGGATGTGCGCCACCCGCTCCATCAACGCCACCGCGTCGTTGACCAGCGACTTGCCGCCGATGCCGAGCGAGGCATCAGAGCGGAGCGGCTTCACGAAGAGCGGCATCCGGAGATTGCCGCCGGTCTCGAAGGCCTGCTCGCGTGAGAATACCGCGAAACGGGGATAGAGAATGTCCTCGAACGCCAGGAGTTTCTTGGTGAGTCCCTTGTCCTGGCTGAGATAGAGCTCGCCCGGACCGCTGCCGGTGTGCTTGAGGCCGAGCAGATCGAGGAGGCCGGTGACGGGGATGTCACCGAAGACGTTGTCCCCGAACATCTCCATGATGTTGAAGACCAACTCGGGCTTGCGGCGGGAGAGTCCGCTGATGAGGCGCTTGACGTCGCCGTGGCAGCCGAGGACCGACACGCGGTGGCCGAGGCCGCGGAGAGTCCGGGCCACCTGGGGAACGACGGGATCGTACTCCTTGGAGTTCTCGTCTTCGCTGTCGAGGTAGGTCAGAACGGTGATCTTCATGCGCGCTCCTCCTCGTGCCCCGCGTTAATCGGCGAGGTCCATGCCCCAGCGGGCGAGAGAGACCGGCAGTCCTCCGTACCTCAGCAGTTCGTCATGGAATCGGCTGAGCGAGAAGCCCGCTCCGGTCTTCTCGCGATAGGCGTCGCGCAGACGGAGGATCTCCCTCCGCCCAACCGCGTAGCAGAGCTGGTAGGTGGGCCAGGCGCAGTAGCGGCGCACTTCCGCCTCGGCGCTCGTCCGCTCGATCGGGAGGTGGCTCACCATGTACTCCACCGCCTCCTGCGGGCTCATTCCGCGCGTGTGAAGCCCGATGTCGAGAACGATCCGCACTGCGCGCCAGAGCAGATTCACCAGCCGGAACACCCGCTCGCCGAAACTCTGGTAGAAGCCCGCCTCCTCCATCAACTGCTCGCAGTAGAGCGCCCAGCCCTCGACCATGACCGGAGTCCAGAGATGACGGCGCACTTCCGAGCGGAGAAGCTGGGCCGTCACTAGCTGGAGGTGATGGCCCGGATACGCCTCGTGCACCACCATCGCGGCGATCGCGTGGCGGCAGTGTCCCCGGAGCTGCTGCTGGTATTGCTCGGGCGGGAGCGCGGGATCGGGGCGCGTCACGTAGAAGCGTCCGTGGCGCTGCCCCAGGAAAATCGGCGGCGGCTCGTACGCGGCGAAGGGGACGAGGGAGACGAGGAACTCGGGTGTTGGAATGACGTCCACCGGCCGCACCGGAATGGAGATCAGACCGCGCTCCGCCAGGAACTCGCGGGATCGCTCCAGCTGACCCCGGTAAACCTCGAGCACGTCTCCCTCGGGCACCTCTGTTCGCAGCGCGTCCACCAGCTCTCGCCACGGCGTCGAGCCGACCTCCGCGGCGAGCGCGGCGAGCTCCGCCTCGCTCTCCTCCTGCAGGTGCAAGCCGTAGCGCCAGAGCTCCGGGGCGCCCGCCACCAGCGCGTGTTCGTGATGCAGCCGCCGGCTGAACTGCTCCTCGCCGATCGCGAACGACATCGGGTCGGTGCTCGGCTCGATCTCGTCGCGCAGCGCCGCGCCGAAGAGGGTCAGTGCCTCGAGCGCCTTCTTGCCCGCGGCCTGGAGACGCTCGCGGAACTCGGGCTCCCTGTCGCCGGTCTGCGCCACCACCTGGACCAGAAGCTCTCCGCCGCCGCCCAGCATGATGAGCGCCTGATCCACGAAGACCGATGGCGGTTCGTCGATCGTGCGACGCGCGGTCTCGAGAAACCCGGGAACCGCCTCGAGCCGCTCGATCACCGCAGCCGCGCTCCCCGGGGCCGCGTCGGCGCTGCGCGCGAGGACGGCGTAGTGGGCCTGGAAGAGATGATTGAGCCAGTAGCTCGGGTTTCTGACGTGGGGCTTCTCGTGCTCCCAGCGATAGCCGACGCCACGGAGCTCGCCGAGCAGACCGGTGCGGTCGATCTCGTCCTGCAGGTCGTCGACGTCCAGCTCCTCCGCCGCGACGGTCAGCGCCCGCAACGCCGCCAGATGCGCGCGCACCGTCTCGAGGTCGAAGCTGCCCAGCCGGTTGTCGTGCGACACCAGCCCGGCGCCGCTCGCGGCGGCGGGATCGAAGTGATACTTGAGGTCCAGATAGGACCGGCAGAGATCGTCGACGGTGATCATGCGGGCTTGACGGATACCTCCGAGTGATCGCCCATCGTCGCGCTGCCGATGAATCCATCGACCACGACCGCCTCGCCCAGCATCGCGCCGTCGAGACGCACGCGGTGAAGCGTGCCGTCGGGGCCGACGATCGTATTGGCCAGGCGGCTGTCGGCGATGCGGGTGCCCCGCTCGATCGAGACGTTGGGACCGATCTCGCTTCGCTCGATGGTCACTCCGTCTTCGATGTACACCGGGTCGTGGATCGTCACGCCTGGGAAGTCCACCCGCCGCGCGGCGCCCTTCCGGAGCAGGATGTCGTTGGTCTCGAGCAGCGTATCGAGCTTGCCACAGTCGTACCAGCCGCCGACCTCGGCGGTGAGGATCCGCTTGCCGTGGTCGATCATCCACTGGAAGGCGTCGGTCAGAAAGAACTCACCCATGTTCTTGGGCGAGGCGAGCACGTGATCGATACCCTGCCACAGACTGTCGACCGCACGGATGTAATAGAGTCCGATGTTGGCGAGCTTCGACACCGGGGTCTTGGGCTTCTCGACGATGCGGGTCATGTACCCTTGCGCGTCGGTGACGACCACGCCGAAGCGCTGGTAGTCCTCCACTTCCTTGGCCCAGATGATTCCGTCGGCGTCGGTCCGGTTGATGAGCGTGAGGTCCGCCTCGAACACCGTATCCACGAAGATGATGAGGACGGGCTCGTGCACGAAGGGCCTCGCCAGATTGACCGCGCCCGCGGTGCCGTCCTGCACCCGCTGCTCGATGAATCGTGACGGGATGGAATAGCGCTTCCGCGCATATGCCTCGACTTGCTCCTTGAGATGGCCGGTGATGAAAATCAGCTCGGTGACGTCGAGGCCGTCGAGCCGGTCCATCACCCAGTCCATGACCGGGCGCCCCGCCACTTTCAGCAACGGCTTGGGAACCCGGTGGGTGTGCGGCCGGAGCCTGGTCCCTTTGCCGGCGAGCGGGATGATCACTTGCATGTCAGCTTCTCCCGTAGCGGTCCTGAATGCGGACGAGGTCGTCCAGGTCGGCCGTGGACGCCTCGAGGACATCGCTATCCACCACGGCCTCGATCTGATGGATGAGCTTGGGCGGGATGTGAACGCTCTCCCCGGTCTTCAGCGTGCGCTCGACGAGTTCCGTGTCCGGCCGGGTGCGGAGGATCAGCTCCCCCGACAACACGTGCATCGTCTCGTCCTTCCGGTTGTGATACTGCAGGCTCAGAATGTGACCGGCCTTGACGTGGAGAATCTTTCCGACGTAGCGATCAGTGCGGGCCCAGACGAGTTCGTGCCCCCAGGGCTTGTCCACTCGGTACGGCACTTCGGGCACTGATCCTCCCTCGAGTCCGGCGAGCGCGGTGGAAATCGTGGCGAAATATAGGCTAACGAGTCACGAGGGGCAGTCGTCGTCATTACCTTTCCGCGCAGTCGCCGCCCGTGCAGTCCATAGCTTGAGGTGTTCGCTATCACATCCGCACCGCCATTTCGACGCATCTCCCGCTTGTTCCAGCGCGGCGGGGACGGCCGCGAAGAGCTGCTCGCCGGCCCAATCCGCGGCGAGCTGCTCGGCATCGAAGATCTGGTCGATCGCGCCCGGCACATCGCGGCCGGCCAGCGGCTCAGACGCCGCGGTCGTCGCGGGCGCCGTCGCCCCGCCTTGCTCTCACGTCTCGACGGCACCCGCCAGATTCTCGACGATGCCCACACGCGCCTCGCCGCCGCCGCGGACGATGACCTCGATGTAGGCCCTGCGGGTGAGTGGCTGCTCGACAACTTCCACGTCGTCCAGGAGCACATCCGCGAAGTTCGCGAGAGCCTGCCGCGCGGCTACTACCAGGAGCTGCCCGAGCTGGCCAAGGGCGGGCTCGCCGGGTATCCCCGGGTCTACGAGCTCGCCATCACGCTGATATCGCACACGGAAGGCCGGATCGACCTGGAGAACGTCGATCTGTTCGTGGAGGCCTTCCAGCGGGTGGCCCCGCTCTCCATCGGCGAGCTCTGGGCCATCCCGGCGATGCTCAGGCTCGGCCTGATCGAGAATGTGCGCCGCATGGCGCTCCGCACCGTGCATCGCCTCGGCGAGGTCGAGCTGGCCGACGCATGGGCCGGCCGCATTCTCGCCGCCAGCGATGAAGGAACCGTCGAGCTGGGCCAGACCCTCGACACCTTCGTTAACGATCCGCCGTCGCTCTCGCCGGTCTTCGTCTCCCGGTTCCTGCAACAGCTCCGGCACACGAGCGGTGCGTTTCCGCCGCTCGTGTGGCTGGAGCGCTGGATCGCCGAGGAGGCGTTGAACGCGGAAGACGCCGCGGCGCGGTCCGCCCAGCGGCTGGCGCTCACCCACATCACGATGGCCAACAGCATCACCAGTCTCCGCGCGATCGCGCTGCGCGACTGGCGGGCCTTCGTCGAGCGGCAGAGCGTCATGGAGTCGGTGCTGCGGGAGGATCCGTCGGGCCACTACGAGCAGATGACGTTCGCGACGCGGGACCGGTACCGCCATGCAGTCGAGCGGATGGCCAAGCGCACGGGCCTTCACGAGGACGCCGTCGCGGGACGCGCGGTGGATCTCGCCAGACGCCCTCGCGAGCATGACGAAGACGAGCGGCGCGGCCACGTCGGGTATTACCTGGCGGGCGACGGCATGCCCGAGCTGGAGCGGGCCGTCGGCTACCGCCCGACGACGTCCGAAGTCATCCATCGCGCCGTGCTCCGCCACCCCAACCTGGTGTTCTTCGGCGGCGTCCTTCTGTGCACGCTCGCCGCACTTGGACTCCTGCTGCTGCTGGCCGGCTCGGGCCCGAGGGCAGCGTGGCCCCTGGTACTGCTCCTCGCGCTGATCCCGGCCAACGACATCGCGGTCAGCACGGTCAATCAGCTGGTGACCACGTTCCTGCCGCCACGCATGCTGGCGAAGCTCGACTTCAGCCGGCAGGGCGTCCCGGCGGAGTACCGCACCGCGGTGGTGATCCCCACCCTGTTCGGCAGCGTCGAGGCGGTGCGTGAGGCGCTCGAGAATCTGGAGGTGCAGTTCCTGGCCAATCGCGAGGCGCACCTCCACTTCGCGGTGCTGAGCGACTTCACCGATTCGTCCTCCGAGACCAAGCCCACCGACGCGGCCATTCTGGAGGCCGCGGTGGACGGCGTCCGCACGCTCAATGCGCGCTACGCCGCCACCAGCAACGACGCCTTCTATCTCTTCCACCGGCCCCGCCGCTGGAATCCGCGTCAGGGCGTGTGGATGGGCTGGGAGCGCAAGCGCGGCAAGCTGGCCGAGTTCAACCGGTTCGTCCGCGGGGGAAGCGAAAGCGCCTTCTCCGTGATTGTGGGCGACGTCGAGCCGCTCCGCCGCGTACGCTACGTCATCACGCTCGACGCCGACACGGTCCTGCCTCCCGATGCCGCGCCGCTCCTGGTCGGCACGCTCGCCCATCCGCTCAATCGCGCGATCCACGACCCGAGGGACGGTCGCGTTGTCCGTGGCTACGGCATCCTCCAGCCGAGGGTCGGCGTCTCGCTGCCGAGCGCCAACCGGTCACTCTTCGCGGCGATCCACTCGGGGCATCCGGGCGTCGATCCCTACACCACCGCGGTGTCGGACGTGTACCAGGACCTGTACGGAGAGGGGAGCTTCACCGGGAAGGGCATCTACGACGTCGAGGCGTTCGAGCGGGCCACTGCCGGAAGGTTCCCGGAAAACACGCTCCTGTCGCACGATCTGATCGAGGGCAGCTACGCGCGCGCCGGGCTCGCGACCGACATCATGGTTTACGACGACTACCCGACGCGGTACCTCACCTTCACCCGGCGCAAGCACCGCTGGATCCGTGGCGACTGGCAGCTCCTCGACTGGCTGGGCCGGCGCGTGCCGGGCCCTGACGGACCCGAGCGGAACCGGCTGCCGTTGTTGTCGCGCTGGAAGATTCTCGACAACCTGCGTCGCAGCACCGTCGAGATCGCGCAGCTCGCCTTCCTCGTGGCGGGATGGACCATCCTCCCCGGATCGCCGTTCCGCTGGACCGTTCTCGGACTGCTGGCCATCGCCGCGCCATGGATCGTGTCGCTGCTCCTCGCGCTGGTCCGGCCTCCGCTCGACAAGTCGTGGCGGGCCTACTACGCCACCGTGGGCCTCGACGCCATCACCAGCCTCCAGCAGGTCGCGCTGGCCATCGCGTTCCTCCCCCATCAGGCCTGGGTCTCGGCCGATGCCATCGGCCGCACGCTGTGGCGGCTCTTCGTGACCCGGCGCTGCCTGCTCGAGTGGCAGACGGCATCCCAGAGCGAGCGGATGACCGGTGGGCTGAGCGCCTGGACCACGATGTGGCCGGCGGTCGCGCTCACGGCGCTCGTTCTCGCGGTGGTGTCGCGCGTCTGGTGGCCGCTCTCTCCCGGACAGTCGTCGTGGCCGATTCTGCTCGCTGTCCTGCCGCTCGGCATGTTGTGGATCGTGTCTCCCGTCATCGCGAATGCCCTGAGCGCGCCCGTGGTGCGGCGCGAGCACCGGATTCCCTCGTCGAGGCGGGGTGACGCGCTTCGCTACGCGCTCCTCCACTGGCACTACTTCGACAAGCAGGTCGGCGCCGATACCGGCTACCTCGTTCCCGACAACCTGCAGGAGGATCCCGAGACGGTCGTGGCCATGCGGACCTCGCCCACCAACGTGGGACTCCAGCTCCTGGCCACGGTGAGTGCCTGCGATCTCGGGTTCATCACCGTCGCCGACATGACGGCGCGTCTCGAGCTCGTCCTCCGGACCCTCGAGCGGATGCGCCGCTTCCGCGGCCACTTCTACAACTGGTACGACCTCACCACGCTCGCGGTCCTCGAGCCCCCGTACATCAGCACCGTGGACAGCGGTAACCTCGCCGGACATTTCATCGCGCTGCGGCAGGCCTGCCTGGAGATCATCGCCCGACCCCAGGGTGGCGAGCGTACCTGGCGTGCACTCGACACCGGGCTCGCGATCGCGGCCGGTCAACTGAGTGACCAGCCGGCCGCACGGGCCCACCTCCGCGAAGCGCGCGCCGCAATCACGGCGGCCGGCGTCCTCGGAACTCCGGCATCGCTGGACGCGATTCTCGAGCCCCTCCGTCACATCCGCGAAGCGCTGGGACGAGACGCGCCGGTGGCTCTCCAGTGGGTGGACTGGTGCATCCGGGTCCTCGGCGAGCACGCCGCGATCGATCCGCGCCCGCCCGCCGGGACCGACCTCGGCGCGCGGCTCGAGGCGATCGCCGAGCGGGCGTATGCCTACGCGATGGAGATGGACTTCCGGTTTCTGTTCGACGAGAGCCGGAAGCTCTTCGCGATCGGCTACCAGCAGGCGTCGCACGGGCTCGACCCCTCGTACTACGACCTCCTCGCTTCCGAAGCGCGGCTCGCCAGCTTCGTCGCCGTCGCCAAGGGGGACGTCCCGGTGGACCACTGGTTCCGCCTGGGCCGCACCCTGACCCACGCCGCTGGCGAGACCGCGCTCGTCTCGTGGAGCGGCAGCATGTTCGAGTACCTCATGCCGTCGCTGGTCATGCAGTCGTTCCCCTTCACCCTTCTCGATCAGACGTACGCAGGCGCGGTCCGCCGCCACATCGCGCACGGCAGCGAGCACGGCGTCCCATGGGGCGTCAGCGAGAGCGCGTACAACGTGCGCGACCGCCACCTGACCTATCAGTACCGCGCGTTCGGCGTGCCCGACCTCGCGCTCAAGCGGGGCCTCGGACGCGACCTCGTGATCGCGCCCTACGCCTCCGCACTCGCGGTCCTCGTCGAGCCATCGCGCGCGCTCGCCAACCTGGAGGCGTTGGAGCAGCGGGGCGCGCTCGGACCTTACGGCTTCCGCGATGCGCTCGACTATACCCGGCCGCAGCCGGGTCAGACGTACGCCGTCGTCGGGACCTACATGGCCCACCACATCGGGATGGGTCTCGTCGCGCTGGCGAACGGGCTCCAGTCGCAGGTGTGGCAGCGCCGGTTCCACACCGATCCGATCGTCCGGTCCGCGGAGCTGCTGCTGCATGAGCGCCTGCCCCGGCGTGTCGTGCTGCAGGAGCCCCAGACCGCGCGTGCCGATGAGGCCCTTCCTGATCCCGAGATCGAGCGGCCGTCGGTGCGCGAGGTCGAGACCGCCGATACGCCGCAACCCCGCGTCGCGCTCCTGGGCCACCTGCCCTACACCATCATGGTGACCCACGCGGGCGGCGGGTACAGCCGCTACGAGGAGCTGGCCGTCACCCGCTGGCGCGCCGACGGGACGCGCGATCATACCGGCCAGTTCTGCTATCTCAAGGACGTGACCGGCGGCCGCGTCTGGTCGGCGGCTCACCAGCCCGTCTGCGCGCCGGCCGACCGCTACAAGGCGCTGCTCGCCACCGATCGCGTCACCTTCGACCGCGTCGACGGCGAGATCGAGACCCGGACGGAGATCGCCGTCGTTCCCGCCGACGCCGCGGAGGTGCGGCGGGTGACGGTCACCAACTCGGGAGACCTCACGCGCGAGGTCGAGGTGACGAGCTACGGCGAGATCGTGCTCACCACACCCGACGCCGACCGCGCCCACCCCGCGTTCGCCAACCTCTTCGTCGAGACCGAGTGGCACGAGTGGTGTACCGCGATCACCGCGACGCGCCGCCCTCGGTCGGCACAGGAGCAGCCGCTCTGGTGCGTACACGTCGTGTCGACGGAGAAGGAGCGGGTCGGCCAGGTGAGCTGCGAGACCGACCGCGGGCGGTTCGTGGGACGCGGGCGGTCCACCAGGAACCCCATGGCGCTCGAGAGCGACGGCCCCCTGAGCGGCACCACCGGCGCCGTGCTCGATCCGATCTTCGCGTTGCGCGCGCGGGTCCGGCTCCGTCCAGGGCAGTCCACCACGGTGGCGTTTACGACGCTCGTGGCCACCACGCGGCAACGCGCCTTCGAGCTGGCGGGCCGCTATCACGATCCCCACGCGGCGCAGCGAGCAATGGACCTCGCCTGGACCGCCACGCAGGTCGAGCTGCGCGAGCTCAACCTCACACCCGCCGATTCGGCCGCGTTCCAGGAGCTGGCCGGCCACCTCTTCTTCTCCAACCCCGCGCTCCGCGCCTCGCCGGAAGCCCTCCGGCGGAACCGCGGCACTCGCGCGCACCTCTGGGCCAACGGTGTCTCGGGCGACTGGCCGATCGTGCTGGCGACGATCGACTCGCAGGAAGGGCTGCCCACCCTTCGCCAGCTCCTCGCGGCCCACCGCTACTGGCGGCGCCGCGGGATGATGGTGGACGTCGTCGTGCTCAACACCCGGCACACGAGCTACCTCCAGGAGCTGAACGACCAGATCCTGGCCGCAGTGTACTCCGTCGAGGGCGCGGCGGCGCTCGACCAGCCGGGCGGCGTGTTCGTCCGCCGCCGCGACATCCTCGACGAAGACGGGCTGCTCATGCTCCGCGCGACGGCGCGCGTCCATATCATGTGCGACGGCCGCTCGCTCGGGCGCATGCTCGCGGCTACCGAGAAGCCGCCGAGGCTGGGTGACGACGATGAGTCGGCGGCGTCTGGCGCGCCCGTGCCTGCGCGCCTCTGGGAACGGCGGGTGACCGAGCGGCCGCCCGAAGAGCCGTTCGTCCCGGAGGAGCCGCTGGTGCTCGCGCTCGACAACGGGTATGGCGGACTCGGCCCCGACGGCGATTACCTGATCCGGGTGCGGGGCGATTGGGTGCCGCCAGCGCCCTGGACCAACGTGATCGCCAACCCGCGCGGCGGCTTCATCGTGAGCGAGCGGGGCACGGGCTTCACCTGGGCGGAGAACAGCTACTTCCTCCGGATCACCCCGTGGCACAACGATCCGGTGAGCGATCCCGCCACCGACGCGATCTACATCCGCGACGACGAAACCGGCCGACGCTGGAGCGCGACACCCGCGCCGATCGGCCATGACGCGGCGTTCACCGTGCGGCACACGCCGGGGATGACGACCTTCGCCCACGAGTACGCCGGCATCGCGGCGGAGCTGACCGTCGGCATCGCGCCCGAGGACGCCGTCCGTATCTCGATCCTCCGCCTCACCAACCGGGACCGGCGACGACGCCGGCTCACCCTCACCGCGTACGCCGAGTGGTCGCTCGGCGTCCAGCGCGAGCACACCCAGCACCAGATCCGGACCAGCTTCGAGGCCCAGAGCGAGGCGATCTATGCGCGGAACTCGTTCGATCCGGAGTTCGCCGGATTCGTCGCCTTTCAGGCGACCAGCGAGCGGGTGACCAGCTACACGGCGGACCGGCGCGAGTTCCTCGGGAGGAACGGCACCGCGGCCGACCCCGCGGCGCTGGTGCACGACCGGCTCCTGGGCACGACGGGCGGCGGAGTGGACCCGTGCGCCGCGCAACAATTCAAGGTTGAGCTGGGCCCGGGCGAGACGCGCGAGATCGCCGTCATCCTCGGCGCCGCTCGCGGCGACGACGACACGAAACGGCTCGTCACCGAGCTGCGGGACGTGGGACGGGCCCGCGCGGCGGTTGCGCGCACGGTGGCCGCATGGGCCGAGCGGCTCTCAGCGGTCACGGTGCGGACGCCGGACCCGTCGTTCGACGTGCTGCTCAACCGGTGGTCGCTCTACCAGGCGCTCGCCTGCCGGATGTGGGCGCGGTCGGCGCTCTATCAAAGCGGCGGCGCGTACGGCTTCCGCGACCAGCTCCAGGACGTGATGGCGTTCGTCTATGCCGAGCCGGCGATCGCGCGCGAGCACATCCTGCGCGCGGCGGCGCGCCAGTTTCCCGAGGGAGACGTCCAGCACTGGTGGCATCCGCAGAGCGGACGCGGGGTGCGCACCCGGTTCTCCGACGACCTCGCGTGGCTTCCTTTCGTCGTGGATCACTACGTCCGCGTCACGGGCGATCGGGCGGTACTCGACGAGCAGGTGCCGTTCATCGTGATGCGCGCCCTCGAGCCGCACGAGCACGAGGTCTACGATCTGCCCGACGTCTCGCAGGAGCGTGCCACCGTCTACGAGCACTGCCTGCGCGCGCTCCGGAAGGCCTGCACCACCGGCGCGCACGGTCTCCCGCTCATCGGCATCGGTGACTGGAACGACGGAATGAACCGGGTGGGCGTCGAGGGGAAGGGCGAGAGCGTCTGGCTCGCGTGGTTCCTCATCCGGGTGCTGCGGGCGTTCGCCGCCCAGGCGGATGAGAGAGGAGACGCCACCGAGGCCGCCGATTTGCGAGCGCGGGCGGACGCCTATGCCGGTGCGGTCGAAGCCAACGCCTGGGACGGCGCCTGGTATCGCCGGGCGTATTTCGACGACGGCACGCCGCTCGGCACCGCGTCGGGGGAGGAATGCCGCATCGATTCGATCGCCCAGAGCTGGAGCGTCATCTCCGGCGCGGGATCTCCGGAGCGCCAGCGGACCGCCATGCGGTCGGTCGAGGAGCACCTGGTGCGCGACGACGCCAAGCTGCTGATGCTCCTGACGCCGCCGTTCGACGTCATGCCGCTCGATCCGGGCTACATCAAGGGCTATCTCCCCGGCGTGCGCGAGAACGGCGCGCAGTATACCCACGCCGCGCTCTGGGTCGTGCTGGCCTCCGCGCTCCGGCGCTTCGGCGACCGGACCTTCCAGCTCTTCCAGATGATCAACCCGCTGTCCCACGCGAGCACGAAGGAGCAGGCCGACACCTACAAGGTCGAGCCGTACGTCGTCGCGGCCGACGTCTACACGGCGGCCGGACACCTCGGGCGCGGCGGGTGGACGTGGTACACCGGGTCAGCGAGCTGGATGTATCGCGTGGGACTCGAGGCGATACTCGGGTTCCGAAAGGAAGGCGACACGCTCACGATCGATCCCTGCGTGCCGGTGGACTGGCGGGAGTTCCGCATCGACTACCGGCACGGCCGAAGCCGCTACTCGATCGTGGTCCTGAATCCGGAGGCGGTCGAGGGCGACCTGGTCGAGACGACGCTGGATGGGCGGCCTATCCCTTCGCCCTCATTCCGCCTGGTGGACGACGGCCGGGAACACGCCGTGGTGGTCCATCGCATGGCGCCGCGCCCGTCTAGAGCGCGGGCTGGAAGCTGAACACCCAGCGGAACGCGAGCCGGTCGTCGTCCGGCGAACGGTCCTGGGCCAGCTCCGGACGGCTCACGAAGAGGGGCAGGTCGAACCGGGTGACGAACCGGGTGTCCCCGATGCGATGCTCGGCGCGGAGACCGACCCCCGCGTCCGCGAGGAAACGGATCCGATCGCCGGTGCTTGCCTGCACCGCACCGCCTATCCCGTGCGCCATGTCGCCGAACACCGCGAGCGCGATCCTGCTGAACAGCTTTGCCCGCGGCCGCGCGACGAGCGTCCGCTCCAGCTCGAGATCCAGCGCGATCACCGACGCCGTCGAGATCCGAGGATCGATTCCACGGAGTCCTCCGCCACCCGGCTGCTGGTACCGCATGTCGTCGCCCACCAGCAGCGCGCCCCGCGAGCGGAGGAACGGATTGTCGAGTTGCTCCAGCGGATCGGCGCCCTGGAAGTAGATCTGACGCTGCTTCGCCGCTTCGTTGTCGCCCGCGCCCACACCCGCGAAGAACCTCGCCCCGAAGCCGAGCCGGCGACCGATGCCGCGCTTGGCCGTCGCCTCCACCGTGCCGTGGAAATAGAAGGGATCGAGGTCCGCCCGCCCGCTGGCCAGGAGCCCGTCGCGGCTGTACGCGAGCCCGCCGCCAAGCGTTGACCGCGCTGCGAGCTGCCACGCTTTGCTCGCGAGTGCCACGCCATGGCGCAACGACAGCTCCACCGTCCCCACGTTCTCGTAGAAGCCCGGATCGAGATACCGGAAGTCGTGCGGATGCACCCACTCGAGCCCGATGCTCGACGTCCAGGTGGGACCGAATGTCAGGTGCGGGCGGTAGGTGCGCTCGACTTCGGCCCGCACACCGTAGCGGCCTTCCATATCGAAGACGTCGAGCGTCTGGGAAAGGCCCGGCCCGCGAAGGTAGACGGGATTGCGGACCCGGAAGAAGAAGTCGGTGTGTCCGACGTCGAAGTCCGAACCCGCGCCGGTGGGTATGCTGAGCTGCGAGACGTTCTGCTCGAACCGGCCGAGATAGTCCGCCCGCGTGCGCACGCCGATGGTGACGCCACCCACGTCGTTGTACCAGATCGTCGGCTGGATGCCCATGGTGAGGACGTCGCGCCGGCTCCGGGTGCTGAAGTAGCGGTGAAAGTACACGTCCGTGCCGGGAACGGGGACGAAGAGCCGCGCGACCGTGAACCGGGTCCACCGGCG
>DATBSO010000175.1:0-7932 GCA_036559745.1 Gemmatimonadales bacterium | reverse complement strand
TTATAAGCGTGCGCATCGGGCGTACTTCGACCGTGCGCTCTGGATTGATTGCACCTTCGAGACGGCGCTCGAACGGGCGCTGCAGCGCGCCCAGGAAGGCCTGCCGCCAGCGGAGACCACCGCTGCCTACGAAACAATCTACTTCCCGGCTCAGCGCCTCCACTTCGAACGGGACGAGCCCAGGCGCTCCGCCGATGGGATCATGGCCAATGATTCGCGGCTGACTCTGGCCCCGGGGGTCAGCGAGGACTCGCTCTTGGTGTCCGATTAAGGCACCGCGGATCAGGCAAGGGATGTCGGCTGCACGCGCGGATCAGGCGGCATGAGTCGGGGCCGCGAGGGCGAGCGTCAGAAGCTCGCGATCTGTGCTGTCGAAGCCCACCGCACGGTAGACCGTTTGCGCAGGGCCATTCATCCGGGACACCTCCAAGTGCATCGCGCGGACGCCGAGCTTCTCACAGACGGCTCGCGCGTGTCTCACCAACGTCCGCGCCACTCCGCGATTCCGCAGCGTGGGGCGAACGAACAGGTCGTCGACGAACGCACTCCGGCCGCCGTACTCCATGCTATAACAGAAGGTGAGCACCAGGTGCCCGGCCACTTGACCATCCAGCTCTGCCAGCCACACCAGCCCAAGGTGCCCTGGGGCCAGGAGCGGGAGAAACGCGGCGCGAGCGCGGTCGGGATTCAGCGAATACCCGGCCTCTGCGTAGAACTCGTGCATCAGCTTGAGGAGATCGGCGAGGTCGTGCGCACCCGCCTGTCGCAACGCAACGGCCATTCGCTCCGCCTACTGTGTGGCCTACTGTGTGGTGGACATCCGCCGAACGGAATGCTCGCACGCCAAGCTCATTCTACTTGAAGTCCGTCAAGTACGTCGTCAGGTGCTGAATCTTCCCTGCGCTCATGACGAAGACATCGCAGAACCGGAGGCGCAGCTCACCACCGTCGCGTTTCTGCGTCCGGACCGAGCCTTCGGCCATAACGACGTTCTCTTCCTCGATCATTCGCGTGACCACTATGTCGGGATGTCCCACGAAGGCGTCGTTCTCGATCTCCTGATCGAAGGCCGCCTTGCCTCGTGTATGAAACATGCCCGGGATTTCCCACTCCACGTCCTCGGTCAGGCAGGAAAGGATGAGGGCGTGGTCGGTGGCTCGAAAGCCGGCCATGTACCGTTCGATCGTGCGCTTATTCTCGGTCAAGGTCTCTGTTGGTGGAGTTGATCGAGATGGGCCTGGAGCGGAGGAGCGCTCCCGGCCCTGGCTTTTGCGACTCGTATTACGGTCTCCCCTGCGACGGTGGCCACGCCGATGATCATGAGAGCGGCCAAGACATCCATGAAGCGCGCTCCAGTCGCGAACGGTGAGACAACTTGCTGTCCCTTGGTGGTTAGATGAGCAGCACGAAGGCGAGGGTGACTCCCACGAGCACCAGCGCCCAGCTCAGACCCAGCACAAAGCGGGGGCTAGAGGTGGCGGGACGTGCGGTTATCGGGAGCAACCCGACATAACGCTGATACTGAATTGCCCCACCCGCCGTAGCGACGACCCCCAGGACAACAAGCACCGCCCCGAGATACGGCGACACGCCGTGCCCGACCTCGCTCTGACCCCGAGCGTGGAGCAGGCGCAGGAACAGCCCGAACCGCGCCACGACGAAGCCAAAGGCCATGACCGCAATGCCGGTGCGGAGCCAGGCCAGCATGGTGCGTTCCGCAGCCAAGTACACCCTTGGATCACCGTCCGCTTCGGGCATGGCGCCTCGCTTGTCGGCTGCGTGCGCGGATCAGGCGCCTGGCGGTGGCGAGCCAGGCCCGCGCTTCCTCCGGCGCTCGCGGAACCACCCGATCATAACGACGATGAGAACTGCGGGCACCGCGGCGTAGATCCCCACGACTAGAAGGTCCATACGTCCCTCCGGCAATCAGTTGCGATGTGCTCTGCCCGAGGCCCTCGCTGGGGCGACAGCAAGATTGTATGCAAAGCCTGGAATCCTGCTAGAGTCTCCAGCAAAGACATGGGCTGCTCACGCCTTGCAAGCGACGCACTCCAGCCACTGACCAACCATTCGGGCCCTGCCGTCGTCGGTCATAACCCACGGACGCACCTGCCAAGGCGGGTCGTGGCGCACGTGCTGAGTGTGGCCGCACTCCAGGTCGGCCACCCACTGATTCTCGGCGTCTTGGTGAAAACCGACGATTTGCCGCTGCAATTTGCTTCCCGTTGAGGTTCGTGCGAGTGCGCCTAACGAGCAGTCCCGTCCTTCACCTCGCGGCCGTTTCAGGCATCGGCGACGCCTGGAAGAGGTCCGTGTAGATGAAGCCCCCCGTTTCTCGAAGTACAGCATGCCGAACTGGTCCACGCCTGGTGAAGGCCCGCTGCAGCGCGGCACCGACAGGTCTGCTCGACGGGCAAGCCCGCTGTGACGCCCATGCCGGCCGGCGCATCGCGCCGGCGCGTACGGTCTCGGGTGATCATCTGGCGGTCTCCGGGAGCGCCGCGTCGCTCGAGGAGCTTCGGCGACAGGACGTAGGCAGCCAGAGCGTCCCAGTTCTGAGTCGCAAGGTTGAGATAGAATGCCCGGAGCACGGGAGTGAGCTCAGCGCGGGCGGAGTCCGGCATGATGGTGCTCTGGGCGGTCGCGCGCGGCGGCGCTGCTATCAGAAGGAGACTGAGTATCAGCGTCAGTCGTTGAGCTTGCATGGCGCCTCCGGAGGCAATCTAAACGATCGCTGTCTTCACGAGCGCGCCGATTCTTGCTTCTTCGGCTGGGGACAGTTCCTTCAGCGCGAAGGAGGTCGGCCACATGGCGCCGTCGTCGAGGTGCGCCTCGTCGCTGAAGCCGAACGTCGCGTACCTTGCTTTGAATTTGTGCGCGCTTTGGAAGAAGCAGACAACCTTGCCATCCTTGGCGTATGCGGGCATCCCGTACCAGGTTTTCGGCGAGAGGATTGGCGCGCTGCTTGTGATGATCGCATGGAGCCGAGTGGCCATGGCGCGATCCGGTTCCGGCATCTCGGCGATCCTCGCGAGGACGTCGGATTCCCCGTCCGCCTGGCCCGTACGCGGCCGGCGGCGCGCTTCCATCTTCAGCTCGTGCGCGCGCTCCTTCATCGCAGCGCGTTCGTCGTCCGTGAATCCCTCGGACTGCTTGGTGGTCGCGGTGGTGCGCCTGGCGGACTTCGGCGTCGTCTTCTTCGGGCTCATCGTATCCTCGTCTGGGAGTACCGGAAGGTAGCGCCATCAGGATAGCTCTCAACGTTACCCATGGCTCACCCGCGGGTTGCCTGATGCAACCATCGGACGAGTAACCGGAGACCTGATTGAAAGAGCCACTCGTCCAGCTCACCGCTGCCCAGGCGCGAAGAATCTGGCTGCATGCCCAGCGTCTGGACACCGCCGAACCCTTCGGCTCCGGCCCCAAGGCCACGCCGGCAGCAGTGGCACACTTGGGCTATTTGCAGATCGACACGATCCACGTCATCGAACGCAGCCATCACCACGTCCTCCACACGCGCGTCCCGTCGTATCGGCGCGAGCATCTGCATCAGGCACAGAGCATCGACAAGACCGTGTTCGAGTACTGGACGCACGCTCTGTCGTACCTGCCGACAGAGAGCCTGCGGTTCTATGTGCGCCATATGCGCCGGGAGTGGCAACGGCGCGTCGTCTGGTTCGGTAAGGTGTCGGACGCTGACCTTCGAAGGGTGCTGTCGCGCGTTCGCAGAGAAGGCCCAATCACCATTCGAGATATCGACAAGGCCGAGCAGGGAGGTAAGGATTACGCATGGGGCAGCCGCAAGCCGTCGAAGCGCGCGCTGGAGGTGGCCTTCTACAGAGGCCTGGTGACGATCAGCCGGCGGGCCGGCATGCTCAAGACCTACGAGCTACTGACTCGTCATTTCGGCTGGGACCGGCTGCCACGAGCAGCGACCGAACGGGAGACTCTGGACTATCTGCTCGATCGTGCTCTGCGATCGCAGGGGATCGTGAGCGTGGACTCGATCTGCTATCAGGACGCGCCGCGCAAACCGGCGATGCGGCGTCTGGTGGAATCGCGAGTTCGTCGAAAGGAGTTGGTACCAGTGCATGTAGCAGGGCAGGGCCAGGCGCTGCACTGGATCCGTCCCGATGCTCTCGACACCGTGCCCGAGCCGGCGGACGAACAGGTTCACATCCTGTCCCCCTTCGACCCGCTCATCATCCAGCGCAAGCGACTCCGGCTCTTCTTCGATTACGAGTATCGCTTCGAAGCCTACGTGCCCAAATACAAGCGGGTATTCGGCTATTTCGTGTGCCCGGTTCTCGTCGGGGACCGGATCGTGGCAGCGCTCGACCTCAAGACCGACCGGCAGCGGCAACAACTTCTGGTGCAGAGCTGGAACTGGATCGGACGGGGCGCGTCCCACGCTCATCGGCAGCGGGTGGACGCCGCGTTGCACACGTTCGAGCAGTTTCAGTTGGGGCGGAGCTAGCCGCGTCATGCCCTCAACAGCGGGAGAAGCACGCCGATCAGCACGCTTGCGCGATCCATCATCGCGTGCGCGATCGCGAGCGGGGAATTCAGGTCCATGAACGGGATTCTAGTTTCCCGGGCGAGGATCTGCAGGGGTGGATCTTCCGTGATCGCGCCGCGACCGGAAGACCGATCCGTAAAGCGCGAGGGCCGCGATCCCGAAGCCGACCACCGGTCCCACGAGAACCCCGAACGCGAGGGGGATCCCAACTGCTCCGCCGATGACCGCTCCGAGCGCCGTCCACCCGATCGCCCGCCCGAGCGGCACGTGCCGAAGGATCGAGAAACCGGCTAAGGGCCCCAGCACCGCGCCCAGGCCGGCACCAAACAGGCCCCCGACCATCGCCAGGCTACCATCCGGCCGTGTGCGAGCGGCCAGCAGGAGGAACGAGACGGCCACGGCGCCACAGGCGGCGCCCACTGCAGCGCCAGTCGCAATGAGACCAAGCGCGACAACGACCACTCGCCTTGTGCGAATGGTGGAGGAGAGTTGCGGCTGTTGGATGAGCTTCACGGTAGTGCGCGCTTTCAGTAATCACCGGGACTGGGCGATCCCTCCGCTTTAGACGGTGCCGCTTTCCTCAGCAGCGCGAGGGCCAACACCACCTGCCATACCTGGTAGGCATATTGCGCCAGGCGCTCGGTCGCGCCCAGCCATGGCGTGGGTTGGTTCATTTCCAGGGCCCGGGCATACGAGAACGCCGCGCCGGCGGGTACCAGCATGATCACCAGCGTCGCCGCGGAGTAGAATCGGAGCCGACCGGGAAAGGCTGCGATCGCCAGCGCGAGGCTCAGCAGCACAAAAGGGTTGGTCGCCAGGATGAGGTGCATGGTGTCCGTGAAAGAACGCTGGTCGCCGCGCATGTGCATTGGAAAGACGTTCCATAGGAACAAGCCGACGACCGCGCTGCCGGCGAACATCACCGCCAGTGCACGAACCAGACGTCTCGCGCCTGCGGCGCGCCACACGCCGATAGCGAATGCGAGGAGGAGCATGCTGCAGAGGCTGAACAGTGGCACCACCCAGCGGCTGGTGGGCGCGCCTATTGCGAAGAGCTCGCTGACCGCTTGCCCCCGGTAGCTGTAGCCTGGATACAGAACGCTCGCCAAGACGTCGGTAGCAACGTAACCCACGGCGGCCAGTACCCCGCAGGATAGCAGCAGCCGCTCGCGCGTATGGCTATGTCCATTCAACTCCTGTCGCGGTCCAGTCTTGCCGCCTAGCGACTTACCCACCTTCGGATCGGCGCGCCCGCAGGAGTTGAATGAGTCCCATGAGGCTGACACCGACCGCGATGCCGCCGAAGAAGAGCAGGAGAAAGTCTACCGTCCGCACGTGGGGAGCCGCCCGTTGGGCAGCCAGGAAGCCCACCAGCATGGGAACGACGGATACGGCTGCGCGACGCCGTGGGGCAGCCTCCATATCGCTTCCTCCAGAGAAGCCGTAGCCTACTCGCTCACTTGCCGGGGGCGCGATAGCTCACCGATTTCTTCGCGGCCTGATCCATCTCTTCCGGAGTCATGAGGACGTGGGTCTTGAGCTGGACCGCCCCGCTCTGGTTGACGGCCAGACTGAGCGCCGCCGCGGTTACCGCGTCCGGCACATCGGCGATCACGAACACGTCGGTAGTCCCGAACGCGTAATAGAAGGCCTCCACCTTCCCGTTCATGCTCTTGACCATTTCCGTCACCATCTTCCGCCGGCTGGAGCCACCTTCCTTTGCCAGTCCCTTGGCGCCCTCGGCGGTGTAGGACGCTTCCAGCAGGTACTTCGGCATCTGACCCTCCTCTGAGATTGTTCGGAGACTAAGCGCTGCACCCACCAGGTTTCCCGAACATCTCGCCGCAATGGGTACCTGTCTAGTGAGACTGCTCCTTGCCGGCAGCAGCTACGGCACCGCGGGTGTCAATCGCGCGGTGAACGATACGGTTCGCACGTGGCACCCTTCCTCGACCACCTCGACGTTGGCGGTATCCCACGCCTCGTACCCCGCGCCTTCGATATGGACGGCGTAAATGCCTGCGCGCTCATAGATGCCGCCTACGGTCGTACCCTGTGCCGGATCGCTGCCTTGAGCGGCGATCACTCGCAGCGAATCCTCGAAGTCCCCCTCGGTCGCGACACCCCGGACCAGGTCCGCGATGTAGTCGTTGGTCGACGCATCCTTTACCTCGATCGCCAGGCCAGGAGCCGCGAACAGCAAGCACGGCCCAGGGTCGGAGCAACCTCCGACAAGACCAGCAATGACGAGGCTCGTAGCGATTCCAGCGGCCCGACTAGGCATGGTCACGCTCCCTCGGCTACATCCCTAGGGGATTACTTGGATCCGACTCGTCGTCAGCAGCGTGTGCGTCATGGCCGTCGTAAGCGAGACCTCCGCGCTGCCGGCCCGGACCGCCCTCACTCGCCCGCTGGTTACGTCAACCGTGGCGATGCCGGCATCGTCGCTGGACCAGCGCAGACTGCCCGGATCGGCATCGGTCGGCAGGCAGGCTGGAGACGGGCTGAGTTGTGCCTCGAGCGTGACTTCCTGTCCCACCATGAGCGTCGCCGGATCGGGGCTGATGACAGCCAACCGGATGTTGCACTGGTCGGGCATCACTGGGGTCTGCCCGCAGCTTGCGAACATCGGCAACCCGAGGCCGAGCCAGACCACTCCACGAGAGCTTCGCATCGATTCCTCCCTCGAACGCGAGACGCATTCCGACTCACTCAGGAATGACGCCTGGGCGGCGCTCGACCGCACTTCAACCACATCCCCGCTGTCTAACGACCACAAGCTCAGCGGGATACCCGAAATGGCCCCACGTGAGCCAGGTATGCCTCGAACTCCTGATCCAACGCCGCCCGCCGCTCACGCCACAACGTCCGCATTGCCCGCTCGTCAGGCACCCGCCAGTACCCGGGCGAGACCAGCGCCGCGGCCCGCTCCAGCGCCAGGAGGATGACGGCCTGGACCGGAGAGGAGCCCTGCTCCTTGCTCTGCGCCCGTCGTGTCGCTTCCTCGAAGACCGCGTCCCCCACGTGCATCGTGACCGGCCCGAAGAACCGATAGCCCCGTCGGGACAACTGGTCGACCACATTGAGCTCCATCCAGGGTCGGGCTCGAAGGTTCGCCCGAGTGCCCGGCGAGGCGATGTCCAGGAAGAAGAGGTGCTGGTCATCCCAGACTCGGATGGTCCCTTTCGGAGAGACGTTCGGCTTGCCGTCCGGGGACACGGTTGCGGCGAAGCAGAGGTGGGCGGCCTGAATGACAGCCCGCATGTCCGCAGTCAGCGTCACGCTCATCCTCGCCTCCCGTGCTTGCCTGGCGCGCTCGTGTCTCCTCATGCGGGCTTCACGATCGCTTTCAATGCCGGGTGCTACCCTTCGCTGTCAGGAGCTGCGATGGAGGTCCTGATGGCGATGACACT
>DATBSO010000174.1:0-4042 GCA_036559745.1 Gemmatimonadales bacterium | reverse complement strand
GGCGGCGGCAGGACAGCTGCGCCTTCTCGATGATTCGGTCACGAGCGTGGTGAGCACGGCTGACGTCGGCTTGCGCTTTAACAATTGGGATCGGGTTCGCACTGCGCGTATTCCCAGTCTGCTCATTTCCGGCGTGACAGCAGGAGCTGGTGCGGCACTGTTGCTCATGGGCCTCATCATCACACGGGTCGGGCCCCGGGCCGGCGGGAGGTCGGCCCCGAGCCACCCATGACCGTGCTCGCCAGCCGCCAGCACATTGATAGGATGCGGGGTCTATGAATCCACGCGGCAAGACTGCGCTCATCACCGGAGCCTCGAGCGGAATCGGCGCTGCCACGGCTCGAGCGCTGGCTCACGAAGGCGCCCGGGTGCTTCTCCTGGCTCGCCGCGCTACGGAGCTCGAAAAAGTGGCCAGCTCGATCGGCGCCGGTGTCGCAACCACGTACCCTGTCGATTTGAGCAGCGCCTCGGCGGTCGCACAGGTGGCCGAGCGGATCGCCTCGGAAGTGGGAACTCCGGACATCATTGTGAACAATGCGGGTGCCGGCCGATGGAAGTTCGTCGATGAAACGACCCCAGAGGAAGCAGTACAGATGATGGCCGTGCCCTACTTCGCAGCGTTCTATGTCACGCACGCCTTCCTGCCGCGCATGCTGCGCCGCAACACGGGGCACATTGTGAACATCAGTTCGGTCGGGTCCCGTTTCGTCTGGCCGGGCGCGACCGCCTACATTGCGGCGCGCTGGGCAGTGCGCGGATTTACCGAAGCGCTGCGGGCGGACCTGACCGACACTGGGATCCGGATCACGCTCTTCGAATCAGGTGTCGTCCGGTCACCCTACTGGGAACACAATCCCGGGAGTCGGGAACGCGTACCCAAGATGGGGAAGCTCGTCCCCGAACTCACGCCCGAGGCCGCCGGTAGGGCGATCGTCCGCGGCATTGAACGAGAGCAAAAGCTGGTTGTGGCCCCCTTCATGATGAAGGTTACGTACTGGCAGCACGCCGTCTTCCCCGGCGTCGTTCAGTGGCTCATGACTCGCACCGGCTACACGCGGCCGCAAGCGTAGTTGGGCTGGCGACGCACCTGAAAAGACCAGCGGTTGCGGGTCGCATGCTGGTCGTGCGTAGGTCGTTAGACCGATGCGAAGGGATTCCGAGGCATGATCCGTCGTCTTGTGGATTGGCTATCTGGGCAACTCGCCGAACCGGGAGAAGAGCTTTCGGGCGAACAGCGAGTGATCCACGGAATACCGGTCCGCGTCGTGAATACGCGTCCCGACATTCCGACCGACCAAGTGATTGATCGGCTTACTGCCGCCCTCGATCTGATCGCAACCCACGCACCTCCCCGTTATCGACGGCTTCGTAAGGACTTCGCTGGCCTCCTGGTCCAGCGCTTCGCCTGCCGAGGCGCATTCTTTCCGGCATCGCGCGAGTGTCTGGTAGAGCTGACATTCACGGTCAATCCTCAGCATGGGTTACCCGAGATCGCCGCCTCCATCGTGCATGAGGCGACGCACGCGCGGGTCGCGCGGATGTGCGGGACGCTGGCACCCGAGCTGCACGCTCGGGAGGAACGGCTCTGCCGTCGTGCCGAGCTCGAATTGGGGCTCGCCCTCCCCGATGGGGCGGTGGTTGTGCAACGAGCGCGGGCCTCCTTGGCTTTAGGGGACCGTGATGTAGCGCCGGACGTTGATTGGGCTGAAGCGGCGCGCCGTGTCGCCGAGGCCGATTTGGAAGCGCGCAAGAGCCGGTAGCGAATCCTGGGATGGCACCGCGAATGGCTTCTGAGGCATACTTCCGTGAGCTTGGGGGCACGGCATGAAGGCTTCTCTGTTCTATCGGGTCGCAGCGGTTCTTCTGCTGCTTTTTGCTGTCGGACATACACTGGGTTTTCGCCAGACCGACCCCACATGGGGGCTTGAAACGCTCCTCGGCTCAATGCGGTCGATCCGTTTTGAGGTGCAGGGATCCAGCCGGACATATTGGGACCTCTTCGTCGCGGCTGGATTCTCGGTCGGTGTGTTCTATCTATTCGCGGCGGTATTAGCCTGGCAGCTAGGTGGTATTCCGGCAGAGACGTTGGCGACTATGCGGGTCACTGTGTGGGCTCTGGCTCTTTGCTTTGCCGCCATCACGGCTGTGAGCTGCAGGTTCCTCTTCATGCTCCCTATCGTGTTTTCAAGCGTCATTACAGTCTGTTTGACTGCGGCGGCATGGCTCTCAGCGAAGCCGTTCTGAATGCTGCCGAGGCCACGAGCGCTGAACGGCGGCCTCCCGACCTACTCGTACCTCAGTGCCTGCATAGGATCCACCCGCATGGCTCGGCGCGCGGGAATGAAGCACGCTACGAGCACAACCGCGCTGAGCAGCAGAGCGACGGCCAAGAAGGTCAGCGCATCCGTGCTGCTCACCCCCAGTAGCAGAGATTGCAGGAAGCGCGTAACCCCGAACGCAATCCCCAGCCCGATGACGAGGCCGAGGACGGTGAGCAATATCCCTCGACCAAGGATGAGGCGCAGAACGTCAGCCCGGCTGGCGCCAAGCGCCAGGCGGATGCCGATCTCGTGTGTGCGCTGGTTGGTGGTGTACGACGTGACGCCGTACACGCCGATGGCTGCGAGCACGAGCGCGAGCACTCCGAACGCCCCGACGAAGGTGCCGCCAATGCGAACGCCGATGGTGGACAGTTGCCGGCGCACGTCGAGCGTGGTGATGTCGAAGGCGACGACGTCCGCGTTCAGCTCGTGAATCACTTGCTCCACCGATTTGGCGAACGTGAGCGGGTCACCAGAGACGCGGGCGTTGATCGTCATGCCGGCGCGATAGACCTGGTAGAGCGGCAAGTACACAAATGGGGTCGGCGCTTCGTTCAACTGGTTGTATTTGGCGTTCCGCGCAATCCCCACGACGGTGAACGATTCGTTCGTCAAATCGGAGACGACCTGTTTGCCGATGGGTTCCTGGCCCGGCCAGTACCGATCGGCAAACGTCTGGTTCACGATGATTACCCGCTGGGCTTCTTTGCCGTCGTGCTCCGTGAAGTCGCGGCCCTTTGCCAGGGGGAGCTGCAGCGTAGCGAAATATTTCGGTGACACAATGGCCACCTGCGTTTCCATCGAGACGTTTGGCGGAGGCACGAACCCCTCCGGTTTGACGCTCGTCGACCCTCCTCCAAACGTCAGCGGTGTCCGGTTGGTGAGCATCACCGATTGCACTCCCGGCACCGTTTCGAGGCGACTGAGCAGCTGGCGATCAAATTGAATGCCGCGCGGCTCCGTGTAGCCGGCTCCAAACAAGTCATACGACGCCATCACGATGTTGTGGGAACTGAAGCCGGGGTCGATCTGCTGCGCGTTGATGAAACTCCGGATGAACAGGCCGGCGCACACGAGCAGCAGCAGCGAGAGCGACACCTGCGCGACGGCGAGTGCGCTGGTCAGTCGCGCTTGCCTGGATCCGCCCGACATGCCGTGGGTGGCTTCCTTCAGCACGCCGCCAGGCGCCTCAGAGGAGGCGCGAAGAGCAGGAAGGACCCCGAAGACGATTCCTGTGATGAGAGAAAACACGAACGCCGCCGCCAGAACAGTACGGTCGGCCTCGATGGAGAGATAAAAAGGAAAATCCATTTGCGGCACAAAACGCGCCATTGAGCCGGACGTCCATACCGTCATCAGCATGGCGATCACGCCACCGGAGAGCGCGAGGACGATGCTTTCGACAAGCAGTTGACGCACCAGCCTCCAGCGAGTCGCGCCCAGCGACATGCGAACGGCCATTTCACGTCGTCGGGCGATGTTGCGGACGAGCATCAGGTTGGCAACATTGGCGCAGGCAAGCAGCAAAACAAAACCTGAAATCGCCATCAACATTGGAAGCAGCGTAGAAAAGAATAGATTGGCGCCGAACGGACTGCGCCACAGCGGATACGCCGTCACTTGGTCGTGGCCGCGGTGCTCGTCGGGATAGGTGTTCACCTCGGGCTTCAGCCGGATAGTCATTTCCGCCTGCGCCCGCTGTAGCGTGACCCCCGGCTTCA
>DATBSO010000173.1:0-43077 GCA_036559745.1 Gemmatimonadales bacterium | reverse complement strand
CTGCTCGAACCCGAGCGGCTGATAGTCCACCGTCGAGTCGATGCAGAAGCTGCAGGTGTAGGGACACCCCAGGCTCCCGATCATCGGTACGATCTTGATGGTCGGCGCCTTGGCCAGCGTGGCCTCCACGAACTTCCAGCGCTCCTGCAGCGTCGGCAGCTCGACCGGCTGCGTGGCGGCCGACAGGTGCACGCCAAGCGGCCGGTGCGGACCGCAATCGGCGAGCATGTCGGCCACGACGCTCCGGTCGGTGAAGCCCAGGACGTAGTCGAAATACTTCCGCGCGTCCTCGGGGTAACAGCGGGCGTGCGGCCCGCCCAGCACCGTCACGGCGCCGCGTTGCCGGAACAGGTTACTCAAGGCGTACGCGAGCTGCGCCGACTGGGTGAAGGCGCCGATGAAGAGCACATCGAGGTCGGTGGGGAGCTCCTCGAGCAGATTCTCGAGACCCGTGTAACAGACCAGCCGCACGTCGTGGCCTTCCTGTTCACACCAGACGCCGACAACCTGGGGCATGATGCTGGCCAGGTTGGGATTCATGAGGCGGCCGTACAGGGAGGGATTGGGGCTCTTCGTGACCAGATCCAGAACGCCTATGCGAAGCCGGCGCATCCACGATTCTCCTGCGGGGGATATGCCCCTCCAGGCGTGCGCCTGTGGGCGTCTGCACGAGCCAAGCCGGCGGATACCAGAACGACGGAACTCTTCGAAACGGGTGAGCCACCTACCGCAGGCGGCGTGTCAGGCGAGAACAGGTTTCCGCGGGGGAAGAGCGGGGGAAACATGCCGGTACCCCACGATGATAGCAACCCTTGTGGCTTCTCAGGGAGCCAGAACCCGAAGGGCTCCCGGCAGTATTCTAAAGGAGAGAGGTGACGGCAAGGTGACGACCTCTCCATCGAGTGCCACCTGAAGATCGCGCTGTTTCGTTGTCACCCTGGCCTCGCGCACCGAGATGAAGTCGAGCTCCGGGGTCTGCTCGACTCCCTTCCTCAGCACGAGCCAGGCCATGCGAATCAAGGTCCTCGGACGCGCCACCTTCGCGACGTATACTGCCAGGTGACCCCCTGAGAGGGAGCCGCGAGACCCAGCCTCGAGTCCCGACATGTGGTACTCGTTGTTTCCGATAAACACGAACGGCGTCCTCCGAACGAGCACCCCCTCCGCCGATTCGATCCGTACGCCGAGAGCCGGTCTCCGCAGCAGGACCACGACGCTGGCCCACGCCGCCGCGATCCATTTGCCGACTCCCTTCTTTCGATAGTGGTCGCGCAGCTCGACGATGCTGGGATAGGCCCCGATGCTCGAATTGTTGATGAAGACCCGCCCGTTCACCTCCCCCACGTCTGTCACCTTCACGTTCCCGTTCGCAATCACTTCGATGGCATCTTCCAGCTTGAGGGGCAGCCCCATGTCCTTGGCGAAGTGGTTGAGTGTCCCCATCGGGAGAACGCCGAGCGGGACCTGTCCCCCCGCGAGTGCAGCGGCGACCCCCTGGACCGTGCCGTCTCCGCCGGCCGCGACCACCGCGGCGGCCCCTGAACCGGCCGCCTTGCGCGCCATGTCAGGCACCGTGACGCCGTCATCAACGTTCGTGACCTCGGCCGCGAGCCCCCGCGTCGCAAACAACTCGGTGACTCGGCCGGCGGTGTCCGTGCGATCGCCACGGCCGGCCGCCGCATTGAGGATCACCGCTACTCGAGTTCCGGATGAGGGCAATGAACTACGGCTGGATCGAAACGCTATCAGCGTAATACGGGGTCGCCCCAAAGCAGCTCGTGGGAACCCCTCGATGCTCGGTGTAGTGGAGCACGATTCGCTTGCCGATCGCGGCCCTGAGCCGAGGAACGACTTTCGGATCGCGCGCGCTGAAGGCCCAGATGACCGGCGCGACGCCGGGCGCGGTGGTCATCGCCAGCTCACCTTCGTACGTCTTACAGAGCCACCCCTTGCGGGAGAACTTCTGGAGGACGCCCGCCCGATCGCCGTCCGAGTAGCTCCATGCCAGCATCAGGCCGACGTAGAGGCTGAACAACACGAAGGGAATGACGAGGACGGCGAGGATGATCGGCCAGAGACGCCGTCGGGGGCGCGCCGAGGGGGCGGTCATAGGACTCCGGGTGGAGGTGTCTAATTATAGCGTCCGTTTGCCAAGCGGCGAGAAGACGAAACCCTTTCCGACAGTCACCACCCAGCCGGCACCCTGGGCGTCGTTGGCGAACCGTCGCGCCAGATCGAAGCGCAGCGCCTCGGTATCCGTGGAGCGGCTCGCCCCGAGCCGAATACCGATCCCTGCGTCCCAGCCGGTCCGGCGGGGTGATCCGGCATACCATGCTCCACCGTGGTCCACGAACCCCGCCACGCCGAGTCCAACCATACCGAGAAAGTCGTCCACGACGGTCACGCGATACTCGGCGGTCGCGAAGAACTGACGGTCGCCGGTGAACGCGTGACTTCGGAACGCGCGGGGTCCCTGGCCCAGTCCCAGATCGAACTCGGAGCCGGGCAGCGGATTCCGGATCCACCCGCCCTCGACGTGCAGGATCCCCACCTGGTGGCGAGTCGGCTGGAGGACGGTCGTCGCGGCCAGCTGAACCGATCCGGAGTCGAGACCGGAGGAATCGTACAGTCCACCCGCCAACCCCTCGACGTACGCGAACCCGAACGGCATGCGGGCGCCGTACCGCGCCGTGAGGAGTGGGGCGATGCCGTCACGGTCGTAGCCGAATGCCTTGGGTGCGACCATGAGGCCGAAGCGGACGGTGGCGCCCAGGTCGACGTCTTCCTCCCGCGCGAATCCGGCGATGCCCCGCGCCACTAGAAAGCTCGCCCGGTTCCAGACCAGGTAGGGGCCGGCGGCCGCCGTGACCGTGCTGGGAAGCGGCCCTGGCGACCCCTCGGGCGCGAAGTCGTCCCGCCGGACCTGCACCTGCCCGCCAAGCCGGAGGAATCCCCGCTCGGACGCACTCACCGCCCACGCCGCGGCGACCCTCCCGACGGTGAAGCGCCGCGTCAGCGTGTCACTCGCCACGCGCTCGCCGCTGAAATACCGGAGGACTCGTTCGTCGTGGTCCTCGCCGGAGACGGCGAACGCGCTTGGCGTTGTGAGCGAAAAGAAGGGCTGCTCCAGGACCAGGGCACCCAAACGCCCGTCGGAGCGATCCTCGTACTGCGCGGCGAGCCCGATCCGCCCCGCGAAGAGACGAGGGCGACGGAATCCGAGGGCCACGGTCGAGCGATCGGTGAGCTTCCGGTATCGCACCGCCGCGGTCGAGGCGGTGCCGAGGAGGTTGGTCTCGATGAGCCCGATGGTGAACTCGACTTGCCCGCCGGCGCTCCGGAAACGGTAGTCGATCTGCGTGCTCCAACCATCCTTCGTCAGGACCTTGGCGACGAGCCCCGAATCGGTGCGCGCCGTATCGATCTGGACCCGGCGGAACACTCCCAGCGCCCGGAGATTCCGCTCCGACTCGGCGACCTTCGCGGAGTCGTACGGCTCACCCGGCTTGAAGAGCAGCTCCCGCCGGATCGTCGGGAGACGGGTCTCGATGTGGAGCGCATTGCCCAGCCGTGCGACCCATCCGCGCTCGTCGGGATCGAAGATGTCGTGCCGCTCCAGCTCCACCGCGCGAATCACCTTCGAGGCGGTATCGGCGCCGGCCACGGAGTCGGCAGGGGTCTGCGCTGCCAGGGATCCCGCCAGTACTGGAACGAGCAGCGATAGCAGCGCTGCCGTCAGCCGGCGTCTCGCACATCGTGAGTAAAGGGATACCATCGGAATTCAGGGCAGGTCGGCCACGCTGGGAAGGATCCGGTCGGGCGCGATGGAAGAGGCTGCCAGCTGGTCCTCCCTGAATTTGCCCGTGCGCACCTGCCACCCGCGAAGCCCCGCGCGCTGAGCCCCCTCGACATCGGACCAGAGATCGTCCCCTACCATCGCCACCGACGCGGGCGCCACATGGAGGCTCGCAACGGCGGCGGCGAAGAAAGCGGGGCTCGGCTTGCCGGCCACGGTCGCCGGCCTGCCGCTCGCGAACTCCAGCGCCGTCACGAAGGGGCCGGCGTCGAGCGTGAGGCGCTCTCCCTGCCGCCAGTAGCGATCCCGGGAGAGTGCGACGAGAGAGGCGCCGGCGAGGAGGTTCTCGAACGCCTCCTGGAGGAGCGCGAAGGTCCACCGTTCGCCGAGATCGCCGACGACGACGGCGTCGGCGGCGGTTCTCGGGGGCACGCCGGACGTTCCCCCCGCGAGGACAAGGTTCCCCATGTCTTCCAGCGCGCCCGCCGGAACGAAGGGCGCGATGGCCCGATACCCGCCGCTCTCGAGAATGTCGACTCCTGCCAGCGTGGCCGTAAAGATCTCCTCCGCACGTACCGTGAATCCGTACCCGGCGAGGCGCTCGACCAGCATGGCGCGCGAGCGCGTCGTCGTATTCGTCACCAGGCGAAAGGGCGTTCCCTGGCGCCGGAGGCGGTTCAGGGCATCGACCGCTCCCGGAATCGCGGCCCCATCCTGGTACAGCGTGCCGTCCAGGTCGAGGAGGTACCCGCCGGGGCCGTCCATCAGGGTATATTCACGAACGACACTCTTGTCCCATTCCCTTCACGGACGTCCGATGCCGGCCTGCGCGATCCTAGCCCAAGCTCTTCTGCTTGCTCGCCTTACGAATCCCTACCCCTTCGCCGTCGGTGAGACGCTGCAATACGACGCCACCCTCGGCGTCTTTCCCATCGGGACGGCGACTGCCACCGTCACGGGGATGACCCGGGAGCGAGGGAAAGAGGCGTTCGTCTTCAATGCCTCGGGCGAGGGCGGCCCGCCGGGTGTCAGGGCAACCTACGAAATGACGTCGTGGGTCGGGACCGGGACCTTCAACTCTCTGCGCTTCAACCGACGGTGGGTCCAGCCCCCCCGAGGCGTGCAGGAGGAGCACTACCAGATCATCCCGGACTCGAGCCGGTACCGTATCGAGGGCAAGCCGCAGGACTGGGTGGCGCCCCGCGATCCGCTCGACGAGCTCGCCTTCCTCTATTACCTGCGCACCATCCCGATGAAGGTAGGGGGGAACTATCAGATCTCCCGCTACTTCAAGAACGCCTATAACCCGGTCACCGTCTCGGTCGTTTCGCGCGACACCGCCCAGTTGCCGAGCGGAAAGACCGTCCCGGTTCTGGTCGTTCAGGTCGCGGCGCAGGGCACGACGGTCGGCGTCTGGTTCACCGACGACGCCAGGCGCATCCCGGTGCGGCTCGACCTTCCCCTCCCCTGGGGCAGCGTGATGCTCGAGCTCACGGGCGGCGCCTAGTACCTGCCCAGGTAGTTGTCGATCTCCCACTGACTCACCTGCAGGTTGTACTGCAGGATCTCGTTGCGCTTCGCCTCGAGGAACCGCTCGGTGAGGTGCTCGCCGAGCGCTCCGGTCACCACCTCGTCCTTCTCCATCATTTCGAGCGCCTCGTGCAGGTCGCGCGGTAGCTCGTCGATCCGGTACTTCCGCCGGTCGCGGAAACTCATGGTGAAGATGTTCCGGCTCACCGGCTCTCTCGCGTGCAGCTTGCGCTCGATGCCGTCGAGGCCGGCGGCCAGTTGCACGGTGAGCGCGAGATAGGGATTGCACGAGGGATCCGGCATGCGAAGCTCGCATCGGGTGCCCAGCTTGCGCCGGTCGGGAATCCGCACGAGCGGCGAGCGATTCCGCATCGACCAGGCGACGTTGACCGGCGCTTCGTACCCCGGCACGAGCCGCTTGTAGCTGTTGATCAGCGGATTCGTGATCGCGCAGAAGCCGCGGGCGTGCTGGAGCAGTCCCTCGATGTAGCTGAGCGCGACCTTCGACAGCTGATACTCCGCCTTCGGGTCGAAAAAGGCGTTCTCCTTGCCGCGGAACAGCGACTGATGGGTGTGCATTCCGCTGCCGTTCATGCCCTCGATCGGCTTCGGCATGAACGAGGCGAGGAACCCGAACCGGTTGGCGACGTTGCGGACCACGAACTTGAAGGTGGTCAGATTGTCCGCGGTGATGAGCGCGTCGGCATAGCGGAAGTCGATCTCGTGTTGGCCCGGGGCTACCTCATGGTGAGCCGCCTCGACCTCGAATCCCATCTCCATCAGCTGCTCGACGATCACCCGCCGGATCTCCTCCCCCTTGTCCACCGGACTGAGGTCGAAATAGGCGGCCGAATCGTGCGTCGTCGTGATGGGGGTCCCGTCGGCCGACTTCTCGAAGAGGAAGAACTCCGCCTCACACCCCGCCATCATGGTGAATCCGAGCTTCCGCGCATGGGCGAGTTGCCGCTTGAGCGTCGTGCGGGGGCAGCCCACGAAGGGCTCTTCGTCCGGGGTGTAGATGTCACACAGGAACCGGGCGACGCGTCCGCCCTCGTCGTCGTAGGGAAGGATCCGGAAGGTGTCCAGGTCGGGCTTGAGCAGCATGTCCGACTCTTCGATCCGAACGAACCCTTCGATCGAAGACCCGTCGAACATGATCTCGCCGTCGAGGGCCTTCTCGAACTGCCCCTGCGGCACCTCGACGTTCTTGTTGACTCCGAGGATGTCCGTGAACTGGAGCCTCAGGAAATCCACGCCGTAGCGCCGGGTGAGCTCGAGAATGTCGGCCTTGCCCGCGCCAGTCAGGGCGGTGGGAAATCCCGCCAGGCTCGGACGCTCTGTCGAGCTACCCGACCGCTGTTTGGCCTGCGCCATGCTGACGTGCTCCCTCGACGAGATGGAGACTGCGGTGACGGTACCCGGACAACGGTCAGGGGGAAAGAAATCCCGGGAGGGCGCCTGGGGTAAGGGTACCGAGCAACGTCAGCCGCGCCCTGTTCCCTGTTCCGGCCCGCCCGTTTACGCTTCTGACCCACATGACGACCCCATCTCCCTCGACCGTGTGTCCGGCCTGCGGCGCGGCCGCGACGGGCAACTTCTGCAGCAGTTGTGGCGCCGGCCTGGCCGGGCGGACCTGCTCGGCATGTGAGGCCCGCCTCTCTCCCCAGGCCCGCTTTTGTCACCGATGCGGACATCCCGCCCTGCCAGGGACCGCCCTGTCCGGCAGCGCCAGGCCGGCGGATCACCGCGAGCGCACGGCCTGGCTGGTCGCAGCGGCGCTCTGCGTGCTGCTCCTTGGCGCCATCGTCTTCAAGGTGACGCAGGGGGTCTCTACACCCGCAGCGCCGGACATGGCCAATCCCGGAGCCGGAGGGGCCGATGGCTCGGGGCAGGCGGGTGCAGCAGCGGCGGGCCGCGCGCCGGACATCAGTCAAATGACTCCGCGCGAACGGTTCGACCGACTTTTCAACCGAATCATGCAGGCGGCCGATCAGGGCGACACGGCCCAGGTCGAGCGGTTCCTTCCCATGGCGCTCGGCGCGTACGCCCAGCTCGATTCGGCCGACATCGACGCCCGGTATCATGCCGCGGTCCTCCATCTGGAGGGGGGCGACGCCGCCAGCGCACGGGCCCTCGCCGATACCATTCTCTCGGCCGTGCCGACGCACCTCTTCGGCTTCATCGTGCGGGGACAGGCGGCGGACCTGCAGCACGACGCCACGGCGCGGGCCCGCGCAGGCCGGGATTTCCTCGCCAACTACGAGGCGGAGATGAAGGCCAATCGCGTTGAGTATCTCGAGCACAAGCCGGCCATCGAACAGTTCAGGAAGGAAGCCGAGAAGGGGGAAGGGAGAAAGGAGAACAGGTAGTCCTTCGCCTTTCCCTTTTCACCTTTCTCTCCTTATTTCCACTCCCATGACTATCACTATTCGCGTTGCCCACAGTCCCGATTCCGACGACGCGTTCATGTTCTACGCCCTCGCCGAAGGCAAGATCGACACCGGTCAGCTTCGCTACGTGCACGAGCTCTCGGACATCGAATCGCTCAACCAGCGGGCCCGGCGCGCGGAGCTCGAGGTCACGGCCGTCTCCATCCATGCGTACGCCTACATCGCGCGGGACTACGCGTTGCTCGGATCAGGCTCCTCCATGGGGGACGGGTATGGCCCCCGGGTCGTCTCGACCCGGCCCCGGCCCACCGATCCCCGGGCAGCGATGCGGGGGCAGCGCATCGCGGTGCCGGGTCTGCTGACGACGGCCTATCTGGCCCTCAAGCTGTTCCAGCCCGAGTTCATCGCGGTCGTCGTACCGTTCGACAAGATCGAGGACGCGGTACAGGCCGGCGAGGTGGACGCCGGGCTCCTGATTCATGAGGGGCAGCTTACCTACAGTGATGCGGGACTGCATCTATGGACGGACCTCGGAGTGTGGTGGCAGCACGACACCGGCCTGCCGTTGCCGCTTGGCGGGAACGCCGTTCGCCGTGATCTCGGCCAGAACACGATCGACCAGATCGCCCGAGATCTGCGAGCCAGCATCGTTTACGCGCTGGAGCACCGGGCTCCGGCCCTGGCGCATGCGAGTCGCTACAACCGGGGGATCGGCGACGAGCGTACCGACACGTTTGTCGGGATGTACGTGAACCAATGGACGGTGGACTACGGCACCAGGGGGCGCGCCGCCGTCCAGGAATTGCTCGACCGCGGGCACCGCGCGGGCCTCATCCCCGAGCGAGTGGAGGTGGACTTCGTCGGGTAATTGACCACCTCCTGTTCGGCTCCTACCTTCTCGCATCACCCGGCGAGGACTGTGACCACCCGCATGAGGAGTACGCGTGGCCTTCAAGGATGGACCGGTCACCCTGCTCGTCGTGGACGACGAAGAACCAATCCGCAATGCGGTCCGGAAGTATCTCGTCCAGCAAGGCTATGACGTGACCGTCGCGGCGACCGGAGAGGAGGCGCTGGCCATCCTCCGTCGCCAGAAGATCATGGTCATGATCCTGGACGTGAACCTCCCGGGCATCAGTGGTCTCGAGCTGGTCCCCTCCGTTCTCGAGATCGAGCCGACCATCGCGGTGCTCATGCTCACCGCCGTCAACGACGCGACGACGGCGGCGCTCTGCATGCAACGGGGCGCGCTGGATTACCTCATCAAGCCGATCGACCTCAGTCACCTCGCCCGCGCGATCTCGAGCGCGCTCCAGCGCCGCAACACGCTGGTCGAGGGACGTCAGGTCAGTCAGTGGCTGAAGGAAGAGGTGGCGCAGCGGGCCGCCGAACGCCGGATAGAGCAGGCGACGCAGGAACGCATCTCGGTCGCGACGCTCGAGGCGCTGGTCAACGCCCTCGAAGCCAAGGATCCCTATCTGCGGGGTCATTCCGCCCGCGTGGCCGATCTTTCCGCGATGGTGGCCGCGCAACTGGACTGCAGCGATGAAGAAGTGGAGACGGTCCGCACCGCGGGCCGGCTTCACGACATCGGGAAGATCGGAATTCGCGAGGAGGTGCTCAACAAGCAGGGGCCCCTGAGCGACGAGGAATACGAGCACGTCAAACAGCACACGCTGGTCGGCTCCCAGATTCTCGCGCCGCTGGTTCACCTGCGGAGCGCGATCAGCTACGTCCGGAGCCATCATGAACGGTGGGATGGCTTCGGATACCCCGACCGGCTCGCGGGTGATGCGATCCCGCTCGGCGCTCGAATCATCGGCGCGGTCGAGATCTACGACGCGCTGACGACCGCCCGCCCCTACCAGGAAAAGATGCCGCCTGAGGTCGCCGTGGAACGGATGCGGGACCTGGTCGGCACCGCGATCGACCCCGCGGTCCACGCCGCGCTGGAGGCCGTGGTCAACCGGCGCCAGGCGCTGGTGTTCCTCGACGATCCGCAAGCCTGACCGATGAGCACGCTGACCATGGTGCTCATCCTGGCAGCGGCCCTCGCGGGTGCTGCCGTCGTCGCCATCCTCGCGTGGTTCTGCTATACCGCGTACCTGAACTGGTTCCAACGCCGGCTCGAGCGGCGAAAGGGCATGTATCGCGAGCTCGTGGCCGATCTGGCCACGGGCGAGCGATGGGTGCTCGATCTCGAGCTGCATCGCCCCGAGATACTCCGAGACCTCGACGCCTTCGAGGCGGCCCTCGAGGAGCAGGCTCGCCGCGACACCAGCCGTCCCGCATGGCTCCTCGAGGCGTACGACCGCCTCGGCCTGATCGACAAGTACGTGGAACAGCTGCGGAATGGCCATCGCTGGCGGGACCGCGCGCTCGCCGCGGAGCTCCTTGGCAGGGTGGGGAACGCCAAAGCGGTTCCCGCGTTGCTCGAGACGGTGCAGGCGACCCGGACCGAGGACGGTGACGTCCGCGACATCGCCCTTCGCGCGCTCGCCCGGATCGGCGACCCGGCATCCGTCGCGCCACTCACCGAGGCGCTCGAGACCGCCGAGCCGTGGCTCGCGCCCCACGTGGCGGATATCCTCACTCGCCACGGCGAGACGGCGGTCTTGCCGTTGTTGTCGATGCTCGAGCGCGGCACGCCCGCGCGCGCCCGCGCGTGGGCTGCCAACGTGCTGGGCGAGCTTGGCGCCTCGGAGGCCCTCTCCGCCCTGCTCCGCGGGCTCGAGGACGCGGACGACGAGGTGCGCGCCAAGAGCGCCACCGCACTCGGGCGCATCGGTGACCGGAGCGCGGTCCGCCCGTTGCTCGAGCATCTGCTCGCCGACCCCGCGCCTTTCGTGCGCGCCAGGATCGCGAATGCCTTGGGTCTCTTCGGCGACGTCGATGTCACCGACCGCCTGGTGCACGCTCTGGGAGACCCTGCCTGGTGGGTGAGGGTTCGGTCGGTCGAGGCGCTGGAACGGATCGGCCCCACCGCGGAGCAGCCACTCCTCACCGCGCTCGACCATGCCGAGGGCGAAGTACGGACACGCGCGGCGAGTACGCTGGAACGTTTGGGGGCGGCCGCATCGTTGGCGGCCGTGGTTCGCGATGAGGACGATCCCGGTCAAGCGGCGACGACGCTCGCGAAGTTCCCCACCGCTGGAGCGCGCGAGCTGATCGCCGGGCTGCTGATGGCGCCGAGAGACATCACCAGGCAGACGATACTCCGGGCGCTCTGCGCCGCTGCCCGACGGGATCTCGCGCCGGAGATCGCGCAGGTCGCGCTCTCCGACCCGGACCCGGCGCTTCGATCACTCGCGCTGGCCGCGCTCGCGAAGTTCCGCGTGCCCGAGGCGATGACCGCCGCGCTCGAAGCCGAGCGGGGAGATCCCGAACCAACGGTCCGGGCCGCCGCCATCCGGATCCTCGCGCGCCAGGGCGGCGAGAACGCCATTCGGCGGGTGGTCGCTGGTATCGGAGACGGCGAGGCCATCGTGCGTGCCGCCTCGATCGAGGCGGCCGCACGTCTTTCGCTGCGCGGCATTCACGAAACGGTGGTCGAGCGCCTCGCGGATGATCCGGCGCCCCTCGTGCGCGAGAGAGCCGCGCTCACCGTCGGTCTCCTCCGTGCCCCGGGGGGGGAGGCGGCGCTGCTCGCGGCCTGCCTCCGCCCCGAGCCCCCGGGGGTCCACGCAGCGGCGCTTCTCGCGACCGGTGCGTTCGAGGAAGAGAGCATGGTGGCTCGCCTCGCGGAGATGCCCGAGCCGGTCGAGGTTCAGGAGACGCTGCGTCATCTCTTCCACACCGATCCGTGCTTCCGTCTCCTTCGCCGCCGGCTACCGTCCTCGAGACGGCCCGAGCTGCGGGCGATCTCCACGCATACCCCTGAGGCGTCCGAGGCAGCGCTCGCGAGAGGGCTCGAGGAGGTGCTCGAGCCGGCCGGCCGGATCCGCCTGATCGGGGGGCTTCGGGCCTTGCAGGGCGAAGAGAGCCGGGAGGCCCTCCTCGAGACCGTTCGCCGCGATCCGAGTCCCGAGGCACGGATGGCGGCGCTCTCGGCGCTGGGTGGACTGCTCGACAGCGACGAATTGCTCGCCATCGGCCGCGATGCACTGGCCGACCCCAGCCTCCTCGTCCGGCGCGCGGCGGTCGGCCTCTTCGCCAAGATCGCTCCGGACAAGGGTCTTCCCGTCGTCATCCGCTCGCTTCGGCCCGGAGACGATCCCACCGTGTTCACCGCCGCCGCGGAGCTCGCCACGCCGGGCTTCAAGGCGTTTGCCGATCTCGCCCTCCGGATGCCCGACGACGGCGACGAGGCGCTGGTGCTGGTGCGCGTGGCCCGGGGGATGACCCACCCCGACCTTCCCCGCCTTCTGCCGGTCCTCGCCCGCAGCCGCTCTCCCGAAGTGCGCGAGGCCATCGCCTCGCTCTGGTGGCAGCGGCCCGAGGTCGCCGATGCGACGAGCCTCGACGCACTCACGCTCGATCCGGCGGCGGGAGTTCGCCGGACGGCGGCTCGGGCCGCGGCCTCGACGCGCTCGTGGAGCCTGCTCGAGCGAATGGCCGCCGATCCCGATCCCACGGTTCGGCGCGAGGTCGCGCTCGCGACCGGCACGTCTCCCGAAGCTCCCGCGCGCATGGCTGACGTGCTCGAGACCCTCACGACGGACATCACGATGCCGGTTCGTGCGGCCGTGTTCGCCGCGCGCTTGCTCCAGGGAATTCCGCTCTCCCCTCCACCCGGCATCGAACTCAGGGAAGTGGCGCAGGCGCTCCGCGAGCGGGGCGATCTGGCCGCCCTGCGCGAGACGGCGCGGACCGCGCCCGAGGAGAATCGCCGCCTCGCCGCCGGGCTGGCGCTGGCACTGCTGCAGGACCCGGTCGCCCGGGAAGTGGCCCGGAGCGACCCGTTCCCTTCGATCCGCCATCGAGTGGGCGGCACGCTGGAGCTGGCATCGGCGTCGGGCGACGAGACATGAGCGACACGGTGCTGCGATTTCTGGTCGCCACGGCACTGGCCGCCCAGCCCCTGTTCATCACGTTCTTCCTCCTGCACAACACCTATACCCTCGCGCTGATCGTGCTCTCCGCGCGACAGGTGCGACGGAGGGTCACCAGCCACTTCGTGGAGGACCTCGACCTCATCGACACGTCCGATCTCACCAAGCCGCTCACGATGATCATCCCCGCGTACAACGAGGAAGTGACGATCGTCGACAGCGTGACCAGTCTGGTCAACTGCGAATATCCGCGGTTCGAGATCGTGGTGGTCAATGACGGCTCTACCGATCGGACCCTCGAGCGCCTTCGCGAGGCGTTTGGACTGCGCGTGGCGGAGCTTCCCTACCGCGCCGCCATCGCGACGGCGCCGGTGCGGGCCATGTATGAGGCCACGATCGCCCTTCCCCGCTCGGCGATTCGGGTCGCCGTCATCGACAAACAGAACGGCGGGAAGGCCGATGCCCTCAATGCCGGGATCAATGCCTCCACAGCGCCGTACATCGTGTCGCTCGACGCCGATTCCATCCTCGACGAACACGCCCTTAAGGAGCTGATGCGGGTCGTCCAGGAAGACCCCCGCGTCGTCGCCGTGGGCGGTCAGGTGGCCATCGCCAACGGCTGCACGGTCCGGCACAGCCGTGTGACGGAGGTGCGGCTCCCGACCCGGCCGCTCGCGCGCTTCCAGATGGTCGAGTATCTCCGGTCGTTCACCACGGGCCGGACGGGGCTCGATCGTCTCGAGTCAGTGCTCATCCTGAGCGGCGTGTTTGCCGTGTTCGAGAAGGCGACCCTGATCCGGGCGGGCGGATATCTGACGCCATTCGTCCGGCATCGGATCGTCGAGGAGTACGTGGGCACCGGCGCCGGCACCGTGTGCGAGGATATGGAGATCGTCGTCCGGCTGCACCGGTACGTTCGCGACAAGGGACTCGACCGGCGCATCGCGTTTCTTCCTCATCCGGTGGCGTGGACCGAGGTGCCCGAGACCCTGGAGTCCCTCCGCAAGCAGCGCGGACGCTGGTACCGCGGGCTTCGCGAGTCGCTTCGGTATCACCGGGGAATGTTGGGCCGGCGCCCGTTCGGCCGGATCGGCTGGTTCGCGCTTCCGGCATTCTGGCTGTTCGAGTACCTGGGTCCGCTGGTGGAGGTCACCGGCTATGTGCTGGTTCTCTTCCTCTTCATCGTGGAGCGGACGGTCGGCGGGCGGCTGATCGACCCGGCCTTCCTGTGGGCGTTTCTCCTGGCTTCGCTCGGGTACGGGACGCTGGTCAACGTGGCCGCCGTCCTCGTGGGCGCCTGGCGGTTCCGCGCCGGCCTGGCCGATCACCTCCAGCGGCGCCTGCTGCCCTTCGGTGGCTGGCGTGAAGTGCTCGTGCTCCTCGGCTATGCGGTGATGGAAAACTTCGGCTTCCGCCAGCTCACGCTGTACTGGCGCCTGCGCGGGCTGTGGGACGCGTGGCGGGGCAAGAAGGGGTGGGAGAAGTTCGCGCGAGTGGGATTCCGCAGGAATGCGGCGGCGGCCCGTGCCTGAGTCCGGTTCACGCCCGCGCGTCCTGCTGGTCGACGACGATCCCACCATCGCACGGCTGATCGCTCACATTGTAGACGAGGCCGGATTCGGCACCGTGGTCCATGCCGAGAACGGACGCGACGCCCTGGAGGCGCTGGAGGGCATCGACATCGTCCTCCTGGACCATCAGCTCCCTGATGCAAAAGGTCTGGATATCCTCGATGCGATCCGCGCCCGGCCCAACCCGCCGGGCGTCGTGCTGATCACGGCGCACGGCAACGAATCCCTCGCGGCCGCGGCGCTCCGGCGTGGGGCCGACGACTACCTCGCCAAGGACCCGTCGCTCACCTTCCTCCTTCCCCAGATCCTCGAGCGGGTTCGCCGCAACCGCGAGCTCCGGAAGGCGCTCGTCGCGGCCGAGCAGGACTTGGTGCGCGCGGAGCGTCTGGGCGCGATCGGCGAGATGACGGTGACCCTGCATCATGAGATCAACAATCCGCTGATGTCCGCGTCGGCCGAGGTGGAGCTGCTCCTGTCGGTCGGCTCGATGTCCGAGGCGCAACAGCGTGAGAGCCTGCAGGCCGTGCGCGAATCGTTGCGTCGTATTCGGGACATCGTCCGCCGCATCGGAGAGCTGCGAGAGGTCGAAACCAGGACCTATCTCCCCGGGATCCGCATGCTGAACCTCGCCGCGAGCTCCTCGCCCGGATCTCCGACGGCACGGGGTGAGGCGCTCCTGCTGGTGCCCGAGGAAGATCTCGCGCGTGTCGTGGCCATGCTGCTGCGCGACGCGGGATTCGTGGTGCAGCGATGTCGGGACCTGGCCGACCTCGAGACCGCCGCCGCACGGGACGGGGTGCGCGTCGCGGTCGTCATGGGCGGCAGCGGCGCGGCAGGCGCGCACGCGCTCGCGGGTTTCGCCCCCGGAACGCCGCGAGGATACCGCGTCGTCGCCCTGGTAGCAGGGGGTGTCCCGGAACCGGCGCGGGATGCGGGAGCGGACGCCGTCCTTCAGCTCCCCTTCGATCCCCACACGTTTACGAAGGAGATGATCCGGCTGGTGGAGTAGGCGTGCCGCCGTAGGCCATCGCCTCGAGCCGGGTGATCCGCTGCTGGATCGGTGGATGGGACGCCAGGGTGTCCGCCAGGAACCCTTCCCGGTCCGAGAGCAACCCCGGTGCTGGATCCACGATGCACAGATGCGCCGCGCCCCGGGTGATGGCCCGGGTCGGCGAGGCGGCCGTTTGGAGCTTCTGCAGGGCGGAGGCGAGTGCCATCGGATTTCGGGTGAACTGGGCGCCGGTGGCATCGGCCAGGAACTCGCGCTTGCGACTCACGGCCATCGCCAGGATCCGGGACACGATCGGCGCCACCACCAGCGTCAACAGCCAGAGGACGAGGATCACGATCGCGAGCGGGTTACCGCCTTTCCGCCCACCACTCGAGCTGCTCGAGACGCCCCGCCCGCCCACACGAGTTCCGCGCAAGATGCGTCCCATTCCGTCCGACATGAGCGCGATGGCCCCGACGATCCCGGCGAGCAGGGTCATGAGACGGATATCGAGATTGCGGATGTGCGCCATCTCGTGCGCCACGACGCCCTGCAACTCGTCGCGCGACAGAGCGCCCAGGAGACCCTGGGTCACCGCGATGCTTGCGGACGCGGCATCGCGCCCGGTCGCGAACGCGTTGGGATCGTCGTCCGGAACGACCCAGAGCCGGGGCTTGGGTTGCCCCGACGCGATCGCCATCTCCTCGACCACATTGGCGAGCTGCCGCTCTTCGGGGGTCGCGGGCTCGGTGACCTCGCGCGCGCCCGTGGACCAGAGCACCCGCTGGGCGCCGAATCGCCAGGAGAACCAGCAGATACCGGCGGCCACGACGGTGGTGACGATGCCGACCACGGGGAAGACGTGGTGGTAGGAGGAGGGAGAGCCGTCAGCCGTAAGAAGATAGAACGCGAGATCACCGCCGAACCCGACCCACGCGAAGAAGACGATGAACCCGATGATGAGCCAGGTGGAGCGGCGGCGGTTCGATTCCTGCTGGGCGAAGAGATTCGCCTGCTCGTTCACCCCGTCACTCCTTCGGCAGCTTGCAGGCCGCCCCGGTGCTGGCGAACTTCAGCGCCCTTCCACCACCATCATCGCCCGACCGGAGGGTCCGTGCAGCGTTTGGTTCTCGCCGCGATGGTTTGTTGCCTCGCCCCGCTCCCGGCGTGGGCCCAAGACGCGAGTGACAGCGCCGCGTACCGCGCGCTGACGCAGACTCCGATCGGGGCGGTGCCGCTCGCGCTGTCACGGGCACACACCGGCGAAGCCGGCGGCCCGCTGGCCGTGTCGGCACGCTATGGAATCATCAGCTTCGCCGACTCCGACTACGTCAACGGCGTGGCGATCGGGGGCGACGCTCCCCTTGGCAGCGGGCGCGTGGGCTTTGCGCTCGGCGCCTGGCTGCCATCGTGTGATCGGCGGGACTGTGCGGGTCACTTCATGGCGGAGCTGAGTTTCAGTGAGCGGCTCGTCGGAATCGCGCTGGGTCGCGAGTCGAGCCGCGCGACCCTCAACGTCGGCATGAACGTCGCCGCGGCGTTCGGCACTCCCAGCGGAACGACGCTGTTCGCGATGAGCGCGCGCCTGCCGATCGCGCTGGCTCCATCCGACCATGGGCTGCGGTTGGTTCCGTATGTCGAGCCGGGGTTCGGCGGAGGCCTCGTGCGCGCCAACGGAGTCAGCGACGCGGGTCTGCGCGCCATGCTCGGCGCGGGCGTCGGCGCGCTCGGACTCGCCAGGGGGCTGGGCGTCAACGCCGGCGTTCACCGGGTGTTCATGCGCGACGGCAACTGGCTCGCAGGCATCGGCCTTTCCTACACCCATCCCCGCTGAACCCCGGACCTAGCCTCCCATCGACAAGTCGACGTTCGGTACCGCCCGCTCGGCGGGCTCCTGAATCTCCCACAGCTCGGCGGGTGACGCCTTGGCGATGCCCGCGACCAGCAGGGTCGGAAACGTCGCCTGCGCGGTGTTGTACTGCGTCGCCGTATCGTTGTAGAGCTGTCGGGCGAACCCGATCTTGTTCTCCGTGCTCGTCAGCTCTTCCTGCAACTGCGCCACATTGCCGGTGGCCTTGAGGTCGGGGTACGCCTCGGTGAGCGCGAACAATCGGCCGAGCGCCTGGGTCAGCTCTCCTTCCGCCTGGGCGGTCTGCTGCACGCCCGTCGCGTTGACCGCCTTGTTGCGCGCGCTGATCACCGCCTCGAGCGTGGTGCGCTCGAAGTTCATCGCGCCCTTGACCGTGTTGACGAGGTTGGGGATGAGATCGTGCCGGCGCTTCAGCTGCACGTCGATCTGCTTCCAGGCGTTGGCCACCTGATTCTTGAGCGAGATCAGCTTGTTGTAGGCGCCGATCATCCAGAGCACGATCGCGACGACGACGACCAGGAGTATGATGGCGCCCATGGAACCTTCCGTCGGCTGTTAGGGAGAGACGAGTCCGGCTATGGCTTGACGCAGCGCCTCGGCGATCGCCGCGGTGTCGCCGTTGAGGCGGATGACGGGATGCTGCTCGTCGATGATGACCTCGATCCCCGGCGAGACGACCACCCGCCGGCAGACGGTGCTCGCACCCGCTTCCTCCGCCGGCGCGAGCCACCCGAGCACCGCACGGCCCACTTTCCCGCGACCCGTCCCGGGGCCCTGCAGCAGCCGCAGACGCTCGGGCCGGGGAAGATTGGGCCCGAGGGCGGCGGCGGTGCGGCGCTCGATGAGATCGCCGGTCAGGTCGGCGAACTCCCGGATCATCGCCTCGAGCGTGGCGCCTTCCATCTGACGCAACTTGATCGCGAGGACCTGCAGGAGGTGGCGGTAGGCATAGACGGCCGCGGTCCCCCGTCCTTCGGGAGGACTCACGAGCCCGCGCGCGATGTAGAACCGGATCGTGCGTTCGCTTGGCTGCGCCCGCGCGGCGGCATTGACCGGTATCACACCCGAGGCATCGAGAATACCGGCCGCGAGCGCGGTCAGATCACGCAGCCCCCAGGGAGCGAGCGTGCGATACTCGCGGAGCGTGGTGAGCGGGTCTGGCTGGGCGCTGGGAGCGGCGCTGGCGGTCACCCGTGACCGTTCGCCCGCTTCCCCCCCTCCGCCGCCGCGAGCGCCGCCCGCACTGCGTTCCCCAACGTCTCCAGCGTGAACGGCTTGAGCAGTGTCGGACAACTCACGAGCTCCCGAGGCCAGTGTTCCTTCTCGGCAAAGGTGTCGCCGGTCATGAGGATAACCCGGCCGTGGAGCCGGGGCCAGCGGCGTACCATCGCCAGAAAGAGCGCGTCCCCCGAAATCTGTTGCAGGTGAAGGTCGAGCAGCACGAGATCGACGTCCATCTCGTCGAGCGTGCTGTATACCAGATGAGGATCGCCGGCGGAGATGACATGATAGTCCAGGCTCTTCAGCGCGCGCTCGAGCGTGCGCCGGATGGCAGGCTCGTCGTCGATCACCAGGATCGTCGGACTCACGAGGCCGCCTGATGCAACGTCGTGAAGTACCGGTTGGTGACCACAGTCAGCGCTTCCTGGGTGGAGAGCGACACACGCAGCTCGCCGGCGGTCAGCCCGAATACCGCCCGTAAATGCATTTGAAGCGTCTTTGTCTTGCTGTAGCCCAGCTTCAAGGCAACGTCCTCGACGGTGTATCCAGGATCGAGCAGCAGCCGGTGGGCGTACAACAGGCGTGTCACGACCATCACGACCCGCGGTGAGGGTAGCCCCACCTTGGTGAACCAACGCTCACAAGTCCGCCGTGTCAATTGCGCCCGCTCCGCCAGAGCCGTGACGCTCGGCCCATCGCCGGGGGTGTGGAGCATGGCCTCGAGCGCCTGGCGCAACTCCACCGGCAGGTCGCGCAGCGTGTCCGAGAGCTCCTGAAGCACCTTCTGCGATGCGCTGTGCTCCAGCTCCGCGAGGATCGCGTGGCGAAGGGCGCCCGGCGCATCCTCGAAGCGGTGCACCACCACGCGGCGAATCCCGGCCCGGCCCAGCTCCAGCAATACGCCCGCCGTCGCCGGCGCCAACTCAGTGTACACCAGCAGGGGCAGTGACGGGAAGAACTGACGCAACCGCTCGATGCCGTGGGGCCGCGGCGTACCACCGCCGAGGAGCGGATCCACCACAGCCATGTCCACCGGCTTTCCACGTATCACGTCGACTGCTTCGGGCCACGTATTCACGGACTCCCATCCGAAGCGGTCCGTGTCGAGGGTCCGTAACCGGAAGAGACGCTCCCCGGGAACTGCCGCTAGGAGGAGATGTCGCAAATCGGCCCCTATTTGTCGCAAAAAGGACCTAATAACCGCCGAAGTAAGTCCTCAGATTGGCATGGGTTCCCCTGGGCCGTACCGCCAACCTGAGAGGTCGTCCTATGTCGCGCTCCAAGTGGATCGTCCTGGCGTCCCTGACCATCGCCGCTCTCACCTCGACCGCCTGCACTCGTGCCGACGCGACTGGGCCGTCGGATCAACCGGCCGCATCGTTCGAAGCGCAGGGCGCCAACAACTAGCTCGTCGACGAGGCGTACTCGCGGAGCCCGACCGCCACTTCATTCAGCGCTGGAGACTCACTCCAGTCGGAATCCGTGGCGCGCTCGGGCTCGCGGGGATTTCCCTCGGAAAGCTCCGACAGCGCCTGATCGAATCGGAAATACCATGTATTGAGGCGGTGGGACTCGCTGAGGGCCATACCGGCCTTCAGGAGCGTGCGTGCTCTTGCCTCCTGGCCGAATCGGGCCAGGCCGACTCCCGCCTTGAAATGGAAATCCGCCCGCATGCTCGGCGGCATACGCTCGGTGAGTTCTTCCAGCTCCGCGCGGCGTCGCTGGAATGCCATGCGATTGCCGGTGGACGCCTCCATTGCCATCAGCTCGAGCATCGCATTGGTGCGTACGACGAAGCTCGCGTTCGAGGCGATCACGATCTCGAATGCCAGCCGGGCGACATCGAGAACGCCGAGATCCACGAGGCCAAGGGCGATATCGCCGAGAATCCGCATGCGTTGGAGAGGATCCTCGGTCAGCACGAACGCCCGGTAGTTGGCCTGGACGAACTCCACCTTCCGGCCTTCCACGGAATACACCGCGCCGAGATCGGTGTAGGCCATCGCCTGCATTTCGGGAAGATTCGCCTCCGCGGCGGCCCGCATGACTTCCTCGCCGATGGCCCGGGCCATCGGAAGGTTGCCGGTGCCGCGCAGCACGGCGCCGAGCCCGAGCCTGGCGCGGAGCTGCATCATGCAGTCGTCCGCGTCCTTCGCCGCTTCCTCCGCGGCAGTGTAGCAGGTAGTCGCCACCGTCCAGCGGGTCAGGAGACGATTGAGCCGCGCGGCGAAGAGCGCGACCGATGCGAAATCCGCCGCGGTGAGTGAGTCGCCGTACGTGCGAGTCGAAAGCGCCAGCACTTCGAGCGACTCCTCGAGGCGTCCCTCGTGCTCGAGGAAGTACGCGTACGCCGTGAGGCTGAGACGCAGTCCCGCCGCCGGGGTGCGGTTCTCCGAGACTTCGTGAGCAATACCGGAGAGATGGGCCAACTCGGGCGCGTCGGCAGGCAGCGCGCGCAGATGGCGGCGCACGGCGTCGAGTTGCCAGGTGAACGCTTCGTCTGAATCGGGGGACCGCTCGAGCGTGAACATCGTGCCGACGAGCCGACAGACGACATAGGCACCGAGCGCCAACTTCGCCGCGTCGTCACGCTCACGGGCGCGCTCGACGCACGCGCGATCCAGAAAGGCACCGAAGGTGAGCACATTCGGGCCCTGCTCGAACTCACCAAAGAGTTGCTGAGCGGTAAACAGGGTCGATCCTTTGTAATTGAGTAGCGAGGGGTCTAGCTAGTATCGCCCGCAGATGGCACCCAGGCAAGGGTATGCAAATTCCTGCCACGATCCGCGGGAGGTGGATCCCGCCGGGGCGTCCGATGGGCCGTATTCTGACGCCCATGCGACGCGGCTACACCCTGATCGAGACGTTGTTGTCTCTCGTCGTTCTGGCCCTGCTCCTGGGCATCATGCTCCCTCGGTTCGGGGCCGTCAGGGATCAGCTCGCAGTCAACGACGAGGCCGGCCGGATCGCCGCCGCCCACCGGCGAGCTCGAACCACCGCGATTCTCATGAGCCGGCCCGTCGTTCTCACTATCAGCGCCGACTCATTGGCCGTGAACGAGGCCGATTCCGCCCCGACCTGGATTCAGCCCGGCCCCGCTGCGTCGGGAGTCAGCCTGGCCGGCGGCATGAGACAGCTCACGTTCTCGCCGGTAGGGATCACCACGGGCCTTTCCAATGCCACGTTCCGACTTACGCGGGGGGACGCCAGTCGGACGGTCGTGGTCTCGCGATTAGGAAGGCTTCGAATTCGGTAGGGGTGTTGACCGTGATGCCGGGTGGCATCATTGAGGTGCGAACGTGAGGTTCACATGGACCTCGATTCGCTCTTCCATCTTGAGTATACCCAGCGCTTTGGTCAGGCCACCGATCTTGTAGTCCTTGAGGTTGAGCGGGAAGTCGCTCTGGACGTGAACCTCTCCGGCCCCCAGACTCACGCTCGCCGGAAGCGTCACATCCCGGGTCACGCCATGGATGGTCAGGGTTCCGTGAAGATCGACCTTGGCGCTGTCCGGCCCGCCCGATTTTACCGATACACCCTTGAGATCGAATCTCATCTCCGCGTACTTGTCCGACTCCATCGACTTGTTCAGGTCGCGATCCCTGCGGTCGTTCTCCGTCTTGAGCGTCTTGACCGGCGCCTTTACCCAGCCGCGCACAGCCGTCAGACTGTCGGCCGCGGCCATCTCACCCGACACCTCGGACGTCTTGCCCACAAAATCGCCGGGTGTCGCGTGGCCGTCGAAGCTCAGGGTTCCGGCCTTGACCTGGCCGGCCGGTATCGGGCTACCCTGGAGGGCGAGGGCCGGGCCAGGCATGCCGCAGAGCGCGAGCGCCACCACGAGTCCGTATTTCCGCACCTTGTTGAGGAGGGTGGATCGGGAGATTCCGAGCAGCATGGCGGCCCGCCGCTTGTTGCCGTCGGTGTGTCGCAGCGCGCGCGCGATGTGCCGCCGCTCGGCGGCGGCCAGCGAGTCAGGCTCGCCGACGTCTGAAGGAGCGAGGGATTGGCGCAGGAGGCCGAGATCCACGTCGGGAAAGGAGAGGTCGAGCACCAGCGTATCGAACCCCGGCACACCGATGGCCATGGCGGCGGCAGGGGCATCCGGGGCCACCGCCGGACGGTGTCCGGCCCCTCGCAACAAACTCACGAGCTCTTCGCGCCGGGTGGGATCGCGCTCCAGGACGAGCAGGTGCAGCGGGGCCATGGCTGGAAGGTAATCGCTCCCGAACCGAGCGGTGGCCGGACGAGACCGATTGAAATGGGGGGAGGTCGATTGAAATTGGGGAGGCTACAAAAGACGGAACGGCCGCCTAGTCGTGGCTAGACGGCCGTCCCGCGCACAGACTACCCAAGGTCGTGGCATTGCTGCCGCCGTTCTTCTTCTACCTGCCACCGGTTGGTTGATACGCCGCTCGGGAGGGCGCGGTAGAGCCTTGGCTTTGATCCCCAGGCCGGATGGCCATCCCACCTGGTTCGTCCATGCGAGCGCTGCGATTCGGATCGAGTCGCGGACCGACCCTTCGCACTGCATCCCGAGGCGCTAAATCGGGGTGGATGAAGCACGCGACTGGCTTCATCTGTTCGAGCCGGGGTGATCACCGGGATCAGCGAGTGCCTGAGCCCTTGGTTGCGTCGGCACTCTCCCCCGATATCCCGCTCGAACCCGCCTGCCGTCCGCCACTGTGACACGGGGTCCCAGTACGTGTTCAGCGAGGCGCGTGAACACTAAAATAGGGATCCGCGAGAATCGCGCAAGTGCCTGATTTTATTCGGGTTACGGTGCTTCCGGTGGGGATCTTGTGGATACCTAAATACGTTTGCGACCGACGCCTACGTCCTCCGTCCACACGATGTGGAGAATGTGTATCCACAGCTTCGCTTCGGTGTGCGTACTTCTTACGACTCGAGACCCACCTCGATGTACCGATACGTCTGCTCGACTTCCGCCGAGCTGAAGAGACAACCGGCCGCGCTCGCGGCGAACCATCCAGCAACGAGCGGCCGTGGGACATCGAGCTCCTGCATGATCGAGCCGAGCCATCGGCGGAGATGTCGGATTTCGGGAGCGCGCCGTCCGAGCAGCGCCAGCAGGGCTCCCGCACCCGCGGTCGCACGAAGGAAATGGGCGAGGGCGTGCGCACGCTGGGTGAATTCCACCGCCTTCACACCCGGCTCGTCGAAGAGAATCGCGCCCTCGAAGACGTCCATCGGCGGCGCGTCCAGCCGGGGCCCCAGGAAGACGTACGTCCGCCCCGACTGGCCTTTGCGCTCGATCACCGCCGCCGCGGTCTCGCTGGTGAGCCGCGCGGCGTGCAGCATGTCGTCATCCAGGAGGATCCCCACGGCGCCGGTCCACTCGAGCGCGGCGAGCGCCGTCTCGACCGGACACCCCAGCGCATCATCGAAGGCGAGGAGTCTCGGCGCCTCCCCGGCACGCAGCACGAAGTGGGAGAGCCCTTCGGCCCGGTCGGTGAAGGTGCGTACGACGAGCGTTTGTGGGGTGGACATGATTGGAATGTAAGAGGCTGGAGGCGTTAGGCTATAGGCTAGAGGCTGGAGGCTCTCTCCCGGGAAAGAGCCTCTAGCCTTTAGCCTCTAGCCGCAGTTACGGCACCAGCTCCGATTTCCCCTCCAGCTTCACGATCCAGAGCCCGGTGTTGATGTCATTTACGTAGATGAGACCGTTCCGGTAGAAGGCACCCCAGGCGTTCGTCGAGTTGGGGACGACCCCCTGGCTGTCCGCGGTCACCACGTGGCTGATCTCCCGCCCCTGGCGCAGCAGGTCTCCTCGCAGCTCCCCCGAAATGTCCAGCACCCGGAGGCCACCCTGGTAGTCGCCGAGGAAGAGAGTATCACCGGCCACCCAGACGTTGTGCGTCCCACCGTCCTTCGGCTCGTAGTACGCCACCTCTTTCGGGCGCGCGAGATCCGACACATCCACGACGTGGAGCCGGCCGTACGCCCGTCCGAGCCCGACCACGCCACCTCCCTCGGTGTTGCGCGGCTTCGCCGAGAACACTTCATCGCCGAGAAAGACGTATTTCCCGTGGCGCCACGCGGTGTGAGTGCCGCGGATGAACCCGGGGCCGCCGACCGCCTCGACGTCCCGATACAGGCCGTCGAGATCGTACTTGAGCTGGGACACGAGCTGCGGACTCTCGGGCGAACCCGACTTCATCCCGTTGCCCACGTCGAGGATCACGAGCCCTTCGTTCCAGTAGCTCAGATAGGCGAGACCGTCCTGCACGTCGATGTCGTGAAGCATTCGTCCCGCGTTGGGGCCGGGTGTTTCCCACCGAGCCACCTGCTTCGGCTTGTAGGGATCGCGAATGTCGATCACCCGCATCGAGCCGGTCGCGTCATCGGTGAGGTAAACGTGGCCCTTGTAGATGAACGTGCTGTGCACGCCGCCCGTCACCGTCTCGGTAAACTCCGCGATCGGCTTGGGATGCGCCGGGTCCTCGAAGGAGAGCACGACGATACCGTTCTTCCGCGTCGACGCATTCTCCCGCGTCAGCACGCCGTACCGTCCATCCTCCGTCGTCATCAGATCGTTGATGTGCCGCGCGTCGACCACGACCGAGTCGGTAATCGAAGGGGTCGCCGGCGTGGAGATGTCGAGCGCGTAGATGCGGTCGCCGATAGTGGTGAGATAGGCGTGCTTGCCGTCGGGATGTATCCAGAATTCCGCGGTGGGGAACTTGATCGGAAGACGGCCCACCAGGGTAGCCGGGCGACGGACGTCCCGCGGACGGACCTCGATGGTGGCCAGCGCCGCCTTGCCGCCGAAGGATGCGGTCACCTGGTACTGCCCGGGAAGGTCGGCGACGAAGCGCCCATCGGTCTCGATCTGGCCGCTGCCGGGATTCAGACTCCACTCGGGCACGGCGTCGCCGACTCGTTTCCCCGATGTGGTGCGCGCCGCGAACGCCAACGTGATGACATCGCCGGCGCGGATCGACGAGGTGGCAGGTTCCAGCGAGATCGTCGTCACCGGATTGGCCGCCACGACGACATCCAACGCCTCGGTTGCCTTCCCGGCCTTGACCGTGATCTTCGCCCGTCCGGGCCGGCCGGCCGTCAGCCGCCCGCCGTTGGTGGCGGCAACAACCCCCGGCGCACTCGAGGTCCATACAACCTCGTCGTGGCGGCGGTCTCCGTTCGACGCGAACGGCGTAGCGCTCACGACGAGCGATTGGCCCGCGTACATCCGGGTGATAGCGGGTTCGAGCGTGATGCGTGACGCCGGCGGAGAAAGAACGGTCACGCGTGCAAAGCCGGGCGTCGGTGAGCCGCCGGCGGCAGGACTGACCAGCGCGGTCACGGTCAGCGTGCCGGTGGCGCCGCTGGTGACGAGACCCGTCGAATCCACCTTGCCCTCGAAGTATCCTCCCGACTGAAACCACCGGACGGCGATGTCCTTGACCAGCCGGCCGGCGGAGTCCTGCGCCACCGCCGTGAGCCGCAGGCTGTCACCCACCTGAATCGCGGCCTCGGAAGGGTTCACCACCACCTTGGCGACGGCCGGGCCAGGCTGCTGAACCTGCGCGGCCTGCGACTGAATCACGGCAAGCGCGAGTAACGGAAGCGACATCATGTAACTCCGGGGCGAGAGACCGGGGGGACCGTACGGGGGCAATGTATCACGCGGGATTCCCCTCGGGAACGGGGCCGCCGACATGGCCCCCGGCGCGCGCGCGCGATAAGTTATTCACGACGAAGCCGCAGGATCCGGAGATTCCATGCACGTCGAATGGACGTCATACAACTCCCCGGTCGGGGCGCTGACCATCGTGGAATGCGAGGCCGGGCCGTTGGTCGTCGAGTACCCTCATCGGGCCACGACGGTCAAATGGGCTGTCCGGCTTCGCGCGGCCGTCCCCGAGCTCCACATCGGGCAGGGTCCCTGTCTGACCACATCGCGGTGGCTGGACGACTACTTCACGGGCTCCAGCCGTCCCTTTCCCTATCCCGACCACCTGAAGCGCTGGTTCGACCTTTCGCCGGCGCAAGTCGCTGTATTCAAGACACTTCGGAAGATTCCTCTGGGCGAGACCAGATCCTACGAAGACGTCGCGAGGGCCACCGGCCTCCATCCCCGGCAGATCGGCTGGTTGGTCTCGGCCAACCACCTCGCGATCCTCATCCCCTGCCATCGCGTAGTCGGAAAGGACGGGAGCCTCGTGGGCTACGGCGGCGGGCTGGCGAAAAAGCGCTGGCTTCTCAACCACGAGCTACGAGCGGCGGGGGTCGTGCTTCGCTGAGAGGCTTATTGACAATTCCCAATACGGGCACAACCTTAATCCATGCTTCGCGCTGTGAATCCCTTGCACTACTGAGTCTTCGCTGGCCGGCCGGGCCTAACGCCCGGGCGGCTTTTTTGCTTTTTCAGGGGTCTTTTCACCCGGCCACGAGGGCCGGGGGTCTCCCCCGGAGCCTGCGGGCTCCCTTTCAAGAGGTTGTAGCAATGGCGAAGGGCACGGTAAAGTGGTTCAATGACGCGAAGGGGTTCGGTTTCATCGCGCAGGACGGTGGGAAAGACGTGTTCGTCCATCACACCGCTATTATCGCCGAAGGTTTCAGGTCATTGTCCGAAGGGGACAATGTCGAGTTCGAGGTCGTCGAAGGCCCCAAGGGCCTCCAGGCCTCAAACGTCCGCAAGGTCTGAGACCGGCGCCCGGCGCCCGGCGCCCTACCCCTCCGACCCCAAGCCAGCCTCCTCCAGACCCCCGCCTCACCGGCGGGGGATCTCGATCTCGTACACTTCTTGCCGTACCGCGGCCAGCCGTCCATACCCTCGATAGGGAGCTCAGCCGCATGAAGACCAACGTCCGCGCCCTCGCGCTGGCCGTGCTGCTCGCGTCGGCCGCGTCCGTGTCTGCGCAAGCCGCGCCCGCCGCCGACACCACCGCTCTCCAGTTCCATGGCTTCCGCGCCGGTGCGCGGCTCGATGAGATCGAAAGTGTGCTCCGGCGGTTCGATGGAGCGCGGCTTCGCTGCGATCGCGCCAAGGCCGATCGTCGGGTCATCGAGTGCCGCGCGGTCGTGCAGCTCGCGGACCTCGGTGGCCCGGTGGATATCTGGCTGTCGGCCGTCGACAGCGTCGCGAGCATCCTGATGCTGTCGGGAGAGGGGAGCGGGGGGCAGGTGGACCGGTGGCGCAGGGCGGTCGAGCGCAGCTATGGCAGCGTCGGTGCCAAGGTGCAAGGCTCGCAGTGGATGATGCAGTGGGTGCGCCAGGGAAGAATGCTGCGCCTGACGTGGCGGACCGACCGGAGCAACAAGCCGGTGTCGGTGAGTCTCGTTGATGGCCGCGTCCTCGACGCGTGGGGCCGCGACCGCGCGACGACCGCGCGACGTCCCTAACGGAGCCTGATCAGAAAGCTCCCATCGGAGTGCTCCAGCACGAATTCGCGCACGACCTCGCCCCGCTCTTGCAGGCCGCGAAGCAGGCTGCGCACCCGGGTCCGGATCGGCGCACCACCGCCGGCCCGGCCCCTCCCCGTAATGAGCCGCACCACTCCATCCCGTCGCGCCTTCGCCTGAGCTCGCAGAAACCGCTCGGCGTTGACCGCCGCTTCCGACACGGCCTGACCGTGCAAGTCGAACGTGGCGTCCGCCGGCCGCTCAGTCCAATCCATCATGGGCCGAATAACCTCCCGGGCAACGACCCGGCGATGAGTACGTAACTTGCACTTCCCCCCCTTCGTAGCCTCGTCCACCACGCGAAGTCGCACTCGCAGTGGCCGGGCCACCCGATAGTCTAAATCGTTTCAAAAAAAACAGTTATAGCATACTAACGCCGACGCCAGTCGGGAATTGGCGTTCGAGGTTCCCGCGCTTCCCCCGAACGGAAAAAATGCAGCGAGGATCGAGACTTGGCATTGTTCGAACGTTTAGGGCGTAATGCGTCCCGGGCCGGCCTGATCGCCATCGCGATCGCCATCGCGTCCTGCCGACCCTCGTCAGGCAACGTCGTGCGGATTGGCGTGGCCGGATCCTTCAGCGACCCGATCGGGCTTCCCATGAAGCAGGCCGCCGAGCTGGCAGCGGAGGAGATCAACGCGTCGGGCGGGATCAACGGTCATCGACTCGAGCTGGTCACGCGGGACGATTACGCCGATCCCGATTCGGCCGTCTTCATCGCCGGCGACCTGTACGATTCGGATGTCTCTGCCGTGGTGGGACACCTCTTTTCCGGGGAAACACTGGCCGCCTCCCCGGTCTATAACGGTGGACTTCATCCCATCGCCGCGATCTCGCCGTCCTCATCCTCGCCGGAACTCACGACCGCCGGCCGCTACACCTTCCGGGTGTGTCCCAGCGACCTTGCGCACGGCGCCTCCCTGGCGCATTGGGTTCGCGACCGCCTCCACCTGACGAGTGGCGCTCTCTTCTACCTGAACGACGAGTACGGACGGGGCGTCCGACAGGCGTTCGTCAGCGAATTCCTCAGGCTGGGCGGAAATCTCCAGTCGGTTGACCCGTATCTGGGCGACAAGCCTGAGGTCGGTCCGTACCTCGACCGCCTCGCGCACGGAAAGCACCCGGAGTTTCTCATGGTCGCCGGGAATCGGGGCGAAGCCGAAGAGATCATCAAGCAGGCGCGAAAGCGGGGCCTCACGATGCCCGTGCTCGGTGCCGACGGCCTCGAAGGCATTCAGGAAGCGGGTGCGTTGGCCGAGGGCGTCTATCTGTCGTCCCCGTACTTCGCGAACCTTCCAACCGACGCCAACCGCCGTTTCGTCCAGGCCTTCCAGAAGCGGTATCCCGACGCCGGGACTCCGAACCAGCCGGCCGCCGGTACCTACGACGCCGTGTATCTCCTGCGAGAGGTGATCGCCAGAGTCGGCACCGACCGCGAGGCGGTTCGTCGCGCGCTGGACGCCGTCGGAACGGCCACCCCCGCGTTCGAGGGGGTCACGGGCACGGTCGCGTTCGACACCGCCGGCGACGTCTCCACCCAGAACGTGTACATCGGACTGGTGCGGCGCGGCGCGGTTGAGGTTCAGGGCGAGCAGGAGTCGATGGGCGCCAAGGGCACGGAGAATCGATGAACCCGTTCCGCAGCGTGCGCGGCCGCGTGATCGCCGGCATGGCCCTGCTGATGGGGCTCGTCTTCGTCATCGCCCTGCTCGGCGTCAACTCGATCCGCGCCCTCGACCGCTCCGTGGATCAGGAGGTCAACCTCCTGCTCGCAAGCTCGAGCCTCGGCAACAGCCTGGTCACCTCGATTTCCTCGGAGGTGCGATCGGCTGAGCAGTACCTGGTCCGCCCCTCGCCCGAGACCCGATGGCAGATGATCGAGCAGGGTGACTCCTCGTTCGCCGACCAGCGCCGGTACCAGGCGCTCGGGGCGCTCACCACCTCGGATCGATACATCGTCAACAAGATCTCGGCCAACCAGGCTGAAATCGAAGTCGCCTACGGTCTGTCGCATGCGTTGACCGACCTGGGTCGGGTGGACGAGGCGCGCCGGGCCGCAGACAGGGCCCGACAGCCATCCGACACGTTACTCGGCGATGTCCGAGCCCTCGGTCTCGCGCAGACCACCCGGTCCATGGCGCGGGCCGCTGCTCTGCGGCGCCAGGCGCAAGACCGCCGTCGGGCCCTCTGGGGACTCTTTTCCATCTCGGTCGTGATTGGCGTGTTGACCGGTTTCTGGACCGTCCGCTCGATCGACCGGCCACTCGGCCTGCTGATCGGCGCCGCGGAGAAGTTCGGGGGCGGTGATCTCCGGCCGATTCATCTCGGCGCCGCCATCCCGTCCGAGATCGAGCGCCTCGCTCGCGCGATGGACGACATGGGGTCGCGACTGCGTGGCGTGGTCCAGGCGGTCAATGGCGAGGCGACTCAGATCGGCAACAACGCGACCGACTTCTCCGCGGTCAGCGAAGAGCTGGCCGCCAGCAGCGGTGAAATCTCGAGCGCGATGGTGCGGATCGCCGCCAGCGCGGATCAGCAGGTGCAGGGAATGGAAAAGGCGGATGCGTTGCTTTCGAGTCTCAAGAGCATCGCCGATTCGAACGCGAAGGCGTCGGCCCGGGTCGTGACGCTGGGCGATCGGATCCGGGAGCTGGCCGCGCACCATAGGGCCGACGTGCAGGACGCCGGGGCCACGCTGTTGGGAATCCGCGAAGTCGTCGCGACCTCAGGGTCCCAGGTGCAGGAGCTGGCCAGGCTCTCGGAGCCGATCACGGCCTTCATCGATCTCATCCGCCAGATCTCGTCCCAGACCAACCTGCTCGCGCTCAACGCCGCTATCGAAGCGGCCCGAGCGGGTGAGCACGGACGCGGCTTCGCTGTCGTGGCGGAGGAAGTGCGGCGGCTGGCGGACTCCAGTGCCGCCGCGGCCGAAGACGTGGCGAAGACGGTGCTCTACATCCGCAAGCAGGTACGGGAGGTCTCGCTGACCATGGAGGCGGGATCGGAGCGGGTACAGGGCATTGAGTCCGTCGCCACGTCGGCGGCTCGAGCTCTGGAGGAGATCTCGGAGGCGATTCGGGAAGTGCACCTCGCGGCGTCGGAGGTGGCCCGAGAAGCCGCCGCCAACCGCGAGATCGTCGAGCAGGTTGGTCTTCGGACCCAGGAGGCGAGTCAGGCGGCGACCGAGCACGCCTCCGCGAGTGAGCAGGTCAGCGCGGCAGCGGAGGAGCAGAGCGCGAGTACGGGTGAGATGGCTTCGGCGGCAGGCGACCTGCTCCAGGCGGCCAATCGACTGACCAGCCTGGTGCAGGAGTTCAAGACATGAGATGACTTAGCGGCGCCGTCCGTGCTTGACCGTCTTCTTGACCTTCACCTTCCGGGCAGACTTCACATGGCGAACGGCCTTGGTCTTGGCCCGTGCCTTGGCCCGCTGCGCCTTCTCTCGATCCGCCGCCTTATCCGCCCGCCGCTGCTCGGCAGCATGCACTTCGGCCAGGACCCGGTCGCCCTCTTCCTGACCCAGCAACCCGCGCCGGGTCGCGTACTTGATCAGCTCATCGGCGTCGGCCACGCTGAATTCGGTCAGACGGGCGGCTGCCCTGATCACGTTGCCGAGCGCGTCGGCAACGGGGCTGCGCAGGACGTTGGCAATCCCGGGCAGGGTTTCCAGCAGGGTCGAGATCTGTGAACCGCCAAGCTCCGAAACCACACCGCCTCCTGTTTGCTGAGACTTCAGGACCACGACCCCGGTAGGGTCATCAGTCGGCGAAGTCTCGCATGACCGGAGGCGGTGCGCTAGTAGTTGCTAGTACTACTCCACTACCAGTTCGCCACGCTCATCATAGGCGCGGTGAGGCAGACAGAAGAACCGGTACCGCCCCGCCGGGATGGCGGGCACGATCACCCGATATTCCGCGCCGGGGGCTGTCAGGAGGGGGCTCGCGAGGTCCGCCGAACGACGCCGGAGTGCCTCGTTGAGTGCGGCATGGGCCTGGGGAGAGAGGCCTGCACCCTCGAAGGTGATGTTATGGGGCTCACCACTCACCACCCGGAATACCAGGACGTCGTTGGCGTGTGCCACCACAGTCGCGGGGACGAAGTGGTACGCCTCCTCGGACTTATCGGCCTCGAGCTTGATCAGGTGCGTGGCCTGGGCTGCCCCATGGCCGGCGATCGTGGTCGAGAGTACGAAAACGATGGGAAGGGCCGAGAAGCGGGACATCGGAAACCATCCTTTGGGCAAATCGGAGTTCGGATGCGCCTTTGCGCCGGGCCCCGTGCTTCCATAAATTAACGAGTGGGTGGGGCGCCTGTTCGCTGGCCCAGCCCTGCCCGGAAGGACCGCCTGTGGGACGCCGGGGCATCAAGGAGTACCGCGCGCCGGAAGCACTGATTCTGATCGCGTCGGATCGGGACCAGAAGCCGTTGGTCTGTCCCTCATGCAACTCCACTGCGGTCGAACGAACCCCGTCACGAGCCTCGGCCGACGACGACGACGCACCGGGTGGTCGCGTCACGCTCCACTGCGCCGCCTGCGGCCGCACCGCCACCTATATCCCACGCGTGCTCAACCCGGAGTCTCTTCCCGAGGCCCCGAGGCATCCTACCTGAGCTGCCGCTACTTCGGAGATGAGAAGATCCGTCCCCACCGCACCGCGGTAAGGAACGGTAGCGCGCGCCAGCTGCCGGGATCGTAACTGAAGTACACGAGAAGCGGCCGACCGCGGACATTGGTCCGGGGCAGGAAGCCCCAATATCTGCCGTCGTACGAGCTATCCCTGTTGTCGCCCATCATGAAGAAGGAATCCGCTGGCACGACGATCGGGCCCCAGTCTTGAAGGTCCGGGTGGTACGATGCGGTATCCGGGGTCGCCAGGTGCGGCACCTGCCACGCCCGCATTTTCGCCCGCTGGCCGGGGTCCTCCGATCTCGCCGGATCGCCATGCACGGCATAGGGCTCGTCGACTTTGCGGCCGTTGCGGTACAACTGGCCTGCTTCCATCGACAGCGTGTCCCCCGGCATCCCGATGAGCCGCTTGACGACCTTGAGACCCTCCTCCTCGACCGAGTCGAAGACCAGAATGTCGTCGCGGACCGGCTCGCGGACGGCCGGGAGCCTGCTATGGATGATCGGGACTTCGGCGCCGTAGAGCGCCTTGTTGACGAAGAGGAAGTCGCCGATCAGCAGCGTGTTCTCCATGCTGCCGGACGGAATCCGGAAGGCTTCCACCAGGAATGTTCGGAGGAAGAACCAGACGACGAGCGCCACGACGATCGACTTGGTCCACTCCCAGATCCACGCTACGAAGGAGCGGGAGGAGGTGGTGGGGCGAGCAGTCATGCAGGTGTCCGTTGTGGAATCCGCAAGAAGTATAACGGTGCCCGTGCGTTACGTCCCGGCGCGGACGGCCTCCAGCACCTTGGCAGGATGTTCCGCCGCGTTGGTCACCCGGGCCCAGTGACGGCGCACCACGCCGTCGGGGCCGATCCAGACCGTCGAGCGGATCGTGCCCACCGTCTTCCTGCCATACAGGGTCTTCTCCCCATAGGCGCCGTACGCCCGCATGACCTTGTGGTCGGGATCGGACAGAAGGGTGAATGGAAGCTTGTACTTGGCCGCGAAGCGGGTATGTGAGTCGGCGTCGTCTCCCGAAACGCCGAGGACGGTGGCGCCCAGTTCCTGGATATCGCTCCAGGCGTCGCGAAACGCGCACGCCTCCTTGGTGCAGCCGGGTGTATCGTCCTGCGGATAGAAGTAGAGAATGACGTCCCGGCCACGAAAATCCGAGAGCGTGACCTTCTTGCCGTTCGCGTCGGCGAGCGCGAACTCGGGAGCGGTGACCCCTGGATTCATTGGGTTGCAGCCTCCGTGGCTCGGGCTGGTGATCGGTCGACGATCTTGGCGGCCACCGGCGCGCCCTCGCCGAGGCGCTCCTGACCTCCAACCACCACCTGCTCCTGTGCCTCGACCCCGCTCTTCACCTCGACGAAGCCCGGAGTCCGTACCCCGAGCTCCACCTGACGTCGCGTCGCCTTCCCGTCGGTGATCACCCAGACGTAGTTAGCGCCCTGGAGCGGAAGCACAGCATCCTCCGGCACGACCACGGCAGTCGGGCGCACGGCCGTGGCCAGCCGGGCCTCGATGAACATACCTGCCTGAAGCTCGCGCTTCTGGTTGGTGACCACCGCCTTCACCAGGATGGTCCGGCTTGGAAGCTGGACCACCGGATCGACGAAATCCACTCTTCCGATGAACTCCTTGCCGGGCAGTGATGCGACCCTGAACTCCACCTGCTGTCCCTGCTTAAGCTGGTCGGCATACCGCTCGGGCACCTGGAAGGTGGCGCGTTGCGGCGAGACAGTCTGGAGCGCCAGCAGTCTCGTGTCGGTCGTGACATAGTCGCCGAGGCTGACGAACCGCTGGCCGGCCACGCCGGCAAAGGGGGCCCGCACGGTCGTGCGGTCGAGCCGCAGTTTGAGGAGGGCGAGCTGTGCGTCCATGCTCCGCGCAGTGGCTTCGGCCCGCTCCAACTCGGACTGTGAGGACGCCTTCTGGCCAAGGAGTTCTCGTGTGCGAGTGAGCGACTGCCGGGCGAGGTCGCGATCCGCTTCGGCCCGCGCCACCTGCGCGGCGAGCTCCGCATCGTCCACCTTGAAGAGCGCCGCACCCTGGGCCACATAGGACCCTTCGCGCACGAGGATCTCCGCGATTCGCCCTTCGATGTCCGGCCGAAGCTCGATGGATTGAATCGCTTCGATCTGCCCGGTGGCGAGAATGGCATCCACCACCGTGTCGCTGCGCGCGACGGCGGCCTCGACCGGCATCGCCGGAGGCCCGTCACCCTGCCCGCCGCCGCCCTTCGGCCCGCCGGCGGATTCCGCCTTGTTGCAGCCCACGACCCACAAGAGGGCCGCGGCGTGGAGCAATCGATTCGGCACTACCAGGATGGGGCTCACTGTACGTCCCTGTTCGTGAAGAGTCGGTGACCCAGTATCGCCTCGAGGCCGGCGAGCGCCAGTCTCGCGGCGTACCGTGACTGAACCAGATCGGCGTCCGCCTGTGTGAGCCGGAGCTGGGCGTCGAGCACGTCGAGGATCGTGGTGGCGCCGGCGCGGTAGCGCGACTCCTGGACCCGGTAGTTCTCCGTGGCCACCACGACCGCCGTCTCGGAGAGCGCCGTCGTGGCCTGTGCCGTCTGATAGGCCTCGAAGCCAGCCGTCACATCCCGGCGCGCGGCGCGCTCGAGATCGTCACGAATGGCGCGCGAGACATCGCGATTCACCCGCGCCTGGGTGATCCGGATCTCGCGGCGGCCGTCGTCCCAGATCGGCAGGGACACGCCCAGCCCAATCGACGAGACATTGACGGCGCCAGGAAAGAACTTGACGTCGAATCGGGTGTGCTCCCCGAAGACGGCCACGGTCGGCAGATAGGCACCACGCTCGGCCTTGAGGGCGGACGCCGCCGCCTGCTCCGCCGCTCGGGCGGCGCGGTACTGCGGCCCCTGGGACAACGCGGTCTCCACCGCCTCGGGAAGACCGATGGGCAGATCCGGGGCCCGCGCGGTGTCGATCGGCACCGCGTCCACCGGGCCGGGCTCGCCGACGCGGCGGCCGAGCTGGAGACGCGCGACCGTCAGGGCCGCGTCGCGCTGCAGCTGGTCGAGGCGTGCCTGGGTCAGCTCCAGCACGAACTGGAGCGAGTCGCTCTGCACCGCCGCTCCGGCGGTCACTCGCGCCCGCGCGATAGTGAGCCCTTCTTCGCCGCGCCGCACGCGCTCGCGCGCCACGCGCCCCAGCTCCTGGTTGAGGAGCACGCCGTAATAGTCGGCCTCGGTTTGGAGCGCGGCCTGGAATCGCTGCTGGAGCTCCGTCGCCTCGGCCTGATCGAGCTCCGCGGCGGTGCGTCCGAGGTCGGCGAACTTCCGTCCCGAGAAGAGCTCGTACCGCGCCGTGGCGTCAGCGATCACCGAGACGTCCTGCGGTCTGCTCGTGCCGATGTTGAATTGATCGGTCGAGTACTTGGTCGCATTCAGCGACAGGGTGATGGACGGCAGCACGAAGGCCGCGACCGCCGCCCTTCTTCCCCACTCGGCGTTGTCCACCTGCCCCAGCGCACGCACGTAGTTCGGGTCGAGCCGGGTCGCTCGCGAAATCGCCTGCGCGAGCGTGACCCGTGGCAGCGAATCCGAGACCGGCGCAGCGGCCTGGAGCACCAGCATGAGCGCCGCGATCACTCAGCCTCCGCCGCAGCGAGGGGACGGTGTGGGACGTCGGCTCGACGGCGGAGGCGCTCGAGCGCGCTATCGAAGATCACGTAGACGGCCGGGACCACGAAGAGCGTCAGCATCGTCGAGAAGAGCACGCCGCCCACGATCGCGTAGCCGAGCGGCCGCCGGCTGATGGAGCCGGCGCCCAGCCCGAAGGCGATCGGCACCGCGCCCATGACCGTCGCGACGGACGTCATGAGAATGGGGCGCAGCCGGATCCGGCCCGATTCGAGCGCTGCCTCGATCGTGCCCAGGCCGCGCTCCTTGAGCTGATTGATGTATTCCACCAGCAGGATCGAGTTCTTGGTCACCAGTCCGATGAGCAGGATCATCCCGATCTGGCTGTAGAGGTTGAGGGTGGCGCCCGCGATCTTGAGCGTGAAGAGCGCTCCGGTCACCGCCAGCGGCACGGCCAGGAGCACCGTGAACGGGTGCACCAACGACTCGAACTGGCTGGCCAGCACCATGAACACCACGAGCAGCGCCAGCGCGAACGCGAAGTAGAGCGACGATCCGCTCTCCTCGAGCTCGCGCGACTCGCCGGCCAGCGCCGTACTGCTTCCCTTGGGCAGCACCTCGCGAGCGATTCGGTTGAGCGAGTCGAGCGCCTCGCCCAGGGTGAAGTCCGGCGCCAGGCCGGCGGTGATGGTCGCGGCGCGCACCCGCTGGAAGTGGTTGAGCTCCCGCGGGCCGACCCCCTCCTTCACGTTCGCCAGTGCCTCGAGCTTGAGGAGCCCGCCGTTCCGCCCACGTACATAGAGACCCGTCATGTCGCCGGGCGTGGCCCGGGCCCGCGGATCGAGCTGCAGGATGACGTCGTACTGCTTGTTGTTGCGGGTGAACGTGCTCGTCCGGTTGCCGCCCAGCAGCACCTGCAGGGTCGTCGCCACGTCGCCCACCGGAACCCCGAGGTCCTCGGCCCGGTCGCGGTCAAAGTTGACCGTCAGCTCGGGCTTGTTCACCCGGAGATCGCTGTCCACGTTCGTCAGCCCCTTCACCTGGCGCGCCCGCGCGAGCAGCGTGTCGTTGGCGCGGGTCAGCATCTCGAAGTCGGGATGCTGGATGACGAAGTTGACCGGGTTGCCCCACCCGAAGGCCGGCGGGTTATTGGCGAAAGCGAAGACGCCGGGGATGCCGAAGTACTTCCCCTGGACCTCGGCGATGATGTCGTTCATCGAGCGGGTCCGGTCGCCGAAATCCACCAGGTTGCTGAAGATGATGCCCCGGCTCACACCATCGCCCAGGTTGACGACGCTGAAGTAGCTGGCGATGTCCTTGGTCTTGTCGAGCACCGCCTCCGCCTGCCGCTGGTAGCCATCGGTGTAGGACAGGGACGAGCCTTCGGGGGCGATGATGATGGACAGGAACCAGCCCTTGTCTTCGGGCGGCACGAATTCCCGTTTGAGCCCCCGGAACACCAGAGCGGCCCCGAGCGTCAACACGACCACGCCTGCCACCACGACCCAACGGAAGCGCAACGCCGCCGCCAGCGCCCGCCCGTAACCGGCGGAGATGGCGTTGAACCCTCCTTCGAGTGCCTTGTACAACGCCCCGTGGCGCGTCGGCACCCGCAGAACCTTGGCGCACAGCATCGGCGTGAGCGTGAGGGCCACGAACCCGGACACCACGACCGAGCCCGCCACCGCAATGCCGAACTCGTTGAACAGGCGCCCCGTCGAGCCCTTGAGGAACGCGAGCGGCGTGAACACGGCGACGAGCGAGATTGTGGTCGCGATGACGGCGAATCCGATCTCGCGCGTGCCATTGGTGGCGGCGACGTCCGGAGGCTCGTGCAGCTCCTCCTGATGGCGGTACGCGTTCTCCAGCACGATGATCGCATCGTCCACCACGATGCCGATCGCCAGCGTGAGCGCCAAGAGCGTGAAGTTGTTGATCGAGAATCCGAGGAAGTACATGATCGCGAACGTGGCGACGATGGACGTCGGAATCGCCAGGCCCGGGATGATCGTCGCTCGGAAGTTGCGCAGGAAGATGAAGATGATGATGACCACGAGACCCGCCGCGATCAGCAGCGTGTCCTCGGCTTCGCGGATGGAGCGGGAGACGAAGATCGACTGGTCGAACGCGACGCTCAGGTGCACGCCCGGTGGCAGCGACTCCTGCACGTGGGGCAGCTCGGCCCGGATGGCGTTGGCCACCTGGATGATGTTCGCCTTGGACTGCCTGATCACCCCGATCGCGACCGCCGGTGTTCCCTTGAATCGGAGCGCGCTGCGCTCGTCTTCGGCGCCGAGCTCGACCCGGCCGAGGTCCTTGAGTTTGACCAGCGCACCGCCCTCGTTGGAGACGACGAGGTTGGAGAACTCGTCCGGGGTCTTGAGCTCGCCCAGCGACCGGACCGTGAACTCCCGCCGCTCCGACTCGATCCGCCCGGCCGGGATCTCCACGTTGCGTGACCGAATCGCCTGCTGCACATCCTGCACGGTGAGTCCACGTGCGGAGAGCTCCGCCGCGGAGAGCCAGACCCGCATGGAGAAGCGGCGCTCACCGAAGATGCGGGCCTGGCCGACGCCCGGCAGCGTCTGAAGTCGGCTCTTCACCAGCCGGTCGCCGATGTCGGAGAGCTGGAGCAGGTCGTAGTTCTCTCCCGAGAGCGCGAGCCAGAAGAACGGCTGCGCGTCGGCCTCCTGCTTGGTCACCACCGGCTCCCGCACATCCTCGGGTAGCCGTCCCCGGACCCGAGCTACCTTGTCGCGCACGTCCTGGGCGGCGGCTTCTACCGGCCGTTCGAGATTGAACTCAAGCGTGATGTTGCTGAACCCTTCCTGACTCGCGCTCGTAAGGGTCCGAAGACCCTCAACCGTGCTCAACTCTTCTTCCAGGATGTCCGTGACCGCGGATTCCACGACCTGGGGATTCGCGCCCTCCAGCTGAGTGCTGACGGAGACGATGGGCGGATCGACATCGGGGAATTCCCGGACGGCGAGCCTGGTGTATCCGATGGCGCCGAAGAGGACGAGCGCCAGGCTGATCATGCTGGCCAGCACGGGGCGACGGATGGAGAGGTCGGAGATTTTCATGGGGTACCCGCTGCGGTAGTAGCACTGGATACTACGGGTCACCACTTACACCATCAACGCATGCTCGTTGCCCTACGAAACGCGGTGCCGGGAGATTCAGCACCACGCCCACTTATCTAGTCGTACAAGGCGGAGACTTTTCGACAGGGAACGGCCTGGAACTGCGGCGGGAACAGCGCCCGGGGAAGGGAACTGAGTGCATTACCTTCCCGTGGCTTGGTCTCCACGCTTCACCAACGCCCGGTCGATGAGGGGCCCGCACATGAGGACGATCATGGCGTTTACGACCACGCCGATGAGGGCCGACACGAACGTCAGCGCGCCCAAGATGAGCGTTGCGCCGATCCCCGCGAGTATCACTCCGAGCCAGTACCCCATGCCGGCCTCCATCGAATCGGTTTTTCGGAAGGGCAGTAGGTTAGTCCCGAGGTATCGCTTCCCGCAACCCGCCTGACGGGATTCTCACACGATTTCAGCCGAGCCGAGGTCATCACATGCGCGCATCACCGCTCATCGCACTCATGCTCTCACTGCCACTCATCTTGCAGGCTCAGGAAGCCAAGCACGCCGACAATGACGCCGACCACGCCGTCGCCGGCGGGGGGACGCTGCCGGCCGGTTGGACGGCCCGCGCCGACGACAATGCCGATCTCGCCAACGTCAAGGTGGCGCCCATGGGCGGCGGCATCCATGTGACCCTCGGTCCGGCGATCATCCTCTACAAGCCGTCCACCGCGGGGAAAGGCCCATTCCACACCCTCGCGACGTTCACCCTGACCAAGCCGACGAAGCACCGGGAGGGCTACGGGCTCTTCGCCGGCGGGCGTGATCTCGAGGGCGGGGCGCAATCCTACGTGTATTTCCTGATCGGGCAGGACGGCACGTACCTGATCAAGCGGCGTGATGGAAAGAAGACGACCGATCTCAGCAAGGGGTGGGTAGCCAACCCGGCAGTCAACAAAGCCGACGGGAAGGGGGCGTCCACTAACAAGCTCGAGATCGACAACAAGAGCGATCCGTCGAAGATCGAGTTTCTGGTTAACGGGAAGTCCGTGTACAGCACCGACCCCAAGACGCTGAATCTCGACGGGATCGTGGGGCTGCGGGTGAACCACAATCTCGACGTGCACGTCGAAGGGTTCGACGTCCACCGGTAGCGCTCAGGATGCGGGTTGGCCCTGGGCCTGGAGAACGCGGCGGGCGGCGTACGATACGACGCCCGCCGCGCCGCGCGTGAGCCTCTCGAGAGTGTCCCGGGAGATGGTCGAGCCGGAGAGGCCGAGCGCGGTGACCGCCGCCAGTCGCTGCCAGGTGTTGTAGCCCTTCCGCCGGAAGAATTTCTTGGGACTGAGGGCGACCTCGGCGAGTGCCGTGGTCGCTTCCGATGTACCCACCCGGCCCAGCGCGGAAACGCTGGCATGCCACACATCGCGATCCCGCTCGGTCTGAAGCGCCGCCACCAGGAGCTGCGCGAGCGCCCCACCCCGCCAGACGGCGATGGCATCGGCTGCCGCGGCGCGGGTCCTCGGATCGGGACTTTCGAGCGCACGGCGAAGCGGTTCGGACGCGGGACCTTGATGGATCTCGCCGAGCGCGCGGACCGCGGCCGTGCGGATGCGCTCGTCCCGATGCTCCACGAGCGGTTCCAGCTCGGCGACGCCCTCCGGCAACCCCAGGCGGCCGAGCAGAGCCACGCCGTGGCGGATCTCGTGCGCCTCCCGGCCGGCCAGAAGCGGCGTCACCAGCGCGTACGTCTCGGGCATGCCACCGATGACGTCGTAGTAGTAGCCGCGTACCCCGATCGCGTCGCCCTGACGGAGCCGGTCCATCACCGCTTGCGCGGCCTCGATCCCGATGAAATGGAGCACCGTGGTGACCGCGGATCGGGTGATGGGATCGCGCTCGCCGGTATCGATGAAGCCCGCGATGGCCCGGCGGGAGATGGCCTTGCGAACCCGGGTGATGAAAGCTTGGCGCTCCGGAGCGGGAACTCGTGGAGCAAGCCGGACCAGGGCGAGGGTCGCGAACAACGCAGACTCCCACGCATGAGCCGGCACATGTTGGCCCAGCGTCGTGAAGAGCTGAGAGATCGTCTCGCGCTGGTCGTCGATGAGCTGCGCGCGCCGCTCGCCGGTGACCCGGCGATCGACGGCGTTTCGACGCTCGGGTCCGGTCCAGCGCTTGCGGCCCGCACGACGGTCGTCCCACTGCCGCCGCTCGGAGCGGCGGTTGTCCGGGGAGAAGGTGGATGTCACCTGAAAGCCGGAGGCCGTCTCCGCCATCGCGACGGCAACGGACGATGCCGCGAGCAGCGGAACGAGATCGACCCGGACCATGGGCGTGCTGGGAATCGGAGTGACGTCATGAGAGAGCGCCCGCGCCAGCGCCAGCAGCTCGTGCGCCTCGGCGCCGGCGGCGATTCGAATGGATTCGACCTGCCGGGCGAGAAGCCGGCCCTTGAGAGAGAATTCGACCGGGGAGACGGACCACTCCGCCCCAGCCTCGACATCGACCGGCTCGTACGCCACCGCGGCGATGGAGGCCGTGAGGGCCAGATCCTGCGCCGCGTCGTTTCCCGGTTCGAAGCGAAGGAGAGCGACGAGATCGCCGAAGCGTTTGATGAAGGTGGACTTGTGGTCCACGCCCCGACCCTCGTTCAAAGACACCCGCCAAGGTGCATCCGCCGCATCAACTTTGCAACTCTGGAGCGCTCACCGTGCCGCCGCGGCGCGGTGCAGACACCTGCAGATGGTGACGCCACCCGTGCGGTCCTAGATTCGTGCATCCCAACCCGATCCGCAGGCCCATGACCGACGCGCACGACCAGCTGGCCGCCGCGCTGGCGGACCGATATCTGGTGGAAGAGGAGCTGGGCCGTGGCGCCAGCGCCACGGTCTACAGGGCCCGCGACCTCCGGCACGACCGTTGGGTCGCTCTCAAAGTGCTTCACCCCGCGCTTGGTGCCGCGCTCGGCGTCGAGCGTTTTCAGCGTGAGATCCGGACCCAGGCCCGGTTGCAACATCCTCACCTGTTACCGCTCTTCGACTCGGGAGAGGCCGCCGGCCGCCTCTTCTACACGATGCCGTACGTGGCAGATGGGTCGCTTCGGGACCGGCTGGCTGCGACATCGGAAGGCTTGCCGCTGGGGCCGGTCGTGCAGGTGGCGAGGGAGGTCGCCTCGGCGCTCGGATACGCCCACGCGCTCGGCATCGTCCACCGCGACCTCAAGCCCGAGAACATCATGTTCTCGCCAAGCGGTGAAGCGATCGTCACCGACTTCGGAATCGCGTACGCGGCCGACCGCGACGCGCGAAAGGCGGGCAAGAACACCGGCAGAATTACCGAGCGGGGCGCGGCGATCGGAACTCCTCTTTACATGAGTCCAGAGCAGGCTTCGGGCGACGACGACGTGGACGGGCGGGCGGATCAGTACTCCCTGGCGGTCGTGCTCCACGAAATGCTCACGGGAGCGACTCCATTCACCGGCCGGAACGCGCGAGCGATCCTCTCGAAAAAGCTGACGGAGACGTCCCCTCCTGTTCGACAGCACCGGCCCGACGTTCCGCCCGAGGTCGAGACGGTGCTCACGCGCGCGTTGAGCCGCCATCCCGCCGACCGCTACGACACGGTCGAGGAGTTCACCTCCGCCCTTGCGGACGCGGCCACCCCGCTCGCCACACCCGTCCCACGCCCCAGTCGGCTCGCCAGCAGGAGCTGGCGGGCGATGGCGTTGGGCATCGCGCTTGTCGCGGCTGCTGCGGTAAGTCTGCGTCTCGTACGCCATGATTCGCCGACGCCGGAGAAGCAGGGCAGCAAGGTGCTCGTCGTGCTTCCATTCAAGAACCTGGGCCCGGGGGCCGACCAGTACTTCGCCGACGGGCTCACCGAAGAGCTCACCAGCCGGCTGGCCGGGCTCTCCGGCCTCCGGGTCATCTCCCGCACCAGCGCCGACCAGTACCGGACCAGCGCCAAGTCGC
>DATBSO010000172.1:0-19538 GCA_036559745.1 Gemmatimonadales bacterium | reverse complement strand
AAGACGGTGTAGTAGGAGATCGCCGCGCCGAGGTGGGGAATGTTGTCATTCCACCACCACTTGGCCGCGTTCTTCATGACCTGCCAGAGGGAGTCCGGTCTCATCCTCCAGTATTAGCCTGCCTGGCCGACCGGCGTCGTGCGCCAGGTCACTCCGAGTCGGAGAGCTTGGGGGCGGGAGCCGTGGGGTCCTGGATCCACACGGACTTGATGTTGACGAATTCCCGGAGCCCGTTGGCGGCGAGCTCTCGCCCGTAGCCCGACTGCTTGACCCCGCCGAACGGCAGGCGCGGGTCCGATGCGACCATGGCGTTGATGAACACCATTCCCGCTTCCAGCTCGGCGACGAACCGGGCGCGCTCCGTGGGATCGGTGGTCCAGGCGCTGGCGCCGAGGCCGAAGGGAGAGTCGTTGGCTACCCGTATGGCCTCGTCGAGCGAGGGGACACGGAAGATCGTCGCGACCGGGCCGAACACCTCGTCGTGATAGGCAGGCGAGTCGGGAGTCACCCCGGTCAGGACGGTCGGGGTGTAGTAGTAGCCCTGCCCGTCGATCCGGCGGCCCCCGGTCTCGACCCGCGCGCCCGCGGCCACCGAGCGCTCCACCTGCCCGGCGATCGTCTTCACCTGGCTCTCGTTGGCGAGCGGGCCGACGTCGGTCGCCGGGTCCAAGGGATCGCCGACGCGGAGCGACTCGAACCCCGCGACGAACCGGCGCTCGAACTCGTCGGCGATCGACTCCGCGACGATGAAGCGCTTGGCAGCGATGCACGACTGGCCGTTATTGATGATCCGGGCCTTGACGGCGGTCCGTACCGCGACGTCGAGGTCTGCGCTCGGCATCACGACGAAAGGGTCGCTGCCGCCGAGCTCGAGCACCGTCTTCTTGACGACCCCTCCGGCCGCACTCGCCACTTGTTCGCCGGCGCTGGTGCTCCCCGTGAGCGTGACCGCAGCCACTCTGGGATCCTCGATCACGCCGCGCACGGCAGACGTGTCGATGAGGAGCGTCTGGAAGCATCCCGCCGGAAACCCGGCGCGGCGGAAGATGTCCTCGATGGCCAGCGCGCATTGCGGCACGTTCGAGGCATGCTTGAGGAGTCCGACGTTGCCGGCCATGAGCGCGGGCGCCGCGAAGCGAAATACCTGCCAGAATGGAAAATTCCACGGCATCACGGCGAGCACGGGACCGATCGGTTGATAGGTGACGAAGCTGCGAGACGCATTGGTCTCGACGATCTCGTCGCTCAGGAATCGTTCGGCGTGTTCGGCGTAGTACCGGCAGCCCCAGGCGGACTTCGCGGCCTCTTCAACCGCCGCCTTCAAGGTCTTCCCCATCTCCAAAACCATGATCCGGCCGAACGCGTCCTTCTCGTTCTCGAGAATTTCGGCGGCCCGGTACATCATCCGCATGCGATCGACCAGCGGTGTGCGCCGGTAACGACGATAGGTATCGCTCGCGAGCTGGAGCTTGGCCTCGAGCTCCTTCGGCGTCAGCGGTGGGAAGGTGCGAAGCGTTTCGCCGGTGGCGGGGTTGATCGTCGCGATGGTCATGACGTGCAATCTTAGCAGCGTTACATTCTTCCCACCATGACCGCGCTTCGCGCATTGATGGCGGGTAGTATCGACTATGCCGGCCTTTTTCCCCCTGCTGAACTCGACATGGCCACGGCGGCGGCGAACTACGCCGCCTACCGAACGAGCGATGCCGCCTGGGCCCTCGGACGCCTCGTCGTCCCGAGCGCCCGCCTGAGTGAGCTCGAAGCCGCGCGCACCCAGCTTCCCCTGAATCCGGATGACCACCCGTGGCGGCTCAGCGCACTATTGGGCGCGGATCCCACGCGTGACCTCCGGGCGATCGAGGACTTCATTTGCCGCCAGACCGCAGGTCGGGGTGGCGCGGTCGTCGACGTCGTGGAAGGAAAGGCCGGAACGGTCGAGGCCATCACTGCATTGCTCGATGTCCTGCCTCGTTCCCTCGAGGCGTACATCGAGGTCCCGGCGGAGCCGGACCCTGCTCCACTCATCTCCGCCATCGCCGATCGAGGCGCTCGCGCCAAGATCCGGACGGGCGGCGTGACCAGTGACGCGTTTCCATCGGCCGCCCATGTCGCCCGGTTCATCGGTGCCAGTCTCCGGGCCGGAGTGCCCTTCAAAGCCACCGCCGGCCTTCACCATCCGATCCGCGCCGAATATCCCCTCACGTATGCCAAGGACAGCCCTCGCGGCGTCATGTTCGGGTTTCTGAACGTGTTCCTCGCCGCGGCCTTCATGGCCGGTGGCATGGCCGCAGTTTCGGCGATCCGTCTGCTCGAGGAGAGCGCTCCCGCTTCGATCACGGTGAGCGACCGATACATCGAGTGGCGTGGGCACCGGCTGGACGAGACGGACATCATGGCGGCACGGGGACGCGCCATCGTCTCGTTCGGATCCTGCTCCTTCACCGAGCCGATCGGCGACCTCGCCGCGCTCGGCCTCCTCTGAGCGACGGCGGACACGTGGACGAGACCCACGACCCCGCACGAGCCACCTGGGTGGATTCCGCGCGCGGCGTCACCGATTTCCCCATTCAGAACCTTCCCTTCGGCATCTTTCGGCGGCGGGGAGACGACGAGCCCCCGGGTGTCGGCGTGGCGATCGGCAGCGACATCTTCGATCTCACGGCCTGTCACGACGAGGGTTGGTTTCGAGGTCTCGCCGATCGTGCGGCGGCGGCCTGCACCACGTCTTCGCTCAACGCGCTGATGGCGCTCGGCTCCGAGTATCGGACGGAGCTCCGACGTCAGGTGAGCGCGTTACTGGCCGCGGACTCGCCAGCATACCGAGCCAATCGCAGGTTCGCGGACCACGTCCTGGTCCCGATGGCCGAGGCGGAACTGTTCCTGCCGGCGACGATCGGCGACTACACCGACTTCTACGCCTCGATCCATCACGCGACCAACGTCGGCACGATGATGAGGCCCGACAACCCGCTCTTGCCGAACTACAAGTGGGTGCCGATCGGCTATCACGGGCGCGCCTCCTCGATCGTGCCAAGCGGCACGTCCGTCCGGCGACCGCAGGGACAGATCAAGCCCCAGGGCACGGCAGACCCGGTGTACGGTCCGAGCCGATCACTGGACTACGAGATGGAGGTGGGGTGCTTCGTGGGGCCCGGCAACGAGCTCGGCGACCCGATACCGATCGGACGGGCGGAGGAACACATCTTCGGCCTCTGCCTCGTCAACGACTGGTCTGCACGCGACATCCAGAGCTGGGAGTATCAACCGCTCGGGCCATTCCTCGGCAAGAACTTCGCGACATCCCTCTCGCCGTGGGTCGTCACGCTCGAGGCGTTGGAGCCGTTCCGTGTCCCGGCCGGCGCGCGCGCGCAAAGCGATCCCGCGCCGCTTCCCTATCTGACGAGCGAGAATGACCGGGCTCGCGGCGCCGTGGACATCGCCGTGGAGGTCTATCTGGCGACCGCGGCGATGCGCGCACGAGCCATTCCGCCGCAGCGGCTGAGCCGCAGCCGCGTCGCCGATCTCTACTGGACCTTCGCGCAGATGCTGACGCACCACACGGGCGGAGGCTGCAACCTTCGTCCCGGCGATCTCTTCGCCAGCGGCACGGTATCCGGCCCGACGCCCGACGCCCGGGGATGCCTGCTCGAGCTGACCTGGCGGGGCGCCGAGCCCCTGGCGCTGCCGAGCGGGGAGACTCGGACGTTCCTGGAGGACGGGGACGAGGTGATCATGCGCGGGCGGTGCGAGCGCGCCGGCGCGGTCACGATCGGCTTCGGCGAATGCAGGGGGATCGTGACCCCGGCCGTTTAGGTCTTGCCGACCGCATCGAGCAGTTGCTGCTCGAAGCCCTTGTCCCAGCCGGTGAGCCCCTCCCTCGCGTTGATCTCCACGCGAGTCGTGCTGGCGCTCTGACGCCGGAGCCGGATCGAGACATCGAGGTCACCCTTCTTTCCCCGCAGCTCCCTCCAGCCTTGCCCCAGCGGCCTCGCACTCTCTTCCACGATCTTCTGCTTGATCATCGCCGCACGCGCGCGGGCCGTCACGTCGGTCAGTGAACCGGGAACGATCCGTCCGAGACCGTACCCGTCGTTGGTCACATACGTGTCCTCAGTCCCGTAGCTCGTATCGGCCTGCGCGCTCAATCGCGCCGATGTCGTCGCGCTCAAGGCGAGCGCCAAGACAAGCCGGGACAACGCATTCCGTAACATGTTTCCCCCTGGAAAGACCTACTTCGGGTCTGCCGTCGTGCCGCGTGCGAGCGACTTCCGTGCCGTCGCGGCAGGTGGCATATTCCGACAGAACCCCCTTGGAGTTTTTCACCGTGGCCACATTCCTCAAGACCACCGAGCTCTCGATCGATGGCGCCCATACGCTGCCGGGGGAGTACTACACCTCGCCCGACATCTATGCCCAGGAGATACAGCGGATCTTCTGCCGTCGCTGGATCTGCATCGGGCGCGAAGACCGGATCCCGAACCCGGGCGACTACGTACTCCAGGACGTGGGCAAGGCAAACGTCATCGTGCTCCGGGACAAGCGGGGGGGCGTACGTGCCTACCACAACGTGTGCCGCCACCGGGGCACACGGCTGTGCGAGGAGCACACCGGACGACTTTCGGAAACGATCCAGTGCCCGTACCATGCCTGGACGTACGGTCTCGACGGGCGTCTGATCGGCGCGCCTTCCACCAACGACCTGGAGGGGTTCGACAAGTCGGACTACCCGCTCTTCGGCGTGGCGACGGCGGTCTGGGAGGGGTTCGTCTTCATCAACCTTTCCGACCAGCCCGAGCCCTTCGACCAGGCCTGGGCTCCGCTGCTCGGGAAGTTCACCCGCTTCAACATGCCCAATCTCAAGGTCGGCCGCACCATCGAGTACAACGTCAAGTCGAACTGGAAGCTCCTCCTGCAGAACTACTCGGAGTGCTACCACTGCGGTCCGGTCCATCCGGCCCTGGCGAAGATCACCCCGCCTACCAGCGGAGAGAACGATCTCACCGAGGGCCCTTTCACCGGCGGCTACATGGTGATCGGCCGGGGAGCCGAGAGCCTGACCATGAGCGGAAAGTCCTGTGGCGTGCCGGTCGGGGACCTGCCGTCGGAAGACATGAACCGCGTCTACTATTACGCTCTCTTCCCCAACATGCTGCTGAGTCTCCACCCGGACTACGTCATGTTCCACACGCTCTGGCCCGAGGGAACCGACCGGACCCGGATCTTCTGTTCGTGGCTCTTCCATCCAGCCACGCTCAGCGATCCGACCTTCGACCCGAATGACGGAGTGGCGTTCTGGGACATGACGAACCGGCAGGATTGGCACATCTGCGAGCAGAGCCAGCTGGGCGTCGAGTCACCGGCGTATCGGCCCGGACCCTACTCCAAGCGCGAAGCGATCTCGGTACAGATCGATCGGGAAGTGTTGAGGTCGCTGAAAGAGAAATGAGAAGAGAGAAGGGAGAAGGGGATGTTCTCCCTTCTCCCTTCTCTCTTCCCTTCGCTCCACTATCCGAATCCCTCCCCCAACATCTTCGCCGCGATCTCCTTGACCAGCTTCCCGCAAACCGTCGCAGTCAAGCCGGTCGGATCCGCATCCGGGTTGAATTCGACAAGATCGGCGCCAACGAGAGGCGCCTCGAGCGATTGGATGATGGACAGTGTCTGCCGCACCGAGAGACCGCCGGGCTCGCGATGGGACACGCCTGGCGCGAGTCCGGGCTCGAGGGCATCGAGGTCGAGCGACAGGTAGACCGGTCCATCGAAGATCAGCCGCCGTCCATCCCGCCATTCCCGCATCTCGATGACTTCGACGCCGAAACGCCGAGCCTGATCCCGCTGATGCCCCGTCATGGTTCGAATGCCCACCTGGACCAAACGGTCGGCGAGTCCCTCCTCCATGATCCGCGCGAAGGGGCAGGCGTGCGAGTAGCGATCGCCCTCGAACTCGTCGTAGAGGTCGGGATGGGCATCGAGATGCAGGACCGACAGGCGCGGATGATGTGGGCGGAACCCACGCAGGGCCGGGTAGGTGATGGAATGGTCGCCACCGAGCACGATCGGTCGCCGGCTCGAGCCTCCGATCAGACCCAGCGCCGCTTCGATCATCGCCCGCACCCGCTCGGCGCTTTCGCCGGCTCCGAAGACCAGGTCGCCGTCGTCGTCGATCCCTCCGGCCCTGAGGTCGATCCCGGTTTCGGTCCATGAGTTGCCGGCCTCGGACCAGAGCGCTTCGCGGATGAGCGGCGGGGCGTTGGCTGACCCGCGGCGGTAGGAAGAGCTGCCGTCGTACGCCACGCCCAGGAGCGCGATCCGCGGCGAGGCGTCCGGTGTGAGTTCCGCATCGCTCATCGCTGTTTCCTCTTTCCCAATGCGAAGACTGCCGCCCCGGCGAGCACCAGCAACAGGCTCATGCCGGCCACCTTGAGCACGGCGAGCGGCTTGTTAGGCTCGTCATCGGGCGGTACGAGCGAGAGCCCGATGGCGACGAGGGTCGTGGCGAGCCCGAGGGCGGCGAGCCCGATCGCCACGGGCGTCCCGCCGGGCACACGCATGACCTCGGGTCCAGCGGGCTCCCGCTGCAGCCGGATCATCGCGGCGAACATGAAGAGATACGGCAGGAAGTAACCGATGATGGCCATGCTCACCAGTACGTCGTACGCTCCCTTGACCGTCGTTCCGGCCTGGCCGAGAAAGATGAACACGGCGGCGATGACCGCCTGACTCACCAGGCTCACGTACGGTGAACCATACCGCGGATGGAGCCGGCCGAACGAGGGGGGGAGAAAATGGTCGAGACCCGCCACGAAGGGGAGCCGTCCCGAGGCCGCGAACCAGGCGCCCGCCTGCCCCAGACCGCCTACGACGAGCAGGGCCGCGGCTACCGCCGTCACCCCTTCCACGCCGAGCCGCGCGCCGGCCCGCTGAATCGCGGTCATGAAGCCCTGAAGGTTCAGAATCTCCGATTGCGGAAGGGCCACCATCAGCGCGACGGTCGACAGAATATAGAGAAAGGTGATCAGCACCCCGGCGAGCAGAATGGCGCGGGGAATGTTCCGCCGGGGCTCTTCGATCTCCTCGCCGAGCATGGAGGCGCTCTCCAGCCCGCTGAGCGAGAAGGCGATCGTCGCCCAGAACACGATGTCCTTGAGGTGGGTGCTCGGGACGAAGCTTTCGGGCGTGAATGGCGTCGCGCTGCCGAATTTGAAAAAAGAGACTGCGCCGAGGGCGACGAGCATGCCAGCGGGGACCCACAGTCCAACCGCTCCGGCATTGTGCAGCCACTTCCCCACGTTGAGCCCCACGACGTTCAGGCCCGCGGCAACCGCGAGGCCGGCCAGGGCAAACACCACGAAGTACGCCGGACTCCCCGCCAGCGACTGCCATTCGCGGCCGCCCAGGAACAGGGCATTCGCCGCGGTGAAATACAGCAGCGACGGAAAGTACGGCAGGTTGGACGTCCAATACGTCCACCCGGTGATGAACCCGGCGAAATCTCCGAAGGCGCGCTTGCTCCACACGTAGCACCCGCCTTCGTCCGGATAGCGGGAGGAGAGCTCGAGCACCGTGAAGGCGAGTGGAACGTAGAGGGCGATACAGGCGCCGAGCCAGATGACCACGGCGCTGGGACCGGCGGCCGCCGCATTGCTGAGCCACCGGACGCTGAAGCCGGTGATCAGGTAGAAGAAGAGAAGATCGCGAAACCCCATCGCCCGCCGGAGGCGGGGAACGGCGCTCTCGAGCGTGGCGGCGAGCGTCACACCATGTAGGATCGCGGAGGGTCGGCGAGCTGAAGGATCGGGCGGTCGATGTGGAACGGCGAGAGATCGCGCTCGGTTCGACCATCGATGGCCAGCTCCGAGAGCACCTGCCCGACCAGCGAGGCGAACTTGAACCCGTGCCCCCCACCGATGGCGACCGTCACTTCCGGGTGATCCGTCACGGTGTCGAGCACGAAGTCCCGGTCGGGCGTAAGGGTATACAGGCAGGTCTTGGTATAGATGATCGGCCCGAGCGCCTTGGGCATGTAGCGTTCGAGAAAATCCATCACCCGCTGGAGCGCGCCAGGATCGGGATCGAACGTGCGAGTGTCGGCAGTGACCTCGTGACCCCCGGCATCCTGCCCCACCTTGGGGCCCCCTTCGCCGAACGTCGGGAAGCCGTAGAAGCAGGGGTCGTCCATCCAGATCCAAACCGGGAACCGGTCGGGAGCGAACAGTTCCTGATGCGCCGTCGCAAGATACGTGACCTGCTCCTTGGTGACCCTGAGGGGCAGATGCAGGCCGAAGGACGATAGTGCCTGGTTCGACCAGGCGCCCGCGGCAATGACGAGGTGGCGACACCGGTACGTCGCGTCGCCGGCCGTCACCGCGATCTCTCCGGCGCCTGGCCGGATGGCGCTCACCTTCGCCTGATCGATCAGCGTCGCGCCGTACGTTCTGGCCATCCGCACGTGCGCCGCATTGCCCCGCGCCGCCATCGCGATGCCGCTCTCGGGCTGAAAGAGGCCGTGAATGTCGTCTGTCAGCCGAAAGGCCGGCCAGCGCCGCATGATCTCGCGCGCGTCGAGCCGCTCGTAGGCAACGCCGGCGGCATCCATGCTGTCACTGTAGGTGTGGAGCGGAATGGCGCTCTCTCTTGGGCCGACGTCGAGGCCACCGGTCTTGAGGACGAGCTGCTCGCCGGCATCGCGCTCGAGTTCCGCCCACGCGCGGTACGCGTGCTTCGCGAGCTCCACGTAGCCCGGCGTGTGATACGAGAGGCGGATGATGCGGGAATGATCCTGCGACTCGCCGCGGACATGCCCAAGCTCGAACTGCTCGAGCCCGAGGACTTCTCGTCCCGCACGCCGGGAGAGCCAGTAGGCCGCCGCGCTGCCGAAGCCGCCGAGGCCCAGCACGATGTATTCGTAGTCCGTCTTCACCCCAGTCGGTCCCTCACGTAGCGCCTGATGTCGAGACTGGCGCTCTCCATGGGAGCGTAATAGCCCGACTGGAACACCCGGGATTGCATGCCGCGCTGGACCGACTCACAGATCGCCCAATCCTGCCGATTCACGATATCCCAGAAGTCCACGGCGTCGGAGGGGTCGAATCCCGGCTTGGCCATCTCGGCGGGATGAAAGAGGAACTCGGTGAGTATGGTGGTCCGGTCGGGCGTCTCCGGCCACACCAGGAACGCCGCCGCGTGCTCGGCCGAGAGGCTGAGCATGAAGTTGGGATAGATCAGCTCGCCCTTGTGCCGCACCCGCTCATCCTCGTCCAGGCCGGCAAACGGCGCCCGCGTGCTCGTGCCAGAGAGCGTGAAGGTCCAGGCGCCCTCACGATGAGGGATGCCCCGTTCCCAGTCGAGCTCCGCCCCGCCCCGCTGCTTGAAGGCCGGCACCAGGCGGCAGAGCTCCGGGTGGACCGGTCCGCAATGGTAGCACTCGTTGTAGTTCTCGAGAATCACCTTCCAGTTGGCGCGAACGTCGTAGGCCAGCCGGCGCGCTACGCGAAGGTCGGACAGGGGATACCGGCAGAGCCGCTCGGGAATGGCGCCGAGCTGCGTCGCCAGCGTTCGCGTATCGGGGATGAGCTGGAGGAAGATGAACCCGCCCCAGCAGTCGACCCCCACGGGGTGGAGCGACAGGTCGCGTCGAGCCAGGCCGTCGCGCTCCTCCAGAAACGGCGCGGTCCGGAGCGTCCCGTCGAGCCCGTAGGTCCAGGAGTGGTAGGGACAGCGGATGCCGCCGGTGAAGCTTCCGCGTTCCGCATCGGGGACCAGCTGGGAGCCGCGATGGCGGCAGACGTTGTAGTGCGCGGCGAGGGCGCCGTCCTTCTTCCGCACGACAAGCACGCTCTCGCCCGCGACCCGCTTCACCACGAACGCACCGGGAACCGCAAGCTCTTCCTCGCGGCCCACACAAAACCACTCCGCGTAGAAGATCCGCTCCTTCTCACGCCGGAAGATCTCGTCCGACTGGTAGTACTCGCGGTCCAGCGTGCGCTCGAGCGCGCCGTCCGCGCCCTCAGCGCTCATCACGTCCCTCTCCGCCTTCCGGGCCATAGAAGAACACCCAGACGGCGAGATCGTCGCTGAACTCTTCGAACCGGTGGGTGACGCCGGCCGCGACGAACAGAACGTCGCCGGGCGCGAACGGATGGCGGTCGGTGCCATTGCGGAACCAGCCTCGGCCCGTGACGACGACGTAGACCTCGTCGCGGGTGTGGGGCGTCTGCGGGTCCTGCCCCCGGGGCGCGTACAACTCCACGCTGAGCGTGCCGTGACGAAAGCGCTCGACGTACCGTTCGCCGTTCGGACCGGGCAGTTGCGCCAGCGCGTCGAGGACAGTGAGACGGTAGTCGGGCATCGATCGCTTACCGGCGCGCGTCTCGCTGGATCTCCCGCGCCGCATTGTACCCGCACGCCCCCATGACGCCCCCACCGGGATGCGTGGCCGCGCCGCAGAGATACAGGCCCCGGACCGGGGTCCGATAATCGGCGTACCCCGGAACCGGCCGCATGAACGACAGACTGCTGAGCGACATCACACCCTGCATGATGTTGCCGCCGGTCAGCCCGAACCGCTGCTCCAGATCGACCGGCGAGAGAACCTGCCGGGCGATCACGGACCGCTTGAAGTTGGGCGCGTACTGCGTCATCAGGTCGACACAGCGGTCGGCGTATTTCTCCTTCTCCTCCTCGAGCGACAACCCCGGGGCCAGCTTGTAGGGAAAGTATTGGGTGAACATCGACATCACGTACTTGCCCTTGGGCGCCAGGGTGTCATCGAGCGAGGAAGGAATCGTCGCCTCGATGATCGGGTGGGCGGAGGGCCGGCCGTACTTCGCGTCGTCGTAGGCCCGCTCGATGTATTCCATCGTCGGGGAGATGTGAATGGTGCCTCGGTGCTGCGGCCCCGGCGCCGTACCCGGCACCGCGGCAAAATCGGGGAGCTCGGCGAGGGCGAGATTGATCTTGCAGCTCGCGCTGGCGTAATCGATGTGGCGAACCGCGTCGAGAAACTCGGCGGGCAGGTCGTCCTTCTCCATCAGCCGCAGGAATGTGACGTTGGCGTCAACGCCGGACGCGACGCGTGGAGCACGCACCTCGGAGCCGTCGGCCAGGGCGACGCCGTACACGGCACCGTTCTTCACCAGAATCCGCGACACCTCGGCGCCGGTCCGGATCTCGGCCCCATGCTCCCGAGCCGCGGCGGCGATGGCGTTGCTGATCCCTCCCATCCCGCCGCGCACGTAGCCCCATACACCCCGGACGCCGTCACACTCTCCCATGACGTGGTGGAACAGGACGTAGGCCGTGCCCGGCATCGAGGGTGACGCCATCGCGCCGATGATCGCATCGGTCGCGAGCGTCACCTTGAGCTGCTCAGATTCGAACCAGCGGTCGAGAATCGGCGTCGCCGCGCCGGTCAGGATCTCGACCGCCTTCTGCCCGTCATACCCCAGCTTCACGAAGGCGAGCCCGAGCCGGGCCAGCTGCACCAGGTTGGATGGGCGAAGCGACCACGGGTTGGGCGGGGTCATGACGAGCGTCGGTTCCAGAAAATCGGCGACGCGCTCGAGCATCGCCTCGTACCGGGGAAGGGCCTCCGCGTCCTTCACGCTGAACTTGGAGATCTCCCGATGGGTCATCGCTTTGTCGGGCCCCAGGAGCAGGGATCGTCCGTCGGGGAACGGCGTGAACGACGAGGGGCTCCGCGGGAGCATCTCGAAGCCGTGACGCTTGAGCTCGAGGTCGCGAATGATTTCCGGCCGCAGCAGACTGTTGACATACGCCGCGGTGGACACCTTGAACCCGGGCCACACCTCTTCCGTCACACACGCGCCACCCAGCACATCGCGTCGCTCCAGGACGCACACCTTCAGTCCGGCTCGAGCCAGATACGCCGCGGTGACGAGGCCGTTATGGCCGCCGCCGATGACGATGAGATCGCACGAAACTGACATGTTGGTTCGCGAAAAGGGTGCGGAATCTTACCGTGCCGACCGAGGGGGCGCCAGCTTTGGTACGTAGTTTCAAAAAAAGGGCGGAAGGACGGAAAAGACGGAAAGGTAGAGACGGGTAGTACGCGAATCCGGATCCGCGGACTCCTTGTCCCTTCCGTCCTTTCCGTCTTTTCCGACCTTTCCGTCCTACTTCAGCAACATCAACTCCGTCCTCGCATAGACGAACCGGCCGTTGTAGCCGAACGGCGACGCCGCGGCCCAGGGGAAGATCCCGAAGTTGTCGTTGAATTCCTTCGAGGTGCCACCCAGCCCGGTATCGCGATCCGAGCTTGGCTGGTCGGGATAGGTGTCGAACAAATTGCGGACACCCACTGCCAGCTTGACCGAATCGAAGCGATAGCCGATCTCGGCGTCCACCAGCCCCTTGCCGCCGTAGTCCTCGCGGCAGAGGTCGCAGAAGCCGGGCTGGGCCGAGGAGAACCCGCCGTAGTAGGAGAGCCGGCTCAGCGAGCTGAATCGCCCGACGGTGTAGTTGGCCTGGAAGGTGCCGCGCCAGTCGGGGCGCTCGTCCTGGATGCCGATCGCCGTCACCGAGTCGAGCAGGCCGGGCTCGGTCGAGCCGGCGTCCACCAGTACCTGTGGCAGCGGGTCGACGTGGATGATCTTGTTGCGGGTGACGTTGAAGCCGGCCGTCAGGTCCAGCGTGCCGCCCTTGCCCGCGGGCACCTTGTAATCCGCGGTGATGTCGAGACCCTGCGTCCTCGTGTCGAGGCCATTGGTGAAATACTGCACACCCTGAATGTTGGCGAAGCCCGCGGCAGCCAGGAGGTCCACCGAGGCCTGATCGTCGAACGTGGCGCCGAGCAGGATCTGATTGTTGATCCGGATCCGGAAGTAGTCCGCGGTCAGCGTGAAGTTCTCGACCGGGGTAACGACGACACCGGCGCTCAGGTTGAACGACGTCTCCTCCTGCAGCGGGCGCGCACCGAGTGCCGCCGCGGCGGCATTGTCCGCCGGGAAGATGCCGACGTCGACGAACTGTCCCCCGATCACGTTGGTCACGACCTTGCTGAACGCCACCTGACTCAGGCCCGGCGCCCGGAAGCCGGTACTCGCGGCCGCGCGGAAGGTGACCCGTGGCGACGGCTGATACCGCGCGGACACCTTACCGCTCACGCGGCTGCCGAAGTCGCTGTAGTTCTCGAAACGAAGCGCGGCCTCCGCGAGCACCTGCTTCGACAGGTTGGTCTCGAGGTCGGCGTAGAGACCGAAGTTGTTCCGGTGACGATCGGTCGAATCGCCAGGAGCGAATCCGGGGAATGACTGCGATCCACCGGGTGCCAGGTCGCCCGAGCCGGTCTGATCCTGCGCGCCGCCATTCACGTAGGAGCCAAGCTCACCGGGACGAATGGCGTACCGCTCGCGGCGGAACGCGGCACCGAACGCGAAGTTGACCGCCTCCGGGAGGCCGATCTCGATCGGGCGAGCGAAGTTGATCCCCGTCACCAGCTCTTCGCGCAGCACCCGGCCGGCAAAGAAGGACATCTGGTTCGGGATGCCGGGGTCATCCGTGGTGCCGAGGACTCCGTCCGCGCCCGGGGCACAGGCCACGTCGAGACAGGGGCCGAGCGAGGCGTTGAGCGTGTTGCCGATCTCGTAGTCGAAGTGGTCGTGTCCGAACTCCGCCCCCAGGTCGTAGTTCCATCCCGAGACGACGCCACGGAGACCGCCCGCCACCGAGTAGTCGGTAACGAGACCTTCGATGTTGGGCAGGAAGCCGATCGGGTAGATCTGATCCCAGCTGCGGGCGCTGCCGGTGTAGCGGCGATAGGGGTTGCCGATGCCGTTGCGGTGGCTGTAGCCGCCGAAGGCGTAGACCTCGCTGCTGGCCGCCTCGTTGACCGGCATCCGGAAGTTGCCCCACGCGAGCGCGTCGCGCTCGAGTCCGTCGCCCCAGTGGTGATTGGGTTGCGGGACCGGGTTGTTCTTGTGCACGACCTGTCCGATCTCGTTGACCGAGTCGGCAACGCCGGTGCCAGAGGTCTCGAAGCGGTCGGCCCAGGCCCGATTGGTCGGCTGGCGGTCGCGGAATTCACCGAAGATGCCGAGCGAGCCGCGTCCCAGCGGAATACCCCAACCGCCGTTGACGTTGACCGTGGTGCCGTCGTCGGGATAATCGTCGCTCACGTACCGGCCCGCGTCGCCGCTGATGAAGGGCGAGAACTGCCCGTCCTTGAGCACGAGATTGACGACACCCGCGATCGCGTCGGAGCCGTATTGCGCGGCCGCGCCGTCGCGGAGCACCTCGATCCGGTCGAGAGCGCTCGAGGGAATCGCGTTGAGGTCCACGCCGCTCGATCCGGCCCCCATGCCGTAGGTAAAGTTGTTGACCAGGGCTGTCTGGTGCCGGCGCCAGCCGTTCACCAGGACGAGCGTGTGATCGGGACTCAGGCCGCGCAGGGTGAATGGGCGGACGATGTCGCCGGCATCGGTCACGCTTTGCCGGGGGAAGTTGATCGACGGGGAGACTGCCTGGAGAATGACGCTCGTCTCTGTGCTGCCCTGCTGCGCGAGCTTCTCAGCCGGAAAGATGTCGACCGGCACGGCCAGCTCCTCGGCCGCGGTGTGCCGCGCGCGGGAGCCGACGACCACGTCGATCGCGGCGAGCTGGACCGTGCTCCGCGCGAGGACGAAGTCCTGTCGGACCTCGGCGCCGGGGGTCACATCGATCGCCGCCGTCGCGGCCTGAAACCCGATCAGGCGCGTGCGCACGGTATGCCGGCCCGCCGGTACGCCCCGGATCTCGTACTGGCCCTGTCCACCGCTGACGCCGCGTGCCTCGGTTCCCTCGACCACGATCGCGGCGTTGGAGAGCGTCGCGCCGCCGCTGTCGGTCACGGTCCCTCGCAACGTTCCCGCCTGCGCGGCGAGGGGTGCGGTGCCGCAGACGAGCGCGATGAGCGAGAGAAACCCTACCAGGCGTGGAGCCACAGGTGCCTCCGTTGCAAGGGGTATTCTGCCTAGATACGATCCGGACTTCGGATGGTCAAGCTCTGGAACGCGGTTCCACTTTGACAAGCCGGGCCTCCTTATACACATTGACCGTGGCGTCCTCCCTCACTACAACCCAGCACCGCCCGCAAACACGCTTCGAGTCCCGCAGGGGCAGTCTTCGCCCGACAGGAGAAGACCATGGCATCTGGCATTGGTCAGCGAACCTTTGGCGCATTCGTCGTGCTCTGCGCGGCCGCGCTCGCGGTCCCCTTGGGCGCTACCGCCCAGACCGGCTCGATCTCGGGCAAGGTCACCGACGCATCAGGCGGCGCCCCGCTCGAGGCGGCGCGAGTCCTGCTGACCGGGACCAACCGGATCGAGACCAGCAGCCGTGAAGGCCAGTACACCTTTCGCAACGTCGCCCCGGGCACGTATCAGCTCCGCGTCCTGCGGGTCGGCTATCGCCCCGACACCGGGAGCGTCGCGGTGACGGGGGGAGGCGCGGCGACACTCGATTTCGCGATGCAGGCCGCGCCGGTCCAGCTCGACGAGGTGGTGAGCACGGCGACCGGCGAGCAGCGGAAGCTCGAGGTCGGCAACGTCGTCGCCACGATCGATGCCGCCCGGGTGGCCGAGACGGCTCCGATCACCGAATTCGCCAATCTCATTTCGGGTCGCGCCGCCGGCGTCCAAGTCCTCAAGAGCAGTGGCACCACGGGGACCGGGACCCGGATACGCATCCGCGGGTCCAACAGCATCTCGCTCTCCAACGAGCCGCTCTACTACCTCGACGGCATCCGGCTCGAGAGCGGCTCGAGCTCCAGCACGCTCGATCTCGGCGGCTTCGGTGCGGGCGACTCCGAAAACGCCGGGCCGTCGCGCATCAACGACATCGTCCCCGAGGATATCGAGGACATCGAGATCGTGAAGGGGCCGGCGGCCGCGACATTGTACGGCATCCAGGCGTCCAACGGTGTCGTCCGGATCACGACAAAGCGCGGTCACGCCGGACCGCCGCAATGGAATCTGTTCAGCGAGATCGGCGCGGTATCGGACAACAACACGTACCCCCTCAACTACTACGGCCGCGACACGACCACGACGGGCATCGACGACGGGTACGATGGCTTCTGCACTATTCAGAGCGAGCTGGACGGCCTCTGCACCCAGACCTCGCTCCAGACGTACCAGGCGCTGAACAACGCGGACACCCGGCCGTACAAGGCCGGCTTGCGCCAGAGCTATGGCGCCAACATGTCGGGCGGCAGCGACGATGTCACGTATTTCGTCTCGGGCACCTACGAGAACGAGATCGGACCATTCAGGCTTCCCAAATTCGAGGAAGATTCGGTACGGGAAATCCGCGGGACCGTGCCTGACAACCAGCTGCGGCCGAATGGGCTGGAGAAATTCGGCGTCCGCCTCAACCTCACCGCCAACGTCTCCAAGACGTTCGACGTGAGCTCGTCCATGGGATTCCTGAGCAGCAATACCCGCTTCATCGAGAACGACAACAGCTTCCTGACGGTCAACGGCAGCGGCACCGCGAGCGGAAACCTGCCCGAGGTGGACCGTGGGTGGTTCTTCATTCCCGCCGAACTGTTCGCGGAGCTGGCCAACCAGGCGGCGAACCGGTTCACCGGCGGCTTCACCGGCAACTGGCATCCGACCGAGTGGCTCACCAGCCACGCGACCATCGGATACGACGTCGTCAATCGTAGCGATGTGCAGTTCTTCCCCACCGGCCAGGTGGCCGACTATCTGAGCAACCGCGATGGACTGCGGATTCAGAACCGGTTCGACATCTCCCAGGCCTCGGTCGATCTCGGAGCCTCCGCGCGCTTCAGGCTCAGCGACGCCGTAGGTTCGCGGACCTCGGTCGGTGGCCAGTTCTTCCGTGACCTCGCGCGGGGCAATTTCGCAACCGGCCGCGGACTTCCGGCCGGCTCGGGAAGCATCAGCGGAGCGGCCGCGCTGGAAGCCTCGGACACCCTGATCGAGTCGCGCTCCATCGGCTCGTACGTCGAGGAAGAGGTGAACCTGAAGGAGCGTCTGTTCGTCACCGGCGCATTGCGCTTCGACGACAACAGCGCCTTCGGGCAGAACTTCAATGCCACCGTCTACCCCAAAGCCAGCGTGTCGTGGCTCATGTCGGACGAGCCCTTCTTCCACGCCAACGCCTTCAATACGCTGCGCCTTCGCGCCGCCTTCGGCGCCTCGGGGCAACAGCCCGGCACGATCGACGCCCGCCGATTCTTCCGGACGATCAATGGCAAGAAGGACGGCGCCAACACCGCCGGCATCACGTTCGGCAATCTGGGCAATCCGAACCTCAAGCCCGAGCGGTCGCGTGAATTCGAGATCGGGGTGGACGCCGGTCTGTTCCAGGATCGGGTGTCGGTCGAGTTCACCTTTTACAACAAGCTGACGCGGGACGCGTTGATCGAGCGGACCAGCGTCCCCTCGCTCGGCACTGCAGGCAGCCAGTTCGTCAATCTCTCGCGCATCAGGAACCAGGGCGTCGAGCTGGCGATCAGCGCCCGGATCATCGACAAGCCCAGCGTCGCCTGGGACGTGACGCTGAGCGGCTCGACCACCAAGAACAAGATCCTCGAGCTGGGCGAAGGGGTCAGCCCGATCTTCATCGGGTTCTATCAGCAGCACCGGGCAGGCTATCCCGCGGGTGGCTACTGGGCCCCGACGGTGCAGTTCGCCGACGCGAACAGCGACGGGATCATCGATCTGAGCGAAGTGAGCCTGAGCGACAGCGCGGTCTTCCGCGGATCGGCGCTGCCGACACGGGAGGCATCGCTCAACAGCCAGCTCGCGATTTTCGGCGGGAAGGTCGTCATCGGCGGCCAGTTCGACTACCGTGGCGGTCACCTGGTGGACAACTCCCTGGAGCAGTTCCGCTGCTTCTCGGTCGTGAACTGCCGGGGCGACTACGATCGCACCGCCCCGCTCGAGGAGCAGGCAATGGCCCAGGCCACCTTCCTTCCCGGAGGCGGCAACTCGGTGGCGTTTCTCGAGCCCGGCTGGTTCATCAAGCTGCGCGAGGTGTCGCTCACCTTCGAGGCCCCGGAGCGGTGGGCTCGTGCCTTCCGCGCCAGCCGGCTGAGCCTCACCCTCGCCGGCCGGAATCTCTGGACCATTACCGACTACAGTGGCGTGGATCCCGAGGTAAACGCGTTCGCGCAGGACAACTTTGCGTCGGGGGACTTCGAGTCCCAGGCGCAGGTGCGCTTCTGGACGGCGCGCCTCAACGTCGGCTTCTGAGGGTCACCCATATGACCATGCGGATATGGACTGGGCCCCGCGCCGCGGCACTCGTCATGGGAGTCGCCCTGGTAGCCGGCTGCGGGCTCCTCGATACCCAGACGCCCAATATCGTCGACCCCGGCGGCCTCGATTCGCCGGAAGGGGCCGCCTCCCTTCGGCTCGGCGCCCTGGCCGACTTCGGCTTCGTGAAGGACGGAGACGGAACCGAGAGCGAGGATGGACTCATCCTTACCGCCGGCCTGCTGTCCGACGAATTTCAACATTCCACGACACCACCGTCGGAGCAGGAGATCGACCAACGCACCACCGCGATCATCAACCCGAGCCTGTTCGCCGTCTACGCCAACCTGCACAAGGCCCGGGCAGGGGCCGAACGGGCGGTGGACTTCCTCCAGCGTTTCTCGGTGGAGCCCGACAGCAGCACCGACATCCCGGAGATGCTCGCGATCGCCGGATACTCGTACGTCTATTTTGGAGAGGATTTCTGCTCCGGCGTGCCCTTCAGCAGGGTGGTGGGCGATTCGTTGATCTATGGCGCCGCGCTGACGACGGCCCAGATGTACGACACCGCCCTCGCCAGATTCGACTCCGCCCTCGCCCAGCCCGGACTCGCCGTTGACGACGGCACCATTGCCGGCCTCGCCGCGCTCGGTCGGGCGCGCGCACTCCTCGATCTGGGTCGGTTCACCGAGGCGGCGGCGGCGGCGAGCACGGTCGCGACCGACTTCACCTACGACACCGAGCACCGCGAGAGTCCGCTCAGGCTCCAGAACGCGATCTACCTGTACACCAACGACGGGCTCTGGTCGGTGTCGGACTTCGAGGGAGGCGCCGGCCTGGGATATCGCACGGCGGAAGATCCCCGGGTGCCGTTCACCGATTTCGAGGACACGGGGCTCGATCTCATCACACCTCAGTTCAGCCTCGACAAATATGGTCCGAGCGACCCGGTGCCCGTGGCCAACGGAATCGAGGCTCGCCTGATCGAGGCGGAGGAGCTGCTGCAAGCCAACAACTTCTCCGGAATGCGGACCATCCTCAACGACCTGCGGGACATCGAGGGAATCGACCCGCTTCCCACGGCCGGCAGCCGCGATGAGGCGATCGATCAGCTCTTTTCCGAGCGGGCCCTCTGGCTCTTCGCCACCGGCCACCGTCTGGGCGACATGCGGAGATTGATTTGGCAGTACGGCCGGGACCCGGAGACCGTTTTCCCGACGGGCGCCTATCACAAGGGCGGGTCCTACGGCACGGACGTCAACTTTCCGATACCGCTCGAGGAGGAGAACAACCCGAACTCGGTGGGGTGCATCGACC
>DATBSO010000171.1:0-41723 GCA_036559745.1 Gemmatimonadales bacterium | reverse complement strand
CTTGTGCTCGTACTCGTCCGCCTTGAGGTCCCCGCTCTTCCGCTGGGCGCTCAGTTTGCGAAGCTCTTCCGCGATCCGGGCCGGAGTCACGGGCTTGAGGGTGCCACCCTGCTGGTCAGCCGACATGTCGTATCTCTCCACAAACCGGGAATGTCGTCGTGCGGCGGTCAGCTTGATTATGCCCCTTCGCGGCCGGGTGTGTCCAGCCGTCCGGCCGATCAGCGATCGATCAGGGACATCATCCGGCTCTCATACCGCTGCCCCGCCACGACTTCCGGCGGTAGCGCGCCATCGAGACGCCCCATCTCTTCCTCGGTCAGCCCGATGGCGGCAGCGGCGACGTTCTCCTCGAGGAATCGCTGTCGCTTGGTCCCCGGGATCGGCACGATGTCCGCGCCCCGGTGCAGCAGCCACGCCAGGGCGACCTGGCCGGCCGTGGCACCTTTGGTCGCGGCGATCTCGCGGACCACGCCTGCCGCTCGCATGTTCGCGTCGAAGTTGGCGCCCTGAAATCTCGGGTCGCCGCGACGATAGTCCCCCTCGGGATAGTCTTCCGCGCGCCGAGCCGTGCCGGTGAGGAATCCGCGTCCGAGCGGGCTGAAGGGCACGAGGCCGATGCCGAGCTCGCGCAGGACCGGGATGATCTCGGCCTCGAGATTGCGCTCCCAGAGGGAGTATTCGCTCTGCAGCGCCGAGATCGGGTGAGTGGCATGAGCCCGGCGGATCGTCGACGCTCCCGCCTCGGAGAGGCCGAGGAATCGGACTTTGCCCTGGCGCACGAGGTCGGCCATGGCGCCGACCACGTCCTCGATCGGTACGGCGGGATCAACGCGGTGCTGGTAGAAGAGGTCGATCCGGTCGGTCCGAAGCCGCCGCAGACATGCCTCAGCCACTTCCTTGACGTGCTCGGGCCGGCTGTCCAGGCCGAACCGGTCGTTTCCAGCGATCCGCCACCCGAACTTGGTCGCGATGGTGGCGCGGTCCCGCCGGCCCTCCAGTGCCCTCCCGAGCAGCTCCTCGTTGACGAACGGCCCATAGACTTCCGCGGTATCGAACAGCGTGACGCCCAGATCCAGCGCGCGATGAATCGTGGCGACCGACTCGGCGTCGTTCGCGGGTCCGTAGAACTGGCTCATGCCCATGCATCCCAGCCCCAGCGCCCCGACCTCGAGCCCCTCGCGACCAAGTCTTCGTGTCGTCAGCATGCCTTGGTGCTCATACCTGCCCCAGCACCTGATGGACGCGCTCCAGCAGGCGGCTCGCGGTGAATGGCTTCTCGAGAAACGTGTTCCCGGCCTCCAGGATCACCTTCCGGCTCGCGGCCTCTTCGGTATAGCCCGACATCATGAGGAGCCGCGCCTTCGGCCGGACCTGGCGAAGCTGAATCGCGAGCTCGCCGCCGCGCATTTCGGGCATCACCATGTCGGTGAGCACGAGATCGATCGACCCTTGGTGTGCCGCCGCCACCGCGAGCGCCTCGCGGCCATTCGCCGCCTCCAGCACCGTGTAGCCGCTCTCCACCAGCGTTCGCCTTGCCACCCGGCGAACGGCCGATTCGTCCTCGACCAGGAGGATCGTGGCGGTGCTCGCGGAGGACGGAGCTGCCATCGGTCTGCCAGCCGCTGCCACGGCGGTCGGCTCGACGGTCAGTTGAGGGAGATAGATCTTGAAGGTCGTTCCCTCGCCGGGCTCGCTGTAGACCCAGATGCTTCCACCCGATTGCTGCACGAACCCGTAGACCATCGATAGGCCGAGTCCCGTCCCCTTCCCTTGCTCCTTCGTAGTGAAAAACGGCTCGAAGATCCTGGATTGGATGGCCTGATCCATCCCGATGCCGGTGTCCGAGACGCTGAGGAGGATGTGCGGGCCGGCGGTCGAACCCCGATGCTCCCGGGCGTACGCATCGTCGAGCTCCACATTCGAGGTCTCGATGAGCAGCCGGCCTCCGTCGGGCATCGCGTCGCGGGCGTTGACAGCCAGGTTCAAGAGAACCTGGGAGAACTGTCCCGGATCACCCTGGAACCGCCCGAGCACCGGATCGAGGCGGGTCACCAACTCGATGTCTTCCCCGATGACACGCCGGAGCATCCGCTCGGTTTCGACGACGATCTCGTTGAGATCGAGCGCCTGGGATTCGAGCGCCTCTTTCCGGCTGAAGGCGAGCAGCTGCCGGGTCAGCCCGCCTGCGCGGAGCGCCGCACTTTCGATTTCCTTGAGGTCGGCGAGGTGGGGTGACTGCGGACCCAGCTCGCTCGACAGAAACTCGGCGTAGCTCTGGATGGTGGTGAGAATGTTATTGAAGTCGTGCGCCACGCCGCCGGCGAGTCGTCCCACCGCCTCCATCTTCTGGGCCTGCCGGAGCTGATCCTCGCTCGTCTGGAGCGCCCGTTCCGTGCGGCGCCGTTCGGTCACGTCTTCGTAGACGGCGACGAAACCCGCCACGGCACCAGCGGTGTTCTGGAGCGGCGCGCCGGACACGCTGAGGTCGATTGCGGTCCCATCGCGCCTTTGTCCGACTGCCTGCAGGCCGGTGATTGACTGGCCTGCCCGCATCCGCTCGGTAAACCGACGCGCCTCCTCCTCCCGGTCCATCGGGATGATGGGGAGCTGCCGGCCGAGCACGTCGGCCTCGCTCCATCCGAACGTCCGCTCGGCCGAAGGATTCCAGCTCCGTACCGTTCCGTCGACGGCGAACCCCACGATCGCGAGAGGAGAAGACTCGACGAGCACGCGGAGCCGCTCGTGGGTGGACCGGAGCTCCTCCCGTGCCCGGAGTTGCTCCGTCACGTCGGTGGCCAGGACCAGGCGAGCCGGTCGGCCGTCGAACAGCATATCGTGGGAGCGAATGTCGACCGTGATGACGTCACCGCTCTTCTTTCGATGCCGGAAGAGTCCAGAGGCGGCCAGGCCAGGCTTGCCTGTCCGGTGGCTCTCGAGCATGGCGGCAACGTCTTCCGGCGGCCGGATCTCCCGCAGGCTCATGCTCAAGAATTCATCTCTGGTATATCCGTAATGGGCGACCGCGGCGTCGTTCACCGCGAGGAAAGCAAGGGTTTGGAGATCGTAGGCCCACAGCGGAACCGGATTGCGATCGAACAACAGGCGATATCTGTGCTCAGCCGCCTCGGCGTGCTCCCGCGAGACGCGTGATTCCTCGACCGACTCCGTGAGCTCCTGGTTCGCCATTTCGAGCTCCATCGCCTGCTCTTCAAGAGCGGCCGCCTGCTCTACCGCCTGCCGTCGGGAACGGACGAGCGACTCGGCCACTGCCCCTATCCCGAGGCAGATGATGGCAAAGACGACCAGCCGGCTGGCGGAGGTGATCGTCGCGCTGTCGGGATATGGCAGGATGAAGGCGGCGCCGACCGACAACAGAGTGGCGAGCAGCGAGGGGCCGAGGCCGCCGAGCCAGGCGCAGAAGATCACGCCGACGATGAACGGAGCCATCGGGCCGGCGAGCGTGCGTGGATACAGCGCGGCCACGGAGAACGGCCAAGCGAGCGAATCGCCCGCTGACGATCCGCAATCTGGAGCAAATCGAGTTGGGAGCCCATGCCGGATATGCCTCGGCGTCACGACCTTGTTCGAATAGTGGAGGAGATGCCGGATCAGCCGGCTGGCCTTCGAGAACAGAACGGCGCGCGTGCGTAATGCGGTCGGTAGGAACCTGACTGGATGGACGGGAGGCCGCAAGGCGTGGGGGGCAGCCCCGGCCCGCGCATACCACGTGCCGAAAAAACAGCGGGACACCGGATCAACCGGCATCCCGCTGCGTACCCCGAGACGGCCCCGAGCTATCTACGGGCGACCACGATCACCCGCACTCGCTGAAACCGCACACGTGGCACTTCATACATCCTTCGGCGAATTCGAGCTGTGAACCACAATCCGGACACGCGCCGGAGAAGGTGTCCTGCATGCCACCGAACATCATCTGCTCGCCGCCGCTCATCGTGACCCGGGATACCAGCGGCGCCGTCTCGGCTTCGGCCGGTGCCGACGCCCCGGGCAGAAGCTCCTGCTGGATGCCCTGCTTTTCCTGCATCCATCGCTCGATGGCGATCCCCACCGCATCCGGCACGGAGAGAATCTTGTTGGGCCCGAGTCCGATGACCCGATCCGAGCTGATGCCGCGAAGCTGGCGGTAGATCTCCTTCATCGGAATTCCGGACCGCAGGGCCAGGCTGATGAGACGACCCAGCGCTTCGACATCGGCCATGAGCGCGCCGCCAGCCTTGCCGAGGCTCATGAATACTTCGAAGGGCTGTCCCCGGTCATCCTCGGTAATCGTGACGTACAGCGTGCCGAGCGGCGTCTCGAGGCGGCGTGTGGCGCCCCGGAGCAGCTCCGGGCGGGAGCGCTTCTGGCGGCGCTGAAGATTCTCGGCCTCGAGATCGAGCACCATGCGGCGGAGCCGGTCGTTCTCGGCGGTGACCTCCGCCAGGTGACCGCGCAGGTCGGCGATGTCGGACGGGCTCCCGGCCGGTGCGGCGGCCGCGGCGGGTCCGTTCACGGCATCCTTCACCTTCTTGGCCGTACTCCCGGTGGAGAGCACCTGCATGTCCCTGCTGCCGTCGCGGTACACCGTGACGCCCTTGCAGTCGAGACGGTAGGCGAGGCGGTAGATCTCCTCGACGTAGTCCTCGGTGGCGTCATGGGCGAAGTTGCAGGTCTTCGAGATGGCGCTGTCGTTGTACTCCTGGAACGCCGCCTGCATCCGGATGTGCCATTCGGGCTTGATGTGGTTGGCGGTGACGAACACGCGCTGCCACTTGGCCGGCACCTCCGGAAATTCGATGTGACCTGCCTCGGCGATACGGCGCATCAGGTCATCGGAGTACCACCCTTCGGCCTTCGCGATGGCCACGAAGTCTTCGTTCACGTCCGGCATCAGGACGCCGGCCTGATTCCGCATGAAGGCCACCGCGAAGAGCGGCTCGATGCCGGAGCTGCAGCCGGCGATGATCGAGATCGTGCCGGTCGGCGCGACGGTCGTGACGTTGCAGTTCCGAAGTCGCCGCATCGGGCGGATGCGCTCGCCATGGGGACCGCGGGCACAAGTCTGATCGGGCCCCCAGATGCTGCGCTCCCACTCAGGAAAGACGCCGCGCTCGGTCGCCAGCCGCTCCGATTCGACCTTCGCTTCTTCATCCACGAACTGCTGAATCCGGCGACCGAGCGCGACGCCTTCTTCCGAGTCGTACGCGATGCCCAGCTTCACGAACACGTCCGCCAGGCCCATGACACCCAGACCGATCCGGCGGATCCGCTGCGCCAGATCGGTGATCTCGGGCAGCGGGTACTGATTGGCGTCGATCACGTTCTCGAGGAAGTGCGTCGCCAAATGGACCACGGGGCGCAGCGAGTCCCAATCGATGGCGCCGTCGCGCACGAAGACGCCGAGATTGATGGAGCCGAGGTTGCAGACGTCGTACGGAAGGAGGGGCTGCTCGCCGCAGGGATTGGTGGCCTCGTAGGAGCCCAGATGCGGAACCGGGTTGTAGTGGTTGGCCTTGTCGATGAAGAACACCCCCGGCTCGCCCGTCTTCCAGGCACCGTGGATGATGCGGCTCCAGACATCGCGGGCCCGCAACTGCCCCGTGACCTTCCCGGTCTTGGGATGATGCAGGTCGTACATTTCGTCGGCCTCGACCGCAGCCATGAAGGCGTCGGTGACGGCGACCGAGATGTTGAAGTTGGTGACCTTGGTCGTGTCGTCCTTGCAGGTGATGAAATCCATGATGTCCGGGTGGTCGACCCGGAGGATGCCCATGTTCGCGCCGCGCCGGGTGCCTCCCTGCTTGACGACGTCGGTGGAGGCATCGAAGAGGCTCATGAACGAGACCGGGCCCGAGGCCACGCCCATGGTGGAGCGCACGATGTCGTTCTTGGGACGCAGGCGGGAGAAGCTGAACCCGGTGCCGCCGCCGGACTGGTGCACCAGCGCCATGGCCCGGAGCGTATCGTAGATGCCGCTCTTGCCGTTGGAGAGCGCGTCATCCACCGGGAGAACGAAGCAGGCGGAGAGCTGCCCGAGCGGCCGGCCGGCGTTCATGAGGGTCGGTGAATTGGGAACGAAGAACCGCTCGGCCATGAGCCGGTAGAACGCCTGGGCGACTTCGTCCACCGCGCCGATCGAGGCGCCGTACCGCCGGTCCGCCTCGGCGATCGTCCGTGCCACGCGCCAGAAGAGGTCCTCGGGCTTCTCGACCGGCTGGCCGGTCTCATCCTTCACGAGGTACCGCTTCTCCAGCACCGTGATGGCATTGGACGACAGCCGAACGACGTCCCGTGGGGTGGACGAATTCATGGATCTCCCCGCTTCAATGTGGAGGTGGAGTGAAGCGTGCAGCGACTGCACCGCCGAAAGTCTTGCCGTTCAACCCGTTCGCCGGCCCAAAAACGGAAGGGCAAAGTAGGACCGCGGCGAACATCGCACAATACCGACGAAACCCCCGTCACTGCTTGCGATGCCGCTTCCCACATCACAAAGATAATGGGATCGTCAGCTCGAAGGCGACGCCAACGGATAGCGGCCGGCGCGGTGGGCTCGCGCCAGCTCCACGTAGTGCGTCCAGGTCGCCGTGATCCGTGACGTGAGCGCCGGGTCCACCGTCCGCACGATCCGGCCGGGGACGCCGATCACCAGCGAGCGCGGCGGGATCTGCATCCGTTCCGGCACCACCGATCCGGCCGCGACCACGCTGCCGGCACCGATCCGCACGTCGTTCAGCACGACGGCGCCCATCCCGATCAGACACTCGTCTTCGATCTCGCAGGCGTGCAGGATCGCCCGGTGGCCCACGCCCACCCGCCGGCCCACGATGCACGGAAGGCCCTCGTCCACGTGCACGATGGTCCCATCCTGGAGGTTGCTCTGTGCACCGATCACGACCGCCGCCATGTCCGCGCGGATCACGGCGCCGTACCAGACGCTCGACTCCTCATCGAGCGTCACGTCTCCCATGACGGCGGCAGTTGGGGCGATGAAAGCGGTCGGATGGATCCGCGCGCTCATCGCGGCGCGGGCGGGAACTGCATCTGGGTCCAGGCTTCGACGGGCGAGCCGCCCTTGAGCGCCGGATGCCAGGTCACCGTCCAGACGAAGTCCCGGACCGCCCGCTCGAAGGCGGGGTCGTTAGAGGGACTCTTTCGCTGGACGTCCACGGTGCGTCCCTCGGACGAGACCTTGACCCATAGGACCGACGGTCGCGGATCCTCGGCCGCATCGTCCGGCGTGGGCACGAAGGGTGGGTTCACCGGCTTGGGACGCTCGTCGAAGCACGAGCCGTCGGCGTTGTACCCGGCACCCGGCTCGCAGCGGCTCGCGGCGCGTACGACCACCGGCGGCTTTCGCGGCAATTCCGGCGCGCCGATCGGCGAGAGCTCGGGGGTGATCTCGAGAATTTCGCCCGGCTTCACCATCACGGTGTCCGAATAAAAGTTGAATCGCGGCGCCGAGACGCCCAGTTCGTGAGGACCCGGTGGAACCCGCGTGAGCGGCTCGCTCACCGGTTTCTCATCGATCATTACGGTGGAGCCGCGCGGCAACCCAATGAGTCGAATGCCGCCACTATCGCCCGCGACGCGCACCGGCCGGCGAATACTGTCGGCAGAAGGCGATGGCGCTGTGCCAGGCGGACGGGCCGGAGTCGGGGTGGGCGTGCCCGTGGAAGCAGGCGCGGTCGGCGGGACGCGCGGCTTCGTCGTGTCGCCACCACCGACCGGCGGGAGCGGCGCCAGCGCAGTGTCGCCGCGCGCGGCGGTATCGGGTGACGTCGCGGAAACCGAATCCGCGCCAGGCTGACCGGGAGCGAAGCCGTGGGACCGGTAGTAGTAGAGCGCGCCGCCGGCCCCGCCCACGACCGCGAGGACGACCCAGAGCCAGCCCCACGAGGATCCGCTGCCGCGCATGGCCAGCGAGCGATCGGCGACGCGTCTGGAGCCGTCGTGCGCTACCCGCGGGACCGCGCGCCGGTCGACGATGGGAGAGTCGAGCGGCGTCGTGGGCTGGCTGACGATCAGTGGCGGAACCCCGCCGGCCGGGCTCGGCAAGGTCGCGGCGATCCCACCGGAGCCCACGCCGGCCGCGGCCGTGGATGCACGCATCGCTCCCGGGGCGGCGGTCGGCTGACCCTGAATCGAGGCGACCAGCTCCTCGCAGCTCTGAAACCGGTCGGCGGGATCCTTCATGAGCATCCGCTTGATGACTTCGAAGATCCGCCGCTCGTCTGCGGTAATGAGCGTCGGCGTCGGGATGGGCTCCGTGATGTGCTTGTAGCCGATCGAGAAGCTGTCCTCGCCGTCGTAAGGCACCGAGCCGGTGAGGCACTGGTAGGCGACGACGCCGAGGCTGTAGATGTCGCTCCGGCCGTCGATGGCCTGGGCCCGCGCCTGCTCGGGACTCATGTAGTGCGGCGTTCCGATCGACATCCCCGTGCCGGTGAGCTTCTGGCCCGACGCGGCCTTGGCGATGCCGAAGTCGGTGAGCACGGACTGCCCGAACTCGTCGAACATGATGTTGTCGGGCTTGATGTCGCGGTGGACGATCCCGCGCTGGGCGGCGTATCCGAGCGCGCTGCCGGCTTCGATGAGCAGGCGGCGAATCTCCGGCGGGTTGAGCTTCTTGCGGTCCTTCACCACCGTCGCGAGTGAGCCGCCACGGAGGTATTTCATCACGAAGTAGATGACCCGTCCCGACCGTCCGACGCGATAGATCGGAATGATGTTCGGGTGCTCGAGCTGGGCCGCGGTTCGGGCCTCGCGTTGGAAGCGCTCGACAAACTCCGAGTCGAACGCGAGCGAGAACGGCAGCACCTTGATGGCCACTTCACGCTCCAGCTGCCGGTCGCGAGCCCGGTAGACCATCGCCATCCCGCCACGGCCCAGCTCCTCGAGAATCTCGTACTCCGCCGCGAGCGCTTCGCGGACGATATCGGTCTCCTGGAACGAGCCCGTTGCAAGCGCGTGCACCGGGGTGGTTGCCAGTAGGTCGAGACCGCAGGAGGGACAGAACTTGGACTTGCCGGTGATTTCGCTGCCGCAACGGGAGCAGAACATGCGGGCAAGCTATCGCCCCCCACGGGGGAGTCAAGCGAGCGTGGCGTCCTGCGAGAGGCGTTGCGCTCGGCATGACCCAGGGGGCCCAGAGGGCGGGGTTTCGCAGGGGGGAAAGGTGGCACAAGCCGTGCGCTTACGGGGGATAGGTGCTTCCAGCCCTGCACCTTCCCATACATCCCCGGGCCCGGCCCGTCGGAGAACGACGTGGTTCCTTATCACACGATCGCCTTCAGCCAGCAGAAGCTGCGTGCAGCCATCCGGCGCGCCGCGGGTCAGGAGCCCGCGTTCAGCTATGGGTTCGTGGTGCACTCCCGCCGGTACTCCGCCCGCCCGACCCTCGGCCTCATCACGCTCAACGGTGAGAGCCTCGAACTGACGGAGCGGCTGCTGAAGTCGCTGGAAGGATCCCCGCTCTGGCTGTTCGGCCATGCCCGGATCACGCTGGCGGTGGGAGGGGCTGTGGATGCGGAGGGAGAGGAGGACGCGGATCTGAAACCGCTGTCATCACTGCTGATGCACATCGCGACGTTCGACGCGAGCGCTGGAGTCACCCAGCACCTGGTGCAGGTCGAGGCTCAGGTAAAGGCCGAGACGCTGGTGCAGCCGTTGCTCGTGCTCACCCACGCGCGCCCCGAGGCCTGGCCGCTCTAGCGCTGGTCTTCCACCACCGTGAAGGCCTGGGCTCGGCGGTCGGTCCTGCCCTTCCCGTCGTCCACCACCACTTCCAACGTGTAGTTCCCAGGCTTGAGGCTCTCGAGCTTCAGGTTCCGGTGCGAGCTCCCGACCGGAAACGCTCCCTGCTCCTCGAACTTGAGTGAGATCGCCGCGGATCCGCCGCCGAAGATCTTCTTGAAGAGTCCGCCTCCCCCTCCCTGCTTCCGCACCGCGATCCGCACCGTATAGGGCGTGCCCGCGCTCAATCCCTCGACTTCGTAATAGAGATCCATGTCCTGGCTCCGCTTGTAGGTACGGAGCGGATTGAACGTGACCGTATCGGTGCCGGTACGGGTCCAGTAGAGGTTGGTGGCGCGACTGCCGAGCACGAGGTCGCTGAGGGAGAGCGCCTCGGACGTGGGCTGACCCACGCGGACCGTATCCGTGGGAAGCACGACGCCGGCCTCTTCGCCCTGCTGAATCGCGAGCCGGTATTCGTATTTGCCCGGGGGGACGTAGACGGCGGCCCGACCGACGAGATGCTCCCCACTCGGTACGGGGGCGGGTGCGATGAAGTGCCGCGTCGTATCGAGCGCCGATACCACCTTCCCGGTGCGGTCGGTCGCGACGAACCGGACCCGGACGGAGTACAGATACCCCCGCGTCACCGTCACCGGCTCCAGGCTTCCGCCGGCGATGGCGTATGCGATCTGGACCATGCTGCCCGCCGAATCGTGGCCGACTGCGAGCACCTCGGACCGGACCTTCAGGTCCGAGGGGAACGTCAGCTCGTAACTATCAGTCGTCGTGCCGAGCGCGATGCTCGCCTGGCCCATCGCGCGTTCCTCGGTTTGATAGCGTCCGGTCCCGATGCCGCCGGCGGACTGGAGGCGCTGGTAGATCGGTGACAGCTGCTCGCGCGACAGCATGAGCTGTTCGGCCATCGGATTGGCCGACGCGCGATCCTGACGCAACGCGATCGCGTTGCTGAAGCCGAGCACGTCGAAGAGGCTCTCGACGAGCTTGAAGTCCTGTACGTCCTCGCGGGCGACGAAATGGAAGATCAGATCGCCTTCGGGGCGACTGTAGCGCCACGATTCGTTGGGTTCGAGGTTGGGCGCAGCGTAACTCGCCCGCGACGACGGCTCGCCGTGGCGGATATAGATGATGCCGCGATCGTCGAAATCGCGGCTGCCCGATCGATACCGCTCGACGATGTCGTAGTGCCGGTTGAGCGCGGTCAGCTGGAAATTCTTCCGGGCGTAGAAGATCCGGCGGTAGTGCTCGCGAAGCCGCTCGCCGTCGGGGCGAAGCTCGGTCCGGTCCCGGCTGCCCCAGAACTGGCGTAGATAGCTCGCGCGGCGGGCACCCTGCACGAGGTCGAATTCACGGAGCACACTGTCGCTCGCGATGATCGCGAGATCGCCCCGGTAGGCGGCGACCGTCACCGAGTCGTCCGACTCCGCGCCCTCGAAGTACGGCGGTGTGCCGTCGAATCGCCCGAGAAGGAACAGCGTGCGCGCGACCTCGAGCTCGCCCAGTCCCCGATTCACCCCACGCTCGAGATATCCGCGGAATGCGACCAGCGCCGAATCGCCGTCGCCCACCTCCCGCTCCACCCGGCCGCGCGCCAGCATGACCTCGGGGTCTTCGCGGGCCGGCGTCGCTCCCGCACGCCGCAGCGCCTCCAGCGCGACGCCGAGTTTGATGTTGACCCGCTGGCGCAGCGCCGTATTCGCGAGATCCACCAGCCCCCGCACGAATCCGGGGTCGACTTCCGCCGACCGGGCGAACGCCACTGCCGAGCGCGTCAGCGCGTCCTTCCCCAGCATCGTCTTGAGTCCGGTGACGAACGAAATCTGCGAGTCGCCCACGCCGTACTCGGCCAGTCCCATACCGTACCACGCGTAGGGCCAGGTCGGCTGGAGGTCGATGGCCCACTGGAATTCGGACGCGGCATCGTCATAGTGCGACTGGCCGCCGAGCTCGCCGATGCGGAGCGACAGAAAGCCGAGCCGAAGGTGATGCGCGGCGTTGTTCCGGTCGGTCTTGGCCACCGCGATCATGCGCTTTTCGAGATCGAGGAGGCCATTGGTATCGGCGGTAGCGGCGAGCGAGTCGCGGAACCGCTCGAGGGCGGCGCGATCGTCGGGGGTCTGCGCTCGGGTGGAGGAGAAAACCGTGAAGGCCAGCACCGCGAGCGCGACGGCGGAGCGCAGGACGCGCGGGACGAGAGAGCTCATCGACCTAGGAGACGCCGGCACTCTCTCCCGGCCCACACGCCGGTGGCTACTGCGTACGCGCCTGCTCACCGAGAAATCTCCTGAGTCCGGCGACGACCGCGCGCGCATACAGCTCCTGTCCGCGGGACGTGCGCAAAGCCGCTTCCTGATCGGGGACCATGATGAAGAGCCCCTCCGTCAGCACCGACGGCATCCAGGTCCCACGGACGAGGGCGAGGTCGCCCCGGCCGATGCCCAGGTCCCGCAGCTCGAGGACCTTCAACAGCTCGGCCTGGATGTCCCGCGCGAGCGGGATGCTCCGCGGATGATTGTAGTAGACACTCGTGCCGTTGTGGGCGAACGGGTTGACTCCGTCCGGGAGCGCGTTGTTGTGAATGGAAACGAGGACGTCCGCATCGGCTCGCTCGGCCATCGCGACGCGAGGCCAGAGATCGAGGGGGATGTCGGACGTGCGCGTCATCAGCACGCGAGCCCCGTCCGCCTCGAGGAGGCGCTTCACGATGACGGCGACCGCCAGATTCGCCTCGGCCTCGCGAAGTCCGGTGGGACCGGTTGCCCCTGCCGGCGGATGTCCCGGGTCCACCGCGATGAGCCGGCCGGACAGAGGCCTTCCGGCGTCGATCATCGGGGGCCGTCGCACGTCGAACAACAGATCGTCGCCCTCCCACCGCGTCCGATATCCCCAGACGGGACGCGCCAGCTCGAGGGTGATCGCGACTTCATCGGCCGCCGTCTGCTCCCAGCTCAGCCGGCGTACCAGGGAGTCGGTGGCGCCGTACCGGATGAAGTTGACGTCTCCGACGGCGCCGAACAACCGGATCGAGAGAGCGCGCTCGCCCTCGACAATCCGAAAGGGCACCCGCTGGCTCACGGGCACTCGAACCCGCTCGTATCCTGGCGTCGATGTGATCGTGATCGAGCCGACTGTTCCGTGCGGCGCCGGAACGCCCGACGGCAACGCGCGGGCATCTGCCGCCGGTACCCAGGCTTCCGCCGAGCGGGAAAGGCGCAGACGTACGTCGCCGTTGCGGCGCCCGGTCACCTGGGCTCTCGTGCCGGTCGGAAAGAACCAGGCGTAGGTGGCGCCTGGCGACGCACGTCCGATCGTCGTGCTGTCCGTGGTGCCGACGTGCGCAGTGTCGTCGTCGAACTCGACGACGACGGGAACCGTGTCGAGGAGAGCGACCTGGAGTGGCCAGCGCGCCCGGGCCGTATCGGTGCCGACAATGGCCTCGACCGTCGGCCAGGAGCCGGGCGCGGCGGAGACCGATACCGAGTCACCTCGCCCCAGGACGGTCCCGGGGTCGGGCCCGATCGGGCGTCCCCGAAGCTCGCCGCTGTACCGATCGCGCCTCCACGTATCGGGCCTCCCCGCGCCGAAGACACGCACGCCTTCGGAGACCTCCGCGAGCTGCGGCTGCGGTACGAGCGGGATGACCGTACCATCGATGAGACGGAGGCGGACATCGGCGCCCTCGGTCGCGCGCACGCTGAGCGGGAGATACTCGTCGGGCGCCAGCCACACCTGGCCACGCGGCGCGAGCGAGAGCGTATCGATCCACGCGGTAACGCCCGCCGGTGGCACGTCTGGAATGGTCCTGCGCACGACGTACGTGAGGGAGGCCGAGTCGGTCGTCGTGCGCGCATCGAGCTGGAACCGTGCGACCGTATCCGGGGGAAGCGCGAGATAGGCGAGCCAGGCGCCGTTTGGCCATACCGGCACCGTCTGGCCGTTGATCACGAGCCGCGCGTCGCCGGTACCGACGGAGCCGAAGATGAACGTGGAATCGCGGAACTGCATGACCGCGTCAGGTTGCGGATACACGACGCGAATATCGAGTGGACCGGTGCGATGCGGCACCTCAGGCAGCGCCGGGGCACTCGCCACCGGCGCATTCTCTCTGGGCGCGGGATTGCTCGGCCGGCCGGGGGCGCACGCCACGGCCGCGAGCGCCGGAATGGCCAGGCGACCCCACCTAGCGAGAACCATGGCTGCAAGGTACACGTTGACTAGGACTTACGCCAAGACGAAGTTGACGCTCACCGGGGCGTTCCCTAGATTCGTCAAACCTTTATCCCTGGCAGCCGGATCACTGGAAGGGATCGTCCGAGTGGCCCCCATTCTCGCCTCCGTTTTCGGAAAGACCGATCGTGGGCGCACGCGGGACCATAACGAGGACACGTTCCTCGTGGCCGACCTGAGCACCGGCAACGCAAGCCTCCTCCCTGAAGTCCGCGAGCACGAGATCGGGCCGCGTGGCTCGCTCTTCATGGTCGCCGATGGCATGGGCGGCGCGGTGGCGGGCGAGCTGGCCAGTGAGATGGCCGCCGATCTCGTTTACCGTCATCTCGCCACTGCGTGGGCCACGGACCGCGATTCCTCGGCGGAGCGATTCGCGTTCCGCATGCGCGAAGCGGTTCAGATCGCCAACGCCCGGATCTATGGATACGCCAAGGAGCATCCCGAGGTCCGCGGGATGGGCACCACCGTGACGGCGGCGGGCGTCTATGGGGAGGACCTCTACCTGACGCAGATCGGCGACAGCCGCGCCTATCTCGTGCGCGGGGGGACCGCGATCCAGCTCACGAAGGATCAGTCGCTCATGCAGCGACTGGTCGATGCCGGCGAGTTGACCGAAGAGGAGGCCGAGCAAAGCGAGCGGCGCAACATCATTCTACAGGCCCTCGGCCCCGATCCGCAGGTCAAGGTCGATCTCACCCATCAGAAGCTTCGCCAGGGCGACACCCTCATCATCTGCTCCGATGGTCTGTCGGGACTGGTGCGCCGCGAAGAGTTCGCGGAGGCCGCAACCAGGCACGATGATCTTCCGTCGCTGTGCGGTGCGCTGATCGATCTCGCCAACGAGCGGGGCGGCCCCGACAATATCACGGTCGTCGCCGCGCGTTTCAGCGGGCCCGGCCTGCCGGAGGCGTCGGACGCCGAGGGAGTCGGCTACCGGGTGTACGACCTCCCCGAAGGTGAAGAGGCGCCCACCGACGAGATGCCGGTGTCGACGGCCGCGCCGGAGCCACCGCAACTCCCGACCCTGCCGACGCTGTCGAGCAGCCGTCTCCGAAGCATCCTGCTCATCCTCGCGGCCCTCTGTATTCTGGCCGCCCTTCTCGCCTTCTGGCTCTGACCATTCCGCGTGCCCGAATCTGAGCGGCAGCGGCGCGCGATCATCGACGCCCCGCTCGGCGTCCGGCTTTCCTGGGTCGGCGCGCTCTCGTTCGCGTCGGGGCTTCCGTACTTCCTCTTCAACGAGACCGTTCCGGTCTGGCTGGCCGAGGAGGGACTGAGCCTCGCGGCCATCGGGCTGGCCACCGGTGCGTCGATGCCGTGGGTGCTCAAGTTCCTGTGGGCGCCCTTCGTGGACCGGATCGGTAGCCGCCGCTCGTGGATCCGGGTCTGCCTCGTGCTGCTCGCCGCAACGACCGCCGTGCTCTCGATGGCCGACCCGGCGCACCACGGCGGCCGCCTGGCCGCCCTCCTCCTCCTCTACGTGACGCTCTCGGCCACCCAGGACATCGCGATCGACGCGTACACCATCGAGACGACGTCAGGTCGTGAGCTGGGCGTGGCGAACTCCGTGCGGATCGGAGCGTACCGCGGCGCGAGCTTCGTCTCGAGCGCCTTGCTGGTTTACGTCGCCGCGCGCCAGGGATGGCCCGGTGCCTTCCTTGCCGGGGCGGTGATCACGGCCGCGCTCGCGGCGGGGGCGTTTCTTCTTCCCGAGACCAGTCGCGGTGCCCAGCACACGCAGGCGCTCGGAGAACCCGTGGCCGCGCTGCTCCGACGACCAGCGATCTGGGCCGTCATTCTCTTCGCGCTGCTCTTCAAGCTCGACATCTCCGCGATGGACCCCATGACGAAGCCGTTCTGGGTCGCCCGGGGCCTCACGCTCGACCAGATCGCAGTGCTCACCACCGGCCGTCTGATCGCGACGCTCGTGGGCGCGACGCTGGGCGGGGTGCTCGCCACCCGCATCGGCATCTTCCGGGCCCTGTGGACGATGGGTCTGGTGCAGCTTCTCTCGAGTCTGGGCTACGCACTCGCCGCTGCAGTACCGACGCACCACGGCCTCATCACTGGTGCGGCACTGTTCGAGAATTTCGCGGCCGGGCTCGGAACGGCGGCGTTCCTGGCCTTCCTCATGTCGGTCTGCGAGCGGCGCTATGCGGCGACCCAGTTCGCCCTGCTGAGCGCGATCTACGCGCTCAGTCGATGGGCGGTGGGGCTGATTTCGGGGGTGCTGGCGGAGAACCTGGGTTTCGCGCGGTACTTCCTGCTCACCTTTGCCCTCGGCGTGCCGGCCTACGCGCTTCTCCCCTGGGTCCGCAACGCCGGACGGGAGCCGGACGAGGCGGCCGCTACCTGAGCCGCCCCTGGAGCCAACGTCCCACTGCCTCCTGCATGAGCCGCTGCCGGTGCCACGCGAGCAGGACCGGGACCTCCGTCGGAAGCTCGGGCAGCAGACGAGGGTGACCGAACAGGACGATCAGGTCGGCTCCGGCGGCCCGGTCGGCCAGCGCGATCAGCGATGCGGCGCTGAAGCCCGACCGCCCCTTCCACGCCCGGGGCTCGGCGAACGCGAGCACGACACGCGAGCCTCCGGCATATTTGCCGACCCGATCCTCGCCCAGGGCTTGCCGAGTCCAGTCTGTGGGTCCGGGAGGATAGGGTCCCCCCACATCATCATCGACGACGGCGAGATCGACAGGGCCCTCGAGGCGCGGCACCGCCCCGCGAATCATCCCCTGCTGGAGCAGCGCGTCGGCCAGCTCGTCGGCCGAGCCGAAGGGCCCCCGGGTCACGGGCGCGGTGGGACCGGTCGCGACGGCAAGAGCGCGCTCGTACCGACCGAGCGCTTCGCTCATTCGCTGCTGCGACAACACGCCGCTTTCGAGTGCCTGCTCCAGGGCATCGGCAACCCGGCGCGGGTCGTTGGGGTAGAGGAGAAGGTCCACGCCCGCGCGAACCGCCTCCACCGCCGCGTCCGATTCCCGCCGGCCTTGCAACGCTCCGTCCATGATCAGCGCGTCGGACACGATGAGGCCATCGAAGCCATAGGCGCCGCGCAGCTCGTCGAGGAGCGGCTTGGAAAGCGTCGCGGGAAGCCCCGACGGATCGAGCGACGGATAGGCGACGTGTCCGGTCATCATCGAGGCCACGCCGCTGTCGGCCGCGACGTGGAACGGGACGAGATCGGTGGCGCGGAGGAGATCGGCGCCGGCGTCCACGACGGGAAGGTCGATGTGAGAGTCCACGGTGGTGCGGCCGTGCCCCGGATAGTGCTTGGCGCACGCCAGAGCGCCCGCGTCCTGGCATCCTTCGATCCAGCTCCGTACGTACGAGGCGACGCGCTGGGGGTTGTCACCGAAGGCGCGCGTCTGCACGATCGGATTGTCGGACAGCACATCGAGATCGGCCACCGGCGCCAGGATCCAGTTGATGCCGACGGCGCGGGCTTCTTGTGCTGTGACGGCACCAGCCCAGCGAATGACGGCGGCATCTTCGAGAGACGCGAGTGCGGCAGGCGGAGGAAACTCGGTCAGCCCAGTGACCTGCTGCCCTGCCCCGCGCTCGAGGTCGGATGCGACGAGTAGCGGCCGCCCGGCTCGCCGCAACAAATCCGCGGTGAGGCGCCGGACTGCCTCTGCCGTTCCGCCGAAGATGATGAAGCCGCCGACGCCGAGATCGAGGGCGTCGGCGATGGCGCCGGCTTCGTGGGCGAAGTCATCCTCGGGGCGCCAGCGCAACGACGGGAGAATGAGACGCGCGGGATGGCCCGCGGATTGGGCGCTCATGCCGGGGTCACCGTACCCAGGACGCGGGGGCCCCGCGCACCGGTGGCCGCGGGAACGTTGCCGGGCTGGCCGTGCAGTGTGAGATAGCCGAGCAACGCGAAGGCCACCGCCTCCTTGGCATCACCAGGGAAGAAGAGCTCATCGAAGCGCTGGAGCCGGTGTGATCGCGGGAGCGCGCTGAGCCGTGCAGCGAGCGCCGCCATGAGTCCGGGATGATGGCACCCTCCCCCCGAGGCCACGACATCCGCGTCGCCGGGGATCCACCGGCCGACAGCGGCCGCGACTGTCCTCGCGGTCAGCTCCACCGCGGTGGCGACACCGTTGGCACCAGGAACCCGCCGGTGGAGCGCGGCCGCATACGAATCGCCGAACCGCTCGCGCCCCGTGCTCTTGGGAGGCGGCGCGGAGAAGAAGTCGTCGGCCAGGAGCGCGGAGAGCGCCGCTTCGTCGGCACGCCCCGAGGCGGCGAGTACGCCGTCGCGGTCGAAGCCATCGGGTGACCCCGCCAGCCGCGCCACGGCATCGATGACCGCGACGCCCGGACCGGTGTCGAACGCGAACACCCCGTCCTCCTGGGCGCGACGCGGGACGTACGTGAGATTGGCCATCCCGCCGAGGTTGAGGAGGACGCGCGGCGCATCGGCCGAGGCGAAGAGGAGCACATCGGCCATGGGCACGAGCGGCGCGCCCTGACCGCCGGCCGCGACGTCGCGCGCCCGGAAACCGCTCACGACCCGTATGCCGAAGCGCTCCGCGAGAATGGCCGGCTCGCCGAGCTGCCAGGACACCGTGGGTGGTTCGTGCCAGATGGTCTGGCCGGGGAACGCGATCAGCGCCACATCCGACGCCGGCACCCGCGACTCGGCGAGCAGTTGCTCGACGGCCTCCACCGCCCACTCGGCAACTTCCGCATGGAGCCGAGCGAACGAAGCGGCCGATTCGCCACCGTTGGGTTGAAGCGCGCTGCGGATGCGCCGACGCTCCGCCTCGCCGTACGCCCGGGTGACGAAATGGACCAGCGTCGCGTGGGTGGGGCCATCGAGGCGCACCAGCGCGGCGTCCATCCCGTCGAGCGACGTGCCCGACATGAGGCCGACGGCGAGGATCGGGCGCCCGCTCATGAGGTCCTCACCGGAGGTGGGTCGCCCACGATCGCCCGCAGATGCCCGTTGTGCTCGCCGAGGAGGCGCTCGGCCTCTTCGCGCCCCACGCGGCGCCGTGCCATGACGATCGCGGTCTTGACGCTTCCCTCCGCCGCGTCGAGCACCGTACGGACCTCATCCCGGCCGAGCCCCGTGGTCTCCATCACGATGCGGCGGCTGCGATCGACCAGCTTGTCGTTCCATGCACGCAGGTCCACCATGAGGTTGCCGTACGTCTTGCCGATCCGTATCATCGCGCCCGTGGTCAGCATGTTGAGCACCAGCTTGGTCGCGGTGCCGGACTTCATCCTGGTGGAGCCGGTCACGATCTCGGGTCCGACGAGCACCGTCATGCATACGTCGCATGTTTCCTTGAGCAGCGCCGGAGGCTCCGAGCAGCTGAGGAGAGCCGTCCGCGCTCCGAGCGTCTGCGCGCGTGAGAGCGCCGCCCGGACGAACGGCGTCGTGCCGCTCGCCGCGATGCCCACGACCACGTCATTCTGGCCGACACGGCGGGCGTCCATCTCGCCGATGCCGGCGTTCACATCGTCTTCGGCGCCCTCGATCGACTTGATGAGGGCCGGCAGTCCGCCCGCGATGATCCCCACGACCATGTCGGGCGGCGTGCCGAAGGTGGGCGGACATTCCGCCGCGTCGAGAACGCCGAGCCGCCCGCTGGTACCCGCGCCGACATAAACCAGCCGTCCTCCCCCGCGAAAGGCCGCCTCGATGAGCTCGATGGTGCGCGCGATCTCCTCTCGGGCGCGCGCCACGGCGGCCGGGACGCTCGCGTCCTCGGCGCCGATGAGATCCACGATCTCGAGCGCGGATGCGGTATCGATAGTAGCGCTGCGGGGGTTGCGCCGTTCGGTCAGGCGCGCGTCGAGGAAGTCGTCAGCCACGCATCGGAGGGGGAAAGTGTATGCCGGCGCCAACCTGCGGCTAAATTAGAGGCCGTCGAAGTCCCGGGGCAACTCCCGGCTCGCGCTCTCAACCCGAGGATACCCGTGCACGCCTTCCGCCGCCTCCGCTACCATCAGCCCGCGCTTCTGTTCCTGCTGGCCGGACTCGCGTGTGCCCAACCGTCCGGGACCGAGGCGCCGAGCCCCACCGCCGCGTGGAATCACATCGGCCGCGCCCGAGTCGCCGAAGGTGGTTCCGCCATGGTAATCTCGGGATCGCCCATCGCGAGCGACGTGGGCCTCGAGATCCTGCGGCACGGTGGCAACGCGGTGGATGCTGCGGCGGCCGTCGGATTCGCGCTGGCGGTGGTGCACCCGGAAGCCGGGAACATCGGCGGCGGCGGATTCATGGTCATCCGGCTCACCGACGGAACGGTGCGGTCCATCGACTATCGCGAGATGGCTCCCTCCGGGGCGAGCCGGGACATGTACCTCGATGCAAACGGCGAGCCCAGCGAGAAGAGCGTGACGGGGCATCTGTCGGCGGGGGTTCCCGGCGCGGTGGCGGGGATGGTCGAGGCCCACCGCAAGCTCGGGCGGCTCCCCTTTGCCACGATCATCGAGCCCGCGATCCGGCTCGCCCGGGACGGCTTCGTCGTCGACTCCTTCCATGCCAATTCGATCCAGGAGGACAGCGCCAGGCTCGTCCTGTTCGCTGCGTCCCGCGCGAGCTTCCTGCCGGGCGGTCGACCGCCGGTGACGGGCTCGACCCTGCGGCAGCCCGACCTCGCCACGACACTCGAGGCGATCCGGGACAACGGCGAAGCGGGATTTTACCGCGGCCGCGTAGCGGATCTGATCGTCGAGGAAATGGCGCGCGGTGGAGGCCTCATCACCCGCGAGGACCTCGCCGCGTACCGTGCGATCTGGCGCGAGCCGATCACCATCCCCTATCGGGGATACACGATCTACTCGATGGCGCCCGCGTCGTCCGGCGGGACCACGATGGGCGAGATCCTGAACATCATGGAGGGCTACAAGCCGTTCCCCTCGTTCGGCTCGGCCGCGCTGCTCCATCGTGAGGCAGAAGCGATGCGCCGGGCGTTCACCGACCGGAACACGTACCTTGGCGACCCCGCGTTCGTGAAGAACCCGCTGGACCGATTGCTGTCCAAGGAGTACGCCGCGACACTCCGGAGCGGGATCGGCGAGCGGGCCTCGCCGACACCCGCCTTCAACCCCGGGTCGAAGGGGGGGTCATCTACCACGCACTATTCAGTCGTCGATGCCGAGGGGAACGCGGTCAGCTGCACCACGACGCTGAACAACAGCTACGGCAGCGCGGTGACGGTGACCGGTGCCGGCTTTCTCCTCAACGATGAGATGGATGACTTCGCCACGGCGCCCGGGAAACCCAACATGTACGGCCTCGTCCAGGGCGAGGCCAACGCGATCGCGCCCGGCAAGCGAATGCTGTCCGCCATGACGCCGAGCATTGTGATCGACTCCACCAAGCGACTCTACATGGTGGTCGGCACGCCGGGTGGTCCCCGGATCATCACTATGGTCTACCACGTGATCTCGAACGTCCTCGACCATCACATGACGTTGGCCGATGCGGTGGATGCCCCACGGATGCACCACCAGGGGCTGCCCGACAGCCTGGCCGTAGAGGGGAGCGGGTTTCCGGCGGCGACGCTCGACAGCCTACAGGAGCGTGGACACCACGTCGCGTCTCACGGCCACTGGGGCGATGTGCAGGCCATTATCCGGACGGCCAATGGGTGGCAGGGCGTGAGTGACGGACGGTACGGAGGCGGAGGGGCGGGTTACTAAACATCCTGCTACCTGGAACGAGAAAGGGGAGAAGGCTCGACGCCTTCTCCCCTTTCCCCTAGACCTTCGGCCTCAGCTTTTCGCCACGAACGACTCATCCAGTTTGATCGTGATGACCGTGCCCTGCGGCAGGACGACGTCGCGGTCCTTGGTTTCGATCGCCCGTTGTGCTCCGATGGCCCCGCCGATAATGCCGCCGATGATGGCGCCCTTGGTGCTCCCGCCGATCACACGGCCAACCACGGCGCCTGCTCCGGTTCCGACACCCACCTTCGCGATGTCACCGGCACCGGTCTTTCGGCCCTCGAGCGTTGTCTTGATTCCCGAGATCGATGCCGAGACCGGCTGGGATGCGCCGTTGACAGAAAGCGCGACCGGGTCGACCGTGAGCGTGCCGGTGGAATCGCCCTTGTTTTCCGATTCCTTAATGGCCGTCACCCGGAGCGTGACTTTGGACCCCGCTGGAATCACGACGCGGCCGGAAGCGTCCTTGACGTCGGCTGGTATCGACGCAGTCACTTCGTCACCGACCTTGTTCTTGTGCGACCGGATTTCGGCGTCGGTGTTTGCCGTGAAGGAGGCTCCGGCCGCGAGACTCGCCGGAGCGGCGGGCGCGGCAGCAGGCGAGGGTGCCGGAGCCGGTGCCGCCGGGGCGGGCGCGGCCGCGGTTGGAGCCGGCGCCGCCGGCTTGGGCTTCGGCTTGGGAGCTGGAGCTGTGGCTGCCGGCGTGGGCGCTGGAGCAGCGGGTTCGGGCGCCGGCGTCGCTGCGGCCGTGTCAACCGTCGGCGCCGGCGCGTCGTTGAGGGGCGCGGTGGTGTCGACCGGCGCGAGCTGCAGATCACGGTTGAGACTATCGGCCGAGGCCACATCCCGCTTGTCTCCCTTGCCGCACGCGGCGAGCGTCAGCACGGTGAAGACTGCGAGCATGGATTTCGACATCAGTTCCTCCTCTGAGTGTGACTTGCCCGGGTACCGCGACTCGAAGACATTCCAACCAGACTTATGAAAGAGCTGCGGTCCCTCCTGCCGTACCTCCGACCATACCGGTGGACCTATCTGGCCGGGATGGCGCTGGTCCTGGTTTCCAACCTGTTCACGACCATCGGCCCGCGGTTCCTCCAGCGCGGTATCGACGCGCTGCGGGCCGGTCACGACTTCCACGAAGTCCAGGTGGCGGTCGGCCTCCTGCTCGCGGTCGCCCTCCTCGGCGGAATCGCCCGCTACGGCATGCGCGAACTGCTCAACAGCGGCAGCCGACGGGTCGAGACCGACCTCCGGGATCACCTGTTCAGGCACCTCCAACGGATGTCGGCCGAGTTTTACGACCGGTACCCGACAGGCGACATCATGGCACGGGCCACCAACGACCTTCTCGCGGTGCGGATGGTCGCGGGCCCGGCGCTCATGTACCTGGTGGATACTATCATCAGGGCCCTCCTAATGGCACCCGCCATGGCGGGGATCAGTCTCCACCTCACCGCCCTCGCCCTCCTCCCGATGCTGGGCCTTCCCGTGGCGATGGTGGTGCTGGGGCAACGGGTCCACCGCCGTACCGAGGCCATCCAGGCCCAGTTCAGCGAGCTCACGAGCCACGCCCACGAGAACCTCTCCGGCGTCCGCGTGGTCCGGGCGTATCGCCAGGAGGAGGCGGAGACCGCCCGATTCAGAGGACTCAGCCAGGACTACCTAGGACGCAACCTGAGCCTGGCCAAGGTACAGGGTCTCTTCTTTCCACTATTGAGCCTGCTGGGTGGCGTAAGCGGCGTGACGGTGCTCTACGCGGGCGGCCGGCTGGTGATGGCGGGGACTGTGACCGTCGGCCAGTTCGTCGCGTTCGGGATCTATCTCGGCATGCTGATCTGGCCGATGATCGCGCTCGGTTGGGCCGTCAACCTGGTCCAGCGCGGCGCCGCCTCGATGGGACGAATCAACCAGCTCTTCCGCGAGGAGCCCGCGATTACCAGCGCGCCCGATCCCCTCTCCCTGCCTCCGGCGCACGGGGGCCGAATGGTGGAGTTTCGCAACGTCTGGTTCGCCTATCCCGGCGCGCGAGACCGCGGATGGGTGCTACAGGATATTTCGTTTACGATCCAGGCCGGTCGCTCACTGGCCGTGGTCGGCGCGACGGGTGCCGGCAAGTCCGCCGTCGTGGACCTGATGGTCAGAGCCTACGATCCGGACAGGGGAGCGATTCTCTTCGACGGGCGCGACATCAGGCGGCTCGGGCTGCCGGAGCTGCGGCGCGCCGTCGGCTTCGTTCCGCAGGAGACCTTCCTGTTCAGCGACACACTCCGCGACAACGTTCTCCTCGGCGCCCCCGACGACGGCCGCCTGGAGCGCGTCGCGGAGGTGTCGCAGCTCATCGAAGCGCTGCCGTCGCTGCCGGCCGGCTACGATACGATGCTGGGCGAGCGCGGGATCAATCTCTCCGGCGGACAGAAGCAGCGCGCGGCGATCGCGCGCGCGCTGGCGCAGGACCCGCCGATCTTCGTGCTTGACGACGCCCTGAGCGCCGTGGACGCGCAAACCGAGGCCAGGATCCTCCAGGCCCTGCGCGGCGCGCTCCAGGGCCGCACGAGTATCATCGTCTCCCATCGACTGGCGGCAGTGCGCGATGCCGACTGGATCGTGGTACTCGACGAAGGCCGGATCGTGGAGGAGGGAACCCACCCACAGCTGATCGCAGCGGGCGGGCGCTACTGGGAATTGCTCCGGCGACAACAGCTCCAGGAAGAGCTGGAGGTTACAACTTCTCTTTCAGGCCCGCCGGCGTAAACTGCTGCAGCCATCCGGCGAGCCGCGTGAACTCCCCCGTCACCATCAGAATTCCCACGAACACGAGCAGCGCCCCGCTGATTCGCATGACCCACGGTAGAAACCGCCGGAACCGCTGGAACCAGCCGAGAAAGCTCTCGAGCGCCAACGCGGCGAGGAGAAACGGGACGGCGAGGCCCGCCGAATAGGCGACCAGCAGGAGCGTTCCGCGGGCGAGATCGCTCGAGGTGGCCGCGAGACCGAGAATGCCGCCCAGCACCGGCCCGATACAGGGCGTCCAGCCCGCAGCGAACGCCATCCCGACCAGCAGCGACCCGAGGTAGCCCACCGGCTTCTCTTCGAGCCGTACCCGCCGCTCGCGCATCAGGAAGTCGGCCCGGAAGACGCCCAGGCAGACCAGACCGAATGCGATGATGAGCACGCCGCCGATCCGTTGCAACCAGACCTGGTACTGGTTGAGCGCGCGCCCCAGCGCCGTGGCGCTCGCGCCCAGGATGATGAAGACGAGCGAAAAGCCGGCGACGAAGAGGAGCGCGTGCAGGAGGGCGACCCGGCGCCGATCGGTGACTTCGGGCAGCGTCATCCCGGTGAGAAAGCCGACGTAGGACGGGACCAGCGGCAGCACGCACGGCGACAGGAAGCTCAGGAGACCGGCAGCGAACGCGACGAGAAGCCCGAGACCGGCAGGTTCCGTCACAACGGGCCCAGCTCGCGCTGGCGGCATTCACGGCACACGCCGTAGATCTCTACCCGGTGCCGCTGATGCTGAAACGCGTGCTCATCGGCGATAACGGGGAGCATGCGCTCGAGGCGGTCATTCTGGAACTCGATGACCCGGCCGCATCGCTCGCAGATGAGGTGCTCGTGGTGGGCCTGGGCCGGCATCGGCTCATACCGCTTGAACCCTTCCCCGAAATCATGGGCGCGCACGAGCCCGCTCTGGACCAGTACGTCGAGGGTCCGGTATACCGTGGCGACGCCGACGTTCTCCCCCCGCGCCCGAAGCGCCTTCCGGATCCCTTCTACCGATGGATGGTCCTCGGCGAGCAGCACGACCTGCGCGACGAGGTCGCGCTGGCGAGTGACCGGTTGGCGATGGTCGCGGAGGTACCGGCGAAAGCGCTCGAGGAGCGCTGCACTTTCGGCCCTAGCGAGACGGGCCATCGGGAGGAGGGTCGGAGACGACCGAGACGAACCAGGTCTCGGGCGGAACGGAAAGAGGAGGATGCTCGTCGTCGATCCGGCGATGGGCGTCCTGCAACAGTCGATCGAGCGACTCCATCGGGCCGCTGCCCACCTCTTCGATGGACGCCTCGAAACGTCCCCGCTCCTTCCCCTTGATCATCAATGAGTAGCGGGCTGTGTAGATCCGGCGGCGGTCCCCGTCGATCCGGGACAGTACCGCCGTCCCCCACTCACGGCCGTCGCGGCGGAGCGGTGTGAAGACCCAGACGGCATCCACGTCGCCAGGCGGCACCTCGGCCGCGACCGCCTGGGCGAGGCGGTCCCAACCCAACCCGGCGCCCGGGCCGCTCACGCCGATGCCTGTTCCCATCGCTCGCAGTAGAAACGAAGTACGTGCATGAAGTCCTGTGCGTTGGTCACCACACCGTAGGCCTGATGAGTGCCCCGGTCCTTGAGCTTGTTCACCACGAACTCGGTCTGGTCGACGCAGATGGTCATAAGCGGTGACGGAGCGCCCCTGCCGTTGAGATAGAAGGCCGGCAGCATGTTGCCGACGGCGATCGCATGGAGCGCCGTGGCTACGAAGACGGCGCCAGTGGCCTTGACCGTGTGCTCCCGCATCGCGTCCTGCGCCGCCAGCGTGTCGCTGAACACGCCCGGGAGCGGCCCGTCGTCGCGTATGGAGCCCGCGAGGACGTACGGTACGCGCTGGGTCACGAGCGCGTGCATGATCCCGCTGCGAATGAGCCCCGTCTCGACCGCACGCTCGATGGACCCCGCAGCTCGCACCCGGTTGATCGCACGCATGTGGAGCCCATGGCCGCCTTCGGTAGGTTGGCCGGTGTTACTCATGCCGAGCGTCGTGCCGAAAATCGCCGCCTCGATGTCGTGCACCGCCACGGCGTTCCCAGCAAGCACCGCCTGAACGTAGCCGTGTCTGATGAACCACTCGAAGTCGGCGCGAGCGCGGGAGTGAACGAGTGCGGGTCCTACGACCCACACGAGGTACCCACCCCGACGCTTCTCCTCCCCGACCCGTGCGGCGAGCTCCTCATAGTTGACCGGGCGCTCTCGGCTCACCTCCGTCGACATGAATCGGAACTCGTTGGCCCCATGGCCGCCGCCGAGGAAACCCTGGGAGTGAACGACGATTCCCTGGGTTCCGTCTTCCGCCTCACCCATCGCGATCAGCTCGCCCTTGCCGAGGCGCCGCGGCTCGATCGTCTCCAGGCCGTTTCCACGACGGACGACCACGCAGTCCATCCGCGGACGGGTCGGCGCGATCCACCGGCCATCCACCTTGATGTAGGTCGGAAGGTTCGACGTGGAGAAAAAGCCTTCGGGGAGCACACCGGCGGCCGGGAGCGGCGCAAAGCGCGCGTCCGGGGCGCCCGCGAAGGGCGGGTGTGAAAAATCAGGCGTGGCCGAGGAGGAATCCGACATACGGGCGGGAAGTCTAGGCGGTGGCCCGGAGCGATTCAAGCTGGTGCAGGGGGCGTACTCCGAGAGGGGTTAAGTTTACAGCTTCACCCGAGGAGCCCATGACACGACGTTTCATTCCTGCGTTGCTCGCGCTTTCGACCCTGGTAGCCGGCCGCGCCGCCGGACAGGAGCCCGCTCGATCGGACTCCGCTCGAGCCGACAGCGCGACGGCCACAACGCTGCCCGAGATCAGCGTCACGGTCACCAGAACGGCCGAGCCACTCGACCGGGTGCCGTACGCCGTCGGCGTCCTGGGTCGAGGTGACCTTCAGCGCGGGCAGCCTACCATCGGACTCGACGAGGCGTTGAGTAACCTCCCCGGAGTGGTCGTCGTCAACCGCTACAACTTCTCGCTCGATCAGCGGATCTCGATCCGTGGGTTCGGCAGTCGCTCGAACTTCGGGGTGCGCGGCCTCAAGATCCTCCTCGATGGCGTGCCACAGACTCTGCCCGACGGCCAGAGTCAGCTCACCAACGTCGAGTTCGGCACGATCGGGCGGGCCGAGGTCTTGCGAGGCGCCAGCTCCTCACTGTATGGCAACGCCTCAGGCGGCGTAATCTCCCTTCAGAGCGAGCCGGCGGCTTCCGGTCCGTTTGCCACCCGGATCCGCGTCGAGGGCGGGACCGGGAAACAGGGTGACGACGACTTCTACAAATGGCAAAGCTGGTCGTCGGGCCGGGCAGGCAGCGCCAGCGGCACCCTGTCTCTCTCTCAGTTCAAGACCGATGGCTACCGCCAGCACAGCGCCGCCGAGATCCGCCAGCTCAACGCCGGCGTCGACTACATCTTCTCGGGAACCACGCTCGGTACGCTGCGCTTCAGTGCCGCGGACAACCCGTCGGCGGAGAATCCCGGCGCGCTGACGCTCGCGGAGTATCTGGCCAATCCGGACTCCGCCGCCGCGAACAACATCCTGCGCCGGGCCGACAAGGACGTCCAGCAACAGCAACTCTCACTCGGCCTGAAGCACATTGATGCGCATGGCAACGAGCTGGCCGTGACCGTGTTCGGGCTCCTCCGTGATCTCAACAACCCGCTCGCTGCTCCTCCGCCGAGCGGCCCGGGACCCACCATCGGCACGTACGTGATCATCGACCGCGTCGTCGGAGGGGCGCGCGTGAGCGGCAGCCGACTGCTGGGAACAGGGGCTCACGCGCCGCGGCTCACGGCCGGCGCGGACGTCCAGCGGATGCGCGACAACCGGCAAAATCTTCGCGCCGCTGCCGGCGCTCCCAGCGACAGTGTGCTGATCGACCAGCGGGAAAAGATCACCGAATTCGGACCGTTTGCGCAGGTGCTCTGGAGCCCCAACGAGCGGCTGCTGGTAAGCGGCGGCGCCCGGTATGACTGGGTGCGGTTCGACGTCGCCGACCGCCACCTCACCGATGGAGTCGACAACAGCGGCGCGCGCACCAACTCGGCGTTGAGCGGCAGTGTGGGGATGAGCTGGTCCGAGAGCCAGGCCTTCATCCCCTACGCGAACGTGTCCACCTCGTTCGAAACGCCGACCACCACGGAGCTCGTGAACCAGCCCAACGGCGTCGGCGGGTTCAACGACCAGCTCAAGCCGCAGCGCGCGGTCAACTACGAGATCGGCGCCCGTGGACGGCCGCTTCACGGGGTCGAATACTCGGTGGCCGTGTTCCTGGGGCGGATCAAGGACGCGATCGTCCAGCAGCAGGAGGTGGGAGGGCGCGCGTTCTTCGTCAACGCCGGGAGGACCCACAACGACGGCGCCGAGGTGGGCCTGAGCGTCACGCCGGTGAGCGGACTCACCCTGAGCGGCGCCTACACCTATGCCCACTATCGGTTCGCGGACTACAAGATCGTGTCCGGCACCGAGGTGGACACGCTCGATGGAAACCGGCTCCCCGGTGTTCCCGACCACTACTGGCGATTGGGGCTCCGGACGGTTCTTCCACGCGGCCTGTACCTCGATGCCGACCACACCATCAGCACGTCGCTGGCCGCGGACGACGCGAACACGATCGTGGTGGACGGGTGGGGACCCGGCATCACCAATGCCCGGCTGGGCTGGTCGGGAAACGCGGGCAGCGTGAACATCGCCCCGTTCCTCGGCGTGAACAATCTTTGGGACCGGCAGTACATCGGATCGGTGACGCTCAACGGCGTCGGTGGCAGGGTCATCGAGCCCGCGCCTCGCCGGGTCGTGTATGCCGGCATGGAGATCGGCTACCGCGCCAAGCCGTAGCTACAACAGGGTGACGGGATCCCGGTCGACCGCGACTCTGACCCCGTCGCCCCGAGGCAATCGCCGCGCCGCATACCGCACGATCCGTCCGAGTACGGGCGATGGCCCCTTGAGCAGCACGTGCCAGCGCCATCGGTCCTTGATTCGGGCCAGCGGCGACGGAGCGGGGCCGAGTACCTCGACCGGCAGCGCGCGCTCGGCGACCAGTGCCACGCACCAGTCTGCCACCTGGGCCGCGCGCCGCCCGACGGCCCCCTCGTCCAGACCCGAGACCACGAGATTGACCAGCGCCGTCGCCGGAGGGTAGGGCGGCGACTCCCGCAGCAGCCGTTCTTCCCTGAGAAACCCCTCGCTGTCGTGACGCGCGGCCCATACGAGCGCGTGATGATTGGGGTGGTGGGTCTGTACCAGAACACGCCCGCCCTTTGGACCGCGTCCCGCCCGCCCGGCCACCTGCGCCAGCAACTGGAACGTCCGCTCCGCCGCCCGAAAATCGGGCAAGTAGAGTCCGGTGTCCGCGTCCACCACGCCAACGAGTGTCACGTTGGGAAAGTCGAGCCCCTTGGCAATCATCTGAGTGCCGATGAGGAGGTCGACCTCGCCCGCCTCGACGGACGCGAGGATCCGGTGGTGGGACCACTTGGTGCTCGTGGTGTCGAGGTCCATCCTGGCGAGCCTCGCACCGGGATACCGCTCCACCAGCAGACGCTCGAGCTGCTGCGTGCCGAATCCGCGCATCTTGTGAACGGGATTCCCGCAGACACGACACGACGACGGGACCGGTTCCTCGTGCGCGCAGTAGTGACATCGGAGCCCGGGCGGGGATTGATGCACCGTGAGGGAGATGGTGCACCGGGGACACTGCCACACCTCCCCGCAGTCGGCGCACTGGAGAAATGCAGCGAAGCCGCGCCGGTTGAGCAGCAACAGCGTCTGCTCCCGACGTGCGAGCGTATCCAGAACCGCGGCATCGAGAGCCTCGGACCATCCGAGCGGACCCGTGCCGGCCACCTTGGGCGCGGAGCGGAGGTCGATGATGTCCACCGGCGGCATGGGACGCGCGCCGACGCGCTCCGGCAGCCGCAGCAGGCTGAGTCGGTCGGGAGTCCGGCTCATTGTCTCCAGCGAGGGCGTGGCGCTGCCGAGCACCAAGCGGGCGCCCTCGATTCGCGCGCGCACACCGGCGACGTCCCTCGCGTGATAGCGCGGAGTCTCGCCGTTCTTGTAGCTCGATTCGTGTTCCTCGTCCAGCACGATGAGGCCGAGACGCTGCACCGGCGCGAAGACGGCCGATCGGGCTCCTACGGCAACACGGCGCTCACCCCGGCGCAGCAGCCGCCAGGCATCGGCCCGCTCACCGTCGGAGAGACCGCTGTGCAGCACCGCGATCTCATCGCCGAAGGCGCCACGGAATCTGCCGACCGTTTGCGGCGTCAGGGCGATTTCGGGAACGAGCACGATCGCGCCCTGCCCCACCGCCAGCGCCCGCCGAACCGCTTCGAGATAGACCAGGGTCTTTCCGCTTCCGGTGACGCCGAAGAGCACCGCGCCGGTGCCGGGCGCGAGCGACTCGACGGCCGCGAGCGCGTCCTGTTGCGCCGGGGTGAGCGACTGGGGCGGGGGCGTGACGGGAAGGCCGGCAAAGGGGTCTCGCACGCGCTCGGCGAGACGGATCCGAATCAGACCCCGTTTCTCGAGGGAGCGGACATTGGACGCGGTGAAGCCGAGTTGCCCGGTCAGGTGGCTGATCTGCACGGCGCCACCGAGCCGCTCGATCGCCTCGTACAGGCGCCGCTGAGCCGGGCTTCGACGAAAGAGCTCGCGCCGCTCGAGCAGCGTCGGAGCGTCGGTGGCGAGCGCGGCAACCCGCTCGGTCGCCGACTCGGCATCGGTCTCCGGCGGCTCCACCCGAAGCACCACGGCGTCGATGCGCGCGAGGCGGTCCACCACCTCCCACAGCGGGCGACGAAGCGCGCGCGCCGCCGTGGACACGGGGACTTCACCTCCACGGCGGATCAGCCAGTCGAGCACCTCGCCGGCCAGGCCGCCCGGGGACACATGCCTTCCGGTCGCCGAGACCATGACCCGTGAGGCGCCCCACATGCCCCTCGGCAGCGCGGCCTTGAGCGCGAGTCCGAGCGGAGCGCCATAATAGCCGGCGATCCATTCGACCGCCGTGAGCAGGTCCTGCGGCAACACCGGCTCCTCGTCCGGCGCAGCGAGGATGTCGCGCGGGGCCGCTTCCGGCGCCGGCGTGTCGACGGCGACGGCGATGGCGACGAGCTCGCGGCGCCGAACCGGAACGACCACCCGGGCGCCCGGGACCACCCGGTCGCCCAACGTCTCAGGGATGCGGTAGGTGTAGCTGGAGGCGAGGGGGAGCGGAAGAGCGACCTGAGCGAACCGCTCGGTCATCTCTTCCTGACGCCCAACCCGGGCCCGTCAGGGAGGGTGACCTGGCCGCCAGCGATGGTGGCCCCGACGAAAGGATCGTTGGCGAGGAGGGCCGCCCCGTCGAGGTCCACGATGTCGACCAGCGGAGTGAAGTGCGCGGCGGCGGTGATGGCGAGCGAACTCTCGATCATGCAACCGACCATGACGACCATGCCATGCGCGCGCGCCACGGCGATCATGCGCAGTGCCTCCCGGAGTCCGCCGCACTTGGCCAGCTTGATGTTGATGCCGTCCACCTTCCCCACCAGCCGAGGAATGTCCGTGGCGGTCTCGCAGCTCTCGTCGGCGATGACGGGAATACTCGAGCGCCGGGTGACTTCGCCGAGCCCATCGAGCTGATCGGGAGGCAGCGGCTGCTCCAGGACGGTCACGCCGAACTCCTGGAGTACCGGCAACATCGCGATCGCGCGCTTCACCGTCCATCCGCAGTTGGCGTCCACCCGGATCTCTCGGTCGGTCGTCTCCCGAATGGCTCGCAGGATCTCCACGTCGCGATCGGTGCCCAGCTTCACCTTGAGCACCGGGTACTCGGCCGCCTCCTTGACCTTGGCGCGGATCTTCTCGGGCGTATCGAGCCCGATGGTGAACGTGGAGCGCGGGGCCTGGGCGGGGTCAAGGCCCCACATCCGGTAGACCGGTATCCCGAGGCGCTTCGCGGCCAGGTCGTGGAGTGCGGCCGAGAGGGCGGAACGTGCGGCGGCATTGTATCGCATGGTCGCGGCGAACCGCTGCTCGGCCCCCTCGAGGTCGAATGGGTCGGAGGGAAGCGCGTCGACCAGATAGGGAAGCGCGGCCATCGCCGATTCGGCCGTCTCTCCGTAGAACTTGCTCGGCGCGGCCTCTCCCCATCCCTCGTTCCCATCGCCGTCGCGCAGCCGCACCCAGACAGTCCGATACTCGCTGCGCCCCCCGCGCGCGATGATGAACGGATGCTTGGTGCGCAGCTCCAGAAACTCGGTGCTCATCTGAAGGCGGTCGGCCACGGCGTCCTCGTCGGAGGCGTTGGGAGGCTGGTGGACTGGTGGAGAGGAGCGGCCTGTAGACTAGGCGAGGGCGCCGAGGTGCGCCAGCACCCCATCGGCGACCCGCTCGGGTGCGTAGCCGCCCTCGAGCAATCCCACGATCGGCGTCTTCGGAAGGCGCTCGCGCAGCCGGCGTGTGAGCTCGGCGTAATGCTCGGGCTCGAGGGTAAATCCGCCCAGCGGGTCGCCCAGCATCGCGTCGAATCCCGCGGACACGATGAGCAGATCGGGTGTCCATCCTTCGGTCGCGGCGACCACGGCCGCCCAGAGATCGGCGACGTAGAGCGCGGGCGGCTTGCCGGGACCGCGAGGAACGTTGAAGACGTTGCCCACTCCGCGCTCGTCCGCCATTCCGGTGCCGGGGTACCACGGGTGCTGGTGGAGCGAGACGTACCGCACAGTGGCATCGGTTTCGATCAGCGCCTGGGTTCCGTTACCATGATGCACATCCCAGTCGACGATCAGCACCGTCGGATGACCCGACCTTTGCGCATGGCGGGCCGCGACGACCACATTGTTGGTGAGGCAGAATCCCATTCCCCGCGCCGCGAGCGCGTGATGCCCGGGCGGACGCACGGCCGCGAAGCTGTGCCGCCTCCCATCGATCGCGGCGTCCACCGCGGCCAGGATTGCGCCGGTGGCGCCGAGCACCGCCGCCCAGCTCGATGCGTTGAGGATCGTATCGAGGAACAGCGCGCCGCCGCCGCGTGCACTCATCGCCTCGAGACTCTCGAGATAGCCGCGGGGATGAACCGCCAACAACGTCTCGATGCCGGCCGCATCCGCGTCACGCACGTCGGCGGCGTTATTGGAACGGACCCGGCGCAACAGCACCGCCAGCCGGTCGGGCGACTCGGGGTGGTCGGGGCCGGGATCGTGCCTGAGACAGTCGGGGTGGGTGAAAAGCTGCGGCGGCACCGCGGCCGCCTAGCGAACCGGCCGGCGCCGCCGGAGCAGGACGATGAGCGCGGCGTTGGGGACGAGCCCGGCGTCCGCCAACGAGCGAGACTCGTCGCGGAGCTCGGCGCCGCGGAACTTGAGGAGATACGCGTCCGGATCGCCGCGCACCTGGGTGGCCTGGAGCGCGCGGCTCTTGACGTCGGCCAGAGAAGTGCTCGGCGGCAGGTCGAGGGTCACCTCGTCCCACGCATCCTGCACCATGACCCGTACCGGAAGCCCGCTCACGCCGCGGTCTCCGACGGGGTGGGCAGCGACGAGAGAAAGCGGTCGAGCGGCTGATCGAAGAGAAAGGTGGACCCCCGCACCCGGGTCGCGTTCGGCGCCGCCAACACCGCGATCGCGACCTCTTCACCGCCCTGACCCCGCAGGGTCACGAAGGAGGGTCCCTCTTTCTCCGGGAAGGCCGCCTGCGACGGTACCCGCTCCGCGAAGAACGCTTTCGCGCGCCGCAACACCTCCGCGCTATCGAGCGTGGTCAGTACCTCGTACATCATGACGGAACTCAATTGGTTGAAGGGTGTGGGCGAAGCAGCCGGATGGTGATGCCCGTCGGCTGGCCCCGCACGGCGACGCTCGCGACCCGCTTGCGCCCGGCCAGATCGATGACATCCACCGCGCCGGGATCGGCGCCGATCGATTCGCAGGAAATATAGGCCAGCCGCCCGTCCGGCGAATAGGCGACGCCGTGTACGACCTTCTTGCTGGTGGGAACTCTCGCGAGCTCCTTGAGCGAGGCGGCATCGACGATGCTCACGCTCTGGTCCTTCTTGTTGGTGACGATCACGATCCGGCCGTCGGGCGAGGGCTCGACGTTGTAGGCACCATGACCCACCTCCACCTCGCCGACCTTCGTGAGCGACGCGGCGTCCCACGCCTGAAGCGTGTTGCCGGTGTTGCACGCCACGTAGAGCCTGCGGTCGTCGGGCGAGACCGACACGAACGTCGGCGCGCACGCCGCCGCCATGGTGGCCATCGCGTGCCCCGCGCCCGCCGGCGCACGCCGCAGCACGCGAAGGGTGCCGACGTCGAGCTCGAGGATCTCGTCGCTGTGCATGCAGGAGACGTAGACCCGGGTCCCCGCGTGATTGACCTTGACCCCGTGCGGCATGTCGCAGGCGGAGATGTCGGTAATCCGCGTCATGTCCGGGGTATAGATGACGGAGACGACGTTGGTGCGTGGATGGTCGCCGTGAAAGTCGGAATTGGCTACGAACGCATACCGCCCATCGGGGGTGAGCCCGATCGTCGTGGGAAAGAGCTCGACCGTCGCGCGACCTTCGACGCTGTCCGATGCCGTTGCGAGCTTCCAGAGCGATCCGAGCGGCGTGCCGTGCGCCACGGTGACGTAGTAGCTCCTGCCGTCCCGGGCCACGGTAATGTTGTGGGGGCCGTCGTTGTCGGTCGGCATCAGACCCACCGGCACCACGTGATCAACGACCAGGCTGCCGCCATCCGGCCGAAGCCACGTGATCGTATCGGACGACTCGCTGACCACGCCGACGCGATAGTCGGCGGGCGCCTGCGCCGCGAGAGCGGGGACCGCCACGAGCGCCCCGAGGAGCCATCGGCCGATCATCGTGCCTCCCGATGCGCGCCCACCTGGACGACCGCCTGAAACAGGCGTCCCGGGTGCAGCAATGTGAGGAGCCCGGGCTTCTTTCTAAGCACGAGCACGAGATCGCCGGGCGGTGGGTCGGCGGCTCCAGCGACGGTGAGAAACGCCGGGAGGGTGGCTCCGCGAGGTAGGGCCGTTCGATACTCCCTGCCCCGCCAGGCGAAGACAATCGTCTCGGGAGCTTTGCCGACGATGCTGTCGAGGAAGACATCGTCCTCGACGCGGTAGGCCCCGTCGGCGACGACCTCTCCCTGGAGAAAGAAGCCGGGATCGAAGTCTTCTCCGTCGTGCCGGGCGAAGTTTTGCTCCACCGCCCAATCCAGGTCCTCGAGGTCCGGCTCCCTGGCCCGCCATTCGAGATGGTGCCGCAGCTCGTGCGTGAGAGTCTCCCACGCTTCCTCGCGCCAGTCGAATCCCGGCGTGAGATGGGCCAACGCGGCGAACGACCCGTGATAGAGCACGATCCGGCTCTGGACGCCGTCGGTGCCGCTCTCCGTCGCCGGCAACGGAATGCACTCGCCCAGCGTGTAGATGCCGACGCGGTCCGGGTGCGGCACCGTCCGCGGTGAGACCGTCACCTCGGCGATCCCGTCGAGGAACTGGGACGGCAGCTCTTCCGAGAGCCGCCGCGCCATCTCCCGAAAATCGTCGAGGCGCATGGTCACCCTTTCCCGAGCCGCTCCCGGATGAACTCCGCGACCTGGTCGAGGCCGACCCGCTCCTGCTGCATCGAGTCGCGGTGCCGGACCGTCACGGTTCGGGCCGAGGCGGTCTCGCCATCAACCGTGATCCCGAACGGCGTGCCGGCTTCATCCATGCGCCGGTAGCGCCGGCCGATGGCGCCGCTGTCGTCGTAGAACGTCGGGAATCGGCGCTTGAGCTCGTGATACAGCGCGGTGGCCAGCTCCGGCATCCCATCCTTCTTGACCAGCGGAAAGACGCCGGCCTTGATCGGGGCGACGGCGGGATGGAATCCAAGTACCACGCGCGTCTCCCCCTCGACCTCTTCCTCGCGGTACGCATCCACCAGCAAGGTGAGCGCGACCCGGTCGGCGCCGGCGGACGTCTCGACGATGAACGGCAGGAACCGCGCATTGGCAGCCTGGTCGAAGTACTCGAGCTTCTTGCCGGAATACTCCTGGTGGCGTCCGAGGTCGAAGTCGCCGCGATTGTGGATGCCTTCGATCTCCTGCCAGCCGAACGGGAACTCGTACTGGATGTCGAAGGCCGCGCGGGCGTAGTGGGCCAGCTCGTCGGGCCCGTGCTGGTGCCACTGCAGCTTCGCAGGGGTGAGGCCCAGGTCGCGATGCCAGGACATCCGCCATTCGCGCCAGCGGTCGAACCATTCCGCGTCGGTTCCCGGCTTCACGAAGAACTGCATCTCCATCTGCTCGAACTCCCGGGTACGGAAGATGAAGTTGCCCGGCGTGATCTCGTTGCGAAAGGCCTTGCCGATCTGGGCGATGCCGAACGGGATCTTCTGCCGAGAGCTCTGCAGCACGTTCAGGTAGTTGACGTAGATGCCCTGCGCGGTCTCCGGCCGGAGGTAGACGATGGCTGCCTGCTCCTCCACCGGCCCCATGAAGGTCTTGAACATGAGGTTGAACATCCGCGGCTCAGTGAGCGTCCCGCGGCTGCCGCACACCGGGCACTGCGCGTCGGGTTGCCCCGGCGTGCCCTTGATGCGGGGGTCATCGGCCCGGAACCGGTTCTTACAGTGCTTGCAGTCGACAAGCGGATCGGTGAAACCGGAGACGTGGCCGGACGCCTCCCAGACCCGTGGGTGCATCAGGATGGCGGCATCCAACCCCTCGATGTCGTCCCGGGCATGGACCATGGCATGCCACCACCGGTCCTTGACGTTCTTCTTGAGCTCGACGCCCAGGGGACCGTAGTCCCAGACGGATCCGAGACCGCCGTAGATCTCGGACGATTGGAATACGAAGCCTCGGCGCTTGCAGAGCGAGACCAGCTTGTCCATCAGGGCGGTATCGGCCATGGAGCGGGGTGCCGGTGAGGGGAGTGGAAAGGAAGCGAGGGAAAATAGGTCTGGCACGGGCGCCAAGGAAGCGGCGAGATGGCCCGGTGCAAGGTTCGGCATTTGCTGTCGCAAGCTGCACAAGAAAAGGGGCTCGTCAAAGACTCGCACACGTCCGCAACATCAACCACCGCATTGCGTTAACACATATCTGACCGTGGGCGCGACATTTGCTCTTTTTCGACACCGAAGCGACGCCCCCCAGCGGTCGCCACGATCGATACCCGATATGACGAGGCCCAGGATGGCAGAAAGACCCGGACTGCGTTCCCCCGTCCGCGGATTTACCATGCTCGAGATGCTGCTGGTGGTGTCCATCATCGGCATCCTGGCAGTGGTCGCGCTGCCCCGGATCGATCTCTACCGGATCCAGGCAAACGCCGGCGTGCAGATCCTCAGCACGACCATGGTCGCAGCCCAGCGTGAGGCGCTGACCAAGCAGCACGACATGATCCTGACCTTCGACGCCGGCAACCGGCGGATGCGGATGATCTGGGACGCCAACAGCAACAGCAACATCGACGCCGGCGAGAAGACCAGAACCATCCCGCTCGACACCCGGCTCGCGTTCGGGCTCGGCGGCGCGCCGGCGCGAGCCTTCGGCGGCGCGGCGATCAACTTCAACCGCACCATCTCCGGGCTGCCGGCGCTGGTCTTCCACCGCAATGGCAGCGCGAGCGGCATCGGCGGGTTCTACCTGACGTCCACCCGCGCTGTGCTCGACGGCACCACCAAGTGGAATCGCGATACCCGCGCGGTCGAGATCGTGCGCGCCACCGGACGCACCGAATGGTTCAAGTACAACGGTACCGCCTGGACGAGGGGGTTCTGATGCGGCGCACTATGTCGAGCCAGGACGGCTTCACCCTGATCGAGGTGATGATCTCGATCTTCATCCTCGGCTCCATCGTCCTCGCCATGGCGGCTTCGGCTTCGCGCTATCTGAGCGTGGCGACGAAGAATCGCATGCGAGTGCAGGCCAACGCGTCGGCGGAGGCGCAGATCGCGCTGGTCCGCGTGTCGCCCAACTACGACTCGCTCACGGTCAAGTTCGACAGCACCAAGAGCAACACGCCGATGACGGGCTACACGCGCACGACGAGCGTCGTCCGCACCGGCACCGGGACGACGAGCGACCTGACCAAGGTCACCGTCACCGTCACCGGGCCGCTCCTGGCGACGCCGGTCAAGCGCTCGATCACGATCGCCGCTCCTTAAGTGAGGACCATCATGCGCACCAACAAGGGCTTCACGCTCGTGGAACTGCTCGTCGCCATGGTGGTCTTCGTGGTGGTGCTGGCCGCTGCCATGAGCTTCCTCGTCGCCCAGTCGAAGACGTTCCGGCGGGGCTCGGACGACATGGGCGTCATCCAGAACATGAGCTTCGGAGCGGACAATCTCGACAGCCAGCTCCGGACCGCCGGATCGAACACCGTGGACAACCAGCCCGTGGCGGTCTATGCCGGCAACAACACGTTCGCGTTCAACTCGAACTACGTGAGCAACGACACGACCGACATCTTCGCCGTGTACTTCGACCCCGACGCTCCGGCGGCGCAGGTCGAGGCGCTCAGGCTTGCCAATCAGATCGCCGTTCCCGGCTCGTCTCCCGCCTGGAACTACCCGAGCCTTGACTACCAAACCACGGCGGGCACGACCAGCACCGCTGAGCTGATCACGCTCTACTTTACGCCCGACCTCGAGACCTCGCGCACCGATGACTATACGCTCATGCGCCAGGTCAACAACAACGCCCCGGAGACGCTGGTCCGGCAGGTGCTGCCCGACTCCACCAACCTGCCGTTCTTCCGGTATTACATGATCCGGCCTCCCGCGGCCAACCAGATGACACAGCTCACGCTGGTCCCGGCCGCGCAACTGCCGTTGAAGCACACCTTCGCCACCCACGGCGACGGCGCGGATACCACCCGGATCGACAGTCTGCGCGCGGTGCTGGTGAGCTACGTGATCACCAACGGCCAGACCGGGACGCTCGAACGGACGCAGCGCATCAGCCTCAACATTCCGCTGCCCAACATGGGGATGAAGCAGCTCAAGATCTGCGGGAGCGAGCCAATCATGGGCGCCGGCCTCAACGCCGTCTGGCAGCCGCTGACCGGGAAGATGCGGCTCACCTGGCTCCCGGCGTTCGACGAGAACTCCGGCGAGAAGGACGTAGTGCGGTACGTCATCTGGAAGAAGAAGACGACCGATCCGAGCTGGACCGATCCGCTCACCTCGGTCGCGGCGGGACAGGCCAACTACACGTACGACGACAACTCAGGCTTCCAGTCGGGTGCGTCCTATGAGTACCGGCTGGCGGCGCAGGATTGCAGCCCCAAGCTCTCGACGCAGGTGTCGGCGTTTCCGCCGGCGATTCCGTAGCCGTGACGACCACTTGGAGGAATGACTCGATGAGAACCGTTCATCCCCCTGCGGGCGCCCGGCGTGACGAACGCGGTATCGCCCTGCTTACGACGCTGTTCGTCGGCTTCGCGGTCAGCGCGATTGCCCTGGCGGGCGCGTTCTGGGTCCTCAACTCGCAGCTCATCCAGAAGAACGGGGAGCGCGCGGCCATACTCAACGACTACGCGATCGCCGCGGTCGAAGAGGGCCGGAGCAAGCTGAACGCAACGCCGGCGATCTACCCCGCCACCAACTACGCCCAGCTCGATACCAACGCTGTCGTCAAGGACGGCGCGGGCGTCGTGATCCCCGGCCTTCGGAAGAACACCTACGCCGGCCCCGACGGCATCACGTCCGGCCAGTACGGCGTGTTCGGCACCATCATCACGGTCGTCACCGACAGCTTCGGCAACAAGGTGGTGCGCCGGGAGCAGGTGAACCAGGAGAGTTTCGCCAAGTACGCCTACTTCACGACCATCGAAGGCAACATCGTCTTCGCCAACAACGACCAGATCCGTGGTCCGGTGCACTCGAACGACCAGATCAAGATCGACAATAGCGGCGCCACCTTCTTCGACCAGGTGACGACTGCCCAGAGCAGCATTCAGGGGCAGGGCAACGGCACGTTCGTGAATTTCCCACCCAAGCTCAACGTGCCCGCCATTCCGCTGCCGACCACGGCGGCGTTCACGGCACTCCAGACCCGCGCCAACAACGGCGGCGTCTCCTTCGTCGGCAACACGAACGGCAACAGCGAAGGCGAGTCGTCGGTCCGGATCGAGTTCGTCGCGGTGGACGTGAACGGCGACGGCGACTCGACGGACACCAACGAAGGTTTCATGCGGATCTACCAGGACAACGCCCGTCCGTGGTACGTCTCGGGAACGCTCTCGGGCAACCCCGGACCCGTTGGCGACATCCGGCGCTCGCCCAATTGCGGCGTCGGAATAAAGGGCGCCGGCGTGCAGCTCGGCAGCTACACTGTCGCCAACGACGCCATCTGGAACGGCGGGGCCCCGGTCAAGTTCCGGACGGCCGCCGATACGAATCCGGCCGGAGCACGGAACGCGCAAGCCACCACCATGCTTAGCACTGCGGGCAGCAACTATCGCTGCTACCTCGGAGGCGATCCGCACCTGCGCCAGCAGCTCTGGCCCAACGTCAATCTGGACGCGACGGCCTGGAATGCCGTGAAAGGTGACTGGGCGGGCACCGGCGTCGGCTGGAGGCTTCGCCCGGGCACCATGGGTGCTCCGGCCGCGGGCCCCTTCACCCTGCGCGCGGATAAGGACTATCTCTGGCCGATCAACCGCGCGTTCAACCCCGCGTGGGAGGGCGTGATCTACGTGAGCGGCCGAGTCGCGGTCAGCGGCGTGATCAACGGACGTGTGACGATCGCCTCGCCGGAGAACATCGTCGTTGCGGACGACATCCGGACCGCCGTCGACCCGGGCTCCGCCCAGGCGGCGGAGTGCAGCAATATCGTCGGGATCTTCTCCGGAGACAGCATCCTGGTCACCGATAATACGATCAACGTCGCACGGCAGATCGCCGCCGCAGGCAACTGGCGCACCTACGATGACACGGACGAGGAAGACATCCACGCCGTCGTCCTGGCGCTCGACATCTTCGGCGCGGAGCATTACGACCAGGGTCCCACCGACGCGGAGCCCTGCAACGGAACCAATGCCGGTCGCGGCTGCCTCAACCTGAATGGCGGCATCATTCAGAAGACCCGTGGGGCCGTGGGTCAGACCAACGGACACGGATACATCAAGCGGTACCAGTACAACTCGTGCGCGGTGAACGATCCGCCGCCGTACTTCCCGACCACCGGGCGTTTCGCGCGGAACCGGATCTACGAGCTCGACCCGCGCAATTTCAATGTCGCATCCTGGTTCGCGGCGAATCAGAACAACTGACGAAAC
>DATBSO010000170.1:0-7461 GCA_036559745.1 Gemmatimonadales bacterium | reverse complement strand
ACAGCTTGTCCATATCTCCTGGCGCAATGCCGATGCCGGTATCCACGACCTTGACCCAGATCACGTCCTGCGTGGTCATGCGTCGGTCGTCGCCGGCCCGGTCCGCCGGAACCCGGAGCGGCGCGCGCGTGCGACGCGCAGACAGCGAGATCCTGCCGCCATCCGGCGTGAACTTGGAGGCGTTGGACAGGAGATTGTACAGGACCTGCCGCACGCGGACGCCGTCGGCCACCACCGCGAGACTCGATTCGTCGAGGTCGAGCGCGCACTCCTGGTTCTTGGCGGTTCGGAGACTGGCGGTGTCGGCGACGGCTCCGGTGATCGCGTCACGGAGATCGGTCTGCTCCACCGTGAGCGACATCCGGCCGGCCTCGATCTTGGAGAGGTCGAGGACGCTGTTGATCAGGTCGAGCAGGTGCCGGCCGTTCCTGAGCACGGCCTCGAGGTAGTCGCGCTGCTGCGGGTTGAGCTCCCCCGCCCCTTCGGCCAGCACCAGGTCGGAGAACCCGATGATGGCGTTGAGCGGCGTGCGCAGCTCGTGAGACATGTTCGCGAGGAATTCGCTCTTGAGCCGCGTGGCGCGCAGCAGCTCGGCGTTCTTGGCGACGAGGGCCCGCTCGTTCCGGCGGCTCTCCTCCAGCACCGCCGCGCGGTCGAGTCCCATGACGACCTGATCGCCCAGCGTCTGCAGGACCTGGAGATCGTGCTCGCCCAATGGACGACCGTCGCGCCGGTTATACACACTGACCGTGCCGATGATGACCCCGGCCGAGCGGAGCGGCACGATCGCAACGGTCCGGAGCGCCATGTCGAGTCCGGGCAGCCGGTAGGTCCGCGGGTCCCGATCCATGTCGTTGGAAAGGAGAGGCCGGCCGTTGGTCACGACCCAGCCGAGCAGCGACTCGTCTACCGGGATGAGGTGACCCAGGCTGGCCTCGAACGGTCCGATGGCCGCCGCCACCTTGAGGAATCTCCCCTCCTCAACCACGAGCGTGACCCCGCCGCTCTCGGCCTCGAGTAGATCCACCGCCGCGCGGGCGACCTCGTGCAGCAGAGGCGGAAGGTCGGTTCCGGCGAGCAGGGTGGCCGCCAGGTGTCGCAGGTGCTCGAGTTCGCGGTTGCGCGCCGCGAGCGCCTCGCTCTCCCGGCGGGCGAGCGCCTCGCCTCGCCTCAAGGCCGCGAGGCCGAGCACCGTCGTCACGAGGGGTAACGCGACTCCCAGCCAATGCCTCTGGAAGGCGAAGTAGAGCCCGACCCAGCCCACCGCGACGGCGATGCCCGCGAGCACGCCGGGCACGAGCAGCCGGCTCCAGGCGAACCGCAGCGGCTGGGGCAAGGACTGCGCGCCCATCCCTACGGGGTCTCCTCCCACAGCAACTGGTGGAATACGGTCTCTCCCGTGAGCAGCATACGGCGGAGGTAGGGACGACAGAGGCCGCAGCCCGCGCCGCATCCGGTCTCCCGCATCACGGCGGCCAGGTCCCAGCCGTGGGCGCGCGCCACCGGCAAGAGGTCCGCGAAGGCGACGCTGCGGCAGATGCACCGGCTGATCTCGACTCCGGCCACGGGTCGCTCTTCAAGGATTCGTCGGACGGATGTCGAGCTCGCTCACCATCGCCCGCGCCGGCGTCTGAATCGCGTGCAGGATGGCCCCGGCCACGTCCTCCGGCCGCAGGATCCGATCGGGGTCGGACTTGAGCATGGGCTGATCGCGCAGCATCCCCGTGTCCACTGAGCCGGGACACACGGCAATGACGCGGATGTTCTCCTTGCGGACCTCGAGCATCAGCGAGCGGCTGAATCCGAGGACCCCGTGCTTCGACGCCGCGTACGCGGTCCCGCCGGCGAACCCGTTCCGTCCCGCGAGACTCGCGACGTTGACGATCGTTCCGCTGCCTCGGAGCCGCATCCCCGGCAGGACCGCCTGGGTGACCAGAAAGAGACCGCGCAGGTTGATCGCCATGGTCGCGTCCCAGTCCTCCAGCGTGAGCTCCTGGATGGGACGCGCGATCAGGATGCCCGCGTTGTTGACGAGAACCTCGACATCTCCCAACTCGGACGCGACGTGGCGGACGGCGCGGCTCACCTGTTCCGGGTCGGACACGTCCGCCGCGGCACCGGCCGCATCCACGCCGGCGTTCCGAAGCTCCTTCCGGAGACGGTCCACCTTCGCGGCCGTGCGGGCGCACACTCCCACGCGATAGCCCGCCCGCCCGAGGGCGAGCGCGGTCGCGCGGCCGATGCCCTCGGTTGCCCCGGTGACGAACGCGGTGATTGGGGGTTGCATGGGCGGAAGATAAACGCCGTTAGCTTCCTCCGTATGGCATTGCCACTCCAGCATCCCGTGGCGCGTCCGAGCGGGCTCGGAGGCGGACGGACGAGCGGCCCCCCGGCGAGCTGGCGCGAACGCCTGCGCGCCCTGCGACACCTGCCTCGACTCCTTCGGATGGTGTGGGAGGCCGAGCCGCGCTACGTGGTCGGCATTCTCGTCCTGCGCGTCCTGCGGGCGCTCGTGCCGCTCGCCGTGCTCTGGATCGGGAAGCTCATCGTGGACCAGGTGGTCCTCGCGGTCGGCGTCGCCACGAGCGGCGCCACGATCCCGTGGACGCGGCTGGCGGAGCTGGTGGCCATCGAGCTGGCCATTGCCCTGGTCGGGGAAGCGCTGTCGAGACTGTCGGCGCTGCTCGAGAGCCTGCTGGGAGATCTCTTCGCCAACCGTACCAGCGTGGAGCTGATGCGGCACGCCGCGACGCTCGATCTGGAGCAGTTCGAGGACGCGGAGATCTACGACAAGCTGGAGCGGGCCCGCCGCCAGACGGTGGGCCGAATCGGCCTGTTCACTCTGCTCCTGTCGTCAGTTCAGGACGCCATCACGCTCGTCACCCTGAGCGTGGCCCTGGCGGTCTACGTCCCCTGGCTCCTGCTGCTCCTCGTGATAGCAGTGTTGCCCTCACTGCTCGGCGAGACCCACTTCGCCTCGCTGGGCTACTCGCTGCTGTATTCGTGGACGCCCGAGCGGCGGCAACTCGACTACCTCCGCTACATCGGCGCGAGCGACGTCTCGGCCAAGGAGCTCAAGCTCTTCGGTCTGTCGGATTTTCTGGTGGGCCGGTACGCCAGGTTGTCGAACGATTTCTACGAGGCCAATCGATCGCTCGCCGTGCGACGGAGTATCGTGTCGAGCGTCCTCGCCGCGGTCGGCACGCTCGGCTACTACGCCGCCTACGCGGTCATCATCTATCTCACGGTCATCGGCCATCACTCCCCGGCGGGGCCGTTCACCATCGGCGTGCTCACGTTTCTGGCCGGGTCCTTCCGCCAGAGCAGGGACCTCATCCAGCGGGTGCTCCTCTCACTATCACAGATCTACGAGCAGGCGCTCTACCTCGACGATCTATTCAGCTTCCTCGGACTCGAGCCCAGTATCCGGCGCGGAGCGGGGCGGGCGGTGCCGGTGCCGGTCCGGACCGGGTTCGTGTTCGAGAGCGTGGGGTTCCGCTATCCCGGCGTGGAGACCTGGGCGGTACGCGGGCTGAGCTTCACGCTCGCGCCGGGAGAGCGTCTCGCGCTCGTGGGGGAGAACGGGGCCGGGAAGACGACGCTGGTCAAGCTCCTCGCGCGCCTCTATGACCCGACGGAGGGGCGGATTCTGCTGGACGGCGTGGACCTGCGCGACTACGACCTCGACGACCTGCGGCGGAACGTGGGTGTGATCTTCCAGGACTTCGTGCGGTACGATTTCCTGCTGCGCGAGAACATCGCGGTGGGTGACATCGGGCGACTCGCCAACGCGCCGCTAATCCAGTCGGCCGCGGAACGGAGCCTGGCCGACACGGTCGCGGCACGACTTCCCGGGCGGTACGAACAGATGCTGGGGAAACGATTCGAGGGCGGAATGGACCTCTCGGGCGGCGAGTGGCAGAAGGTCGCGCTGGCGCGGGCGTATATGCGGGACGCGCAGCTCCTCATTCTCGACGAGCCGACAGCTGCCCTCGATGCCCGGGCCGAGTACGAGGTGTTCCTCCGCTTCGCCGAGCTGACGGCCGGGCGGATGGCGGTGCTCATCTCGCACCGGTTCTCCACGGTGCGCATGGCTGATCGGATCCTGGTGCTCAAGGACGGAGAGCTGGTTGAGCAGGGGACCCATCAGGAACTGGTGGAGCGGGGCGGCCTCTACGCCGAACTCTTCCAGCTTCAGGCAGCGGGGTATAGGTAACTACTACTATCAGGTAACGACCCGGGGAACGTCCGGGTCACGGGTCGCCATCAGCTTCTTGCGGGTCAAGCCGTTACCAACGACCCCCGGGAGGCGACGATGCGCACCGTCATGCTGGCGACGCTCCTTATGCTCACTGCGGCCGGCAGCCTGCCGGCTCAACGGCTCGAGCGATCGCCGCTTCCTTCCATAGATGAACCGGAGTACGTCCGCCGGCCCCAGCCTCTTGGGAAACGCACGCCCCCGCCGACGGACATCGGTTGGCTCATCGGCGGCGGTCTGCTCGCCGGAGCGACCGGGGAGTCGCCGGCATGTTCGCCGGGGCGATGTTGACCTCGAACGCCTGTGAGGACTGCGCGATCGTCGGCGCGGTACGGACTCGCGGCGGGGGTGAGCGGCGGCGGACGATGAGACCTCCTCCTCCCCTCACTGCTCGCGAGCCTGGCCATAGGCGGCGCGGGCCTCGGGCTCGCCATCGCGGCCGACGAGCCGGCCTTATTGCTCGCAGTCCCCGTGCTGCAGCTCGCGAGCGCCATCGGAATCGAGCGACGCACCGACGCCGAGGCCTACTAAAGGCCAATTTGACATCCGACCGTCCGGCCCTCACCTTGGAAATTCCATTCATGTAAGGAGGTGGAGGCCATGAAGGTCTATGGCTCCAACGCCATCCGGAATGTGGCGTTCGTTGGCCACGGGGCGAGTGGCAAGACGTCCCTCGTGGACGCTCTCGCCTGGGTGTCCGGCAGCAGCCGCCGGCACGGCACCGTGAAAGACGGCACCACGCTCACCGATTACTCTCCCGACGAAATCGATCGCAAACACTCGATCAACCTCGCCCTCGGCTACGCCGAGTGGCTCGACACCAAGATCAATCTCATCGATACCCCGGGGTACCTCGACTACTTCGGTGAAGTGGTCACCGGTCTGCACGCGGCCGACGCGGCCGTCGTGGTGCTGAGCGGGACCAGCGGGGTCGAGGTGGGGACCGAAAAGGTCTGGGAAGTCTGCGACCAGCGGCATCTGCCGCGGATGCTCTTCGTCTCCCTGATGGACAAGGAGCACGCCGACTTCGAGCGGGTCTTCCAGGACGTGAAGTCGCACCTCACGCCCAAGGTAGTGCCGGTCGAGATCCCGATCGGCGACGGCCCCGATTTCCACGGCATCATCAATCTCTTCTCCGGGCACTGCCACTCCTACAAGAAGGGCACGGCCAAGAGCGAGTACGAAGTCGTGCCGATCCCGGACGAGTACCAGGCCCGGTATCGGGAGTACAACGACCAGCTCATCGAAGCCGTCGCGTCGACCGACGATGAGCTGATCGAGCGCTACCTGAGCGGCGAGGAGCTGCCCCGGGAGCAGTTCATCGGAGCGGTGAAGAAGGCGATGCTCGCGGGACAGATCGTCCCCCTCTTCTGCGGCAGCGCGACCCTCACCTACGGGCTGCGCACGCTGCTCAAGAAGATGGTGGAGCTGTTCCCGTCACCCGTGGAGATCAAGCCGCCGCTGGACGCTCCCCTGGTCGGGCGCGTGTTCAAGACGCTGTCCGAGGCGCACGTCGGAGACGTGACCCTCTTCCGTCTCTACGCCGGCGAACTCCGGAACGGCGGCGAAGTCTGGAACGCGGAGCACGAGACGGGCGAGAAGCTGGGCCACCTGTCGATCCAGCAGGGCAAGGAGCGGATCGAGGTGGAGCGGCTCCATGCGGGCGACATCGGCTCGGTGGCCAAGCTGCGCGACACTCACACCGGCGACACCTTCTGTCTCCGCGAGCAGCCGGTCCGGCTGCCCCCGCTGCCGTTGCCCGAATCGGTGGCCACGTCGGCCGTGGTGGTGAAGCAGCGAGGCGAGGAGGACAAACTCGCGGCCGGACTGCACAAGCTGCACGAGGAAGATCCGACCTTCCACTTCGAGTACAGCTCGGAGCTGGGCCAGACCCTGATCCACGGCATGGGTGAGCGCCACTTCGAGACCATCCTCAACCGGCTGGAGCGGAAGTTCGGAGTGCATGCCGAGCTCACCCGGCCCCGCGTGGCGTACCGCGAGACGCTCAAGGGCAAGGGCGAAGGCCAGGGGAAGCACAAGAAACAGACCGGCGGCCGCGGACAGTACGGCGACTGCTGGGTGCGGCTCGCGCCGCTGCCGCGGGGCAGCGGCTACGAGTTCGTGGACAGCATCGTGGGTGGCGTGATTCCGAACAAGTACATCCCGGCGGTGGACAAGGGCATCCAGGAGGCCGCCGAGCGCGGGGTGGTGGCGGGGTATCCGCTGGTGGACTTCATGGCGGAGTGCTTCGACGGGTCCTACCACGACGTGGACTCCAACGAGATGTCGTTCAAGATGGCGGGCATTCAGGCCTTCAGGAACGTCGCGCCCAAGTGCCGGCCGATCCTGCTGGAGCCGCTGGTGGACCTCGAGGTCTGGACGCCCGACGACCTGCTGGGCGACGTCATGGGAGATCTGAGCTCCCGCCGCGGCCAGATTCTCGGCACCGAGGCGGACGGGCGACTCACCAAGGTGCGCGCGATCATCCCGGAGGCCGAGTTGTACAAGTACTCGACCACGCTGCACTCGATCACCCACGGCCGGGGCACCCACCGGCAGCGATTCCACGGGTATGCCGAGGCGCCGCCGGAGGTGGCCGCGAAGGTGGCGGCGGAGAATCAGAAGGAAGGCAAGGAACAGCGAGAGCACGCGGGAGTCTGAACGATGAAGCGTGAGCGGTGAACGGTAAACGGGGCTTCCGACCGTTCACCGTTTACTGTTTACCGCTTACCGTTGTCCATGCCCTACCGTTTCCTCGCCGACCTGGTCCTGGGTCTCCACTTCCTCTTCGTCCTCTTCGTGGTCATCGGCGGCCTGCTGCTCGTGCGATGGCCCAGGCTCGCGTGGATTCACCTGCCGGCCGCCGTCTGGGGAGCGGTGATCGAGCTCGGCGGATGGGTCTGCCCACTCACGCCCCTGGAGAACATGCTCCGGGCTCGGGCCGGCGAGGCAGGCTATGAGGGCGGATTCATCGAGCACTACATCCTCCCGGTGCTCTACCCGGGAAACCTCACCCGTGGCATTCAGCTCGCGCTCGCCGCCGTCGTGATCGTCGTCAACCTGGGCATTTACGGATACGTATACCGCAATGCCCACCATCGGTGAGACTCCGCGTCGCACGATCGGCCCTCGCTCGGCCGGCGGGTGACAGATCTTGCGCTCCTTATGCGGCGAAGGGTCCATAGGCGGTCTGCCACAGGTGT
>DATBSO010000169.1:0-22164 GCA_036559745.1 Gemmatimonadales bacterium | reverse complement strand
GGAACAACCCGAGCCGAACCCAGGTGTCGACGACGGCCAACGGAATGCTGATTGCTTTCCGCCAGGAGTTTGCCGATTTCGCCCTCGACGGTGCGATTCTCGGCCGGGAGGGATACCGGATCGACGGCTCGGATCCGCGCTTTACCGCCGAGCTGCTCCACGGGCCGCTCGACCCAGGCGGTGGGGCATTTGGCGGCGATCACTGGCTGGAGGAGTTCCAGGCCATCCGAACTGGCAATAATCTGCTCGCTGCGCTTCCCACAGCGCAGGCGCTGACAGGGGAGGAGCAGAGCGCCACCTCGGGGTACGTGAAGACGCTCCAGGCGCTCAATTTCCTCATGATCCTCGATTTTCATACGGAGGATTCGATCCCGATCGCGGTGGGCACCGACGTGACTGCGCCACCAGCGCCGTTCGTCACGAACGCGGAGGCGTTCGCCCACGTCAACGAACTGCTCGACCAGGGGCAGGCGGAACTGGTGGCGGGAGGCGCAGCGTTTCCCTTCTCGCTGCCGGCCGGGTTCTCCGGATTCGACACCCCGGCGACCTTCATCCCGTTCAACCGGGCACTCCGCGCGCGAGTCGCGGTGTATCAGAACCAATTCGCCGACGCGCTCACCGCGCTGGCTGCCTCGTTCATCGATCCGGCGGGCGCCCTCGACCGCGGCGTCTACATGAGCTACGGAACTGGTGCGGGCGACTTCGCGAACTCCCTCTCCCTCGACCCGCAGCGGGGCGAGAATGTCGTCCACCCGTCGATCGAGACCGGAGCGCAATTGCAGACGGATGGCGTGAGCCTCGACCAGCGGTTCCTGGACAAGACCGTCCCGCGAACGGTGCCCCTGAGCGGAGATGGCCTGACTTCGGGCATCGGTTGGGTTCGCTACCCCACGCCCTCAACACCGATCCCCTTTATCAAGAACGAGGAGCTGATCCTGCTTCGTGCCGAAGCGAACATCGGTCTGGGTGACTTGGGGAGTGCGTTGACTGACATCAACACCGTCCGGACTCGATCGGGCAACTTGCCGGTGCTCGGGGCCTTTGCCGACGGGACGGCTGCGCTCACCGAGCTGCTGTACAACAAGGTGTATTCCCTCATGTACGAGGGTGGCCATCGGTGGATCGACGCCCGGCACTACGGCAGGCTCGGAACGCTGCCGGTCGACCGGCCAGGAGGGGACCCGCCGGACGTCGTTTTCTCGACGTTGCCGATCCCGAACGCGGAGACGCTACCGAGGCAGTAAGTGTTGATCTGGCAAGAAGAAGGCGGGTCCCACTGGCGTTCGCGGGGCCCGCCTTCCATTTTCATTCTTCTACGTCATCGCCCGATGTCACCACCGCTCGCCAGCGAGTAGGCGCGGATGTCGGGATTGCCGCTCCCGAACGTCTCCGGCGTAACTATGCCGCCGGCCAGGGATATGACTCATTGATTTCTGAAGGACGGCGGTCCATCGACACATCAACGGAGGACACCGACATGTTTCATCGTACCATGCCCGCATCCTGCCTTCGCCTGCTCGCGCTGCTGGCCGTCCTGCTCCCGCTGGCGGGATGTGGCGGCGAAGGTGGGAAGTACGCCGGCACCTGGAAGCGCGATCTCTATGGCGAGGGAGAGGTGCAGATGAACCTGGCGTCCAACGGAGGCGTGGAGTTGATGCTTCCGTCGCCGCGATGGCCCGATTCGGTGGACATGAAAGGGAGCGCACAGTTCAAGGGCGATACGCTCATCTTCCCTGCCGACACTACTGGCAGCCCTTGTCAGACCGCCGACGCCCGATATGCGGTGAGCCGGAACAATGACGAGCTGCACGTCGCCGGTCTCGGGATGGACAGCTGCGGCGGTCGCCGCGCCGCGCTCGTGGGGACCTGGAAGAAGTCTTAGCTCAGGCAGGCCACTGCTGCGTGACGCAGTGGAACGCGCCTAGGCCCCAGACGAGATCGGTACAGTCGATCCCGATCACCCGGTGGTCGGGAAACAGCGACTGCAGTGTCGTAGTCGCTTCGGCGTCACGCTCGGCGTCATAGGTCGGGAGCATGACAACGCCGTTGCCGATGTAGAAGTTGGCGTAGCTGGCCGGCAACCGCTGATCGTCCTGATATAGCGGCCGGGGCATCGGCAGGGTCACGACGCGAAGCGGCCGGCCATCCTGATCGGTCATTCCCCGAAGCCGCTCCAGGTTTTCCTGGAGCGGCTCGAAGTTTTCATCGTGCGGGTCGTGCTCGACTACGGTGACTACGGTATCCGGGTTCACGAATCGGGTCAGATCGTCCACGTGGCCGTCGGTATCGTCTCCCACGATCCCATCGCCCAGCCAGAGCACCTTCGTCACGCCCAGATAGGCGCGGAGGTAATCCTCGATCTCCGCTCGGCCGAGGTGGGGATTGCGATTCGGGTTGAGGAGGCAGGCTTCGGTGGTGAGCAGCGTGCCCCGTCCGTTCACATCGATGGATCCGCCCTCGAGGATGATCCCCGGCAGATAGAGAGGCAGGCCGAGCTCTTCGGCGATCCGGGCGGGCACCACATCGTCGAGGTCGTAGGGGGGATACTTAGCTCCCCAGGCATTGTAGCCCCAGTCGATAATGGCCTGCTCCCGCCTACCGGGTGTGTCTCGATTGACGAAAATGGGTCCGTGATCCCGGCACCACGCGTCGTTGGTCGGGTTGTGGTGGAAGAAGATCCGATCCCGGTCGGCGCCCGCCCGATCCAGAATGCCGCGGGCCTCGGCCTCCATGGCGGCATCCGCGACATTGATGTGGACTTCTTCGTGGGCCGAGAGATGCGTGGCGAGGCGGGCGAAGATACGGGGCACCGGCTCGAACTTGCCGGGCCAGGACGCTTTCTTGTGGGGCCAGCTCAGCCAGGTACCGCGGTGGGGCTCCCACTCGGCAGGCATGCGGAAGCCGAGCTGGGCTGGAGTCGGCGTCAATCCAGATACCGCTTGGTGATGTCCTGGTAGGCGTCGATACGACGGTCTCGAAGAAAGGGCCAGTGGGTGCGGCTCACGTCCACCTTGCTAAGATCGCAGGCGGCCGTAAGAACCTCTTCTCCTTCGCCGCCTTTCACAATGATCCGCCCACCGGGGTCGGAGACGAAGCTACCGCCCCAGAACTCGATGCCGCTCTTCGGGTCGCCCTCGTGGCCGACGCGATTGACCGCGCACACGTAAACGCCGTTGGCGATGGCGTGGCTTCGTTGCATCGTCTCCCAGGCCGCCTGCTGCTGGGCGCCGTGCTCGTGCTTTTCCGCCGGCAGCCATCCGATGGCAGTGGGGTAGAAGAGAATCTGGGCGCCGCTCATGGCGGTCAGGCGGGCGGCCTCCGGATACCACTGGTCCCAGCACACCAGCACACCGATCCGGCCGAAGCGTGTATCCCAGCTCCGGAATCCCAGATCTCCCGGTGTGAAGTAAAACTTCTCATAATAGAGCGGGTCATCCGGGATGTGCATCTTGCGATATTTGCCGAGATAGCTGCCATCCGCATCGATGACGGCGGCGGTATTGTGGTAGAGTCCCTCGGCCCGTTTCTCGAATAGCGACGCGATGATCACCACGCCGAGCTCGGCGGCCAGCGGTCCGAGCGCTTCGGTGGAAGGGCCGGGAATCGGCTCCGCCAGGGCGAAGTGGCGATGGTCCTCGGTTTGACAGAAATAGCGGCTGCGGAAAAGCTCCTGCAGGCAGACGATCTGGGCGCCCTTCTTCGCCGCCGTGCGGACGCCGTGGATGGCCTTGCGCATGTTCTCCCCGGGATCGTCCACACAGCGATGCTGGACGAGCCCGAGCGTGACGGTGGTCGCGGCAGCGTCGGTCATGGAGGTAATGATAACGCGGCGCCGCGTGTGCGTCAGCGGCGACGTGACGCGGCTCACGACGCGCCAGGTGAGTGCCAACCGATGTTTTCCTCTGTCTGGGCGTCCGACCGGGCCGCCGGCGGGACGCCTCGATCACTACCGCGAAAGGAAGAGTCCATGAACGGTTTATCGCGCGAGATGACGGGCGACTCGCATGGTACGGCTGGAAGACTACGAATGGCGGCACTGGCGTCGATGCTCGTGTTGGCTGGCTGTGGGGGTGAGCCCAAGGGCAACGCGGGTGGAACTCCGGCGGATACCGCTGCACCGGTGGCCGCTCCTGCTCCCGCACCCGCCGACACCGCTATGAATGCCGGTACGACGACGATGAGGGTGGACAGCGCCAAGAAGGGCAGCGCTACCGGGAGCGACTCAGCGGCGAAGAGCACCGCCGCCAAACCTTCGGCCGCGCCAAAGCCTGCCGCTGCGCCCAAGCCTGCCGCTGCGCCCAAGCCTGCCGCCGCGCCCAAGCCAACGGCGGTGGCGGAGCCGGCGGCGCCCCAGCCAGCCGGCGATACCGCGCAGCAGACTGCGGCGGCGGACGCGCCGCTCCGCGATGAATGGCACAAGGCTCCGCGTGACACCGTGTCCCAGGATGTCTACGACGGCTGGAAGCAGTTCAACCTGAACTGCGCTCGCTGTCATGGCGAGGACGTAATCGGCACGACGATCGCGCCCCATCTCATCGTGTCGCTCAAGCCCGATGGCCCCATCAATACCAAGGAGCTGTTCATGAGCACCGTCTGCTCCGGGCGCCCCGAGAAAGGGATGCCTGCCTGGTGCGCGCTCGGGCTCGGGATGGACAAGATCCAGGAGATTTACTCGTACGTGAAGGGAAGGAGCGATGGCAAACTTGCACCGGGACGCCCGGCCGTCCGAAGCCAGGGCTGACCGGGTTCGATCTTGTGCGGTTGCCACGCTGTTTAGGAATGCCGGCGTTCGAGAACACGCTGGAGGCGGCGCAAATCGCCGCGATCCACAGCTATCTGGTGGGAAGGGCCGAGACGAAGATCTCAGCCGGCCGGCCGGCGAATCCCGGCGGCACATAAACTCACCGGGTGGGCAGGATCTCGATCGCGGCCTTGCCCAGGCGCACCGGCCAACGAAGCGTGACGGATTCGCCCTGCCGGGTGCGATCGAGGCCCCGCTCCGATTTGGCGACCGTCTCGATCGAGAAGCGCCACTCGTCTGCCGGCGTGGCGCAGCGGAGCTCGAGTTCGCCCGCGAACGAAAACTCCGGTGCGAAGCTGTCATCGGGGTCCGCGATCCCGGCGTCCCAGCCGTAGGTCAATGAAATGCGTCCGTCCGGCTCGAACCGGATGCGCTTGCTCAATCCTTCCCGGCCATCGCCGACCGTACAGGTCAGCTCGAGCCCGTGCTTCTTCCGGGCGACGGCGACTTCACCGGCCGGCCGCCGAGTCCACGACAACACCGGCCAGTAGGATCCGCGCGCGTAGTCGTCGAATCCCACACCCCTGGGCAGCACCCGCTCGTTCATCAACGCCCGATCTTCCGAATCGAGCGGCGGACGCTCTTCGAGACGGATGTTGGTTTCGATGTCGTGGATGCTGGCGGTCCCGTCCCCGGAGTGGCCTCCATGCGCCGCCTGTCGCTCCAACGCCAGGTCGTGATAGGCCTCGCGGCGGCGCGTCAGGACATTGGCGAAGTTGATTCCCCGATTGAACACCGTGTACTCCTCGATCGCGCCACCTCGGTAGGGGCTCACGATCGCGGAGAATTCGGCCGAGTGAACCCAGATCTCCTCGTGCCCGTCGCCGTCGATATCGAGCCGATCCCACGCCAGGGCTTCACCCTTTCTCAGCGCCGCTTCGGCGTCCGCGAGATTGCGCCAGATGGCATCACGCAGGTGCGGGAGATAGAGCCCGCCGAAGACCCCGTGCCAGTACGCGTCGTTGCACTGCGCCCTTCCGATCGCCCGCCGGATCTCGCCATCGTCGCCCCGCTCACGGGCGAGCGACGAGAGCGCCTGCATCTTCTTGTGCATCCGGTTCGATTCGGAATACTTGACGAAGAAATTGCGCCAGTGGGCGCCGCGGATGAGCGCGCCATCAGGGCCGGCAGCCCGGGCCTCGCCGAGATCGCGCTCGAGTCGGGAGAGGCGAATCGCCGCGTCCGGCGGGAGCGACCAACCTTCCATCTCGCGATACGAGCACGTCGGCAAATACGCGATCCCGCCACTGGGGACCTTCACGAGGGCTTCGTCGAGCCGGCTGAGCTGCGCCTCCCCATTCTCTACCAATCGTCCGATCGTCGCGATGAAGCGATCAAGCCATCCCTGTCCGTACACCCAGTCCTTGGTGCCCGGCCATCCGCCGAACTTCTCTCCGTCGTCGGCCAGGACCGCGAGCTCACGGCCGGCGCCTCGCAGCTCGCGGAGATAGTCCGCCGTCTCCTCGGGCGGCCGGAAGGGAATCAGATACCGGAGCCGCTCGTCGATGGGAAACAGGGCGACGCGCTTCGCGTCGCTTTCGGTATAGAACGGCGCGTGCAGCTGGTCGGCATTGAATCCGGTGGCCAGGAAATGGCGATCGTCCACGAGGGCGTAGCGGACGCCCGCATCCGACAGATCGGCCGCGAGGTCGGGCTCCCAGACTCGCTCGGTGAGCCAGAGTCCCACAGCCTCGACGCCGAAGCGCGAACGGATGGCCTCCCGCAGCCATTGGATCTGCTCGACGCGATCGCGGCGGCGGAGCGACGCGAGAACGGGCTCGTAGAACCCGGCCGAGAGCAGCTCGATCTTGCCGTCGGCCGCCAGGCGTCCGAGGCGGTCGAGATAGCCGGACTCGTGATGCTCGAGCCATTCGAGCAGCGGCCCCGAGAGATGGAGCACGACCGGCAGGAACTCCCGGTCGGCAAGCGTATCGAGGAGCGGCCGGTACACATCCTCGACGTGCTGGGCGAAGACGTGGTCGAAATTGCCGACCGGCTGGTGGAGATGCAGGCCGAAAGCGAAACGGATCGGAGTCATCGTCAGCCCAGTGCCAGGGACCGGGAGCCGCCGAGCGCGGCCGCCACTGCGGGGATCACATCGGGAAAGAGATGGTCGCGCCGAGCCAGAACTTCCGCTCGTCGCTGCGCGGGGCCGAGCGCGTCGCCGCTCCCATCGGCCAGGGCCGCGATCAGCGCCTCCGCGTCCGTGCAGTGCTCTTGGAAACGGCGCTCGGCGTAGTCGGCAGCCGCACCGGTCGAGATGATGAACTGCCAGTCCGAGGACTGCGCGAGCAGCAGCTCGCGTGTCGCCTGCTCCAGCACCGGTCTCGCGGCAGGGGAGGCGAGCGCGCGGGGCGCGATGTCCCAGAAGGCGGCCTCGAGCGGCCAGATGCGCTCCCAGGTCCACGCGGTCCGCTCGCTGAGCCACATGGAGAAGTCGCCATTGGCTCCCCAGGAGCCCTGCGGAAGCCGGAGACCAGCCCGCGGCGGATGATGGGCCAGGTGGCGCGACGCCGTCACGGGCCGCACCGAGTCCGGACACCGGGCCAAAACCCGGAACGTGGCGTCCAGGAACTCCGGACCCTCGAACCACCAGTGGCCGAACAACTCCGTGTCGAACGGCGCGACGATGACTTTCCCACGAGGTCGCGACTCTGAGGCCGCGATGCTCCCGAGCACGCCGGCGAAGTGCTCCGCGTGGTCCCGCGCTCGACCGAAGGCGGCCGAGGGATCGTACATCGCCTTAGCTCCGAGGTCGACACCCGGTCCGGTCACCTTCCAGAACTTGAGCCCGCCGGGCCAGCGCATCTTGTGAAACTCGAGGTAGGCCTCGTCTCCCGGGTAGCCTTCGAAGCGACTCCACACCTGCATCGAGGCGCGCGGATCTCGCACGAATGCCGCGACCGGCCCTCCCCGGGTCTGGGCTACCCGGTACGCCTGATAGGGAGAGCGTCGTGGCGCCTCGGCCGCCACGTGCTCGGCCGTGTCTCGAATAGACGGCTCGCCGCTCGGGTCACCCGAGAGACCGAGCGGCCGTCCGGCCTGGGCGAGATGGGAGTCGACGAAGAAGAAGTGAAATCCGGCGTCGGCGAGATGCTCCTCGATCCCCCGTCGCGGGCCCGAGCGAGGCGCGGTGGGCCACGGCTCCCACGGCCCGCGTGGCCGGTAGGCGCACTCCGGGAGCCAGCAACCGACGGGCGCTCGCCCGAAGAGGCGACGGTGCTCCGCAGTGCCGATGGCCAGCTGGAGCCGAATGCTTTCGTCGCGCGCGAGCAACGGCAGGAATGCATGGGTCGCGGCGGAGCCGATGATCTCGATGCGACCGGCAGCCTCGAGCGCTCGAAAAGCGCCGACGAGATCGCCGCCGGCCTCGTGGAACCGGCGGCGGAGTCTCAGGAGTCGATCCCGCCAGAACTCGACGAGCGGCAGCAGGTGACTGTCCCCCGTCGCCGACAGCGAGGCGGGGGCCTCCGCGCAGGTCGTGAGCCGCTGCTCGAAGAACGACTCCAGCTCCTTCACGAACTCGGCGCTCGTGAGCTGGTTCCCGAGGACCGGGGTGATACCGATGGTCACCGGCGCAGGGACCGATTGGGCGGCCAGACCCTGCAGCACCTCGAGGAGAGGGAGGTAGGTGTCGAGCGCGGCCTCGCACAGCCAGTCGCTGCCATGGGGCCAGCGACCGTGATTGAGGACGTATGGAAGGTGACTGTGAAGCGCGAAAACGAGATCCACCGGGCCGCGCGTCACCGGCCGGATCCCGACCGCGCCAGCGCCCGCCGGTACACGTCGAGATAGGTGTCGACCGATCGCTCCCAACTGAAGTCCCGCGCCATCCCGCGCCGCATCAAGGCCGTCCATTGGGCGGTATCACGGTAGAGCGCGGTCGCGCGGAATCCGGCCTCCTCGAAGGCCTCGGGAGTGTACGCGTCGAAGGAGAACCCGGTCACGCCGTCCTCCACGGTATCGGCGAGGCCGCCGACGTTTCGCACCAGTGGAGGAGAACCGTAGCGCTGGGCCCGCATCTGGGTGAGCCCGCACGGCTCGTAGAGGGACGGCATCAGGAAGATGTCGGCGCCCGCCATCAGCCGGTGCTCGAGGCGGTCGGTGAAGTCGAGCTGCACGGCGATCTGATCCGGAGCGGCGGTGGCGAGGTCGACGAGCGCGTGCTCGTAGCGCGGCTCACCCGTGCCGAGGAAGACGAACTGCGCGCCGGATGAGAGAAGCCGGCGGGCCTGCAGAATGAGATCGAGTCCCTTCTGCGTCACCAGGCGCCCGGTCATGCCGAACAGCGGTGTGCGCCGCCGCTGCGGCAGGCCAAACGAGCGCTGGAGCGCGGCCTTGCACCGTTTCTTTCCCTCGAGATTGTCGGCGGAATAGGCGGCGGTAATCTGGGGGTCGTCCGACGGGTCCCAAAGATGACTGTCGATCCCGTTCAGGATCCCCACCAAGCGGTCGCCCAGCTCGATGAAGACGTCGTGCAGCCCGAATCCGCCGCCCGGCGTGCGGAGCTCGCGTGCCTGCGTCGGACTCACCGTCGTGATGAAATCGGTGAAGACCAGGCCGCCCTTCAGGAAATTGAGCTTCCCGTACCACTCGAGCTGCTGCCAGTTATAGACCTCCCACGGCAGACCGATCTCGGGGACGACTTCGGGCCCGTAATGGCCCTGATACCCCGGATTGTGTACCGAGAGAACGGTGGACGTTGAGTGGGCGAGGCGCTCGCCTCCGAACGTGGTGCGCAGGTAGACGGGGACGAGCGCGGTGTGCCAGTCGTGTGCGTGAAGCAGGATGGGTCCCGTCACGAGGCGAGGCAGGGCGTGCAGCGTCGCGAGCGCGAAAAAGGCGAACCGCCGGAAATTGTCGGGGTAGTCGACGGCGTTTTCCCCGTAGATGCCGGCCCGGTTGAAGAACTCGCGATGCTCGATGAAATACACCCGCGGTCCGCCCGGTTTCCCGGCCACCTGGAAAACCCGCGTCTCCTCGTTGCGTGGGCCGACTGGCACCAGGAAGGGCGGTCCGACCGGCTCGAGATCGGGATCGTGGTCACGCACCGTGCGGTAGAGCGGCAGCACGACGGCGACGTCGAGACCCGCGGCCTTCTGAAAGGTCGCGAGGCCATTCACCGCCTCGGCGAGACCGCCGGTTCGGGCGTAGGGAGCGTACTCGGCCGTCACGTGCACGACGGTGACGGGATGGCCGCCCGCCGCGGCGAGCGGTGGCTGCTGGAGGGCAGGTCGATCGGCTAGATCATGCGGTAGGTGGATCGTCACCGGAATAGTCCCCACGCATGGCAGGCACGTAGTGGTCCTGCACGTAGTTCTCGACCATCCGCCGGGCGGTGAAGCGGCGGCCCGAAAGCCGGAGGGCGTGCCGCATCTTCTCGACCCAGCCGAGCGGGATACCGGCCGAGTTGCGCGTGTAGTAAAGTGGAATCACCTGCTCCTCGAGGAGCCGGTAGAATTGAGCGGCGTCGGCAGCATCGGCGTCCTCGGTCTCGCCCGCGGGTGAAATCGCCCACCCGCCGAGCCCATCGTAGCCTTCCTGCCACCACCCATCGAGCGTGCCGAGCTGGGGGACGCCGTTGAGCGCGGCCTTCATGCCGCTCGTTCCCGAGGCCTCGAGGGGCACGCGTGGCAGGTTGACCCAGAGGTCCACCCCCTGAACCAGCAGATGAGCGAGGTGCATGTCGTAGTCTTCGAGGAAGGCGACCCGTCCCTCGAACTCGGGATCCCGGGTGAACTGGTAGACGCTCTGGAGCACTTCCTTCCCGGGATTGTCCGCGGGATGCGCTTTCCCCGCGAAGATGATTTGCACCGGACGCCAGGGATCGACAAGGAGCCGGCGGAGCCGCTCCAGGTCGCGGAAGATCAGGTTGGCCCGCTTGTAGGTCGCGAAACGCCGGGCGAACCCGATGGTGAGCGTCGTGGGATCGAGGAGCGTTCCCGCCCCTACGACCTGCGCGGCTTCCTTCAACTGGCCCGCGAACCGGCGGCGCGCATCTTCCCGGATGAAATTGCCGAGGATGAGCTTGAGCCGGTTGTGAGCGTCCCAGAGTTTGGCGTGGTCGAGCGTCAGCACCTGATCCCAGAGACGCGGATCGTCGAGGCGGTTGCCCCAGTCGAGACCGAGGTGCTCGTCGAGCAACGCCATGATGGGGCTGGCCATCCAGGTGGCGAGATGGACGCCGTTCGTCACATGCCCAATCGGAACGGCTTCCCACGGTCTCGCGGGCCAGAGCTCGCGCCAGAGGTTGCGGGAGACCTGTCCGTGACGGCGCGAGACGCCATTCAGGTGCTTCGAGAGCCGCATCGCGGTCACGGTCATGTGAAACTGCCCCGGCAGCTCAGGATGGGCGCCCAGGCCGAAGAAGGCTTCGCGGTCGATGCCGAGCTCCTTCCAGACCGGACCGGCCACGCCCTCGAGCAACTCGACCGCGAACGCGTCATGGCCGGCCGGCACCGGCGTGTGGGTGGTGAATACGCTCCGGCCCCTCACCTCATGAACCGCGTCCTCGTAGCTCATGCCTCGCCCGACGCACTCCCGAAGCCGCTCCACCAGCATGAAGGCAGCGTGCCCCTCGTTGGCGTGCCACACGCCGGGGTCGATGCCCATGGCGCGCAGCACCCGCACGCCGCCAACGCCGAGGATCCACTCCTGCCGCACCCGCAGGTCAGGGCCTCCGGCATAGAGCTTGTTCATCAGCCCGCGGTCGTCCGGATGGTTGACCTCGAGGTTGGTGTCGAGCAGGTAGATCGGGACGCGGCCGACCATCATCTTCCACGCTCGTACATGTACGGGCCGGCCAGACGTTTCCACGATGGCGAGGTAGTCTTCCTGCCGGTTCCCCGTCGCCTGGACGATCGGGGTGAGGCTGATGTCGAACTCCTCGTCGCTGTCCTGTTGCCACCCATCGAGGCGCAGGCGCTGGTCGAAATACCCCTTCATGTAGAAGAGCCCGACTCCCACCAGCGGCACGCCCAGATCGCTCGACGCCTTGCAGTGGTCGCCGGCGAGAACGCCGAGACCGCCGGAATAGATGGGCACGGAGTTGTGGAGGCCGAACTCGGCGCAGAAGTAGGCGACCGGCCGGCCGTTCAGCTCGGGTTGGCTCCTCGCGAACCAGGTGTCCCCGCTGGAGGTTTCGTGCGCGAGCCGGGCCATCACCTCGTCGTAGCGGCGCAGGAAATCACTGTCGCTGGCGCATGCGGCGATCCGGCCAGGGTCCACGCGGCACAGGAGCTCGAGCGGATTGTGCCGAGTCAGATGCCAGAGGGCTTCGTCGATGGTCCGAAAGAGCGCCCGGGCCTCGCGACTCCAGCTCCACCAGAGGTTCATCGCGAGCGCGGAAAGGCCTTCGATGCGGGCGGGAAGATAGGGGATGCGACGGTGCGGAGTCGTCATGCCTTAGTATGCGTGGCCTCGGGTGGCTGGGGCAACCGGCGGCGCGTGGGCGCGGCCACAAAATTGTCGCTCCGCCGGCGCGCTAATGCACGAGCTTCTTGTAACGGATGCGGTGGGGCTGATCGGCCGACACGCCCTTGCGGCGTTTGAAGTCGGCGGCGTACTCCTGATAGTTCCCCTCGAACCAGACGACTTCACTGTTCCCTTCGAACGCGAGGATGTGGGTGGCGATGCGGTCGAGGAACCAGCGGTCGTGGCTGATCACCACGGCGCAGCCGGGAAACCCGACCAACGCCTCCTCGAGCGCCCGAAGCGTATCTACGTCGAGATCGTTGGTGGGCTCGTCGAGGAGCAGGAGGTTCCCGCCGCTCTTGAGCAGCTTGGCGAGGTGGAGGCGGTTGCGCTCACCGCCGGACAGCGTGCCCACCTTCTTCTGCTGATCGGCGCCACGGAAATTGAATCCCGCGCAGTAGGCGCGCGCGTTGACCGTGCGCTTGCCGAACTGCAGCTGATCCTGTCCGCCGGAAATCTCCTCGTAGACCGTGTGCTCGGCATTCAGCGATTCGCGTGACTGGTCCACGTAGGCGATCTGGACCGTCGAGCCGACTGTGAGGGTGCCCGAGTCCGGCGTCTCCTGGCTGGCGATCATCCGGAAGAGCGTGGTCTTCCCGGCGCCGTTGGGTCCGATCACACCGACGATCCCGCCACGCGGGAGCGCGAAATCGAGATTCTCGAAGAGGAGGCGGTCGCCGTAGCCCTTGGACACATCATGCGCGATCACCACTTCGTCGCCGAGCCGATCGGGCACCGGGATGAGAATCTCGGCCGAACCCTCGGTCTGCCGCTCGGCCTCCTGGCGCAGCTCCTCGTAGCGCGTGATGCGTGCCTTGCTCTTGGCCTGCCGCGCCCTCGGCGCCATCCGCACCCATTCGAGCTCGCGCTGCAGCGATTTCTGCCGCGCGGACGCCTGCTTCTCCTCCTGGCTCAGCCGACGCTGCTTCTGGTCGAGCCACGACGTGTAGTTGCCCTCCCAGGGGATCCCCGCGCCCTGGTAAAGCTCCAGGATCCAGCCCGCAACGTTGTCGAGGAAGTAGCGATCGTGGGTGACGGCGACGACGGTGCCGCTGAATTCCGCGAGGTACCGCTCGAGCCACCAAACGCTTTCGGCATCGAGATGATTGGTTGGCTCGTCGAGCAGCAGCATGTCGGGCTGCTCGAGCAGGAGACGGCAGAGCGCGACACGACGGCGCTCGCCACCCGAGAGGCGCGAGACCTCGGCGTCGCCGGGAGGAAGGCGGAGCGCGTCCATGGCCATGTCGATCTTGTGATCGAGCTCCCAGAGCCCGAGCGCGTCGATGCGCTCCTGGAGATTGCCCTGCTTCTCCAGGAGGCGCGTCATCTCATCGTCCTCCATCGGCTCGGCGAACCGCGCGCTCAGCTCCTCGAACTGCGTGAGAAGCCCGCGCTGCTCCGCGACGGCCACCTCGACGTTGCCGCGGACGTCCTTGCCCGGATCGAGCTGCGGCTCCTGGGGGAGAAACCCGATGCGCGTGCCAGGGAGCGGCCGGGCGTCGCCGAGGAAGTCGTGATCCACCCCCGCCATGATGCGAAGGAGGGAGGACTTCCCGGCGCCGTTCGCGCCGAGCACGCCGATCTTGGCGCCGGGGTAGAAGGCGAGATGGATGCCTTTGAGAATCTCGCGGGAGGGAGGCACGACCTTCCGCAGATCGCGCATGGTGAAGATGTATTCGCCGGCCATAGGGCGGGAACAATAGCGGAGACCACGAAAAAGGGCACCCCAGCGGGGGTGCCCCTGTTTCGCTGATGGTCCGTGAATTAGCTGAGGTGCTTGCTGACGAGTTTGGTCATATCGAACATCGAGACCTGCGACCGGCCGCCGAACACCGGGCGGAGCTTGTCGTCGGCATTGATCGCGCGCCGGTTCTTGGCATCCTGGAGGCCGTGCCGCTTGATGTAGGCCCAGAGCTTCTTGGTGACTTCCGTGCGGGGCATGGCGCTCGAGCCGATCACGGCGCTCAGCGCGCTGCTCGGCTGCATCGGCTTCATGAACGCTGCGCTCGGCGTGCGCTTCTTGCCGGACTTCTTCGCGGCCTTCTTCGCGGTCCTTCTCACGGCCTTCTTGGCGCTCTTCTTGGCGGATTTCCGTTTGGCTGTTTTTTTCTTGGCGGCCATCGCGCGTCTCCCAGTTGGGATGTGAGGTACCCTGCGTGCCTCGATACCGGCGAAACTACCGAGACAAACAGTACACGGAAGGCGCAAATTTACAATAGGGAAACACGAGTTTTCCCTCGGGAATCGCCCCGGGACGGCCGCGACCCGCCTATCTTCCGGCAGGCCCGCGCGGGTTCGAACTCCGCCTACAATCACCCGAACCGGTCGTTATCATGTCTCGCCACCGCCTTTCCTGGACGCCTGCGGCACTCGCCCTGATCGCCCCGGTCGCCCTGCTCGCCTCGCCATCGGTCTCCTTCACTCCACCGGCATGCGCTCCCGACAACGGCGGGCTCACGGTGCCGAAAGATTTCTGCGCGATCGTGGTCGATGACGATGCCGGCTCCGTCCGGCAACTGGTTGTCGCTCCCGATGGGGCGCTCTATGCGGCGATATCGGGTCATGGGTTCGGCGGTGGCGTACGCGCCTACCGGGACCGTGACGGTGACGGGAAGCCCGATGAGCAGAAGAGCTTCGGCCCGCGTGGTGGGAACGACGTGGCCATCCACGATGGATATCTGTATCTCGCGCTCAACGATCGAGTCATCCGCTGGCGACTCACCCCCGGGCGACTCGAGCCGGAAGGGAAGTCCGAGACCATCGTCGAGGACTTGCCGGTCGGGGGCAATCACCAGTCCAAGAGCGTGGTGGTGGGCGGTGGAGACTCGATGTTCGTGAGCATCGGGTCGGCCACCAACAGCTGCCAGCGAAGCGACCGTCACGCCCGATCGCCCGGCATCGATCCGTGCACCGAGCTCGATCGGCGCGCCGGGATCTGGCAGTTCTCCGCGAGCAAGGCGGGACAGACGTTCGCGTCGGGACGCCGCTACGCGACCGGCATGCGGAATCCACTCGCGACCACGATCCAGCCTGGCACCGGCGCGTTGTTCGCGGCCATTCACGGCCGTGACCAGCTCGGGGACAGTTGGGGCTTCAGCGTCGAGCGGAACGCGGAAAATCCGGCGGAAGAGCTGGTGGACGTGCGAAACGGCGACGACTTCGGCTGGCCCTATTGCTACTACAGCGTGGAGAACAAGGCCAAGGTGCTCGCTCCCGAATACGGCGGCGATGGCAAGAAGGTCGGGCGGTGCGCGAAAGCCAAGAATGCGGCCATTCCGTTCCCGGCGCACTGGGCGCCCTTGGCGCTCGCGTTCTATTCGAGTGATCGCTTCGGCGAGAAGTACAAGAACGGGCTCTTCGTCGCATTCCACGGGTCGTGGAACCGGGCCCCGCTGCCGCAGGCGGGGTATCGCGTGGTGTTCGCTCCGTTCGCGGACGGCAAGCCGACCGGGCAATACGAGACATTCGCCACCAGCAGCAGCGGGCCGACGGATTTGCGCGCGAGTGGGGTGGCGGTAGCGAGCGACGGCGGGCTCTACATCAGCGCGGATCAGAACGGGAAGATCTGGAAGGTGGTGAAGAAGTAGTAGCGCGCGTCGAGACCCTCGGGACATTCCGCTCGAACGTCTGAGCGCGACGAAACGGAATCGGTCCCGGACCATCCGACAAAAGAACGCAGTCGGACGGCCCGGGCCCAATTCCGTTTCGTTCTGGAGTCAGTCGTTGGAGCTGATAGCGGGGCGAGTCTGGGGGAGACGGCCCGACTGCGTTCTTTTGTCGGGCGGTCTCCCATCAGACTCGTCCCGCCTAGCACCCAACCGAGCCGCCAGTCAGCTCGACGCCTTCAGCACCCGCTCCACCTCGCTCAGCTCCGGCTCGATCTCGATCGGCCGGTTAGCGCCCGGCGGAGGCGGTTCCGTTTCGCGATGATACCGCAGCAGCGCGCCGGGGTCCTTGAGCACGTGCCCCGTCAGCACGACCACCACTCGCTGCGTGGGATCGACCGTGCCGTCTCGGACCAGCGCGCGCAGCCCCGCCACCGCCGCGGCGCTCGCGGGCTCGCATCCCACGCCGCAGCCGTCCACCACTGCCTTCGCCTCCATCAGCTCCGCGTCGGAGACGGCCAAGACGACACCATTGGTCTCCCGGATCGCGAGTACGGCCCGATCGTACGACGCCGGGTTACCGATCCGGATCGCCGTCGCCACCGTCTCCGCTTTGACGGTGTGCCGCGTTGCGAACTGCTCCGTGAAGCTCCGGAAGAATGGCGCGGCGCCCGCGGCCTGCACCGCCGCGAGCCTCGGCATCCTGGTGATCAGCCCCCAGGCCAGCGCTTCCTGCAGTGCCTTCCCGAACGCTGCGGTGTTTCCGAGGTTGCCGGCGGGGAACACGATCCACTCTGGCGGATCCCAGCCGAGCTGCTGGAGCAGCTCGAGCACGATCGTCTTCTGTCCCTCGAGCCGGAATGGATTGATGGAATTGAGGAGGTACACGCCGAGACGTGAGCTGGCGGCTTCGACGAGTCGCAGGCAATCGTCGAAGTCCCCGCGGACCAGGAGCGTGCGCGCGCCGTAGGCGAGCGACTGACTGAGCTTGCCCATGGCAACGGCATCCTTCGGCACGAACACGAGCGACGGGATGCCAGCCTGGGCCGCGTACGCCGCGAGCGAGGCCGACGTGTTGCCCGTGGACGCGCAGGCGACCGCCGTGGCTCCGATCCGGCACGCCTGGGTCACGCCCACGGTCATGCCCCGGTCCTTGAAGGATCCCGTCGGATTGTGGCCCTCGTGTTTGAGCAGCAGGCCCTGCATACCGGTCCATGCGTCGAGCGCGGGACGGTGGAGCAGCGGCGTGTTGCCTTCGGGGTGAGACACCACTTCCGTCGCCGCGGGCAGAACGACCTCGCGGAATCTCCACACCCCCGACGCCGTGGGGCCCGGGCGCTGGCCCCGGCGCTCGGTGAAGCTCCGGAGCAGCTCGTCGCGGGTGACATTGGGAGGACGATGGCGGATCTCGAGCAGCCCGCCGCACACCATGCACCGTGGGTGGGGATCCAGCTCGGGCGCTTCATTGCCGCAGGCGATGCATGCCTGCCAGCTCGGCGGACGGATCGTCTCGAACCTCATCGCGCACTCTCCGGCGCGAGCAGGCGCGCCCCCTGCCGGTCTACGCGCCCCATCCGCGCCTGACTTCGCTGGCCGCACGCCGCATATGCCGCGACCATCGCCTCCGCGATGCGCGCAGCGTCCTCTTCACCTCGCGCGAGCGCGAACGTGGTGGGGCCGCTTCCCGAGATGGAGCTGCCAAGCGCCCCCGCGGCGAGCGCGGCCGCCTTGGCTTCCGGGAAACCGGGCAAGAGCCGGGCGCGTGCAGGCTCGGCGATGCGGTCATCGACGGCGCGCCGGAGAAGCGCGTAGTCCGCGCTGGCGAGCGCCGCGACCATGGCGGCGACCTGCGCCGCCTGATACAACGCGATGTCACGCGGGATCTCACGCGGCAACACCGACCGGGCCTCCGATGTCCGCATCTCCTGATCGGGGCGGACCAGGACGACGACCAGGTCGTCGGGCACGGGCAGTTGGATCACGTCGATCGGGTCCATCGATCGAATCAGGACGATTCCACCGAGCAGGGAGGGGGCGATGTTGTCGAGGTGGCGACCCGCCACAGCCTCCTCCGCGACGAGACACGGCCCGAGCAGCGCCTCACGCGAGAGCGGATTACCCAGAAGCGCGTTGACCGCCACGGCGCCGGCCACCGCCGATGCGGCGCTGCCACCCTGTCCGCCGCACAGCGGAAGTCCCTTCCGGACAGAGAGCGCGATGCCTCGACCACGTCCTATCGCCGTTCCTGCGGCGCTGAGGACGGCCTGGCCCGCCAGGGCGGCGGTGTGACGACGTGGATCGCTCGGGAGATCGGGATGACCCGGGTCCAGCATTGTGAACCCCGGGCGATCGGACCACTCTGCGCGCACCTCGTCACCCGCGCCGGCGACGGCGAGACCGACGATGTCGAGGCCGGGCCCGACGTTGCCGACGCCGCCGGGGGCAAATGCGGTCACCGAGGCCGAGGGCATCACGCGCCTGCCAGCCGGAGGATGTCGTTGAGGACGCCGGCCGCGGTCACTTCGGCGCCTGCGCCGGGCCCGGTGATCACGAGAGGATTGGAGCGGTAGCGCGCGGTCGTGAACACGAGCTGATTGTCCGACCCCTTGATGCCAGCCAAGGGACTCGAAGACGACACCGCCCGGAGACCGACGGCGAACTTGGCCGACGTCACCGTCGCCACATATCGCAGCACGGTGCCCTGTGCGCTCGCCTGGCGCACGCGACGAGCCCACCCAGCGTCGAGCTCGGGCAGGCGCTCGAGGAATTCCTTCAGCGAAAGCCCGCGCGCCCATTTGGGTACGAGCGATTCGACGGAAGCGCGCGACAGCTCGCCGGTGTATCCGAGGAGCCGCGCGAGGATGAGCGCCTTACGTCCGACGTCCATACCCGACAGGTCCTCTCGCGGGTCGGGCTCGGTATATCCCCGGCTCATCGCCGTGCGGACCGCGCGCGAAAAGGGCGTCCCCGCGCTGACCTCGCTCAGCACGTAGCCGAGCGTGCCGGACAGCAGCCCCTCGATGCGGTCGACCCGGTCACCCGACTCGATGAGCTTGTGATAGGTATCGATGATCGGAAGCCCCGCCCCCACCGTCGCCTCGTGGAGTATGCGCCGCCCGCGCGCCCGCGCCGTCTGCCAGAGCGATTCGCTGATCCCGCGCCGCCCGGCGAGCGGCAGCTTGTTCGCGAGCACCAGATCCATGCCATGGGTCAGCGCCAGCTCGAGTGCCCCAGCCGTATCATCCGCGGTGAGGTCCACCAGCACCGGCCTCGTGAGAGCATACCCGGCCATGTGCGCCACCGCCTCTTCGGTCGTGGCGCGGCGTCCCTTTGGAAGCTCGGCGAGAAGCCGGCCCTTCCGCTTCTCACGGCTCAGCGACGCCAGGCGTCGAGCACTCACGCCCTGAGGGTCGAAGACGAACCCGGAGCGATCCACCACGCCCGCGACGCGAAGCGAAAGCGCCGGCCGCCGGACGTCGCCGATGAGACCGGCGAGAGTGCGCCCGATCTGGCCGAAGCCGAGCAGGATCACCTCCATCCGCTCGGGCTGGATGACCGCGCCGCCGGCGATGCGGGAGAGCTGGAACGCCGCGTGAATCCGCCGCAACGCTTCGCCGGTCTGCGCCGCATCCACGACGACAGAGATGTTGAGCTCCGACGAGCCCTGGGCGATCGCCACCACGTTGATGCGACCGGCGGCGAGCGCCGAGAAGACGGCGGCTGCGATGCCGGGTGTGCCGTGCATCCCGAGTCCAACCACCGCGATCGTGGCCATGCCCGATGCCACCTCGACGCCGTCGATCTCGCCGCGCGCGATCTCCGAACGAAATTCGCGCTCGAGGCTCTCCCGGGCGTCCGCGGCGGCAGCGTCCGGGACGCTGAAACAGATCGAATGCTCGGAGGAGGCTTGTGAAATGAGCGAAACGGAGATCTGTCTCGCGTGGAGCGCGGCGAATGTTCGCGCGGCGATTCCCGGAACGCCGAGCATTCCGTTTCCGGTAACGGTGATCAGGGCCTGCCCGCCCGCGGCGGTGAGGGCCTTCACCGGGAATCGCGCACGCGCCACCCGTTCCGAGACCTCGGTCCCCGGCGAGGCGGGATCACCGAAGGGTCTCACGAAGATGGGGATTCGCCGACCCGCCAAGGGAATGAGCGCCCGGGGATGGAGGACCTTGGCACCGTAGTAGGCCAACTCCGCCGCCTCCCGAGAGTGCAGTTGAGGGATGACTCTGGCGTCCGGCACGACACGGGGATCGGCGGTGAGCAGTCCAGGAACGTCCTTCCAGAGCGAGACCCGAGAGGCGCCGAGCCCTCGGGCCACGAGCGTGGCCGTGAGGTCGGTCCCGCCTCGGCCGAGCGTGGCGACTTCCCCTTCCGGTGTCGCTCCGATGAACCCGGGCAACACGGGCACGATGCCGCGTGCCAGCAACGGAGCCAACACCCGGTGTATCGCGCGATCGGAGCGGGGATAGTCGGGGGCGGCCCGACCGAACGCATTGTCGGTGTGAATGACGTCGAGCGCGTCCACATAGCGCGCCCTGGTCCCGGTGGCCTCGAGCGCTCCGGCCACGAGCCGCGCGCTGAGTCGCTCACCGCGGGAGACGAGGTAGTCGGTGGTACGCGGAGTCAGCTCGCGGAGGAGGCGAAGGCCCTGGGCAAGCGCTTCGAGCTCGTCGAAGGCTTCGGCGATGTGCGACAGGACTTCCGCGCGGCCCCGGCCCGCGGGGAGCAGGGCCCGCGCGGCTTCCGCATGGCGGCTGCGCAGTCGGGCGATGAGCGACGCCACCGTGCGCGAATCGCCGGCACCGGCCTGCTCGGCCACCGCCAGAAGCGCGTCGGTCGTCCCCGCCATCGCGGAGACCACCACGACGGTGGCCTCGGGGCGGTGGCGGTGGATGATGTCGACGGCGTGGCGGACGGCGGCGGAGTCGGCCAGCGACGCACCGCCGAACTTGTGAACGTGAGGCGCTCGGCGTGATCGAGGCATAGGAGGAAGATAGGGAGAACGGGAGAAGGGAGAAGGGAGAAGGAGGAAGGACTAGGGCCGCCCCCCTTTCTCCCTTCTCCTTTCTCGCTTCTCTTTCTCCGTATGCTCGCGCTCCTCAAGTTGATCCAGTCCATCATCAAGACACTCCACTCGGACGGCACGCCGGGACAGGTGGCGGCGGGGATCGCGCTCGGCAGCGCACTCGGGCTCACGCCACTCGTCAACGCGCACAATCTGGTGGTATTTGCGCTCATCGTCCTGCTCAATGTCTCCTTCGGCGGCGGCCGAGGCCAAGGCGCGAGCCAAGGGGGATAGCCTCGTGGAAGACAAGGTCGGCCCGGTCAAGCAACGGGTCGCAGCGCTGCAGGCGGAGGTGACCGAGCGCGTTGCCGGGCAGGAGAAGGGTCTCGACGAGGTGGACCGACAGCTTCAGGAGGAGCTCAAGCGTCTCAGTGGTGGGATCATCCCGGATATCAAGCTGCCGGAGATTAAGCTCTGACCCATTTCTGGGGACGGGAGAGGCACAAAGCGGCCACCTGGGTCATCTCCAGTCGGTCGCGACCCCACTCCCGGCTCGAGTGCTGATGTTCGTCGCGCCCGTCCCGTCGGCGTTCATCACGAAGATCTCGGAGGCGCCCACGTACCGTGTGAAGGCCAGTTTGGAGCCGTCCGACGACCAGACCGGCGCCACATCCTGCAACCTCGGATCGCGACTGACCCTGGTCTTCTCAGTGCCATCGGGCCGGATCGTGTAGATCTGGCGGTCCTGCGAATACGCGATTCGGGAGCCATCGGGGGACCACGCTGGGTCGTAGGCCTGCCCCCGCGTGCCTTTGGTGACGTTGGTTGCCCCGCCGCCCGTCGCGGAGATGACGAAGATGTCTGCCAGGCAGACGTCGAATTGGCACACGCGCACCACTCGGGAGAACGCGATGCTGGCGCCATCCGGCGACCACGATGGCTCGAAGCCACCCGCTACGCCGGTGAGAGGCATCACCGCCGTACCATCAGCGTTAATCGTGTACACGTTTGATCCGCCGGTGCGGGTGCTGACGAAGGCTATCCTCCTCCCGTCAGGCGACCACGCCGGCTCCGTGTCATCCGCTTGGTCATGGGTCAGGCGGATCACGTCGGTGCCGTCGGGGTTCATCAGATAGATCTCCGCATTGCCGTCGCGGTAGCTGGTAAAGGCGATCCTCGTGCAATCGGGACTCCAACGGCCCCTGCACCGCACAGTTGGACGCAAGGCCGGACAGGAGGAGTTGGTGACTCCCGGGGGCTATTCCTCCAAACCGTAC
>DATBSO010000168.1:0-112423 GCA_036559745.1 Gemmatimonadales bacterium | reverse complement strand
GGTCGGCCCGGTGCTCGACCGAAAGAATGCGCGCGAAGGGGACCTCGCGGAAGAGGGCGACCAGGCGAGCGGCGGCGTCCGCGGTGTACGGCGGATCGGCGAGAGCCACATCGAAGGCGGCCGCCCCGAGGCGGCCGGCATAGCGGATGGCGTCGGCACGGTAAACGGCGGTCCGCGGCCCGACGCCGAGGGAATCGATGTTGGACCGGAGCGCGGCCAGCGACGCCTGGTTGAGCTCGACGAACGTCGCCGATTCGGCCCCGCGAGAGAGCGCCTCCAGCCCGAGTGCGCCGCTGCCGGCGTACAGGTCGAGCACGCGGGCACCGGGTATGGCGCTACCGAGGATGCTCATCCACGCCTCGCGCACGCGATCGGCCGTGGGACGAACCCGGGCATCGCGCGGCATGACGAGCCTCCGCCCACCGAACTCGCCGCCGACGATGCGCACTGCGGGAGACTATGGCGCGTGGGGCGAGAGGGCGCAGAGCCGCGCCTGCAACGTGCTCTGCCCGTTCCACTCGTTGCATTCGAGCTTGAACGCCGCATCCACGAGCCCGTCACCCAGCCACGAGACCCGGTCGGCCCACTGGAAGCCGATGACCGGAAGCCGCGTCGTGCCGTCGTCCAACGCGCCCTTGAGGTGACCGTTGCCCACACGCGCGCGCCCGGAGAAGCGCACCCCGCGCACCCCGAAGACCGGGCTGGCATTTCCCGACCCGCACGGCTCCAGGTGTCGGCACAGCCGCTCCAGATCGCGCGTGGCCTCGGCGAGCACGATTTCCAGGTCCACTCGCTGCTCGGGCCCGAGATCGTCGGGCCGGAGCATTTCGCGGGCGATGGCGCCGAAGCGTTCCTTGAATGCGTCGAGACGGTCGCGACGGATGGTGAGTCCGGCCGCCATCTGGTGACCGCCGTAGCGCTCGAGCAGGTCGCCACAGGAAAGCAGCGCGGCATGCAGGTCGAACCGGGAGATGCTTCGGCCCGAGCCCTTCCCGATGTCCCCGTCGAAGGCGATCAGGAACGTGGGACGGCCGTAACGCTCGACGACCCGGGACGCGACGATGCCGACGACGCCGGGATGCCAGTCATCGCCGACCAGGACGAAACCGGCGTCACGCTCGAGATCGGCTTCCTGCTCGAGCTGGGCGAGCGCCTCGTCGAGAATGCGCTGGTCGAGCGCCTGTCGCTCGAGGTTGAGCCCGTCGAGCCGGCGAGAAAGCTCCTCGGCTTCGCGCTCGTCGTCGGTGAGGAGCAGGCGCAGCCCATCGTTGGCATCGCCGATTCGGCCGGCGGCGTTGAGGCGGGGACCGAGGACGAATCCGAGGTGGCCCGCCCGCAGCTCCCGCGTGTTCAGTCGTCCGGTTCGGACGAGCGCGCGGATGCCCGGCCAGCGCGAATCGCTCAGGAGCCGGAGGCCGTGCTTGACGAGAGTCCGGTTTTCCCCCACGAGCGGCACCACGTCGGCGACGGTAGCCAGCGCCACATAGTCGAGCAGATAGTACGGAAGGTTGGGAGACAACCCGAGCGCCGGCACGAGCGCCTGCACGAGCTTGAACGCGACGCCGGCGCCGCACAGGTCGGTGGCGCCCGAGGTGTCGTCGGCCCGCTGAGGATCGATGACCGCGAGGGCGGGTGGCAGCTCCGGGCCCGGCAGGTGGTGATCGGTGACGACCACGCCGATTCCCGCGGCTCGCGCCGCCCGGACCGTCTCGACCGCCGTGATCCCGCAGTCGCACGTGAGTACGAGCGCGGCGCTGCCGCGCATGGCGGCCTCGAGCCCGGCCGACCCGAAATCGTAACCGTCACGGACACGGTGCGGGAGAAAAGGAACGACGTCGGCGCCGGCAGCGCTCAGGGCACGCGTGAGCAGCGCGGTGGCGCACTGGCCGTCCACGTCGTAGTCGCCATGCACCATGATGGTGCCGCCGGCCCGGACCGTCGCCACGATGGCTTCGACCCCTTCCGCCATACCGGCGAGCCGCATCGGATCGGACAGGCTATCGAGGGACGGACGGAGATAGGCGCGGGCCGCCTCCTCGGACCGGTGCTCGCGCTGCACCAGCAACCCGGCGAGCGCGTGCGGGAGCGAGAGCGCCGTCGCGAGCCGCTCGACCTCGGAGGGGTCGGGCGTGGGCGAGAGCACCCAACGCAGCAACGGTGTGGGGTACACGCTCACCATGGGAGGCTAACCAGTCGTCGGGGAGTCATGCCGACCCGGCGATCTCGGGCGGGTACAGGATCGCGCCACAGCCTTCGCAGCCGTCGAGCACGGCGCCACTCTTGATCTGGCTGCGGCGGTTGAGTGGAATAGACGTATGACACGCCCCACAGGTTCCACCGACCAGTGGTACCACGACATCGGCCGCCCGGGAGCGACGCAGCCGATCATAGCGAGTGCGCAGCTGTCGGTCGATCCGGGACGCGGTTTCCTCACGGTCGCGGGCGGCGGCATCCAGCTCCCGCTCGAGCGCGGCCCGCCGCTCGTCGAGAACGCTCCGCTCGGGCGCCTGATCCTCCGCCAAGGCGTCCACTCTCTGTTCCTCCTCCACGACCTTCGCCTCGAGCACGCCGACCGCCTCGGCGCTTCGAACCCACTCGTTCTCTTCCTTCGCCATCACCGACCGCGCGAGGTCGAGCTCGGCCATCAGGGTCGCCGCCTCCTTCGGATTCCGCACGTGCTCCAGGCGAAGCTGGCGCCGCTCCTGCAACAGCCGGTAGCTCTCGACCCGGGCCTCCAACTCGTTCCGCCGCCGGATGCCGTCTGCCGCCGCCCGCCGAGCGCCTTCGAGGACGTTGCGCGCCTGTTGTAGAATCTGGTCGAGGCCGGCGTACTCGCCGTCGAGTGCCCCCATCCGTTGTCGAACTTCCACGACCACCGTGTCCTTGTGCTGCAGGTCGAGCAGTTTGACCAGATCAGCGTGCATCGAGTTTGCCTCTCCGAATCGAGCGTTTCAGCAATTCCTCGGGAAATCGCGAGGAGATCTCGTGGACGAGACGGCGGCGTTCGGCAACGAGAGCGTCGACATCCGCGGCTGTCAGCGCGGTGGCCCCCTCGCGCTTGCGCTGTTCGAGGGCGGCGAGCTGGCGTTTCAGCGGGCGGATTTCCAAGGTGCGGCAGGCGTCCGCATAGGTGATGTCGGGATCGGGGGCACCGTACTTGGGCTCGATGCTGTCGAGCCATGCCCAGGCCCGTTTGGCCCCTGGCGAGAGGTGCTCCAAGAATAGGCCCGCCTCCACCGTTTCGGGACTGCCGGTGAGCGCCTGGAAGACCTCGCGCAGCTCCGGTGTCTCGAACCACTCGGCCGGGACCTCGGTTGCCGCCCGCCCGCGCCAGCCGGGGTCCTTCATCAACACCCGGAGCAGATCCCGCTCGGCTGCGTCCACCTTTCGGCGCGTCGCCGGCGGGCGGGAGCGAGGGGTTTCCATGCGTGAGACCGGTTCCGATGGCGGAGGCGGCGCCTGAGATCCAGCGCCGTGCTGGGCCGCCTGCTGCTGCAACACGTCACGGCTCACACCCGTTCGATCGGACACTTTCTTGAGGTACAGGTCCCGCATGATCGGATCGGAGGCCGCCCTGATGGTCGGAAGCAGACGGTCGAGCGCGTCCCGCTGGTGGTCCACACCCTCAAACCATCCCTTCTGCTCGAGGAGCTGGATCTTCCGCTCGATCAGATCGATGGCGTCGTCCACGATGGGCTCGAGTGCCGCCGCTCCTCCGGCCTTCACCAGGGTGTCGGGGTCCTCCCCCGGTGGCAGCGTCGCGACACGCACCCGGATGCCGTGTCGCAGAAGCTCATCGCCGGCCCGAAAAGTGGCGCGCAGTCCAGCCTGATCGCTGTCGTAGAGGAGGATGGCGGCCGTCGTGTATCGCTTGAGCAGCGCGGCCTGATCCGAAGTCAGGGAGGTGCCGAGCGGCGCGACCACCTGCTCGATGCCCGCGAGCATCAATCGCAGCACGTCGAAGTATCCCTCGACCAGGATCACCGTTTCGGCCTTGCGGATCGCGCTCTTGGCCTGGTGCAGGTTGTAGAGCTGACGTCCCTTGTGGAAGATGGGGTTCTCCGGCGAGTTGAGATACTTCGGCTCGCCTGGGCCGAGGAGACGCCCGCCGAATCCAATCACACGTCCACGCAAGTCGTGGATGGGGAAGAGAAGCCGGCCGCGGAATCGCGGAATGACCGTGCGGTCGTCACGTACCGCGGCCAGCCCCGCCTCGAGCAGAACCTTCTCGTCCACTCCCAGCTCGGCCATCGCGGTGAGGAAGACCTTGCCCTGAGGCGCGTAGCCCAATCCGAGAAGCGCGGCCGTGTCGAGGGGAAGATCCCGGCCGACCAGATAGTCGCGCGCGTGCCGGGCCTCGGCCGATTCGGCCAGCTGGCGGGTGAACCAGTCGTGCGCGACCGCGACCGCCCCGTACAGCGGTTCCAGGGGGTCGGGCCCGGACCGGCCCGGCCGTTCGGGTATGACGATGCCGACGCGCCGAGCGACTTCCCGCACCGCCGTGGGATAGTCCATGCCCATCCGCTTCATGAGCCAGGTGAAGACGTCGCCCGACTCGTGGCAGACGAAGCAGTAGTATCGGCCCTTCTTGGGGATGACGGCGAAGTTGCGGTGAGTACCGCCGTGGAACGGACAGGGGCCCCGATAATCGGAGCCCGTGCGCTTGAGCTCGACGGCCTCCCCGATGATCGAGATCAGGTCGGCGCTGTCGCGGACCTGCTCGACGATCTCGTCGGGGATCATGCTCATGCCGAGAACTCCACGATCGTCACGCCGCTCCCGCCCTGGTTTCGCGGCGCGAAGCCGTAGCGCGCGATCCGGCCATCCTTCGACACCACCCGCCGGACGCGCTCCCTGACCACTCCCGTTCCCATGCCATGAATGATGCGGAGAAACGGCTGTTCCGCCAACACGGCTGCATCGACGGCCGCCACCGTCGCCATCTCCGCTTCGTCGCCGGTCATGCCGCGGAGGTCGATTTCGAGAGAGGAGGGAGAAGACGCAGAGGGCGCGGAGGACGCAGGGGGGGGTACGGCTCGGGGGGGGGAGGCAGCGGTGCGCGTCGCGTCGGCGGCATCCACGACGACCTTCATCGCGCCCATCGCCACGACAAGCCGACCGTCGGGACGAACCTCGAGCACCTCGCCGGAGCCACCGCCGGCCAGGCGCACCCGGTTCCCGACGTTGATCTCTTCCGTCCTTTCCGTCCTTTCCGTCTTCTCCGTCTTCTCCGTCTTCTCGCGAATCCCCTCCTCGACCATCCGCCTGGCCTCGCGAGCGGCCGCATCATCGGCGGCGGCGCGCGCAACGCCGAGCGCCTCCTCGACGAGTCGCCGGGCCTCCATCATGTGGCTCTTCGCGAGCTGGCGTCCGGCTCGCTCGGATTCCTTCTCCCGTCGCTTCAGCTCGGCTTCCCGTGCGGCCTGCGACTCGGATTGCGTCGCCAGCCTGGCCCCGAGCGCATCGAGCTCGATCGCCCGGGCTTCGGCGGCGTCCTGTGCCGCGCGAAGCTCGCGCTGGCGCTCCTCCACCGACGCGAGCAGCACGTCCAGGCTGCGCTCGGCGTCCGGCACCCGGGACTCGGCGTCTGCGAGGATGTCGGTGGCCACCCCGAGCCGGCGGGCGATGGCGAGACCGTACGAGCGGCCGGGCACTCCTTTGAGGAACCGGTACGTGGGCGTCAGTGTCGCGGCGTCGAACTGGAGCGAGGCGTTCACGACGCCCGGTGTCTGGCTGGCGAGGTTCTTGAGCGTACCGAGGTGCGTCGTCGCGAGGGTGACGCTCGCCCGTTCCGTGAGGGATACGAGTGCCGCAGCCGCGAGTGCGGCGCCTTCGGCGGGGTCGGTCCCGCTGCCCACCTCGTCCAGGAGCACGAGAGTGCCATCGTCCGCATGGTCGAGCACACGGCGGAGCATCCCCACGTGGGCGCTGAAGGTGGACAAGCTGGCGGCGATGGACTGCCGGTCGCCGATGTCGGCGTAGAGCCGGCGAAAGATCGGCAGCGTGGTCCCCTTCCCTGCCGGCGGGATGATGCCGCTCTGCGCCAGCGCGGCCGCGAGACCGACCGCCTTGAGGAGCACGGTCTTGCCACCCGTGTTCGGCCCGCTGATGAGGAGCGTCCGCTCCGCGGGGCCGAGTTCGAGATCGAATGGAATGACCGGGTCGCTCCCGGCCAGGAGCAGTGGGTGGCGTCCATTGGCGATGGTGAAGGGGGCTGGCGCCGGGAGCATCTCCGGAACCTCGCCGTCCACCGACACCGCGTAGCGCGCGCGGGCCACGAGATCGTCGACGGCCACGCACATCTCCACGACATCACGCAGCGGCGCGAGCTCGGGGCGAAGGAGATTGGTCAGCTCCCTCAGCACGCGCAGGGTCTCGCGTTCCTCCTCGACCTCCGCCTCCCGGAGCGCGTTGCCCAGCTCGATCGCTTCGGAGGGCTCGATGAATAGCGTGCCGGCGCTTCCCGATTCGTCGTGGATGATGCCCGGCGGACGGCCCCGCGAGTCGCGACGCACCGGAATCACGTAGCGGCCGCCCCGTACCGTCACGCCGGCATCGGCGGATGCCGCGCCCGGATCGAGTCCGCGCAATAACGACTCGAGCCGCCGGAGCAATCGCTGCCGCGCAGCGTGCACCTCGCGCCGAGCCGCCGCCAGACGCGGGCTTGCGGTGTCGAGCACCACGCCCTCGGCGTCCACCGACTGTTCCAGACGTCGTTCGATCCGCGCCTCGAGAACCGGCCGGTCGAGTGCCGCCGTGAGCGGGGCATCCTCGGACACCCTGCGAAGATCGGCGTGGACCTGGCGTGATCCGACCAGGACCCGGTGAATGGCGGCCAGCTCGTGGCCTTCGAGAACGCTTCCCTCGATACGAAGGCGTCCGAGCGTGCGGGTGACATCGGGTATCGGCTCGGCGAGAAGCGAGTCGCCACGGCGGAAGATGCCGGCCACCTCGCCGGCTCGCGCGAGCTCGACGGCGATCCAGCCCGGGTCGGTGGTTGGCCGACGAGCGAGAAGCCTGGCGCGGCCCAGGGGACCGACGGCGTAGCCGGCGACCAGTTCCACGACGGGGGCAAACTCGATCGTGTCGAGCGCCTCGGCGCAGTCCTCCTCCGGCAAAGGAGACGGGGTGCCGCCCTGAAGATGGGCTGACACCCCGTGAGTCGAGAGGAGTTCTGCGTGTGACATCACCCCGCCTGTAGCTCCTCACGCACGATCTGGTTGATCACCTTGCCGTCGGCTTTTCCCTTGAACCGCGGCATCACCTGCCCCATCACCTTGCCGACGTCTTTCGCTCCGCCGGCAATCGCCGCGCGCACGGCGGCGCGTATCTCCTCGGGGTCCGCGGCTGGGGGCAGAAACTCCCCCAGCACCTTGATCTGCGCCTGCTCGGTGTCGGCGAGATCCTGCCGGCCACCCGCGGTGTACTGCTCGATGGCTTCCTGGCGGATCTTGATGCCTTTGCGCAGAACCTCGATCACCTCGTCGTCGGTCGCGGGGCGTTTGAGATCGATCTCGCGGTTCTTGAGATTGGCGATGATCGTGCCGAGGACGAGCGTGCGATCCTTTTGCTGCCCCTTGCGAGCCGCATTCATCGCGGCTCGAAGGGATTCGGCAATGCTAGGCCCTGGGGACACGAGGCCCACGGCGGTTCTTGCGGACGGCGGCGTTCATCTTCCGCTTTCTCTTCTCGCTCGGCTTTTCGAAGTGACGGTGTTTGCGGAGATCCGAAAGGATGCCGGCCTTCTCGCACTTCTTCTTGAACCGCTTGAGCGCCCGCTCGAAGCTTTCGTCATCGTGGATGATGACTTCAGGCATTCGCTGTATCACCTCTCTCTGGCCCGGAAGGGCGTAAATGGTATAGAGAGATGAATTTAGCCACCGTCAGCCCGGGAGGCAAGGCGGCGAGTACGGCGAACGAGTCACCCCGGCGGCCACTTCATTTTTCTGCCGCCGAGGAGATGAAGGTGGAGGTGGTCCACGCTTTGGCCCGCATCGGGGCCGGTATTGGTGACGATGCGGTACCCGCCGCCGTCGAGCCCCACTTCCTTCGCCAGCTCCGCGGTGAAGGCCAGCAGACGTCCCAGCACACGCTCGCCTTCCGCCCCGGTGGCGTTTCGGACCGCCGGATAGTGCGTCGTCGGAATCACGAGCAGGTGCGTCGGCGCCTGGGGATTGATGTCATTGAATGCGATTGCGTCCGGCGAGCGCTTGACGGGCGTCACGGGCACCTCGCCCGCGGCGATCTTGCAGAAGAGACAATCAGCCATCGGTCCCTCGAAATCGTGCGGCGTTCACGGCGATGGCCGCGGCGATCGCGGCGGTCTCCAACCTCAGCGTATGCGCACCGAGCTTGACGGGATGATAACCGGCCGCCACGACACTCTCCCGCTCGGCCGTCGTGAGACCGCCCTCGGGACCGATGATGACCGTCACCGGCTCGGCGCCAAGCGACGCAGGAGGGACGCCGCCCGAGACATCGGCGAGCCACCGAACACCCGCAGGCAAGCTCGTCAGAAAGCGGCTCAGCTCCACCGGCTCCTCGACGGACGGGGCCCAGGGCGCGCCCGACTGCTTGATGGCTTCGAGCGCCTGACGGCGGAGTTTCTCGAGATGCCGGCCGCGCAGCTTGGTGGCGACGCCGGCTGTCCGTTCGGTTTCGAGCGGCACGATCGAGGTGACGCCGAGCTCCGCAGCCTTCTCCAGCAGCCAGGCGAAACGGCCCCGGTCACCCGCTCCTGCGGCGAGAACCAGCGCGGCCGGAGGGGCCGCGGTCCCCACGGTTTCGATCTCCACCAGCCATGCGTCGCCGTCGCGCCTGACGCGTCCATCACCAACCAGGCCGGCCCCGTCCCGCACCGCCACTGTCTCGTCCGGTCTCGCCCGCCGCACGCGGAGATGGTGCGCCTCCTCGTCGTCCAGCCGATGGATGGACCCGACGATCCCGGCCCCGGGCGGCACCAGCACGGTGCTCATCGACGAACAGCGGCCACTGCCCACCACCCCTCGTCGAGGGCTTCGTCGTCCGGCTCCAACCCTGCCCCCGCGAGGGCCTCCCGGAATTCGGCCGCCTCGGCCTCTTCCATCCCCGAGAAGATCGCCCGGCCGCCCGGCCTCAATGCCCCGACGATTGCCGGAAGCAGGCGGGTATTCGCCGTACGGAGAATGTTGGAGAGGAGGAGGTCCGCGGGGCCGAGCAGGGGCGCGAGGTCGGCGGCGTCTCCATCGAGAAACTCGACCGTGGAACCGACGCCGTTTCGCTCCGCGTTCCGCCGGGCCACGGGGTTGGCCTCGGGATCGTTCTCGATCCCCGTGGCCCGTGCGGCGCCGAGCTTCACCGAAGCGATCGCGAGGATCCCGCTGCCGCTGCCCAGATCGAGAACCCGGTCGCCGACGCGGACGTGTCGGTCCAGCAACGCGAGCGCCGCCCGTGTGGATCCGTGCTCCCCGCTGCCGAAGGCGGTCTCGGGGTCGACTACGACGGTATGGGGATTGGGGTAGTCACCGGCAACGGTCCACGACGGCGTCACCGTGAGGCGGCCGATGCGGCGCGGGCCGAGCCCGTCTCTCCACCTCATTGACCAGTCCACCGCTTCCAGCGGCCGACGGGAGATATCCTGAGGAGTCGGATCCGCGAGCGCCAGCTCGGCGATCAGGGCGTCAGCCGCGGCCTCATCAGGCGCGAAGGTCACGAGCGTCCCGTCGTCCCGCTCTTCCACCGCCTGACCCGTCTTTGCTACCAGCCAGGCCCCGATCTGCTCCCGGCGTTCCGGCGCCGTTCGCACGTCGATGGCCCACCAGCTCATGCGCCGAGCGCTTCTTTGAGCTTGGACCAGAATCCTGGAGAGCGCCGGGGCGGCTCTCCCTCGAGCTTGGCGAGCTCGCGGAAGATCCGCTCCTGCTCTTCGGTGAGGCGCTCGGGCGTCCACACGTGCACCCGGATCAGCAGGTCGCCCTTCCCGCTCTGTCCGAGGACGGGGAGCCCGCGTTGCTTCAAGCGAACCACGGTCTCGGGTTGGGTGCCGGACGGAATGCGCACCTGCTCGACGCCGTATGGCGTGGGAACCGGGAACTCGCCGCCGAGCGCCGCCTGAGAGAAGGACAGGGGCAGGTCGAAGATGAGGTCGTCCCCTTGCCGCTCGAAGCGCTCATCGTCCTTGATGTCGAGCATGACGAGGAGGTCGCCGGCGGGACCATTCCGTGGACCGGCGGCCCCCTGCCCCCGGAGCGTCAGATAGTTGTTGCCGGATACACCGGCGGGAATCTCCACCACGACGCTGCGCTCGGTCCGGAGCCGGCCCTCGCCCCGGCACACCTCACAGTTGTGATGAATGACGCTGCCTTCGCCAGCGCAGGTGGGGCACGGGGAGACCGAGACGAACTGCCCGAACACGCTCCGCGCGGCGCGGCGGACCTCCCCGCTTCCATTGCATGTGGTGCATGGTGTGGGGCGCGTGCCCGGCTTGGCACCTGTACCCTCACAGGTGCTGCAGCGATCGAGCGCCTTGAACCGGACGGTCTTCTTGATCCCGGTCGCCACGTCGGTGAGCGAGAGCCGGACGGTCACACGAACGTCCTGGCCGCGCCGGACGTCCTGGCGACTCCCGCCGAAGAGAGACTCGAAGCCGCTCATGCCGCCGAAGTCGCGCATGAAGATGTTGAGGGCTTCGCTCAGGTCCACGTGGTGGAATCCGAATCCGCCACCCGCGGCCCCGCCGACCCCCGCCTTCCCATAGCGGTCGTAGGCCGCGCGGCGCTGGGGGTCGCGGAGCACCTCGTATGCCTCGGTGATCTCCTTGAACCTGGCCTCTGCGTCTGGCGAAGAGTTCCGATCCGGGTGGAACTCCATCGCGAGCTTCCGATAGGCCTTTTTGATATCGCCATCGGCCGCGGTGCGCTCGATGCCGAGCAGGGCGTAGAAATCGCTCACTCCAGCAACCCCTCCACGAGACGGCTGGTGTGCTCCACCAGTCCGATGATCTTGTCGTACGGCATGCGCGTGGGCCCCATCACTCCGATGAGCCCCCGGAGCCCTCCCGCCCTGTAGGAGGCGGTCACGAGCGTAAAGTCGCTGAGACGAGTGTCGGGATTCTCCCCGCCGATCGTCACCGAAATCCCCGACTGGCGCCGTGAAGCCAATGCCTCGCGAAGCAGGTCGCGCCCCTCAGTGAGACGGAGCAGGTCCCGCATCCGCGTGTTCGACGCGAATTCCGGCTGGTCGGCCAGCATCTGTGCGCTTCCGAGGACCACGGCGTTCTGGTCGTCGGAGAGTCCGAAGATATCCTCACGCTCGGCGATGAAGATGTTGAGCAGCTCCCACCCGCCCGCCTGACCTCCCACGTCGCGAAGCCGCTCGGGAAGCGTGTTGCGAATCGTGGACAGCGTGAGGCCGGAGAGCCGTTCATTCAGCACCCGAGCGACGTCGAACACTGCTTCGGCGGAGATGCGGGCCGGAACCTCGACGAAAATGGTCCTGACGATGCCGCTTCTCAGGTTGAAGACCAGGAGCAGCCGCTCGGAGGAGACCTGGACCATCTCGAGTCGCTCGAGCACCATCTCGTCGAGCGCGGGACCGACCGCGACTCCCAGCTCCTGGGTCAGCACTCCCAACACCTGGGCCGCCCGCTGCAGGATCTCGTCCACGATGTTGCGGGATCCCTTGATCTCGGCGTGCAGCGTGCTCCTGGCCTCGTCCGAGAGCGGCGCCAGCCTCATGATCTCATTGACGTAGACGCGGTATGCCCGGTCGGTCGGGATCCGCCCGGCCGACGTATGCGGATGGAAGAGATAGCCCTTCTCCTCCAACTCGCTCATCGTGCTCCGGATGGTGGCCGGAGACACGCCCAGTCCGTAACGGCGCGCAATAGTCTGACTACCGGCGGGCTCGGCGGTCTCGATATAGGTCTGGACGACCGCTTCGAGCACCCGCAGCTCCCGCTCGGTCAATTGTTCTTGCGATGGCATAGTGAGGAAAGATATTGACTTACGGGGCCGACCTCAACTGATCGATGCGGCCAGCGCATCGAGCCGAAGCCATCCCTCCGGCGTCAGGCCGATCCGGTCGCCAAGAGGCTGGGCCCATCCCTCTGCGGTCCATCGGCTTCGGGCGCTCTGTGGGAGCCTCAACGCGGGAAGCCCCTCGTAGGTTCGCAGGCCGAGGTAGAGCTCTTCCAGGTCGATCTGCTCCTGATCCAGCACCTCCTGTCCGGCTATCAGGGGCCGGCCTGACTCGGCGGCTTCGTGATATGCCTGCCACTCCCGAATGTTCCACCGGCGTTCCGGGCCGAATCCGCTATGGGCGGAAGGCCCCAGCCCGATGAAGGGGGCCCGCCGCCAGTAGGCGGAGTTGTGACGACCACGGTGGCCTGCCTTTCCCGCGTTCGAGACCTCGTAGTGCTCATAGCCCGCGCGAGTCAACGTCCCATGGGCAGACAGGAACTCCGACGCATATCGACCCTCATCAACGGGTGTGACCCGGCCCGCCGCAGTCCAGCGGCCCAACGGCGTGTGCTCCTCGACGGTGAGACCGTATAGGGACAAGTGCTCCGGATCGAGCGCCAGCGCCCGCTCGAGGTCCGTCTCCCAGCTCCGGCCGAGCACCGCGGGCAGCCCGAAGATGAGGTCGAGGGACAACTCGGGAATGCCGGCGTTGCGCAGCATCTCGACCGCGTGGGGGACCTGAGCCTCGGTATGGGTGCGGTGCATCCAGGAGAGTATGGTGGGGTCGAACGACTGCACTCCCAGCGACACCCGATTGACACCGGCAGCGCGCCATACGGACGCCGCGGTCGGCGTGACATCGTCGGGATTGGCCTCGAGCGTGATTTCAGCGCCGTCGGAGATGGTGCGATCAGCGCGGATGCGTTCCAGGATACGAGCGATGCCCGCGGGCTCCAATCGCGACGGAGTTCCCCCGCCGAAGTAGACAGTTTCAGGGATGGGGGACTCGTTCCATGCCGCGTGTGTCTGCCAGCTTTCCCATTCCCGCAGGATGTCCGCAATAAACTCGTCCGACGGGATGTGTCGCCGGACCGCGATCGCGAAATCGCAGTAGGTACAGCGCCGGGCGCAGAACGGGACATGGATGTAGACATGCACAGGGGAAATGTAGGCGGTCTGCCGCCTCTCCTACCGTCGCACCGTGCTCCGCCGGAACATTTTCCCCGGCAACTGCTCCGCGATCCCGGCTATCTCGAGCCCGCAGAGCACCGCGAGAACACCGCTCACCGGCCGGGCGAGGCGGGACGCGATGTCGTCGATGTGCACGCTGTCCGGTCCCAGCAGTCTCGCCACATCGCGCTCGTCGGCGGTCAGCGTTCCCGGCAGATCCGGACCGGCCGGCTCAGTGGTCCGATCGATGGGAGTGGCCTCAGGATAGTGCTGTAGCAGATCCGCAGGCTCCAGGTACGGCGTGGCACCATCCCGGATGAGACGGTTGGTGCCCACCGAGACGGCGCTCGTGATCGGTCCAGGCACTGCAAGCACGTCTCGGCCTTGCTCGAGCGCTGTTCCCGCTGTGATCAGCGCACCAGAGCCTGCCGCCGCCTCGACGACTACGGTGACCCTGGCGAGCCCACTGATGAGCCGGTTCCGGCGAGGAAAGCTACCGGCGTGGGGACGCTCACCCGGCGGAAACTCCGTCAGGAGCAGCCCGTGCTCGGCGACCCGCTCGTACAGTCCGCGGTTGGCAGCCGGATAGACGACGCCGAGCCCATTGCCCAGAACTCCGATCGTGCCACCTCGCACCTCGAGCGCGCCAGCGTGCGCCGTGGCGTCGAGCCCCCGAGCCATCCCGCTCACCACGACGATGCCGTTCCATGCGGCCTCCCGGGCCAGCGACCGGCAGACATCGGCGCCGTAGATCGTATGATCACGGCTGCCCACGATAGCCACAGCCGGGCGCTCGAGGAGAGCAAGATTCCCGAGGGCGAAGATGACCGGCGGAGGATCCGGGATGAGGCCGAGCGTCAGAGGAAATCCATCGTCGCCGGGCACCAGCACACTCCCTCCCAGACGTTCCGTGCCCTCGACGAGGCGCGTGCCGGCATCGAGCGGTGTGGCCTTGAGTGCTGAGACGAAGGCGCGGGAAAACCCGGGCAAGGAGCACAAAAACTCGAACGGCGCCGAGTGGGCGCCGATCGGGGTGTGGAAGATGGAAAGCAGGGTGTGCAGCCGCGCGGGGCCCAGGCCGGGAACCTGGGTGAGCGCCAGGTAGGCGACGCGTTGATGGTCCATCTACTCGCTGTCCATGAACTCCCAGTAGCCGGGGATATGCGCCACGTCGGAAGCCGAGGCCGATTGCTCGGCGGCCTTGGCACGCTCGACGAACTTCCAGAGAAACTCCTTCAGCTCTTCTACTCCGGTGCCCGCGGCGCTCGAGATGGCGAGGGTTCCAGCCGATTCGGTGGCATCGACCGCAGGAAGCGCGTCGCCTTCAGGAAGGAGGTCGCGCTTCGTGAGCACGACGACGTGGTCCTTGGCCGCGAGCGCCTCACTGTAGAGCCGCACCTCGGCACGCAGGCGATCGTAGACGGCCTGAGGGTCGGGGCTGTCGAGGGCGACGAGGAACGCGAGCACTCGGGTCCGCTCGACGTGCTGGAGGAAACGAAGCCCGAGACCCTTCCCTTCATGCGCGCCCTCGATGATGCCGGGAATATCCGCGACGACGAAGGCGCGGTGTCCGGAAAGACCGACGACCCCGAGGTTAGGCTCGAGCGTGGTGAAGGGATAGTCGGCGATCTTGGGGCGGGCGGCGGAGATGACCGAGAGGAGCGTGCTCTTGCCGGCGTTGGGCTCGCCCACGAGGCCGACGTCGGCGATGAGCTTGAGCACGAGCTCGATGCGGCGGTCTTCTCCCGCCTCGCCCGGCTCCCACTCGCGCGGCGCTTGATGGGTGGAGGTCGCGAAGCGCGCGTTCCCGCGGCCACCGCGGCCGCCTCGTGCCACCTGCAACGTGTCACCAGGGCTTAGAACCTCGCCCAGACGCTCGCCCGTGTCGGCATCGGCGACGACGGTGCCGGGTGGAACCGGAAGGTAGATGTCGGATGTGGACGCACCGGTTTGCGTCTTGCCCTTCCCGTGCTCACCCCGGTCGGCTTTCCACTCGGTGCGATACCGGTAGTCGAGCAGTGTGGAGAGATTGCCGTCGGCGCGGACGAAGACGCTTCCGCCGTGTCCGCCGTCGCCACCGTCGGGCCCGCCCTTGGGCTTGTACTTGAACCGGGCGAAGGAGCTGGCCCCTGAACCGCCGGTACCGGCGACGACGCGTACCACCGCACGATCGATGAACATCAGTTGCCCGGCGACCATCCCTCCCGCACCGTGCGCCAGAGTTCCTTGGCCTTCTTCCACTGGTCGAACGAGAGGAGGGGATTCACGATGGAGAGCACGCCCTCGATTTGTCCGAACGAGGCCCCGGCGTTGAGCGCGCCGCGCAGGTGCGAATGCAGCTGTTTCGGCGCTTCGAGCACCGCCGTCTGTGCGACCGTGCAGAGCTCGCGCCTGAGGAGATCGAGCCCCGGCCGCCCGAGCGTGCGACCGTACCCCTCGGTGATCATCCACGAATCGATGGCCGGGTGGAGCTGGCGAACGCTATCGCGCAGCTTTCGGTAGTTCTCGCCATAGACGATGCCGCAGACCTCTTCTCCCCGCCGGGTCCATTCCGGAGCGCGCCCGTAATCCTGACCATCGTCGGCCTCGGGTGCGGGCAGGTCGCTGAACTTGCGCCATACCCCGAACGCGATGAGCGCGCGTGGATACCCCACCATGAGCACCGACTGCAGGATCAGCTCTTCGACCCACGCCGGTGGAACCTGCGAGGCGCGCAACGGACCGACGCGCTCTCGCATTTCCGGCTCGTAGCCCTGCGCGATCGCGGCCGCGAAGCGGACGAGATCGCGAGTCTGCGGGTCGAGGCTATCTTGCTTCGGCATCCCATCATACCTCAGTTGGTGTCATGCAGTGCATCAATTCGCCGCATCGTGTGCTCCCGGCCGCGCACGCGCGCCCGGGAAGATAGCGGCTTACTTCCATCGCCGCCTCTTCATAGCTTACACGCCGATGCCCGCCCCGATTCGAGTCGTCATCGCCGCCGTTTTCCTCGGCGCGCTCGTGCCGGTGCGTGGCTCGGCGCAGGCGTCGCCCTACATTCCGCTCGACGATCCTCGCCTGCCGCTGATCGAGCATCTCATCGCCCGTGGCGACATCGATGACCCGTCGCCGATGATCCGGCCGTTTCGGCGCGCGGACGCGGCCCGCGTTCTCGCCGCCGCCGATTCCACCGGCGCGTCCAGTCTGGTGCACGCGTTGCGCGACGCATTCACCGATCCCGCCGACCAGAACAGCTGGCGGGTCGCGGTGCGCGGCGGCGCGCAGGCGTACAGTCACATCAGGCGCGACGTCCTCCATCCACTGGGTCCGGACGGCGTGCGCCCGTATGCCGATCTGATGGGCGAGGCGACGTTCGGCCCGTTCGCGCTCGTGAGCCGGCCGGCCGCCGAACCGCGAATCGTGGATGACCCGGAGTGGCCGGGACGCCGGGATCTCACCCTCGCGTGGCGGATGATCGAGGCGTACGCGAGCGCGCAGTTCAAGTATGGAAGCGTGTTCTACGGGCAGATGGATCGGAACTGGGGACCCGTCGGCATCGGGGGCATCGGTCTCAGCAACTACGGGTACTCCGAGGTCGAGTCGGGGTTCGACATCGGGACGCGCACGCTCCGTCTCACCACACTCGCCCGGCCGCTCGAGGACGAGGACTCGCTCGGTAACCGGGTCCATCGATATTTCTTCGCGCACCGGCTGGGTATTCAACCATCGCGTCGCCTGAGTCTCGGACTCTGGGAGACGGCGGTGCTGGCCGGCGTGGATCGCGAATTCGATGGACGGTTCCGCAACCCGCTCAGCCTCCTCCTGCTGGCCGACCAGTTCGGACTCGGGCTCGACGGCAACGTCATGATCGGTATCGATGCATCGTGGCGGATGACCGGACGCACGACCGTCCAGGCGCAGATCGCGATCGACGACCTGCAATACGAAGAGACGTCCGGACCCCAGCGCTATCCCAATCGGTGGGCCTTCACCGTGTCCGCCTCCGGACCGCTGGGCGATCGCGTCGGATGGCGCGCGCTCTACACCCAGGCGTCGAGTCTCGCGTTCCGGACGATCAACTCGTTCGAGAACCTCACGGATGCAGGCGTGGGCATCGGACGGAATTTTTCGGATCAGGACCAGACGACGCTCACCGTGAGCGTGCCCTATCGAGTCTCATGGCTCCTCACCCCCGAACTGACGCTGCTGCGGCAGGGTGAAGGAACCATCGACGCGCCGTTTCCGACGCCGTCCGAGGCGGGATCGACGCCACAGCTCTTCATTGGAGTCGTCGAGCGGACATGGCGCGCCGCCCTCGGCGTCAGCGGCCGGCAGGGCCCGCTCGACCTCGTCGCCAACGCGGGGTTCCATCACGTGGTGAACGCCGATCACATCGAGGGACGCACGGTCAACCGTTTCGAGGGGCGGCTGCAGGCCACGCTCGGCATCGGCCGCCGCGGAGTGCTGCAATGAGACAGCCGCCGGCTCCACTCACCCGCGACCGCATGCTGCACCTGATTCAGCGCATGAAGACCAGCCGGGTGGCGGTGGTGGGTGACATCATCCTCGACCGTTATCTGATCGGTGACACCGAGCGGCTCTCGCCGGAGGCCCCGGTGCCGGTCGTCACCGTGCGCGAGCGCAAGGACGCGCTCGGCGGCGCGGCCAATGTGGCGGCGAACGTCGCGGCGCTCGGTGCCACCTGTCTCCTGGTGGGTGCCGTGGGCGACGATACCGACGGCGCCGCGCTCCGGCAGGGCCTGGCGCTCGCCCGGCTCGATGACCGGTTCGTGATCACGATCGCGGGCCGTCCGACGACCTCGAAGACTCGGATCATCGCCCGATCGCAGCAGGTCGTGCGCATCGACGACGAGGTGGACAGCCTGCTCGACGGGCCCGATCTCGCCCGGCTCGTCCGGGTGGCGCGCGAAGCGCTCGCCGATGCCGACGCACTCCTGCTCGAGGACTACAACAAGGGCGCCCTGGCGCCTACCCTCATCCTGGCGGTGATGGAGGTCGCGCGCCGGCGCGGCATTCCGACCGTCGTGGACCCCAAGTTCCGCCAGTTCTTCGAGTACGCGGGCGCGACCGTCTTCAAGCCCAACCGCCGGGAGCTCGAGTCGGCGCTGGGTGCGGCCGTGGATCTCCAGAACGGCAACGCGTTGCCAGCCGTCCTCGCGCGCCTTCAGGCGGACAACCTGCTCGTGACGCTCGGCGCGGAGGGGATGGTCCTGGTGATGAAAGACGGCAGCACGACCCATATCCCCAGCATCGCGCGCCAGATCTATGACGTGAGCGGCGCGGGCGACACGGTCACGGCGTGGATGGGATCGGCACTGGCAGCGGGAGCCACGGTGCGGGAGGCGGCGCAGATCGCCAACTTCGCCGCGGGCGTCGAAGTTGGAAAAGCAGGGGTCGCGACGGTATCACCGGAGGAAGTGCTGGAGGTGCACGAAGAGCGATATGATCAGATCGGGCGGCTGCGGAGGGGAGGACTCATCTGAGCGAATTCGGGGGTCACGCCTCCAGGCCGACCCCCGTGCCGAACGCCAGCCAGACTCTCCAAGTCTCCCGCGTGCGGTAGATGTGCTTCCGCAGGGCACGCACGCCGGCCGCAAACGCGGGGGCCAGCTCCACCACTCCCGCGTCGGCCATGCGCCGCGTGAGGAGGTCCGAACACTCCACCAGCGCCACTTCCGCCAGCCGCTCTTTCCGCCAGGAGTTTCTCGCTGAGACGCCGGAGAGATGCAGAAATCCCAGCAGGTCACGTCTCGTCCAGGCGGACACCCACCCCATGAGATTCTCCGCGGGGACGACGAGGCCGGTCGCCAGAATGCGCCGGACCGACTCGGCCACATCGAGGCCGCGCTTCCGGGTCTCGTAGCGGCTCAGGCTCGCCAGCGTTTTGGGCACCCGGGAATCGGCGCTGAGATGACGGAGTGCATCCACCGCGTGGGCGCGAGGGCCGAGTGGCAAGCGAGCGAGGATGGCGATCAGGCGCTTCAGGTCCGCGTCATCGGGGAGCTCGAGCGAGCGCAGGGTGCCGCCCTGAAGCTGGGGCCATGACGCCCAGAAGCTCATCTCGTTCGCCATGTCCCGCACGAACTCGTTCCTCCCCTCGACGAGCAGCTCGGGGTCCTGGAGCCGCAGCGAGTGCGGCGCCATGATCGCCGCGAGGAAGTCGGCGGCCTCACCCGTCATGATGAACCCGCTGAAACCCTCGTGAACCGCGAGCAGCACGAGCCCGACGCGGAGATCGAGGTACGCCTCAGCGCTTCCGTCGCGCAGATGACGGCTGAGCGGCGAGGTCATGATGCCCGCAGCCAGCCGGCGGTAGTGCAGCCCGATGTCCTCGGCCGAGCCACTCACGCCGGGGTTCGCTTCGCGTACGGCCGCGAGATAGGCGCCGACCGCATCGATATCGTTGGCCGCGATGCGCTCACGAAGCCAGGGAGAGTAGTCGACGCAGGGAACGCAGCTGGTGGGCGTATGGGTTCGGGAGAGGCAGGGATGGTCCGGATGACCGAGTCCGGCGGCATACGCCACCAACTCGGATCCTTCGCGCTCCGGGATGGTAATGGTCGCGGAGATCTGGCTGATCGTCTGGGCTATCGCCATGCGGTCTCGGGGCCGTGGTTTCGTCCACCCGGTGGGCGCCAGGGGCCACAAGAATGTTCCGCGCGATTGGCGACTCGGCAAGACCTTGGCCAACGGAACGCTTGGGGCACCGCGAGGATACCGGCCGGGGAATGTCGGCGTGCAGTATGGATCATAATGTCGGCCCGCGTCAACCCCGGAAGTGGAATGGGATTGTCAATGGACAGCTTGTCACCCCTGATGCGCCTCCGCGACACCTTCGGGCGCAGGGATGGGCGGGGTTTTGCGGACATCGGTTCTCGGTCCGCGAAACGAATCACCCCGGCGGCCTGATTGGCGCCGGGGTGCACTGATGCAGCATGGGCGATGAGGGACTTGAACCCCCGACCTCGCGCATGTGAGGCGCGCGCTCTAACCAGCTGAGCTAATCGCCCGAACCGTCGGGAGGGTCATTCTATCAGGTCGGGTGGGAGCGGGCAAGCGCCGCAACGAACCGGCGCCGAGTGGGCCCTCCTGGATTCGAACCAGGGACCTACGGATTATGAGTCCGCTGCTCTAACCACCTGAGCTAAGGGCCCCACACCAGCCGGTGCCGCATGACGGAGCGGAATATATCAGGCCCTTCCGCAGGCGGCACCGGATGGCTACGCTCCCTCGACGTCGCGCACGCCCCGAGACATCTCCGAGGCTTCCTGATGCCGTCCTACGGCGACTATCTGAAAATCGACGAGCTGCTCGCGCTGCAGCAGCCCCAATCACCGGGACCAGAGCACGATGAGATGCTCTTCATCGTGATCCACCAGGTCTACGAGCTCTGGTTCAAGGAGATCCTGCACGAGCTCGGCTATCTCGAAGGACTGCTCGGACGGGGGGACGGGACGAGGGCGCGCCAGACCCTCAAACGGATTCTGACCATTCTCAAAGTGATGGTCGCCCAGCTCGACATCCTCGAGACGATGACACCCCTCGAGTTCCTCTCCTTCCGCGACCGGCTCGAGTCGGGAAGCGGATTCCAGTCGCACCAGTTCCGCGAGCTCGAATTCGCCCTTGGGTGGAAGGACCCGCGCGCGCTCGAGCGGTATCCGGCCACAGGAAAGGTACGGGAGCGCCTGGAGAAGCGTCTGGCCTCGCCGTCCCTCTGGGACGCGTTCCTCAGATACCTGTCGGCCAGTGGTGTGACCGTCCCCCGCGCGGACCTCGAACGCGACGTCACCCGCAAGGTGCAACCGTCGCCGGCGCTCCGTGAAGTCCTGGTGGATGTCTACAAGAACCGGCCCGACATGGCCGAGCTGTGCGAGCGGCTGGTGGATCTCGACGAAGGACTCATGGAGTGGCGGTACCGCCACGTGAAGATGGTGCAACGGACGATCGGCACTCGGCGCGGCACCGGCGGCAGCACCGGAGCCGAGTACCTTCTCACAACGCTCAATCAGCCGCTGTTCCCCGACCTCTGGGCGATCCGGACCGAGCTGTAGCGCCTGGAGCCACCGACTTCCCAATGGATCCAGCCACCCTCTACACCTCCCCCAACGCCCTCGCACCGCACTACGCACGGTTCGCCGTGTCGGAACGGCTCCTGCTCACCGGTCACTCCCATCAGGCCTGGCCCGATCGCGGTTTCGAGGCGCAGACGGCGGCGTGGCTCGATGCGGCCCGCTACGTGGACGACAAGTGGGACCGTGCGTTCGAGCAGGCCGATCGGGTCCGGGAAGGATTCACCCGGCTGCTGGGCGACGCTGGAGACGGCATCGCGCTGGCGCCAAATACTCACGAGCTGGTGGTACGGCTCCTCTCGGCCATGCCGCTCCGAACGCGGCCACGCCTCGTCACGACGTCCGGCGAATTCCACACCATCCGGCGACAGCTCGACCGGCTCGAGGAAGACGGCATCGAGGTGGTGCGGGTGGCTGAGACGCCGCTCGAGACTCTCGCCGCGCGGCTCTCGGCCGTCGTCGACGACCGCACGTCCCTGGCGCTCGTATCGGCCGTCTTCTTCGATACAGGCAGGATCGCGCGAGGGCTGGGCGACGTGGCCGCGAGCTGCCGCCGCCACGGCGCCGAGATGCTCGTGGATGCCTACCATGCGCTCAATGTCGTGCCGGTCTCGCTCGCCGCGGATGGCCTTGCCGGGACGTTCGTCGTCGGAGGCGGCTACAAGTACTGCGAGCTGGGCGAGGGCAACTGCTTCCTGCGGATTCCGGCGGATACCGAGCTGCGCCCGGTCGTGACGGGATGGTACAGCGAGTTCACGGCGCTGGAGGACCGGGAGCGCCCCGATCGGGTGGTGTATGGCCGGGCCGGAGACCGGTTCGCCGGAGCGACCTACGACCCCACGAGCCATTACCGCGCCGCGGCGGTGTTCGATTTCTTCAGGGAACAGGGTCTTACCGCCGCTCTCCTTCGCGAGGTGAGCCAGCATCAGATCGGCGTGCTGACAACGGAATTCGACGCGCTCGATCTGGATCCCGCCGTAGTCAGCCGCGATCGCGACGCGCCGATGAGCGAGATCGGGGGGTTTCTCGCGCTCCGATCACCGGCCGCCATCTCGCTGACCAAGCGCCTTCGCTCGCGAAACGTCTGGACCGATGCCCGGGGCGACGTGTTGAGGCTGGGGCCGGCGCCGTATCTCTCCGACCGTCAGCTCCGCGACGCGATCGCTATTCTGGGAGAAGTGGTGCGTGAAGGCCCCGCCTACCGAGCCGGAGCTACTGCCGATCCAGTGTGAAGATCTGGTTGTCGAAGCCGCCCCCTCCGATGGTTCCCGTCATGCTGTCCTTTCCCACGATGGCCACCAGGCTCACGAGGTCGAACCCCGGAGTCGTGATGGCGAGGGCGAGGCGCGGGCTGTCGTAGGTGCCGGTGATGGTGAGAGGAAACGTGCCCGCGGAGGTGATCAGAGTGCCGTCACCATTCACGGTGCCGTTCGATTCGGTGAGATTGAGGGTGAGCGACACGTCCTGGCTGTCAGCCTGAAACGTCCCGTCCCAGGTGCCCTCGACGTCTATCGGATCGGGCGGAGTAATGCCATCTCCGCCACCACATGCGGCCAGAACCAGGAGCGCCGCGACCGCGATCATGCGTCCGACCATGAAACCCCGACTCGGTGAGAGGCTAGGTCTTATGGTAGTCGGGATGGGCGGGCAAATGCTACGTCTCGCGCCTCGCTCCCGCCTTGGCCCCCACGGGCCTGGCGCCGGCGATGCTGGATCGGCGGACATGGAGGGGAGCCTCCCGCCCCCGAATAGCGAGCAGCGAGTGTCGCACGTCGTTCCGCTCGAGTACCGCCGCGATCCGAGGATCGAACCGCTTGCCCGAGTACTGCCGGATGTAGGCCAGGACCTGCTCCGCCGGCCACGCCTTCCGGTACACCCGGTCCGACGTCAGCGCGTCGAACACGTCTGCCACCATGACCAGTCTTCCCACCAGCGGGATGCCATCCCCGCGTAGCCCGCGCGGGTAGCCTTCCCCGTCCCAGTGCTCGTGGTGGTTGAGCGCGATCTCCTCCGCGAGCTGCACCACGCGGGACCGGCCGCCGGACAGAATGCGCGCGCCGATGGTGGTGTGCTTACGCATGATCTCCCATTCCTCGGCGGTGAGCGCCTCGGGGTTCCGGAGGATGGCATCCGGGATGCCGATCTTGCCGACGTCGTGGAGTGGCGCGGCACGGCGGATGAGGAAGAGCTCGTCGTCATCCATGCCGAGTGCGCTGCCCAGGAGCGCGGCCGTCTCGCCGACACGCTCGGTATGGCGTCCCGTCTCGTCGTCCCGGAATTCGGCCGCGATGGCCAGCCGCTCCAGCGTATCGAGGTACGCCCCTTCGAGCTCATTCGTCCGCTCGCGGACCCGGCGTTCGAGCAGCTGATTCTGCGTCACGATCTCCCGGTGAAGCCACCGCGTTTCGAGCAGATTGTGGATCCGCAGCAGGAGCTCGTCGGCCTCGAACGGCTTGGTCACGAAGTCCTTGGCGCCGGCGAGGAGCGCCTTGCGGCGGGCGCCGGCGCTCGTGTCGCCGGTGATGACGAGAACGGGGAGATAGGTCTGCGGACCGGCCGCTCCCCGCAGCTCTTCCAGGACCTCCAGTCCGTCGCGTTTCGGCATGTGGAGGTCAAGCAGTATCAGGTCGGGATGCTGCTGCCGGTACAGCGTCAGAAACTCGGTGGCGTCGGTGGTGGTGGTGACGTGCTGATAGCCCGCCGAACGAAGCACGCGAGCCATGGTCTTCACGTTGTGCTCTTCGTCGTCCACGACGAGAATGCGCGCCGCGGCGTAGGCTGCGTCACCCATTGAGCACGCTCAGGCGTCCGATCGAGGCCCGAGCAAGCTCCCGGTCGGTGGGTGCGTAGCCGTCGAGCGGATGTGGCAGGGAGGTTACGGTCATCCCATCGAAGGCCAGCACAAAGCAGGCCATGATAGGTCGTTGACGGAGGATAACTTACGGCCGTTTCAGCGCTCCCAGTCGCCCTCTTCTGCAAAGGGGAGTGCGAAGCGCAGGAGTGTGAGTGTCGAGGTAAGACTGGGGTAACTCGGTGGGCTATGCCTTCGGTCCCCGAATGCGCTCGTACAGCTGGATGTGCCGTTCCGCCATCACGGCTTGGGTAAAGCGCTCGGTTACCCGCTTGCGGCCGGCCTCACCCATGGTTCGCCGACGCGCCGAGTCGCGGCTCAGCGTCTCGAGCGCCTGGGCAAGAGCGGGCACGTCGCGGAGCGGGACCTCGAGGCCGGTGACCCCGGGAACGTTGACCTCGCGAACCGCACTCGGCAGCGCGGTCGTGATCACGGGCCGTCCCGCCGCCATCGCCTCGAGGACGACGATGCCGAACATTTCCTCGACGGTGACCGACGGCAGCACCAGGAAGTCAGCGTCCGCCATCCGCCGCGGGAGATCCTCGTCGGGGTATTCACCGTACCAGCGGACCCGGTCACTGATCGCCAGTGCCTGAGCAAGGGTGCGGAGCCGGGGACCTTCGGGCCCCGATCCAACGACGTCGAGTCGGAGATCGGGCACGCGCTCGAGGGCGCGGAGGAGAATGTCGATCCCCTTGTACGCCACCAGCCGGCCGATGAAGATGGCGCGGGGCGTCCCTCCCGGCGGCGGGGGTGGGACCATTTCCCAGCGACTCTGGTCTATGCCGAACGGAATGACCTCGACCTTGCTCTCGTATCCCAGCAGTTCGTCGGAGAGCGCGAGATGTGCCCGGCTCGGGACCACCACGGCGGCCGAGCGGCGAAGCACCAGCCTGGTCACCGGCCGATAGATGGAGCGGCGCGAGTCGGCGTGCTGGGTGACGACGATCGGCGTCCGCCGCGCCCGGAGCAGGCAGGCGACGTCGGCCAATGGGTGGGGATGATGCACGTGAATGATGTCGGCGCGGCGCCACGCGGCGGCAATGTAGCCAGGCGCGATCTCCTGGGTGCCGAGCGCGGCGAACGAGAAGGCGCGGGTGACCGACGAGCGCTGGCGGGCGGTGCTGCCGCCCTTGCCACGGGCCTCGATCGCGACGACCTCGACCTGGTGTCCCAGCAGCGCCGCGCCTTCGGCGAGGCTCTGGACCACGCGTTCCATGCCGCCCGACCGCGGCCAGTAGTACTTCGCGAGGTGTAGGATGCGCATCTGGAGTGCTGCCAACTTCACCACGACCCGCGACTGGTGTCAACCGGTGTGGTGGCCCTTGGAGTCGGCAGCATCTCCAGCCAGATTGGTGACGTGCGCGCCATCGTGGTTTCCCGTGTCTATGCCGATCCAGCCGCCCGCGGCAAGCTCAAAGCGCTTGCGGGACTCGGCGTGGCCGTCGCCGCCGCGGTTCCCGACCGCTGGATCCCCGCCGGACTCTCCCATGAGCAGAAGACGTCCTGGGGCGACGACGGCGGCGTCCGGACCGTACCGATCCCGATTCGCGGCAGCTCGTCTCTGGTCTCCGATCCCATGTGGCATTCAGCCTCGCTGCGCCGGCTGCTGTCGGACTTTCGGCCCGACATCGTGCAGATCGAGGAGGAGCCGTGGACGCGCGCGGCGGTGACCCTCGCACGGGCGGCGAAGCGGCTCAATCTCCCGTATGTGGTGCTTGCACGGGAAAGCTTGCCGCTCACGAATGGCGTCCTCTCCAAGCTCCGCCGCCAACGTACGCTCTCCGGCGCGGTCGGCATCGTCGGGGTGAACGAGTCCGCAGTGCGGCTCGGGGTCCGCGACCACCCGGCCCTGCCCCACCGGACGACTCCGCAGGTCGGGGTGTCGCTGCCGCTCAGCACCCATCGGTCGTCTCACGTCGGGCTCGCTATCGGTTTCGTTGGACGTCTCATCCCCGAGAAGGGTCTCGACCTCCTCTTTCGCGCATGCGTCAAGCTGGTGGGACGGTGGAACATCACCGTCGTCGGTACCGGTCCCGCTCAGGAGGAGCTCGAAGGACTGGCCGAGCGCCTGGGCATCGCGGGACGGGTGACGTGGCTTGGCGCGCTGCCGAGGAGCGCGGTGGAGGAGGTGTGGTCGCGGCTCGACTGCATCGTGATGCCGTCGCGGACTACTCCCCGCTGGATCGAGATCACCCCTCGCGCTGCCCTCGACGCGATGGCGCACGGCATTGCCGTGGTCGCCAGCGCCGCCGGCGCCCTTCCCGAAACCCTCGGCGACGCCGGTATCATCGTGCCGGAGGAGGACGTGTCAGCCCTAGCCGTCGCGCTTCAGCGGCTCCATGACACCCCCGGCGAGTGCGCCCGCCTCGGCGCCGCTGGCCGACGGCGGGTGATGGACGAGTACACCGACGCCGCCGTGGCCGATAAGACGCTTCGCTTCTGGCGCGAGGTGCTGCGCGCAACCGCTTGACTTCGACGTACTTACGAGCGATCTTCGGTCTCCATGCCCCGAATCGCGTCGCCTCCATTGATGCCCCTCGGCCGACTCCTCGCCCTGGGGTTTTCCATTCTTGCGTTCGTCCCGGCGCTTGCCGGCCAGGTGCCGAGCGGCCAGGGGATTCCGAACCCGAGTCAGCTTCCGAGCCCGCAGCAGGCCCAGGACATACTCCGTAACCAACCCGCGCTGGTCGAGCAGCTGCGGCAACGGATCCGCACGTCGGGGCTGACACCCGATCAGGTCCGGGCCCGGCTCCGGTCCTCCGGCTATCCGGAGGGGCTGCTGGACGACTATCTCACCGGCGCCGACACTACGAAGCCGGCGATGTTCGGTCCCAAGACGCTCGACGCGGTCCGTGCCCTCGGCGTCGTCTCGGCCGAGGAGGCAGACAGTCTCGCCCGGGGTGACTCGCTCCTCGCGGTCACAGACTCGCTCCGGGAGCTGCTCGACTCCCTGCGGCTGGTCCGCGCCGACTCGATTCGCGCCGATTCACTGGCGGACTCGCTCACCGCGGTCACCCGTGGCGGTCTCAAGGTCTTCGGCCTCGAAACGTTCCGTCGTACGAGCACACGCTTTCAGGCGACGATGTCGGGACCGGTCGACGAGAACTACCGGCTCGGCCCCGGCGACCAGCTCGTGCTCATTCTCACGGGAGATGTGGAGCAGGCCTACTCCCTGGAGGTGACGCGCGAGGGTTTCGTCATCATCCCGCACGTGGGGCAGGTCTACGCCGCCAACCTGACACTCGGCCAGCTTCAGGATCAGCTCTATTCCCGCCTCGGTCGGGTGTATTCCGGCGTGCGCCGGACACCGAACGCCAGAACCAAGTTCCAGGTCTCGATCGCGCGGCTCCGAAACATCCAGGTGTACGTCGCGGGCGACGTGGTTCGTCCTGGCGCCTACCAGATCTCCGCGGCCGGAACGGCGCTCACGGCGCTGTATGCCGCGGGCGGCCCTACGTCCAACGGCAGCTTCCGCCAGCTCACGGTGCGGCGGGGTGAGAAGCTGGTCGATAGCCTCGATTTGTATCAGTACATGATCCACGGCGTCAATCCCACCAACATCCGTCTCGACAACGGCGACGTGGTCTTCGTCCCGGTGCACTCGGCGATGGTGCAGGTTGCCGGCAGGGTGACGAGACCGGCTATCTACGAGATGAAACCGGGCGAGACGCTGCGCGATGTGCTCGGGTTCGCGGGGGGACTCGATCCCGCCGCGTCGGAAGCCCGAGTCCAGATCAACCGCGTCCTTCCTCCCGAGTCGCGTGGAGCAGGCGGAAGGGCTCGGGTCGTCGTGACTGTCGGCGCCGATGCATTCGCGGGAGGTGTCGTCCCGGCGGTACCCATCGCGCCAGGCGATTCGATCACGGCCCTGAGCGTCCCGACGCGGCAGCGCGGCTACGTCACGGTCAAGGGCAATGTGTGGGTCGAGGGCCAGGTGGGATTCACGCCCGGCATGAAGCTGAGCGACGCCTTGCGCCTCGCCGGCGGCCCACGACCAGACGTCTACCTCCCCCGCGTTCTGGTGACCCGGGTCCGTGATGACTCGAGCCTGGTCCAGCTCCGCGCCTCGCTCGCCGACTCGACCGGCAAGGTTCGGGAAGACATTCCGCTCGAAGACGAGGACGAGATCCGGGTCTTCTCCCGGATGACGTTCAGGCCGGAGCCCATGGTGGCGATCGTCGGAGCGGTGCGCAGACCTGGACGGGTACCCTATCGCGAGGGGATGACGATCCGCGACGCGATCCTCCTCGCCGACGGGCTTACCGAGGATGCCCAGCTCGAGGCGGAGGTGGCTCGGCTGCCGCAGGAGCGTCCCACCGGCGCGCTGGCCCAGACGATGAAGGTCTCGCTCGACTCGACCTATCTCTTCGCGCGACAAGGCGGCGAAGCGGCGACAAGCACCGACGGCGCCGACGCACTCGCAGCGGGCGCGCCCGACACACCCCTGCAACCGTACGACAACGTTCTCGTTCTTCGCCAGGCAGGCTATGACCTCCAGCGCACCGTCGTGATCGCCGGCCAGGTGAAGGCGCCGGGCCGGTACGCGCTCCGCACCAAGACCGAGCGGCTGAGCGAGCTGATCGATCGTGCGGGCGGCCTGACGTCGGAGGCATACTCTGGGGGCGTTCAGTTCTACCGCGCGTACGACGGCAGCCGACCTACCGGGACCGATCAGCTTCCCTCCGCACTCACGCCCGGGTCCCGCCGCGACAGCCTCCAGGCCCGTCAATCGGCGGAACGGGTGGGGATCGACCTCCCTCGCGTGCTCCAGAACGCCAAGGACCGCGACAACATCATCCTCGCGAGCGGCGATTCGATCTACATCCCGGAGTACAATCCGGTGGTCATGGTGCAAGGCGCGGTCAACTCGCCGGGCGCCGTCGCCTTCACCCCGGGGAAGAACCTGGACTGGTACGTGGATGCGGCAGGGGGATACACCCAGACCGGAGACCGGGACCACCCCTATGTGACCCAGCCAGACGGGCAACGCGAAGGCGTGAAAAGGCGCTCGGTGTTCGCCGACCGAGTACCGCAGCCGCGGGCCGGCGCGGTGGTGTACGTCTCCACGAGATCGGTGCAACCGCCGTCGAGCAACCTCACAGCCGTGCTCGGAACCGCGGCGCAGGTGCTCGGCGCGCTGGTGACGATCATCGTGGTGGCAAAGCGCTAGGAGGCGTGATGAGCGATCCCTCGCGTACCGCGTCCGACCCCGATGGACTGTCGCTTCTGGCCCTCGCGAACGTGGCGCTGCGCCACCGGTGGCTGGTGCTCAAGGTGGCGCTCGTGGTGGTCGTCGCCACCATCGCGTTCTTCCTCATCCGCGCCCCGACCTACACCGTCAAGACCAGTTTCCGACTCCAGATCCGCCCCAATGCGGTAAGCAATCTGACCGGACTGGCGTCGCAGCTGGGGCTCACCATGCCCACCACCGACGCCACCCAGACGCCGGCTTTCTACGTGGATCTGCTCAAGACCCGGGAGATCCTCCGTCATACCGTGACCCACCGCTACCCCGCCTCGTTTCTTCCATCGGGCAAGACCATCGACTTGGTCGAGGCCTTTCAGGTCAAGGCCGATACGCCCGACATCGCGGCCGGGCGCGCGATGGACAAACTGGACGACAGGATGACGGTCATCTCCTCTCCGAGGACCGGCGTGATCTCCCTGTCGGTGACGCTCCGGGATCCGGTCCTGGCCCAGGCGGTCACGCAGCAGCTCCTCAATGAAGTCAACACGTTCAATCTCGAGAGCCGGCAGTCGCAGGCCGGCGCTGAGCGGCGCTTCGTGGAGCAGCGTCTCGACGAGCTCAAGGACACGCTTCGCGCGGCGGAAGACCGGCTGCAGGCGTTCATGCAGCGGAACCGGGACTACGTCAACTCTCCCCAGCTGACCTTCGAGCAGCAGCGCCTGGCCCGTGACGTGAACATGCAGCAGGAGATGGTCACGACCCTCGCCCAGACCTTCGAGCAGGCGAAGATCGAAGAGGTGCGGGACACTCCAGTGATCACCATCATCGACCAGCCGGACGTGCCGCCCGAGCGTGACAGACGCGGGCTCCTCAAGAAGGGCATCCTCGCGATCCTTCTCGGGAGTGTGCTGGGACTCGGCATCGCGTTCGCGCGCGAAGGCGTCGCGCGGGGCCGCCGCACCGGTTCGGCTGAGCTGCAGGAGTTTTCGGAGTTGCGGCGCGAAGCCCTCGACGAGCTGCGCCTCAAGCGTCGGCGGAGCAGAGCCGGCTAGCTCACCTTATGCGAGCTTCCAGCCGTGGGTCCGGAAGAAGGTGGCGGCGCCGCGGACGAAGAGGAGAATGTGGCGCATGCCCTTCCGGGCGGCGCCTCCGCCGTGGTGAACGATGCGGACGCTGGGGACGAACGCCAGCGATGACCGGCGCGCCAACCGGACGCTCAGGTCGTAATCCTCGAAGTACATGAAGTAATCCGGCGAGAACCCGCCGAGCGCTCGCAGGACCGTCTGCCTCGCGAACATGAAGCATCCGCCTACCGTGGGAATCCCCTTCACGACCGAGTCTCCGATCAGGGGCCGCAGCTCGTGCGCTTCCATGTAGGAGCGGAAGAGCCGCTGCACAGGCGCCGGCGCGAACCCCCGGAGAAACAGCATGAGCACGGACGGATACCGCCGGCAGACGTACTGCCGCTCTCCTCCGGGCTCGCGGACGTCCGGGGCCAACAGGCCGACATCGGGATTGGCGGAGAGAAACCGGATCGCTTCGACCAGGGCATCGGGCGCGATGATCACGTCGGGGTTGAGCACCAGATGGTACGCCGCGTCGGACGAGAGAATCGCGAGATTGTGACCGCGCCCATACCCGACGTTGCCCTGCCCGCGAACGATGCGGAGCCCGAGCCAAGGCATCGCAGCGGTCTCATCGCGGGCCAGGGTATCGAGAGCGTGCTCGTCGGTCGTCCCATTGTCCACGACCGTGATCGTTGCGTCGTCGAGGAGCCCGAGCTCACGAGCGTGGCCGAGCGCCACGCACAATGATGACATCGTGTCTCGCAGGACCGGCAGGTCGGGGTGGTAGACCACCAGCGAGACCGAGAGCGTCGTCGTCACGGCTCCCATCCTGTCAATGCCGCCTCATACACCGCAATCGTCTCGCGGGCGCACCGCTCCCAGCTGAACATCTTCGCCCGCATGAGCCCCTTGCACGCCAGGTCGGCGCGGAGGGTGTGATCCGCCGCCGCCCGCACGAGTGCCGAGGCGAGTCCGGCCACGTCGTCGGGCGCCACCAGAATCGCGGCATCGCCGGCTACCTCGGGCATCGAGGACACGTTGGTGGTGATGACCGGTGTGCCGCAGCTCATCGCCTCGAGCACGGGAATGCCGAACCCCTCGTACTTCGACGGGTACACGAAGAACCGCGCCCCGCCGTAGAGCGCGGGAAGCGCCTCCTGCGGAACGAATCCCGTAAACCGCACCCGATCGTGCAGGCCCAACGCCTCCACCTGGGCGAAGATCTGGTCGTACATCCAGCCCCGTCGCCCCCCGATGACGAGCTCCAGATCGGGCATGTCGCCGGCAACCCGGCCGAACGCTTCCACCAGCCGGTCGACGTTCTTGCGCGGCTCGAGCATGCCGACGTACAGGATGTACCCGCCCGGGCGGAGACCGAACGTGGTGCACGTCTCGGCGATCTCCTTGGGCGGGAGCGGGTGATAGTCGGAGTCCGCGGCCAGCGGGATGGCCGTGACTCTGCGACGGTCTACCCCCCACATACGCACGAGATCCTCGCGAGTACTCTCCGAGATCGCGATCAGGCGATCGGCCCGCCGGGCGCTCAACCGCATCATCACCGGGAAGAAGACCCGCTTGAGCGGCTCGTGGAGGTCCGGGTGAAGGACGAACGTCATGTCGCAAAAGGTGACCACCGAGCGAGCCGAGTGCCGGAGCGGCATCGTGTAGTGCGGAGAATGAAGCACGTCCAATCGGTGGGTCCGAACTTCTTTCGGGAGGCCGACCTGTTCCCACAGCAGACGGGCGCCACGACCGGAAAACTCTTTCTGCACGAAGTGCACGGTGGACCCTCTCAGGTCCAGCTCTTCCTCGTGCGCCGCCTTCCCGAAGACGACGTACTCGTTCGACCGATCGACTCGCGCGAGTGCCTGAATGAGGTTGAAGATGTAATTGCCTGCTCCGGCCCGCTGCAGCGGCACAGCGGTGGCGTCGATCCCGACCCGCATCACTCGCCTCCCTGGAAGGCGAGCCTTGTGGCAAGCGCCGGTCTCGGCACCGACTCGAGCGCGAGCGCGGCCGCACCGATCCCGATACCCATGAACAACGGCCAGATGGCCGAGATGGGCGACGCCTGCACGAGGTAGGTGCCGGCGATCACGACGAACGCCGCGCGTCCGAGCCACCACGAGTCCGCATGCTCGGGCTCGAGCTCGGCCATCGTCGCGAGCGCGCGCGAGCACGCGACGACGAACAACACCCAGAACACCAGCATCACAATCCCGCCGTTGGCCCATTCGAGAAGCACACCCATGAGCGGCAGGCTGGTTATTCCCTCGTTCGTCTCGACCACCCAGGCCCACCGCGGGTCCTCGGGAATAAAGGCGCTCCCCGGCAGCATCACGAGGCCGGGCCCGACCCCGATGATCGCGGCCAGCGGGCTCGACGTCAGCACCATGAACGCGGTGTAGTCGAAAATGTCGAGGAACCGGGCGAACACCTCGATCGGCGTTCTGGTCGCGAGATCGACTGCTTGTCTCACCGTGAATCGCTCCGCCAGACTCGTGCTCCAGATCTGCGTCAGTGGTAGATCCGGCCCGACCAGCAGGAGGAGGACGAACGCGCCGGCCGCGAGGGCACCGGCGCCAAGCAGCGGACGGCGAACCCGCCGCTCGAAGATCACGAGACACAGCCACCCGGCGGCCGCCGCGATCAGCGCCGACGCGGAAACGGCGAGCACAAGAACGACGAAGTGTGCCGCGGCCAGCATCGCGAGAAAGCGAGATCGCTTCACCCGGCTCCACAGGAAGGCGATGAAGCCTCCCTGGACCATGGTGAGGCCCAGCCCTCTCGGCTCGAAGTTGAGGCCCCTGACCCTCCCGCCGATCTCATTGATGGGAAAGCCCGTCAGCAGCTGGTACACCTGGACGTTGGTGACAAACTCCACGAGCGCGCCGACCACCGCCGCCGATGTCCCGATGAGGAGCAGCCGCATCACTTCGTGCGGCCGTGTCCCTCGCAGCAGCTGCCGCGCGACCAGCAGAATGATGCCGAAGTCCGACAGGAGCCTCGCGGCATAGATGAGGACCCTTCCCTGAGCGCTCTGCACCCACGGTCTCAGGAATCCCACGTTCGGCCAGGGATAGATGAAGCCGTAGACGATGCCGAGGATGGCGAGATACGCCGTCCCGATGAGGAGAATCCGCATCGGACGAGTGCGAATGAGCGACTGGAAGTCGAACGCGCCCAGCGGCAGGAACGGGATGACCAGAAGGCCCACGAGACGGGCGGCTGGAAAGTTGATTCCGACGCGGGCGTCGAAGATGTTCACGCCCACGGTCAGGCAGAGCCACGCGAAAAGCTCCTTCTCCCGGCGGTGGAGCAGCAGGGCGAGTGGAACCCCCAGGCTGATCGCCAGAATGACGTAGCCGCGCCAGTCCATCTAGCCCCTCAACGCCTTCGCAGCTTCACGGCGCACAGAATCCATCGCTTCTCCATGCCGGCATTCTCCCACATCCCGAGCCGAAAGAGCCCCTGCTCCAACCGGTACACCAGTCCCGCCGGCCGTTCGAAGAAGCGCCTGGCTCGCTCGCTCAGCAGCATGACCGACATCGTGTAGGCCAGACTGTACTGGTGGAAGGGCCTCGTCTCCAGCAGATCGAAGCGCTGTCCCCAGGCGCGTTCGAGGCGCTCATACTCGATAGCATGCTCGTCCGGGCTGGTCCCGGTATATCCCTCGAGCATCGCCGCGCGGATCTGGGGATCGAAGACGCCGATCGTCCTGCCGATCTTGAGATACATCGAGAGGGTCGCGCGCCAGGCGAAGTCCACCATTCCGAACACCATCCCCCGGACCGTGCTTCGCCGCGGGGTCACCAATGGCTCATAGAGGTAGACGTGGCCGCCCGGTGCCACGCTCTGCGCGATGTGGTCCACGACCCGGTCGAGCTCGTCGTAGGTGAGGTGGTGAAGGAGGGCGCAGACGAACACCGAGTCGTACTGTTTGAAGCGTCCGCTCCACTCGTCGTTCACGATGTCCCGGCGGAAGAACTCCATCCCGGGAACCCCCTCCCGCAGGGCAAGGTCGCGGGCGAGGTCGAGCTGGCTCTGAGAAAAGTCGATGCCGTCCACCCGCATGCCCCGTCGTGCCAGCGCATGTGTGCGCGCCCCGGTGCCACACCCCACGTCCAACAGAGTACCGCCGGGGGTGAACAGGAACTGCTCGTAATCGCGCTCGTACTCCGTCCTGATGGCGCGATTCATCGCCGGCGTGAGGTTCCACTGTTTGGCCATCACGTCGGCGAATTTGTCCCACCAGAGCAGCTCGGCCTCGCTCGCCATGGTCAGGATTCCCGCGTCGAGCCCGCGAAGCCGCCGAGCGGCCGACGCGTGGCGCCGGTCTCACGCCGCACGTACCCGTCACTCAGGGCGCCGAGCAGCAGCTTCGCCTCCAAGCGGCGCCCGCCGAGACACGCCTGCGCCGCGCGTACGAACCGCGTCGCGATGGTGAAGGCATGCGCGGAGACGCGATGGAAGGTGGTGGGGGCGTTTCGCGCGATGAACCGGCCCCGGTTCCGGGTCGTGTAGTACAGCGCGAAGACGCTCGGCGCGGTCGCGCTGACCTTCGTGCTCGCCTGCACATCGTGGAGTACCTGAGCGCCTGGCACGTACCGGATCCGGCCACCGGCCCGCCGCAAGCGCGCCGAGAAGTCGGAGTCGTCGAAATACATGAAGTACGCCTCGTCCATGAGCCCGATCCGCGCGAACGCATCCGCCCGTATCAGGAGGCAGCAGGTGTTGGCGTAGTCGATGTCCTGAGGAAGGTCGTACTGGCCGTGGTCGGGCTCACCGGTGCCGCGGTCGCGGGAGAGGCCGCGCCACCATTCGAACGAGCCCCCGGCCGACCAGATCCGGTCGGGTTCGCCCCGATAGAGAATCTTGGGCGCCGCTGCCCAGGTCCCATCGCCCCCCTGGCCGAGCGCCTGGTGCAGCTCCGCGAGCACGCCGGGGCGCATCACTGCGTCGTTGTTGAGAAGGAGGATGTACCGGCTGCCCGCATCCAGGGCGGCGCGGATGCCGGCGTTGTTCCCAGCCGCGACTCCGGCATTCATGCCGAGCGCGACCACCCTCACGGACCGCCACCGCTCGTGCAGATGCTCGATCGAGCCGTCGCTGGACCCATTGTCCACCACGATCACGAGCTCGGGTGGCGCGGTCTGGGCGAACACGGCGTCGAGGCAAGCGTCGAGCAGTCGGCGCCCGTTCCAATTGACGATCACCACTGCGGTCATTGCGCGGTCTTGAGAAGGCCGCGTGCAGCCATCTCCCGCGCCGTCGCGGCCGATCGGTCTGCCACCGGCGCCTGGACCCGGACCCAATCGAGCAGGCTGCGGATTCCCTCGCCGAATTCGACGGTCGCATGAAAGCCGAATGCCTCGCCTGCACGGCGGATGTCGGCCACGGCGTACCGCACGTCACCCAGACGGAACTGTCCACCGACCCCTACGCCCGATCTCGACATCGCCGCGTCCCGGATCGTCTCGGCGGCACGCCGGATCGTGGTCGCGACCCCGCTCCCGATGTTGAGCGCGCCGTCCGGCATTCGGTCGCGGGTTCCGACGGCGGCCAGTGCCGCGACGACGTCTTCCACGTGGACGAAATCACGGGTGATGTCGCCGTCTTCGTAGAGCACGAGATCGTCCCCGGCCAGGGCGCGGTTGGAGAACGTCATGAGGACGCCGGTATACGGATTCCGGAGAGACTGGCCGGGTCCGTACACGTTCTGGAGCCGGAGCACACGCCCTTCGACGCCCGTCGCCGAGGCGAGCAGACCGAGCAGCTGCTCCTGGGCCAGTTTGGTCCAGCCATAGACCGAGCCGGGAGCGGGCGGGCTCTCCTCCGGCGTCGGCAGAGGGATGAGCGCCCCGTCGCAGATTGGGCAGGCCGGATTCCATCCGTGAACCGGATGACGTCCACTCCGCGCCTCCGGCACGACGGCCCCGTCCGAAGCGCAGACATACGCGCCCTCTCCATAGATCGCTCGCGAGGATGCGAGCACCACGCGCTCGACCCCGCCGCGGTTCTTCACCAGCAGGTCGAACAGGGTGGCGAGCGCGCCGATGTTCGTGTCCGCATACCGTCGTACCCGGTACATCGACTGCCCGGTGCCCGTCTCCGCGGCGAGCCAGTAGATCACGTCGTGGTCGCGAAGGAGCGGCCGGAGCGTCGCCGGCCGGCGGACATCGCCCAGGACGCAGTGGGCGACCTCACGTAAACTCGGCGCGAAGTGGGCACGAGGGCCGTGTACCTGCGGCAGTAACCGATCGACGACCGTGATGGTGTGTCCCTCTCGCGTGAGGCGCGCCGCGAGATGGGTGCCGATGAAGCCGGCCCCACCGACCAGGAGCATCCGACGACTCATGCCGGCTTCCTCGCCACGATTTCGAGCTTGTCTCCCACGCCACATGCATCCTGAAGCCGTGCCACCCAATGGCCCAAGAGCAGCAGCGGCTTGAGCGCGAAGACCACACCCTCAGACGACCGGCGCGTCGTGTGCCGGTTGAGATAGATCTGGAGAGATCCCGCGGTGCTGCCGAAATCGCTGTTGGTCGAGACCCGAACCGGCTCGAAGCCGGCCGCGCGGAGCAGCGCCAGAAGTCCCCGGGTCGAGAACGTGACCGGGTGGACCGGCGCGCCGAGATACCACCAGTGCTCGCCGAAGAGACGCGCGTTCTGGCTTTCATTGGTGGGCACGCCGAGAAAAAGCGTACCGCCCGGTGCGAGGACGCGATACATCTCGTCGAGCGCTTCGCGTGGTCGGGCGACGTGCTCGAGCGAGTGGTTTGCCCGGACGTAATCGAACGACCCGGAGGGGTAAGCGGCGAGCCCCTTCTCTACCCGGAGCCCGTGCGATCGGGCGACCTCGAGCGCGGCGTCGCTCACTTCCACGCCGGCGCAGGTCCAGCCGGCCGCCTGCATCCTCAGAAGGAAGTCTCCGGCCCCGCAACCGAAGTCGAGCACGCGGCCGGGCACGTCGAACTCGGGCTCTCGCGTTCCCGGCGCCGCGCCCACCAGGCGTTTGAGGCGGGTTCTCCCCGGGCGATCGGGTTGAATCCGGTACGCGTAATAGCTGTCGTCGGGATACATCCCGAGCAGCTCATCGTCGGTGGGCATCGGATCGAGCGCGAAGCTGCCGCAGTCGGCGCAGCGGCGGATCGACCACCGTCCCGGGTTTCCGTAATGCGGATCGCGCGCCTGGAAGTGACCCGCGTCCCGAGGAGAATCGCAGACCGGGCACCGGGTCGTGGTCGGCATTCCGGTCCGCGCCTTGAGGGACGTCGCCTTCACGTCGATCACGCGCTGCTCCGCGTCCCAGCGATTGACGGCTCGGCCGGGGGCTGGTGCCCGGTACCGGAAGCGACGATCGGTTGAAAAGCGTCGCGCACCCGCTCGACGACCTGGCCGAGGGGGAGACAGGTGAGGCGCTCTACGGCCGCGGCCCGCCTGGCCGAGTATTCCGGCCTGCGCGCGTCGAGGTCGGCCAGCACGGCGTTCAGACTTGCCGGGTCGTCGCAGTACAGGCGAGCCCCTGTCTCGTCGAACGCCCGCATATGGATGTAGCGCTGGAAATATCGGACGAGCTGCACTTCATCGGGCGCGCTCCGAGGGAGCGCGTCCATCCACCGGAGCTGCACGCTCGGCGTGTCGAAGACGCACGCCTCGAGCAACGCGGTCGTCCCCCAACTGCTGACGGCGAATCTGGCCCCGCGGAGAAAGCTCGCCATGTGCCGGATGGCGTCGCGATCCAGAATGTCGGGCGGCGTACGGGCATCGGTTAGGTCAGGAGAGCGATCGAGCAGGATGCCGTGCTGAAGCAGCGATTCGTATGCGGCCCGTGATCCCTGGGGATGCGGGCGAACCACGACACGATGATCCCGGTACGGGCCGGACCGGAGCCGCGCAGTCAGCTCGAGCACGTCCTCCACGTCGTACTGTGCCGTTCGCGCGCCACAGACATAGGCCAGGTAGGGCTCAGTGGGCCCGAGGCCCACCTTCGCGCGCATCCGGGAGATCTCCTCCGCCGTCACGGGCTCCGCGTAGGGCTGGAACTGCAACGGCCCCACCACGCTGATCCGGTCGCGCGGAAACTGGTGCACGTCGATTGCCTGTCGCCGCATCTCCTCGCTCCAGACCATGAGATGGTCCGGACGGCGACACATCGGACCGCGGGAATAGAGGTTGTCCCAGCTGAGCACGATGCAGACGGAGGGTATACCGCGCCGGTGCGCTTCGTCGAGCACGAAGTGATCGAGCCATAGGTGCCCCGGCGACGCCACGAGCACGACCGATGGCTGCACCGCATCGAAAACGGCCTGAATCTTTGCCTTGCTCGGTCTATAGCGTCCGTAGAGATCGCGAAGCGCGCGCCTGAGACCCGAGCGGCGCGGCGCGAGCAGCGTGAGAACTCGCGCGATCACCCACTGCACGGATGGACGCTCGCTCAGACCGATGGTGAGCAGGCTCCCATCCGGGTACTCCAGCGAGAATCCCGTCAGGTGCACGCTCTTGAACGCCCGATCCAGCGCCGTCACTCCCTCGACCGCGGGGACACCCCAGGCGCCGGGTACCGCCGGCAGGAAGTGATTCGTGTATCGCCTGCCTGTCGTGGAGCCGAAGTCCGCCTGCGGGTACGGCGAGATGAATTCCGGGGCGAGGCCGAACGCCTCCTCCAGCTCTGCGACCAGCCCGGCCGCGAGAAAGTTCCGCAGGACATGCGGAATGGGCGCCGCAACCAGCAACTCCCGTCTCGCTCCAGGCGACACACCGGGCTCATACATCGGCGGGCACCTCGGCCTCCTTCAGGAGCGCGAGGAATTCATCCGCCGGCGGCAGCTCGGGCAGGGTCCGCCAGGGACCCGTCGCGGCGAAATCGCCGGTCGAGTGCCGTCCGGTCGCAACGGCGATGGTCCTGGCGCCGATCGCACGTCCACCGACGACATCGTGCGGGGTATCGCCGACGACGTACGTGCGGCCAGGGTGGGCCGCGCAGCCGAACGCCCGCGCACGCTCGAGCGCCGTCCGCGCGATCGCAGCCCGGTCGTCGTCACGCTCGGAGAACCCACCGCCTCGGAAAAACGCGACAAGCGCATAGTGAGTCAGCTTGGCGCGGGCACCGCGCTCCGTATTGCCGGTCAGCAGGAGAGAGCAGGTGCCCGGTATTGCGTCCAGCCGCTCCAGAATCTCGCGAACGTGGGGGAGCACGTGCCCCGCTCTGCGGCCGAGTGCTGCCGGCAGGAGATCTTCGTATCGGCTCACGAGCGCGGAGACTTGTCGCGCCTCGGGATCGCCCACTCCAGCGAACTGAGTGAGCAGCCTGCGTGCGATGCCATGATCAGGGATTCCGGCCGTGTCGAAGTCCGTCAGGTCGACCGGCACGCCCGTGATCTCGGCGAACGCGTCCTGCCACGCGAAGATCCCCGCCCTGCCCGTCGTGAGCAGCGTGCCGTCGATGTCCCAGAACACGAGCATCAGTCCGCCCCGATCCCGGCGGGCTCGGCGGCCACGGCTTCCGCCAGGCTCTCGGCATCGAGACGGTGCGCCCGCAGCACTTCGTCGTTCTGGCCACACTCGGGGATATCGAGCACGCCCAGGTGGCGAACTCTCGCCCCCGCGGCGATCCCCAACTGCGCGAGACGCGCCGCGAGCATTTCCCCCTGTCCACCGGTGACGTAGTGATCATCCAGGGTGACGATGTTCCGCACGCCTGCGACTTCCGCCGAGAGCCACGCCGAGTCCACCAGATTGAGCCACGGCAGATTGACGATGCGAAGGCCGAACCCCTGGCGCTCGCGCAGCAGCTCGGCGGCGGCGTAGGCCTGGCTCAGCATGACCGGACCGTACGCGAAGAGGACCGCGTCGTCCCCTTCGGTGAGCGCGACGCCCCGGCCGCGCTCGAGCGCGTAACCCGCGGGGAGAGTGAAGGGCACCCGCCAAGGGACGGACACGAGGCGTAGGTAGCAGCTGGTCTCGGAGCGGGTGAGACAGTAGTCCACCGCCTGCGCCACCTCGTCCTCGCAGCACGGCTGCAGCATCTCGAGCCCGGGCACCGCAGCCAGCGCGGAGATGTCGCGCACGGATTGGTGGGAGTGGCCCGGGCCGCCGGGCAGGAGCCCCGCGAGCGACGCGACGTACACCACACGGCGCCGCTCCGTCGCGTTGTTGTAGATCTGCTCGTTCGGACGGGTGGAGAGAAAGCAGGCGAACGAATGCACCACCGGTAGGAGCCCGCTCAGCGCGAGGCCGCCTGCCTGGGACACCATGTCCTGCTCGGCAATGCCGCACTCGACGAATCGCTCCGGGAAGCGCTCCGAAAACGGGATCAGGCCGGTGTCGAGCACCAGATCGGCATCGAGGGCGACGATCCGGGCATCGCGCTCCGCATGAGCTACGATCGCGCGCGAGTAGGCGGGGATCAGGCGCTGAGTTCCCTGCATGTTCGCTCGGTCGGGGCGTGGCGCGCGGGCGTATTCGACCGGTGTCAGGCCGAGCTCCGCGACACGCGCGTTGACCGAGGCAACCAGCTCCTCGACCGCGCGCGCGTAGGTCGCGTCATCCGGTGCGCCGCTGTGGAAGCGATAGAACTTCTCGCCTGCCGGCAGCGACTCCATGAACGAAACGCCGCGACCCTTCATCGTATCGGCGACGAGCACCTTGGGACGGTCGGTGATTCCCCGAAGCTCTTTCAGGGTGCGCGCAATCGCCGCGAGGTCGTGCCCGTCGCAGCGGGCCGCGTGCCAGCCAAACGCTTCGAACTTGCGGGGGACGTCACCGAGATCGCTCACCGACGCGACCCAGGTGTCGGACTGGATCCGGTTGGCATCCACAACCACTGTGATCTCACCCATCCGCTCGTGGACGGCCGACGGCAGCGACTCCCAGATCTGCCCCTCCTGCAGCTCACCGTCTCCGGTCATCACGAATATGCGGCGGTCGAATCCACCCAGGCGCGACGCTCGCACCATCCCCTTGGCCTTGGAGATCCCCATGCCGAGTGGGCCCGAGTTGGTCACGATGCCGGGCGTGCCGATGTCCGGATGGCCCGGTAGGCCGCCGAGCCGCCTCAGCGTGTCGAGCCTATCGAACGGAAGGAGACCCAGCCCGATCAGGACCGAATAGAGTCCTGGGACGTCGTGCCCCTTCGAGGAGAAGAAGAGATCGCGAGGGTTGGATTCGGGTTTCCCGAGACCGCGCAGCTCCTCGAGGTGCAGCCAGGCGACGAGGTCGAGGCTGCTGAAGCTGCTGCCGAGGTGCCCCGAGCCGGCCCGTGCGATCATATAGAGCGTGTTGAGGCGGCAGACGGCCGCGAACGCGGCCGCACGGCGGAGCGGGTGGGCCTTGGCGCCGCGGATCCGGGCGATCTCCTCGAGCGGGACGTAGGTCAGCTCGGGTGCCGTCACACTGCCCCCGCGGCGGTCGCGGCCCACGGCGCCGATGTGACCGGAGGCAGAGTCGCCCCGCCGGTCGCTACCAGATGCTCCGCGTACCACCAGTCCTTCGGCTCGTTCACGTCGAATCCTTCGTAGTCCTGGGTGAAGAACGGCACGACCGCATGACCCGCGATCGTGCCGGTATCGCGCACCGTGCGCGTCCATGCGATCTCCAGACTCGCATTCTGGACGTAGACCTGCGGGAGCGCCTGGTACGGGCGGCTGTGCCATGGCACACCCTCGTCGCCGCGCAGCAACGGCCGTATCCGCTCCCCATCGACCACCCACATCTTGCCAGGGTGCTGCCGGCAGAGCTCGACCGCCCGAAGCGAGTCGGCGGGCCCGGCGGACTGAAAACACTGCCAGGCCCGCTTGATCGTGTCCGCGTAGCGGAACGGGCTGGTCGGCCGGAGCAGGCTGAAGCAGTCGGTGCCCTGTCCGGCCATCTCGAGCCTGCCGAGCATGTGTGTGACCCACTCGATGTCGGGTGACAGGTCACCAGCCATCTCCGCGGGTCTCAAGAAAGGTACCTCCGCTCCGTAATAGCGGGCGATCGCCGCGGTCTCCTCGGCGTCGGTCGAAACCACGATGGAGGTGAAGACGCCGCTGTCCCGCGCCGCCGCGATGGTGTACGCCAGGAGCGGATGGCCTGCAAGCGGACGGATATTCTTGCCGGGCACGCGCTTGGACCCGGCACGGGCAGGGACGAGAGCAACGCAGGTCGGGGTGGGCACCAGGTCAGACCGCTCGTGGATCAAAGTTCACGTAGACGGTCTTCCAGTCGGAGTAGACGTCCAGCACTTCGGTGCCGGCTTCCCGCCAACCGGTGCCCGAATCCCCGAGCCCGCCGAAGGGCAGGTGAGGCTCGCTGCCGTAGGTGGCACCGTTGACGACGGCGACGCCGGAGCGCACCCGGTTGAGGAAGGTCATTCCACGGTGCACGCTGTCGGTATGAATCGACGCGGTGAGCCCATAGGGGGAATCATTGGCCACGGCGAGCGCTTCCTCGAATCCCGCCACCCGGTACAGTACCGAGATCGGGCCGAAGAGCTCGGCGCGCGAGATTTCGGCATCGGGCGCCGCGTCTTCCAGAAGCGTCGGCGCCATGAAGTAGCCCCCGTCGTACCCTGGTCCGCTCAGCCGGGTCCCACCGGTGAGAACCGTGACGCCGCTGCGGCGCGCGGCCTCGACCGCGGAGAGCATCCCTTCCAGCTGACCCTCGTTGATGACCGGCCCGAAGTCGTCCTCGTCTCCGCCGCCGACCCGGAGCTTCGCGACCCGCGCCAACAGACGCTCACGAAATTGCTCGTACACCGCGTCGAAGACGATGAGCCGGCTGCCGGCAGCGCAGCGCTGCCCGGCATTACTGAAGGCGGAGAGCACTGCCGCCTCCACGGCCACGTCGAGGTTGGCATCGTCGCAGACGATGAGGGGATTCTTGCCGCCGAGCTCGAGGCAGACCTTGGCGAGACGGGCTCCGGCTGCCTGCGCGATGTACCGGCCGACCGCGGTGGACCCCGTGAAGCTGATCACGTTCACGTCGCGCGATTCCACCAGCGGCGCTCCCGCCTCCTCGCCGAAGCCGTGCACAACGTTGAGCACACCGGCGGGCAGTCCCGCCTCGGACGCGATCCGGGCGAACGCCCAGGCGCTGAGCGGCGTGTCTTCGGCGGCCTTGAGCACGGCCGCATTTCCGCACAGGAGCGCCGGGAAGACCTTCCACGCCACGTTGGCGATCGGGGTGTTCGCGGCGATGATGAGCCCGGCGACCCCCAGCGGCTGTCTGACCGTGAGCGCTGCCTTGTTGGGTATGGCGCTCGTCGTAGTGCGGCCGTAGAACCGTCTGCCCTCGCCGGCGATGAACATTCCCATCTCGATGGCGGCGCCGGTTTCCCCCCGCGCGTCCTTCAGCGACTTGCCCGTCTCGGCGGCCACGAGCGCCGCGACTTCCTCCTGCCGTTCGCGCAACCCGAGCGCGATGGCGCGCAGACGATCGCCTCGACTCACAACGGTGGCATCGGCCCACGCAGGCTGAGCCCGGCGAGCGGCCGCAATCGCGCTGGCGACATCGTCGGCCTTCGAGCGAGCCACCTCGGTGAGCGGCTTTCCCGTCGAGGGGGCCCGCTTCACGAAGCAGTCACCGGCGCGCGCGCGGGCGTCCTGGCCGTCGATGAAGTTGGGGACGAATGGGGGGATGCGGAGGGATTCCATCGTCGAGCCGGTTCCGTGGCTGGGGTTCACCAGGCGGTAAACCCACCGTCCACCCGGAGTTCGATACCGGTTACGTAGGATGAGGCATCCGACGCAAGAAATATAAGCGGGCCGCGGAGGTCCTGGGCGGCGGCCATCCGTCCCAGCGGCACCCGGCTGGTGAACTTCCGCTTGAATTCCGCGTCCTGACCGCCCTCCACCCCGCCCGGCGACAGCGCATTCACCCGGACGCCCATCGGCCCCCAGTGGGCAGCGAGATAGCGCGTCAGGTTCACGAGGGCCGCCTTGGAGGCTCCGTAGGCAGGCGGCTTGAGAAATGGAGGGTCGGCGGCGAGATGGTCGTAGAACCGGGCATCCGGCGACACCGAGGCATAGAGCGAGCCGATGTTGACGATGGATCCGCGCCCGGCGCGCACCATGTCCGGCCCGAAGACCTGCGACGCCTGGAACGCCCCTGTGACGTTGACGTCGAGCACGTGGTGGAACTGCTCGACCGGGACCTCCTCGATAGTGTACGTCTTGGACGGCCCCGGGGGCTGATCGATGCCGGCATTGTTGACCAGCACCGCCGCGTCACCGACGTCCTTCTTGCAGCGGGCGCGGGCTGTCTCGAGCGACGCGCGATCTCGGACGTCGGCCGGAATCGTGATCAGCCGCTCGCCGGCCTCGCGCTGGATCCGGGTGAACGCGTCGGACGGCGTCGCAGTGCCCAGGTCGAGCGCCACCACGCGCGCGCCCGCCTCGAGCAACGCCTCGCACCACACAGGGCCAAGACGGCCGAGCGCACCGGTGACGACGGCCACCCGACCGTCGAGCGGACCGCTCACTCCGCCTCGCCCTGCGAGAGCACGCTGAACGTGATCGGGTCGTCCGGCTGGAGCGGCTTGGTGAGGGTCCGTCCCAGTACCTGGTCGAGGAGGTGGGGTGGCAGCCCGTCGCCGGGAGACTTCATCGCCACATCGTCATCGGTGAGGACGTGTCCGGCGCCGAGCGGGCGGCTCGCGACGAGCATTTTCCCCATCTTGACGAGCGGGCCTCGCTCGGACGGCAATGGACACTTCACGCCGGTCCCCAGCGCCGCCCGCGCCCGTCGCAAGTCCCGCACGAGCTTCCGCATCCCGATCGGCTCGAGCGAGAACGCGTGGTCGGTCCCCTTCCACGTGTGGTTGAGCGTGAAGTGCTTCTCCACGATGCGGGCGCCGAGGACGTAGGCCGCGACGGCCATGGCAATCCCGTTCTCGTGATCGGAGAGCCCGATGACGAGCTCGGGAAACCGGGACCGGAGCGTGGTGATCACGTTGAGGTTGAGATCTTCGGGCGAGGCGGGATAGGCCGCGGTGCACTGCAGGAAGCTGATTTGGGAATTCACCGGCGCGATCACCTCGTAGGCCCGGTCGATGTCCTCCATGGTCGCCCCGCCGGTGCTCACGACCATCGGCTTGCCGAAGCCTGCGATGTGCCGGAGCAGCGGGATGCTCTTGAGGTCCCCGGACGCGATCTTGTACGCCGGCATGTCGAGCTTCGCGAGAAAATCGGCGCTGCGGATATCGAAGGCCGTCGCGAAGAACGTCACCCCGATCTGCCGGGCGTAACGCTGCAGCTCGACGTACTCGTCACGGTCGAACTCGAGCGCCTCCCGGTGCTCGCCGTACGTGGCGCCGAAGCTGTTCTCGTTGTCGTACGGCTTGTCGTACATCGCGCGGGTATAGAGCGCTCGGTTATCGCGCTTCTGGGTCTTGACCGCGTCCGCGCCGCATTCTTTCGCCTGCCGGAACAGCTCCTTGCACTTCTCGACGTCACCCTGGTGGTTGTGACCCACCTCGGCGATGACGAAACATTCGGAGTCGTCGCTGAGCCGGACACCATCGATGGACAAGCTTCGTTCGATTCGCATGATGCTCCTGTTTCAGATCGATCCGGGGCCGTCCAGCGCACTCGTCTCCACGCCGTCCGCCACCACCCGGGCAGCACCGACGGGCTCGAGCACCTTCACTCGCGGCGCCACCAATGTCCGAATCGTGCTGACCAAATTAACCGGACCGCGGCCCCAGACCATCGCTACGACGAGACCATACAGGGCGGCCGCGCCCGCGAGCGCCATCCACGCCTCCCACCCCGCACGATGGCGCGCGATCCACGCCGCAGCGCCGAAGGAACCGCCGGCCAGCGCGTAGAACGGCAGCGTGTCGGCGAACAGCCAGCGCTGAAAGTGGCCGCGGAGCACGGAACGATGGAGGATCGCCGGCGCGATGAAGAAATACGCGACGTTGAACACGGCCCAGGCCGCGCCTCCGCCCACGATGCCGTACCCGCGCACCAGCATCACCAGGAGCGGCGCCAGGATCGCGACACCGAGCCCGTTCATCCAAAGCGAAATCCGGGTCTTCCCGGCCGCCAGGATGAGGGCGTAGGGAACCTGCATGGAGGCATTGAGCATCGCCGCCGCGGCGAGCACCACGAGCGCCCCGCTCGCCTCGGTCGCCACGGAAGGAGAGCGAGTCCAGGTGGAGAGAATGAGACCTGGAAAGAGGATCAGCGCAGCCGCGGCGGGCGCCGCGAGCGCGGATACGAGGGCGCTCGACCGATGATAGACCGATGCGGCGCCTCGATCGTCTCCCTGCGCCAACAGAGAGCTCAGCCGGGGAAAGACCGCGGTGAACACCGGAGTCGCGAACAGCAGCAGACCGCCGCTCAGCGTCGAGGCCACCGTGTAATGGCCCAGCGCCGCCAGCGGCGCGAAGCGGGCGATCACGACCTTGTCTTCCTGCTTCAGGATCGCCGCGAAGATGGAGATCATGGTGAGCTCGCCCGAGAAGGCCCAGAATGACCGCAGGACCTGTGGGTCGAACCGCGCGTCCCCATGGTGGCGCGCCGGCTGGCTCCGCCAGGCGAGCCACCCTGTCGCCGCCGCCTCGAGGAGGGAGACCGCCACGAGGCACCCGAAGTAGGTGACGACGGTGCCGCCCAGCACCCAGAGAAGGATCGCGGCACCCGCGGTCCGCAGGGTCGACCGCGCGATGACGACCGCGTTGAGGGGGACCTGGCGCTCGAGGCCGAGCAGCACGCCGGAATAGAGGCCCACGGGCCACCGGAGACCGGTGGCGAGCCCGAGCAGGACCAGGCTCGTCCGCACCACCGCCGGAGGGGTGCCGGACACCTGAAGCCAGTGCTCGGCGATCCAGGGCGCCGCAGCCACCAGAACGCCTGCGACCAGCGTGCCCATGCCGAAGTAGATCAGCTCCAGCGTCCGCAGCATGACCGGACCGCTGGTGACGCCCGACCCACGGCCACCAGTCCGCGAGAACTCGCGGTTGGCAGTCGTGGCCAGGCCCAGATCGAGCACGGCCAGCATCGCCTGCAGCGAGACGGCGAACCCGACGAGGCCGTACTGCTCGGCGCCCAGGAGGTGGAGGAAGATCGGGACGCAGGCGAGGTTGAGCAGCACACCCAGCGTCTGCGCGACGAAGTTGGCCAGGAGATTCCGACGCATCCCCGACCTCATGCCGGCCCCTTCCCGCGGGTGAACAAGAGATTCGTGGTGCTGTCCGCCGTGGGCCCATGGGGATATCTCCCGTGGACCGCGAAACCGTTCGCCGCCAGGAGCTCCTCGATCGCCGCCCGCTCCGGGCGCGCGGGCTCGACCTCGACCAGGACCGTGCGCAGACGGGGATTGGCGAGGACACCTGAGGCTCCGCGCAGGACCTTCAGCTCGACTCCATCGACGTCGAGCTTGATGTGATTGGGAGCGGCGACGGCAAACTGGGCGATGAAGTCGTCCATTCGATAGCACAGGACCGGCTGGGAGAACACCGGACGAAACGGTCTCCCGATGCTGTCGAGGGACTCTCCCAGGGCGTGAAGGGCGGCCCCGGGATCGATGCTGCTGTAGTTGAAGGTCACGAGTCCATTCACATCGGACAGCGCGACCAGAACCGGAATGATCCGTCCCTCCGCCCCGTTGAGCGCCACGTTGCGGCTCAGCTGGGTGAAGGTGCTGAAGCTCGGCTCGAAGGCGTACACGGTGCACCGGCCGGCCGTCGCACGGTCGGCCACGAGGGAGTACGCGCCGACATTGGCCCCGATGTCGAACAGCACATCACCCGAGCGAACGAACTCCTCGATCCAGGCGACGGTCTCGGGCTCCTTGAAGCACGATCGCAGCCTCGGCAGCTCCGCCTCGGAGTCCACCACCATTCTGATCGGGCCCCTGGGGTAGTCGAGAACACCGGTGCTGTCGAGCCGGCCCTTCGTCACCGCCTGGGTGCGCAAGGGCAGCAGCTTGATCAGTGCCCCGGCGGTCCACGCAACGGTGAGGTCCACTCCGCGACGAACCGCGACCAGTCCCGACACGGCGCTGGCAGGGAGAATGGCTCGGAGGAGTCGCTTCACAGGATTCCCCGGGCGCGACACGCCGCACCCGGGCGCTTCTCAGCCTTGGAAGCGCCCGGACTCGGAACGTGAGTATCGGCATGGCGGGAAGTAGCGACGGCCAGGAGAAGCGGCGGTCGAACGCGGGGCAGGTCTCCCTCCAGAAATGTCCCCCATGGCTGTGGCCGGTCGGCGCGGCGGCCTCCCGGCGTCAGGACGCCGAACGCGATGCCCGGACGACGCCTCGCAGCCCGTTCTCGTGCACCGCCGCCACCGTTCCGCGGCCCCGGCGCTCGCTGATGTGCGTAGTCACGCCGGCGTGCCGGCTGGACTCGATCACGGACTCGAGGATGGAATGCAGGTCGAGCTCCGGCCTCCAGCCGATGGCCTGTTCGACCTTCTTGATGGACGGCACGCGGCGCCGGATGTCCTCGAAATTCTCCTCGTAGGCGACGGTGAACGGCACAAACATGATCTCGGAGGACGACTCCGTGAGCGACTTGACCCGATGCGCCAGGTCGAGGATCGTCGTCTCCTCGCAGCTCCCGACGTTGTAGACCTCGCCCACCGTCGTGTCCGCATCCATGAGCCCCAGGAGAGCCCTGACCGTGTCCGCGACGTGGGTGAAGCACCGGCTGTGAGAGCCATCGCCGTAGACGCTGATCGGGTCACCCTCGAGCGCCTGGGTCACGAACCGGGGAACCACCATCCCGTAGCGTCCCGTCTGGCGCGCCCCCACGGTGTTGAACAGCCGCGCCACGACGGTAGGCAGGTGCCGCTCGCGCCAGTAGGCCACCGCGAGAAACTCGTCGATCATCTTGGAGCACGCGTAGCTCCAGCGCCCGCGGGTGGTAGGACCGAGCACGAGGTCGCCGTCCTCCCGGAAGGGGATCGCCGTGCTCTTCCCATACACCTCGGAGGTCGAAGCGACGAGGACCTTCTTCTTGTATCTGGTCGCGATATCGAGCAGCCGCTCGGTGCAGGTCACGTTGGTTTCGATGGTGTGAACCGGGCTCTCGACGATCAGCTTGACCCCTACGGCGGCGGCCATGTGAAACACCGCGTCCGCCTCCTCGACCAGCTCCTCGAGTAGCGGGAGGTTCAGCATGGTATCGATGACGCTCTCGAATGCTTCGACGGGCCGCAGGTGCGCGATGTTCCGGAGCGAACCCGTGGACAGGTCATCGATGATGGTGACCTGATCGCCCCGCACGATCAGCGCATCCGCGAGGTGCGATCCGATGAAGCCAGCGCCGCCGGTGATTAGATATCTCATCGTCCTAGGGGTTAGAGGTATGCGTTGGCGAGCTCACATTGCACGCTCCGCGAGCTCGCTTGCCTGCCCGCCGGTGACCACCGCATTGCTCGGCAGTCGTGCCGGCGCCCTGGTTCTGGCCAGCCACTCTTCGATGGCCGGCACCACGATCCGTGCGACCCGCTCCGCCCCGTGCGGCCGGGGGCCTACCGGCAAGCCGCAGCGGATTTGAAGTACGTAGGGGTCTTCCTCGTCCGCATCGGCCGCCATGAGGATGGGATGATCCAGTCTCCATGACAGACCCACCCGCCCGTTCCGGCCGGCGATCTTCTCGTTGTCCAATGCGCTCGCGCGGTCCAACCGGATGCGCTGGAAGCCGAATTCGTGCGCCTTGCCGTCCAAGATAGCGTTGATCTGCCGCAGGGTGTCCGACCGGGAGATCAACTGAGCCACTTCGCGGGCGTGAATCTGGTCGCGAATGATCCGCCGGATCCGGCCGAGGCCCGACGCCACGGCGGCCCGGCTCTCCACGAACTCGGAGTAGTTGAGCTGGCGCATTCCGTACAGAATGAGCAGCAGGGAGATGGCCCCACCGGTGAGGGCGATCCGCCGGAGACCGGGCGGGGGTGTGAAGGCGAGGAGGAGTCCGAGCAGCCCGAACGCACCCGCCACGAGCGACAACACCGAGACCACGCGACGCTGGGTCAACCCGATTGCCAGCAGCCGATGGGAAATGTGGCGGGTGTCCCCGACGAAGATCGGGACCCCGCGGAGCCAGCGCCGCACGATGGACAGCGAGAGATCGAACAGCGGAACCGCGAGCGCGAACAGCGGCACCGCGACCAGCACCGCCGTCGCGCTCTTGAGCGCACCGTGCACCGACAGCACCGCGAGCATGAACCCGACGAAGAGACTCCCCGAGTCACCCAGGAAGATGCGGGCAGGGTTGAAGTTGTAGGGGAGGAACCCGAGGAGCGCGCCGGTGAGCGCCATGCAGACGAGCGCCACGTCGGAGTTGCCCAAAGCCAGTGATGCGGCCAGCACGGTCGCCAGCGCAACGAGCGCGAGCCCCGTCGCCAGGCCATCCATGTTGTCGACCACGTTGAACGCGTTGGTGACGCCGACCACCCAGAAGACCGTCAGCGGCAGCGAGACCCACCCGAGCGAAAACGCCTCCGTCGGCGCCCCCAGCGTCACGACCTGAATCTGAAGGCCATAGAGATAGACGATTACCGCCGCGACGCACTGCGCCACGAGCTTGGTCAGGGGTCGCAGTCCCCGGAGGTCATCGACCAGCCCGGCACCGAAGAGCACCGAGCCGCCCAGAAGCACGCCGGTGAAGAAGCGCTGACGCTCCGGTGTCGGCTCGTCCCCGGAGAACCCGAGGAAGAGCGCGGCCAGGAGACCGAGCGCGGTGGCGATGAAGATGACGATGCCACCGAGTCGCGGGACGGGATGGGTGTGGAGACGGCGCGTATCGGGCGTGTCGTAGAGCTGGCGGGCCACAGCGGCACGGATGACGAGCGGCGTGATGACCAGGCCGGCCAGGGCGGCAACAAGAAGGACGAGGGGTGGCGGCGTGTGGGTCAAGGCCTGATGCGCTCCAGGACGGGATAGGCGGGCAGAACGACCCCCCACTGCGAACCCCAACGGGGCGCAGGACACGCAAAGGAAACAGACAGCGCGGCGGTTACCAGGTGCACGCCCTATCCGCCAAGGACGAGCAAGCTAATCTGCCGCGACGCAAGGTCAAGTGACCGGCTCACTTAGCGAGGACGAGCCATCGAAAGCCGCGTGAGTCTCACGGACGAATGAAAGTTCTTCTGTGGCCTCGTCGACTGAGTGTTGATCCCATGACAATTTCGCGATTGAGAGCGCCACCGGCTGCCCGGGATGTGTCCGGTGACAATTGGCTAGGGTACCGACCAGCAGAGGGTTCGTCAAGACCTTGATGGTCCGCAGCTTAGGCGATTGGAGCCGCTCGACCCTCGGGCAGTGGGCCCGATTGTGTCGCTGCCGTTCGTGTCGAATTGCCACGCACACACCCCCGAATCAACCCATTTAGCGGACGCCAAGACCGCGGCACCTCGCTCGAGAAGCAGGTGCACGTGCCAGGAGTCTGCTGCCCCAGCGCTGGCACGCACCGATCTCCTACATCAACGAATGACCGTCCTCGAGCGCCAGTCGTGACTCAAGTCGAAGCAGAGCACGGCCGCGAGCTGCACCCTTCGTCAGCACCTGTCTATACCGCGTACAGGCCAGCCTGGACGCGGTGAGGGAAATCACGTTATGTCCGAGGCAATGCGTCAGACTGACAGATTGTTCGCGGTGGCAAGGAACACGCCAAGGAGGGATCGGAAGGCGATCGGGCCAGAGGTCAAAGTCTCACTTTGAAATCGGACGGCCTCCATACCATTGCTGCACCCATTCCCGGTAGCTCCCGTCCATGACGCCTCGCCACCACGCCTCGTTTCCGAGGTACCAGGAGATCGTCTTCCGGATTCCCGACTCGAAGCTTTCCCGGGGGACGAACCCCAGGTCCCGTTTGATTTTAGTCGCGTCGATCGCATAGCGTCGGTCGTGACCCGGCCGGTCCTGAACGAACGTAACCAGCGATTCACTCTTCCCTCCTTTGGCGGCGGGAGCCGATGGGAACCGGGTGGCAAGCGCACGGTCGGCCGCAAAGGCCTCGTCCACGAGGCGGCAGAGTAGACGGACGATCTCGATGTTGGTCCACTCGTTCCGCCCGCCCACGTTATAGGTCTCGCCCGGCCGGCCCTTCGTCGCCACCAGTGCGACCGCCCGGCAATGATCCTCCACATACAGCCAGTCACGCACATTGAGGCCGTCGCCGTACACCGGCAGCGACCGGCCCTCGAGCGCGTTGACGAGCATGAGCGGGATCAGCTTCTCGGGAAAGTGATAGGGTCCGTAATTGTTGGAGCAGTTGCTGGTGCTGACGGGCAAGGCGTAGGTGTGATGATACGCCCGCACGAGGTGATCCGACGCGGCCTTGCTGGCGGCGTATGGTGAGTTGGGTGCGTATGGCGTCACTTCGGTAAACGCCGGATCGCTCGGACCAAGCGAGCCGTAGACTTCGTCGGTCGACACGTGGTGGAATCGGCGGCCCTCGGCGCCCCTTGCCCCGCCCTCCTCGAGCCACACGGTTCTGGCCGCCTTCAGGAGCTCGTGGGTGCCAACCACGTTGGTTTCGACGAAGGCGTCGGGGCCCACGATCGACCGATCCACGTGCGACTCCGCCGCGAAATGGACGATCAGCGTCACCTCGTGCTCCCTGAGCAGACGCGCCGCCAACCCGGGCGTCCGGATGTCGCCGTGCACGAAGACGAACGCCGGATGCGCTTTGACGGGCTCCAGGCTCGCGAGGTTGCCCGCGTAGGTCAAGGCGTCGAGCACGACGACACGGTCGGTGGGGTGCTCGCGAGTCCAGTAATGCACGAAGTTGGCGCCGATGAAGCCCGCGCCCCCGGTGACGAGGAGGCTAGCCATGGCGCAGGCCTTCGAGCATGTGTCGCAGGTTGACCCGCCAATGGCGCGGGGCCTGTCCGATCGCGGCCCATGTGGCCGTCTTGTCGAGGACGCTGAAGGCAGGGCGTGTGGCCGCCGTGGGATAGTCGGCAGTGGTGATCGGCAGCACCCTGACGTCGCGCTCCAGAAGCCTCACGGCCAACGCTTCCTCCTGAATGGCGACCGCAAAATCATACCAGCTCGCGACGCCCGCGTCGGTCCAGTGATGTACGCCCCGCATCCCGGGGATATCCGCCATGGACCAGATCGCATCGGCCAGGCTTCGCGCCCATGTTGGCGTCCCGATCTGATCACTCACCACCCTGATTGCATCCCGCTCGTGCATCAGCTTCAGCATGGAGAGCACGAAGTTCCGGCGATGCGCCGAATACACCCAGGCAGTCCGTACGATGAGGGCCTCGGGTGAGATCCGTATCACCTCCCGCTCCCCGGCGAGCTTGGTGCGGCCGTACACGCTGAGGGGATTGGTGGCATCGTCGGGCGTGTACGGTCTACCCTGGCGACCGTCGAAGACGAAGTCCGTCGAGATGTGAAGGAAGCGCGCATGGGCTTCCGCCGCTGCCGCGGCGACGTTGGCCGCGCCGCGTTCATTGATCGCGGCCGCCCGTTCGGGCTCGGCCTCGGCCGCATCCACGGCGGTGTAGGCCGCGGTATTGATGACCAGGTCGGGACGCTCCCGCTGGATCGCCGCCTGCGTCGCCGCCTCGTCGGCGACGTCGAGGGCACGGCTGCCGTACGCCAGCACGCGCCATCCGCCTGGCACCGTCGCACGCAACGCGTCGCCGAGCTGGCCGTCGGCGCCCGTGATGAGCGCCGTCAGGTCGGCCGGCGGACTCACGGATATGCCTCCGCGTCTCGGAAGGGGACGCCAGCCATATCCTTGGCCGACAGCATCGGCGCCTCCCCCACCAGCGGCCACTCCACACCCACATCGGGGTCGTCCCATTTGAGCGAGCGATCGTGCTGGGGAGCGTAGAGGTCGGTGCACTTGTAGAGCAGATCGGCCGATTCGCTGAGGACGTAGAAGCCGTGGGCGAACCCGGGAGGAATCCAGAGCTGATGGTGGTTCTGTCCGGAGAGAATCGCGCTGACCCACTGGCCAAACGTGGGAGAGGATCGCCGCAGGTCGACCGCGACGTCGAACACCTCGCCTTCCGCGACCCGTACCAGCTTGCCCTGGGGGTGCTGGATCTGGTAATGAAGCCCGCGAAGCGTGCCCCTGGAGGAGCGGCTGTGGTTGTCTTGCACGAACGGCAGGCTGATTCCCGCCGATCGATACCGCTGCTCGTGCCACACCTCGATGAAGAAGCCCCGCGGATCCTGACGCACCACCGGCTCGATCACCATCACCTCGGGGATGGCGGTCTGGATCACGTTCACGGGCTGGAGTCCTCGGCAAGTACGCTGAGCAGATACTGGCCATAGCCGCTCTTTCCGAGAGGCTCGGCGAGTCGCCGAAGCTGCTCCGGACCGATGAACCCCATCCGATAGGCGACCTCCTCGGGGCAGGAGATCTTGAGCCCTTGCCGTTGCTCGATCGTCTCGATGAACAGACTCGCCTGCAGCAGCGACTCGTGGGTCCCGGTGTCGAGCCATGCCGTGCCCCGCCGGAGGACTTCCACTTCAAGTTCCCCCTTCCGGAGGTACCAGGCGTTCACGTCGGTGATCTCGAGCTCGCCCCGGGCCGACGGCTTGATCTCGCGCGCGACGTCCACCACACGATTGTCGTAGTAATAGAGGCCGGTGACCGCGTAATTCGATCTCGGCCGCGCCGGCTTCTCCTCGATCCCAACCGCTCGATGACGCTCGTCGAACTCGACCACGCCGTACGCGCCGGGATTCTGCACGTGGTACCCGAAGATCGTAGCCCCGTCGGCCTTGGCGGCGGCACGCTGCAGGATCCGGCTCAGCCCGTGTCCGTAGAAGATGTTGTCGCCCAGAACCAGGCAGGCGTGGTCTCGGCCGATGAACTCGCGCCCGATGATGAATGCCTGGGCGAGTCCGTCCGGCGACGGTTGGGCAGCATAGGAGATCGAAAGACCCCACGCGGCACCGTCTCCCAGCAGCCGCTCGAACACCGGCAGATCCTGTGGCGTCGAGATGAGGAGAATGTCCCGCGTCCCGCCCAGCATCAGGGTCGAGAGGGGATAGTAGACCATCGGCTTATCGTAGACCGGCAGGAGCTGCTTGCTGACGGCCCGGGTGACGGGATGCAACCGCGTGCCCGACCCGCCAGCGAGAATGATCCCCTTGCGCCGGACAGCCGGAGCCGGGCTCGGCGCGCTAGTACTCAAGAGGCAGAGCGACCCGACGGCCGTCGCGCGCCGAGAGGTAGGTGGCGATCAGGATCTCGAGCGAGCGGAGTCCCTCGCGCCCGTCGGTATCGGGAATCGCCTCGCCGCGAAGGGACTTGATCACGTTGTCGTAATAGAGCGGGTGCCCGAAGCCGTAGACCGAGGTCGTCTCATAGCTCGCGCGCTCGACCTCCGCGTCATCCGGATCGGCATCGGCGAAGGCCCAGTGCTCGATCTTGTTCACAGCCAAACCGCCGACTTTCACCGTCCCCTTCTCTCCGATGATGGTGATGGACCCCTCGAGATTCTTGGGGTAGGTGAGCATCGTGACATTCATCGAGCCGAGGGCGCCGGTGCGCCACCGGATGCTGACGGCGCCCGTGTCTTCCACCTGAATGTTGCGCGCGAGCGTGGCGGTGTAGGCCTGGACGCTTTCGACGGGACCGATGAGCCAGTCGAGCAGGTCCACGTAGTGGCTCGCCTGGTTCATGAATGCCCCGCCGTCGAATTCCCAGGTGCCGCGCCAGCTGGCACTGTCGTAGTAGGCCTGGGGCCGGGTCCAGAAGACATTGATGTTCACCATGTAGATGCGTCCGAACCGCTTCTTCTCCGCGGCACGCTTGACCAGTTGGAGCGTGGGGTTCCGGCGGTTCTGCTTCACGACGAACAGATGCACCCCCGCCTCGTCGCAGGCATGGACCATCGTCTTGCCGTCGCGCCAGGTGGTTGCCATCGGCTTCTCGGTCATCACGTGTCGGCCCGCGGCCGCGATCTGCACCGCCTGATGGGAATGGAGCCCGCTCGGGGTCGAGACGATCACGACGTCCGCATTGGTCCCAGCCAGCATCGCCTCCAGAGACGGAAATCCGGGAGCCCCCGTTCGTGCCTCCGCCTTGGCGAGCGCCCCGGGCTCCATGTCGCACACCCCGACCAGCTCGGCCTGGTCGGCGTGTTTCTCGAGCGCATCGAAGTGATTTGCCGAGATCCGGCCGCACCCCACCAGCGCGAACCGGATCCTGCGGTCTCGGATGAATGGCTTGGTGATGTACATGGGACTCGGGATATGAGGGCTCGAGGCTAGAGGCTCGAAGCTGGCAGCGAAAAGCTAAAGCCAGCAATCTCCGGCCTATAGCCTACAGCGAATGGGCTCCAGCCTCCAGCCCATCTGGCGTATTCCGGGCCCCTATGCTATCATGTGAATAGTTTCACAAACCCCGTCGCCCCGCCCGCCGCCGCCCCCGCCGGAGGTGGTGGCCGGGCGGCTCGGCCCTTGAGGAGACCCATCATGGCGACTGCGAATCCCCCGATTTCCTCCCACGCCTCCTATCCCGCCGATCTGGTCAAGAAGCTCTTCGCCCCGCCCGAGTCCGAAGTTCCGGCCGACAAGCTGCGGCGCCTCCTTCGTGAAGCGCAGGCCAAGGGGAGCTTCCTGCACACCGCCGGCGCGTACGACGCATTCTCGTCGGCGATCATGACCCGGCTCGGCTTCAAGACCTTGTACGGCAGCGGGTGGCAGCTCGCGGCCACCAAGAGCATGTATCCCGACATCGGCATCTATCAGTCGCATCAGATGGTGGAGCTGGTGCTGGAGATGCGGAAGGGTATCGAGGGAGCGCGGAATACCCACTGGTTCGACACCGAGGGCAGCGAGCTGCTCGACGCCCCGCCGGCGTTCGTGGACATGGAAGCCGGATTCGGTGGCTCGACCCAGACGTTTACGCTCGCGACCGAGCTGATCCGGGTCGGCGCGGCGGGCGTGCACCTCGAGAACCAGGACCCTTCGAACCGCACCTGCGGCCACATCGTCAACGTCGGGAAGCAGAAGCGGAACAAGGTGCTCGTACCCCGCGCGGCGTGGCTCGCCAAGCTGAAGGCGATCAAGGCAGCTGCGGAAGCCACCGGCGTGAATGTCGTGATCATCGCCCGCACCGATTCGGTGGATGGCGCGCTGCCCGATCAGGATTCGGGTGGGGTCAAGATGGCGATCGAGGATGCGTGGGAGGCGGCCGAGCTCGGCGTGGACGTGATCTGGCCCGAATTCAACAACACCAAGCTGGACCAGCCCCAGGAATTCTCCGAAGGCGTGCGCAAATACTACCCCAAGCAGATGCTTGGCTTCAACCTGTCGCCGTCACTCTACTTCGGGAAGGACAAGAAGGCCGGCAACCTGATCACGAACCAGCAGCTCGCCGATCTGGGCTTCATCCTTCAGTTCTCCACGCTCTTCAACTTCCGGACGGCCGGCATGGCGATGGAGAAGGGACTCCGGAAGTTCCTCAAGAGCGGGATCGAAGCATTGGCCGATCTTCAGATCGAGGAAGACGAGCACACAAGCGGCCCGCCGACGACGAAGATGCACCAGAAGTTTGCGGGGATGAATCGCTGGCTGCTTCTCGAGCAGGTGCTGAGCGGAGGGGCGGAAAGCTAGAGGCTGGAGGCTGGAGGCCAAAGGCTAAAGGCTCTCTCTGATGAAAGAGCCTTTAGCCTCTAGCCTTTAGCCTTTAGCCCACAGCCTCTACCCAGCCGCCAACCGCTCCTCCCCCCGATCCCCCGCGATATCGACGCCTTCCTGCTGCAGCTTCCTGATCTGCCACCGGTCGAGACGTACCCGCAGGTCCAGAGTCCCCTCATGGTCTTCCCGTGAGAGGACCTCTCCATCGCGGTAGAGCGCGGCCAACCGGGCGCCGTCCGTCACCGGGAGCCGAACCCGGACAGTCGGCCGGCCAACGCGATCGAGGTCGCGGAGGACGGCCTTGAGGGGCGCGAGGCCGTCGGTCCGCTGGGTCGTCGTGGCGATGGCGCCGGGATAGAGCTCACGGACGCGGGCCGCGAAGCCTGCCGGATCAGGCACGGCGTCGATCTTGTTGAAGACCGGGATGATCGGACGGTCGGCCAGGTCCAACTCGGCCAGCACCCGCTCGACCACGTGCATCTGGCCTTCCCAGTCAGGATGGCTCGCATCGACGACGTGGATCAAGGTGTCGGCCTCGCGGGCCTCCTCGAGGGTGGCGCGGAAGCTCGCGACGAGATGGTGGGGCAGCTTCCGGATGAAGCCGACCGTGTCGGTGATCCGGGCCCGCTGCCCCTCGCCCAGCTCGACCTCACGCGTAAGCGTATCGAGCGTGGCGAAGAGACGGTCCTCCACCACGATCTCGTGCTGGCCCGAGAGAGCCCGCAGGATGCTCGATTTGCCCGCGTTGGTGTACCCCACGAGGGCCACGCTCAGCATCTGGTCCCGGCCGGCCCGAAGGTTTTCGCGGTGGCGCTCGACGTCCTTGAGCTTGGCCTTGAGCGCCTGGATCCGGCGGCGGATGATGCGGCGGTCGGTCTCGAGCTGGGTCTCACCCGGCCCCCGGAGACCGATACCGCCACGGATGCGCGAAAGGTGGGTCCACATCCGCGTGAGCCGCGGCAGGAGATACTCGAGCTGGGCCAGCTCGACTTGAAGCTTGGCCTCGTGGCTGCGGGCGCGGGTCGAGAAAATGTCGAGGATGACTTCGGGACGGTCCATCACGCGGACCTTGAGCTCGCGCTCGAGGTTGGCGCCCTGCACGGGGCTCAGCTCCTCGTCGAAGATCACGAGGGTCGCGCCGGAGTCCACCACGGCGGCGGCCACCTCTTCGACCTTCCCCTCCCCGATCAGCGTGGCGGGGCTCGGCGTGGCGATGTGCTGGGAGATCCGGCCGACCACTTCCGCCCCGGCGGTGTCCACGAGCCGGGTCAGCTCCTCCAGGTGCTCCGTCATATGCCGCGCGTCGAGCGAGCCTTTGCGGGGTGCGGCCACGAGCACCGCTCGCTCGATGGGATCGCGAACCTGGATCGGTGTCTTTGTCGAGATGCCTTTCTCCTCCTATCGAGTCACGTCAAGGGGCTTGCAGCAAATATAACCGTCGGCGCTCACCCGGCATCCGGACCCCGTTCTCCACCACCTTCACCGGCTCCCTCGCCCCGCCTGCGCCGCTCCCACCAGGCCAGTCGTTCCGCGACCCGGCGCTCGTAGCCGAATGGACCCGGTTGGTAGAACTCCGTCCCCTTGAGTTCATCGGGCAGGTATTCCTGAGGTAGATAGTGGTCCGGCGAGTCGTGGGCGTATTGGTAGCCACGTCCATACCCCAGACCCTTCATGAGTGGAGTGGGCGCGTTCCGGATGTGCATCGGCACCGGTGCAGCCGGTGTCTCCCTCGCCGCCTGGAGCGCGGCGCCGAGCGCGGCCACCGTACTGTTCGACTTGGGGGCGGTCGCGAGATAGATCGTCATCTCGGCCAGCGGCAGGTATCCCTCGGGCGGGCCCAGCATGTGAAAGGCATCACGCGCGGCCACGGCGAGCGGTAGCGCGTTCGGGTCGGCCAGCCCGATATCCTCGGCCGCCATCGCGATTGCCCGGCGGAAGAGGGTCATCGGGTCCTCGCCGCCGTCGATCATGCGTGCCATCCAGTAGAGCGCGCCCTGCGGATCGCTGCCGCGGAGCGACTTGTGATAGGCCGAGAGCAGGTTGAAATGCTCCTCCCCAGCCTTGTCATAGCGGGCGAAGCGCTTCTGCATCGCTTCCCGAGCCACTTCCGTCGTGATTGTTCCACCGGAGCCCACGTGTGCCGCTGCCGCCTCGAGGACCGTGAGGGCCCGGCGCGCGTCGCCATCGGCTTCTGCCGCGATCGATTCGATGCCGTCCTCGTCCACCACAAGCCGCATCTCGCCCAGCCCCCGCTCGCCGTCGGCGAGAGCCCGGCGGATCAGCGTCACCAGGTGTTCGGGCGACAGAGGCTCCAGAACGAACACGCGCGTTCTGGAGAGGAGCGCCCCGTTGATCTCGAAGCTCGGGTTTTCCGTCGTGGCGCCGATCAAGGTGATGGTGCCGTCTTCCGACGGAGGAAGGAAGCTGTCCTGTTGCGCCTTGTTCAGCCGGTGAATCTCATCCACGAACAGTATCGTCCCGGATCCACCCGAATCGAGCCGCTCGCGGGCCGCGGCGACGATCTCCCTGATCCGCGGAACACCCTCGGACACCGCGCTGAAGGGCACGAAGGCGCGCGAGCTGGTGGTCGCGACGAGTCGGGCGAGAGTGGTCTTTCCGGTCCCCGGCGGGCCCCAGAAGATCATCGAGCCGGGGACGCCCCGTTCGATCGCCTCACGAAGCGGCTTGCCCGGAGCCAGCAGGTGCTCCTGTCCCACGAACTCGTCGAGTGCCCGTGGCCGCATCCGGGCGGCCAGCGGCTGCTCTGCCTGGCCGGCAAATAGCGAGTTCCCGGTGCCGGCCGAAGAACGCGGACGCGGCATCAGGGTATCCACCCCTGCAGCATCCGCTCGGCGAGGAAGAAGCTCAGCGCGCCACCGAAGAAGGCCAACGCCGTCACCCATCCCCGCCGCGCCTGGAAATGAGGTACGAGATTCGAGGCCGCGACGTACAGGGTGACCCCCGCCGAAATCGCGAGTCCGTGTCGCGCGAGCGGGGCGACGCGCTCGGTGAGGAGCACGCCCAGAATGGTCGCGACACCGAGAATCGCGGCGCCGCCGATCGCGCGCCCGCGAGTCCAGCCCCCCGCCACCATCACGCTCGCGATCGTCACGCCTTCCGGAAGCTTGTGAAGCAGCACGGCGAGAAAGAGGAGAATGCCGAGCCGGCCGGAGACGAGAAACCCGCTCGCGATCGCCACTCCGTCGAAAAACGTGTGCAGGGTGAGCCCGAGCAACGCCGACGTGCCGGCCGCGTGGCTCACGGTATGGGTTTCCTCGCCGAAGTGGAAATGCGGCGTCAAGACGTGCTGGGCGAGGTGCACCACGAGATACCCGAGGAGGATGTAGATCGCCGGCGAGGCGCTGTGTTCCAGCACTTCCGGCATGACGCCGAGGAGCGCGACGGCGAGCATGAATCCCGCACCGAAGGCCAGGCCGGCATCGATCGCCTGGAGGCTTCGCCGCTCGCGCCGCACCACGGCCAGGGCGCCGGCGACGTTTCCGAGCGCGGCGGCGATGCCGAACAGGAGAGGGCTCACGCCAGGTCCCGCGCGATCGCGAGGAGCGATTCCCGCGTGTTGCGGGATGGCTCCTCGAGCACCTGGTCGAGCAGCAGCGAGAGGACCTCCCCTACCCTCGGGCCCTGCATGCCGATCGACTGCAAGTCGCTCCCGGAGATCGCCAGGTCCCCGCGAGCGAGGGGATCCGCCCTCTCCCGGATGCGATGCACCGTGACCGACCATGGCGGCTCCACACCGTGGCGCAGAGCCCACACGGCGAGCAGATCCTCCCACGCCTTGCCCACGGTGGACAACCAGCGTCGCACCGCGACGTCATCGCCACCGGATGGGGCTTCGGGCCCCGCCGCGATGGTGGCCGCCCGTTCGATCTCCGCGTTCGACGCTCGAAGCCGCCGGAGTACGGCCGCTGGATCGGCGATCAGGACCGCCGTGAGCAACACCGGGTCGCGCCGCCCGATGGGGACGGATGCGACCGGCGCGATCGTCTCGTGCGGGGTCGCGGCCAGTTCAGGAACGAGCTTCGCGGCGGCGCCACTCTCGCGCCAAAGCCGTACGAGGTCGGAGATCGAAGCCGCGGTGATCAATCCCTTGAACCACTCGTCCCGCACGCGTTCCGCCGAAAGACGCGTGAGACCATCGGCTCCCGCGACGACGGCGGCCCATGTCTGCTGATCGAGGGAGAAATTGAACCGCGCGGCGAATCGGATCGCGCGAAGAATGCGGAGGTAGTCTTCGCGAAAGCGTTGTGTCGGCTCGCCGACGGCCCGCACGACGCCCCGCCGCAGGTCGGCCTCGCCCCCGAACGGATCGCGCCATTCGCGCCGGAGCGGGTGATAGGCGATGGCATTGATCGTGAAGTCGCGCCGGGCGAGATCGTCGTCGAGGGACACGCCATAACTCACGACGGCGTGGCGCCCGTCGGTGGTGACGTCGCGCCGGAACGTGGTCACCTCGTGCACCGCTCGGCGCCGGTCGATCACGCCGACCGTCCCGTACTTCTGGCCCACCGGTGCGGTCCTCTTGAAGAGCGATTGGACCTGATCTGGCTGGGCTGCCGTGGCGAGATCGTAGTCGGCATGCGGATGGCCCAGCAGCGCGTCACGCAGCGCCCCGCCCACGCACCACGTCTCGAAGCCAGCCGCCTCGAGCGTGCGGGCAATCTCGAGCACCTCGTCGGGGATCGGGAGCGAGTCCGGGAAGGTCATCGGGCGCCGTAGGGCACACCGGCGGAGAGTGCGATCGTCAGCTCCATCCGGGCCTGGGACGGTGAGCGGGGACCGGCGGGAAGAGCGCCCATCGCCACCGTGCGCGCGCCTCCACCATCGAAGGCGTAAACCGGCGTCACCTCCCCATAGGGACACCGGGTGGCCAGTACCACGGGCTTGCCGGCATCGAGCCATCGGGCGACCGCGGGTACCGCCCCCGGAGGGATGTTGCCGCTGCCGAATGCGATGACGACGGCCCCGTCATGCGAGGGGCGCGCGAGATCGAGCAGCTCTCCCTGGTCTCCCACCACCATGGGAATGAGCGCTACCCGGGCCGTGAGTCCTTCCGGCTCGAGCACTTTCGGCCTGACGGGACCATCGCTGGTGTAGCGAACCCGTCCTCCGTCCACCCAGCCGAGCGGGCCTGCGTGTGGCGCCGCGAAGGCCTCGATGCTCGTCGCGTGCACCTTGATCGCCGTCCGCCCGGCGAAGATCGCCCGATTGAACGCCACCATGGTACCGCGACCGGCGCTCGCCGTGCTCGCCGCCACGCTCGCCGCGTCCATCAGGTTTCGAGGTCCATCCCATTCCGCATCGCTGGAGGTGCGCATCGCACCGGTGATGGCCACCGGAACGGCGGGATCCAGCGTTCGGTCGAGCAGATACGCGGTTTCCTCGATCGTATCGGTCCCATGGGTGATCACGATCCCGGTCACGTCACCCGAGTCGGCGATCTCACGGACCCGCTGCCGCAGAGCCCACAGCTTGTCGGGTCCGAGATGACAGGCCGGCAGCTTGGCCCAGTCCTCGATCCGGAAGGGGGCGATGCGTTCGAGTCCCGGGGCAAAGCCGACGAGGGCCTCGCCGCCGTGTGTCGGGACGTTCCCACCCGCCGCGGGGTCCCGGTGCATGGAGATCGTGCCGCCGGTGAAGAGGAGGTGGATCACCCGCAGAGCACGCTCCCTCCGTTCACGTTCAGGACCTCGCCCGTGATATGGCGTGCCAGATCGCTGCAGAGAAAGACGATGGGCCCGGCGATGTCGTCGGGCGTGGGGATCCTGCCGAGGGGGATCGTCTGTCTCACGCGCTCGCGTCCCTCCCCGGCGAACGCCGGCTCGCACATCTCCGTGTCGACCCACCCCGGCGCCACACAGTTGACCAGGATGTCGGGGGCACACTCGATGGCGAGCGATTTCGTGAGCGCGATGACGGCGCCCTTGGTCGCGGCGTAGTCGGCGTGGAAGGCCTCGCCACGCTGACCCGCGGTGCTCGACACGAGCACGACCCGGCCGCCGGGGCCCATCATCCGGAGCGCCGCGCGTGTGCTGAGGAAGAGCGCGTCGAGGTCCGCCGCCATGGTGGCGCGCCAGCGCTCGATGGGGAGCGACGCGAGTGCCACCTCGTCGGCCGGCCAGATGCCGGCGTTCGCGATGAAGCAGTCGAGACGGCCGAACGCCTCTCGCACCGTGTCAGCCATCCGATCACATACGTCGGCGTCGGCGAGGTCTCCGGCAGCGACCGCGGCCCGCCGTCCCATCGCCCGGATCTCGGAGGCGACTGCTTCCGCGTCAGTGCCACGGCTCCGGTACGTGATCGCAACGTCAGCTCCGGCCCGGGCCAGCTGGAGGGCGGCCGCGCGGCCGATGCCCCGGCTTCCTCCCGTGACGAGCGCTGTCCTTCCGGCAAGCGAGATCATGCGGTGGGCAGGAGCGCGTCCTCGACCAGCTCGACGATGAGGTGCTCCAACGCGAGGTGCAACACCTGAATGCGCCCGGACACGTCCGATGGGACTACGAGGGCCTGGTCCACCAGCGTCGCGAGCGTGCCGCCGAGCCCGTCTTCACCCCTGCCGACCAACGCGACCGTGCCGACGCCACGCTCCCGCGCGGCGCGGGCCGCGGCGAGAATACTGGGACTCCTGCCGCTGGTGCTGTGCAGGATGAGGAGGTCACCCGGCCTGCAGAGCGACTCGACCTGTCGGGCGAAGACCTGCTCGTATCCGAAATCGTTGGCCGCGGCCGTCAGGATGGAGGTGTCGGTGGTGAGCGCCAGGGCGGCGAGCGGCCGTCGTGTCTTCGTGTAACGCACCACATACTCGGCGGCGACGTGCTGTGCGTCGGCTGCGCTGCCACCGTTGCCGCAGAAGAACAGCGTGCCGCCGGCACGCAGCACGGCGGCATACCGCGACGCGACGGCGGCCACTTGATCGCCGAGCGATTTAGTGGCCTGGGCCAGCCGGGAGAGCTCGTCCAGCTCGCTCTCGACCCGCGCGCGCGTCACTCCTCACCCTCGAGGAGCACCCGGAGCCGCTGGATGAGCGATTGTTTGATGCGGAGCGGTGGCACGGGCTGCAACGGCTCCTCCTTGAGGATGGCTCCTGGGTTCTTCACGGTGAGCAGGTCGGCCTGCAACGCGCCGTCCTGCTCGACGAGGAACTTGAAGCCGGCGGCGACCGAGCGCGAATCCCCGTGATTGTCTCCGGCGATGATGTCGCCCAAACCGTGCTCCAGCAGCTCGCGCACCCGGACCCCGCGCGCCGAGGAGCGGAAGAGCGTCGTCGCATCCAGCTGCATGAAGGCGCCGAGTCCGCGCCACCGCTGGACCGTGGAGGGCGTACAGCAGCTGTAGCGCTCCGGATGCGCGACGATCGGGAGCAACCCTGCTTCCTTGATGCGGGTCAGGGCATTGGTCACCGACGAAATGGCCACCATGCGAGGAAACTCGACCAGCATGAAGCGCGTTCCACCGAGCGTCACGCGGCGCACCTGACCGAGGTCCTTCGGGAACGGACGGTCGAGCATCACTTCGGCGCCGCGGTGGAGCCGTGGCATCGGAGGGGCGGCGATCATCAGCTCCTCGAATGCCTGCTCGTGCTTGGCCGGTGGCCCGGCCGCGACTTCACCGGCGCGCAGATGCGGAGTGAGACACACGTCCGTGACGCCGGCCTTCGCCATCTCGCGCAGCACACCTGCCGACTGGGCGGCGGAGCGCGATCCGTCGTCCACGGCGGGAAGCAGGTGGGAATGCAGGTCGATCACGGCCGCGCCGAGCCCGAGTGGAGCACGGTGGCGGCGAAGTCGCCGAGCCGCTCGGGTGCGATCTGCGCTTGAGCGAGGAGGGCGAGGGTGACGAGCGCGTCGGCAGCCAGGAGGTCGAGCGCGACCGACCGGTCGCCGGGGTGAGCGACGACATTGCCCAGCCCGCGCCGGCCCGCCTCGGCGAGCGCATCGGGTAGAGTGGCGCCGGCATCGACCGTCAGGGCGAGGTCGCGAACGCGGGCGCGTAATGCCACGGGGGCCTGACTGGTGTGCCGCTCGAGCCAGTCGGCCAGCGTGGTCACCCGCCGTTACCCAACCATGCCGAAACGAGTTCGGGCGTCGCCGCTCGCGCCGCCGGCAGCCGGGCCGGATCGCCCGCGCCCGCGGAGGCGAAGTGGGCGCGACCACCGCCCTTTCCTCCACTCAGCGCCGCGATGCGGTTGACCAGGTCGCCCGCCTTCCGCCCAGCGCTGACCAGATCATCGGTCAGGGTCACGTGAATGGCACCCCGTCCGCCCGTGCTGAAGAGTACGAGGATAGCGTTGCGCTTTCCCTCGCGGAACTTGTCGGCGATCTGGCCGACCTCGTTCCGGTCGTCGCTGACCGTGTCGGCGATGGTGACGTGGACCCCGTTGACGTCGGCTTCGCTGCCCTCGATGGCGCTGCCGCCGCCGGATTTGAGCGCGTCCGCCAAACGCGCTTCCAGGCGATGGCGCTCCTCGAGCAGCTGCTCCACCCGGCGCACCAGATGATCGGGCTGGGACTTGAGCGCCGCCGCCACCTGGGCAAGACGATCCTCCAGCTCGCGCACCGCGCGGAGAGCGCCGGTACCCGTGATCGCTTCGACGCGACGCACGCCGGCCGCCACGCCGGTCTGGCCGGAGAAGCGGAACGTGCCGATCTGGCCGGTGCTGCGCACGTGGGTGCCGCCACACAGCTCTATGGAGGGACCCATCTGCACCACACGCACGCGGTCTCCGTACTTCTCGGAGAAGAAGGCCATGGCTCCGAGCGCGAGCGCGTCGGGGTAGGCCATCTCCCGGGTCGTGACCACCGTATTGCCGAGGACGAGGTCGTTTACTTCGCGCTCGATCCGGTGCAGCGTTTCGGGGTCGATCGGACCGTGATGCGAGAAGTCGAACCGGAGCCGATCGGGCTGCACCAGGCTTCCCTGCTGGCGGACATGGGGCCCGAGATGCGTGCGAAGCGCGTAGTGGACCAGGTGGGTGGCGCTGTGGTTCCGCTCGATGTCCTGCCGCCGAGGCACGTCCACCGCGGCGTGGGCGATGACGGGATCGAACGGCTGCTCGAAGGTCCCCCCGACGACGGTGCCCTTGGGGTCCTTCCGGACCGAGTCGACGGCAAGGGTCCACCCGTCGCCGCTCAACCCGCCGGTGTCACTCACCTGTCCGCCCGACTCGACGTAGAACGGATTCTCCCGCAGGACGACCTCGACCTTCGGACCCTCCTGCCGGAAGGCGAGCACCTCGGTGTCGGCCTCGGTGCGCGAGTAGCCGACGAACTTCTGTTTGCCGCGTTTGACCGTGCGCCACTTGCCGGGTTTCGGGATATGCACGGCGGGACCCTTCGAGGGACCGCCACGGGCGTCTCGCGATCGCTTCCGCTGCTTCTCCAGCTCGCGCTCGAATCCCTCGATGTCGACCTCGACCCCGCGCTCCCCCGCGATGATCTGGGTGAGATCGATGGGAAAACCGAAGGTGTCGTAGAGCCGGAACGCTTCATCCCCCGAGATGGCGCGGGCCCCGGACCCGAAGATCTCCTCCAGTCGCCCGAGGCCGCCGTCGATGGTCTCGAGGAATCGACGCTCCTCCGTCTCGGTCACTTCGTGGATGTAGGATGCCTTTGCCAACAGCTCGGGATAGACGCCGCCGAGCTGATTCACCACGACTCCGGTGAGCATTGCGACCGTCGGCTCACGCCTTCCGAGGAGCCAGGCGTGGCGGACCGCGCGGCGGAGGATGCGGCGAAGGACGTATCCCCGTCCTTCATTGCTGGGGTAGACGCCGTCGGCCAGCAGAAAGCTCACGGCCCGCGCGTGATCGGCCAGGACGCGATAGGAAGCCCGATTGTCGCCGGAGCGGTCGTACGGCGCTCCGACGAGCTCGCCAACCCGGTCAACCAGCGGGAGAAAGAGGTCGGTATGGAAGTTGTCGTCCTCACCCTGCATGACCGCCGCGATGCGCTCGAGACCTGCGCCGGTGTCCACGGACGGCTTGGGGAGCGGTGTCAGGGTTCCGTCCGCCGAGCGATCGAACTGCATGAACACCAGGTTCCAGATCTCGAGGAAACGGCCCGCTTCGGCCTGGCGCTCGAAATCGGACCTGGAGATTTCCGTCAGCGGGTCGCCCGGGCGCCACTCGAGATCCACGAAGATCTCGGTGCACGGTCCACAGGGACCCGTGTCGCCCATCTGCCAGAAGTTGTCCTTGTCACCGAGGCCATAGATCCGATGATCGGGAAGACCGGATGCTTCGCGCCACAGCGTCCGAGCCTCTTCATCGGTGTGATGCACGGTGACCCGGAGGCGGTCGGGGGATAGGCCGAGGTACGTGGGACTGGTGACGAACTCCCAGGCGTAGGCGATCGCGTCGCGCTTGAAGTAGTCGCCGAAGGAGAAGTTGCCGAGCATCTCGAAGAAGGTGTGGTGCCGCTTGGTGTGGCCCACCTGCTCGAGGTCGTTATGCTTGCCGCCGGCGCGGACCACTTTCTGGCAGGTGGTGGCACGCGAATACTCGCGGCGCTCCTGCCCCAGGAAGGTGCGCTTGAACTGCACCATGCCCGCGTTGGTGAACAGCAGGGTCGGGTCGTCGGCAGGCACCAACGACGAAGAAGGCACCTCGCGGTGCCCCTTGGCGACGAAGAAATCGAGGAAAAGTCGTCGGATGGTGGCGGACTGCATGGGGGGAAAATATAGAAGACTGCGTCGTGCGGGCTACCGGCAACCGTCGGGGCGCCTGGGACCGGCGCCGGCTCATGCCTTGACCAGGCCCACCACCATCTGGCTCACGTCCCTCCCCGTGAACCCCCGCCTCGCGAGATATGCCAGCACACGGCGTCGTTTCACGGCCAACGGCAGGCCGCTCAAGCGGGCGGCGCGCGCCTCCGCAAGCTTGCGCGGCACAGTGGTGCGATCGGTATCGTCGTTCCACTCGGTGGCGATGGCGCGGTCGACGAGCGACCGCTCGACGCCCATGGCCATGAGGTCGGAAGCCAGCCGCGAAGGCCCTCGGCCTCGCGCCGTCCGGGTCTGGACGTAGTTGAGCGCGAAAGCGGCATCGTCGAGCAGGCCCAGCTCCGCCGCGCGTTCCAGCGCCGAATCGACGGCGGGGCCTGGATGCCCTTTGCGCCGCAGCCTTCGACCAAGATCGAACCGAGCGAAGGCGCGCCGCTCGAGGGACCGAAGCACGGTCCGGTAGGCCGCCTCTGCGTCCGCCGCCGCCGCGAGGCGCTCGCGAAGCTCCGCGCTGACGGTGAGACCTCGCACGAGCCCGAACGATGCGGCGAGCTCCGCGGGGACAGCCCCGAAGCGCTCGCCGCCGATCTCGATCCGCAGCGTCCCCGAGCGCCTCGGGTCGGCTTCCAGTCCGGTGATGACCGGCAGGGTCACTCGTCGTCTCCCGCAGCCGCCCCCGCCCCCGCCCCGGCCCCGGTGTGGACGCCGAGCAGCTCCTTCACCTTGCCCTCGACCTCCGCCATGAGCGGCGGGTTGTCGCGCAGGAAGAGCTTGGCGTTTTCCCTGCCCTGCCCGATGCGCTGGTCGCCGTAGGAGTACCAGGCGCCGGATTTCTGGATGATGCCGGCTTCGGAAGCGAGATCGACGAGCAGCGAGGTGTGGCTGATGCCCTCGTCGAACATGACGTCGAATTCCGCCTGCCGGAACGGCGGGGCGACCTTGTTCTTGACCACCTTGACCCGCACGTGGTTGCCGATGACCACTTCGCGCTCCTTGACCGGGCCGATGCGGCGGATGTCGAGCCGAAGCGATGCGTAGAACTTGAGTGCCTTGCCGCCGGTGGTGGTTTCGGGGTTGCCGAACATCACGCCGATCTTCTCACGCAGCTGGTTGATGAACACGACCGCGCAGTTCGACTTGTTGATGGCGCCGGCGAGCTTGCGAAGCGCCTGGCTCATGAGCCGCGCCTGCAGACCGACATGGCTATCGCCCATCTCGCCTTCGATTTCGGCCTTGGGGACAAGCGCCGCCACCGAGTCGATGACGATGATATCAACGGCGCCGGAGCGGACGAGGATCTCGACGATTTCGAGCGCCTGCTCGCCGGTATCCGGCTGGGAGACGAGGAGGTCCTCGACGTTGACGCCGAGCTTCTTGGCGTATTCGATATCGAGCGCATGCTCGGCGTCGACATACGCGGCGACGCCGCCGGCCCGCTGGACGTTGGCGGCGAGGTGCAGCGTGAGCGTGGTCTTGCCCGAGGACTCCGGTCCGTAGATCTCGGTGATCCGGCCCCGGGGAATGCCGCCGACGCCGGTGGCGGCATCGAGGTTGATGGCGCCGGTGGGGATGGCCGACACCTTGACCCGCGGAGAGTCGCTGCCCATGCGCATGATCGAGCCCTTGCCGAGCTGCTTCTCGATCTGAGAGATGGCGAGGCCGAGAGCCTTGCGGCGGTCGGCGTCGAGGCGAGCTTCGTCAGGCATGGGTTCCTCTGTATTGAAGTGACCGATTTTGCTACACTTCACTATGGTCGACCAATCTAAAGCCGAAACTTATCCGAAGCAATAGTTTGGCTGTGACCGATTTTACGCCACACGGGTCTTGTCATAACCGCCACGCGTCGGCCACGTGCTCCAGAACGTACCGGCCAGTCCACGGCTGTCGCTGGCTCCGCCCCCGCTCCCAGATGGCGACCAGGTCGAACCGGTACTCGTCGCCAGGCCGGCCATGGCGAAGCCGCCAGACCTCCGCGATGCGCCCGAGAATCGACCGCTTCCGCCAGCCCACCGCCTCCACGGGCGACCCACGCGTGAGGGAGCGCCGAGTCTTGACCTCCACGAACGCGACGAGCGATCCCTTCCGCGCCACGAGATCGAGATCATGGCGACCCCAGCGGTATCGGTGCGCCTCGATGTCCCACCCGCATGCGGTGAGGTAGGCCAATGCTTCCCGCTCACCGGCAAGCCCGCGCACCTGTCGGGCGTCTTCCCATGCCGCGGTGGGTACGAATCGTCTGGGTTCGCGCACGCACGAGAGTAGCGCACGATTCGAGCGGGTCGCCATCCATTTCGCCGCTCGCGGGTCGTTGCGGCGCGCGATGGAAGTGACGGAGGTGGGTCAGTGCGGAGGGGTCCAACTTCCTGCTTCCTGCTTCCAGCTTCCAGCCTCTAGCCTTTAGCCCTTCGCCTTTCGCCTTTCGCCTTCTACCGACAATACTCGTCGATCTGGTCGATGCCGACGCGGACATCGCGTGGCTTGCTCCCATTGGCCGGCCCCAGAATGCCGGCCTCTTCGAGCTGGTCCATGATGCGTGCGGCGCGCCCGTAACCGATCCCGAGCTTGCGCTGGAGCAGCGAGGTCGAGCCACCCTGATTCTGGACGCACGCGATGGCGGCCTCCTTGAACTGGGGGTCCCGCTCGCCCGAATCGGCCGCCGGGCCGTCGCCATCGCCGCCGTCACCCTCCGGCACCTCGTCGAGGATGTTCGTCTCGGACGCCTCGGAGACGCCGCGTTGTTCCTGTTGCAAGCGCCACTGCCGATAGCGGTCCATCAGCCGCTCGCTCTCCTCGGTGGAGATATAGGCGCCCTGGAGCCGCATCGGCTCGCTCTTCCCCGGCTCGAGAAAGAGCATGTCTCCCTTGCCGAGCAGGGCTTCCGCCCCGTTCTGGTCGAGGATCGTCCGGCTGTCCACCTTGGACGCCACGCGAAAGGCGATCCGGCTCGGGAAGTTCGCCTTGATCAGGCCGGTGATGACGTTCACTGATGGACGCTGAGTCGCGAGGATCAGATGGAGCCCGACCGCGCGCGCCTTCTGGGCCAGACGCGCGAGCGGCGTCTCGACATCGGCCTGCACCGTCATCATGAGATCGGCCAGCTCGTCCACCACCATCACGATGAGCGGCAGCTTGCCCTCGGTGTATTCCACCGGCTGCGGTGGGGGCGGTGGGGAGTCGGGCGCCTCCGCGGCAATGTCAGTGAGCGTCACCTTCCTGACCGCGGGGAGCCGAAGCGACTTGCCCTCGGCCACCTTGCGGTTGAAGTCGCTCAGGTTGCGCGCGCCGTTGGCCTCGAGCAGGGCGTACCGCCGATCCATCTCCGCGACGGCCCACTTGAGAACCCGGGCCGCCTCCTTGTTGTTGGTCACGACCGGGTGCCGGAGATGGGGCAGCTCTTTGTACATCGAGAGCTCCACCATCTTGGGGTCGATCATGAGGAGGCGGAGATCCTCCTTGTGCTGGTAGCGGTAGATCAGGGACGTGATGATGGCGTTGATGCCGACGGATTTTCCGGTGCCGGTCGCGCCGGCGATCAGGAGATGGGGCATCTTGGCCAGGTCGGCGATGACCGGCCTGCCCTCGAGGTCGAGGCCGAGCGTCACGGGCAGCAGCCGTTCCTCGTTTGACCACTGCTCGTCCTCCAGCAGCTCCCGCAGCAAGACCACGCGCGCCTTGGGATTCGGCACCTCCACGCCGACCATGTCGCGGCCAGGAATCCGGGCGACACGCACCGAGCGCGCGCTCATCTTGAGGGCCAGATCGTCGGCCAGACCCACGAGTCGATTCATCTTGACGCCGGGCCGGAGCCGCACGCCGTACTGTGTCACGACCGGACCGGTCGTGCGCCCCGCCACGTCGCCCTCGACCTTGAACTCGGCGAGCGTCCCCTCGAGGCGGTCCTGTAGATCGTCGAGCTCCGCCTCGCCCGCGTCAATGGCGCGCGAGCGCGGCGGCTCCAGCAGGTCCACCTCCCAGACTCGGCCCTTCGCCTCGCCCCCGGGAGACTTGGCGTCTGGTGTCTTCTTCGCCTTTGCCGACTTCGCCTCGCGTTTCACTGCCGTCGCAGGTTTGGCGGCAGGCTCCTCCTTGTCCATCGCCGGGCTCAAGGCCAGCTCCTGCTGGGACACGGGCGGCTCGGCCGCGCGGCGCGACTTCCTCTCTCCCCGGAATGCCGCCTTGTCCCCCAACTGCTCCGGCTTCCGCTCCAACCGCTGGAGCGGGTGCCAGGCGAACGTGGCGAGCGTCAGCGCGGAGAGGACCAGGAACCCCACCAGCACCGCGCCCGCCATGCCGATCCGGGTCGAGATCGCGTCGGCGAAAAATCCGGGCACGACTCCCACCGCCCGGGCGGCGAGACTTCGCTCCGCGACGTCGAGGTCGAGATCACTGGGACGGACATGGGCGACGACGCCGGCGAGATAGGGAATCAGGACGCTCATCCCGATGATGAGTACCGCCGATCGCTTCATGTCGAGACCGCCGAGCCGGTCGAACCCCGCCAACGCGAGGCCGACGCCGAGCAACGGGATGCCGATGGCTCCCGCGCCGAGGAACTGCCAGAGTCCGTGACCGACATCGCGGCCGACCGGCCCCGTTACGGGAAGGGGAAGGAGTGTGAGTCCGACGAACATTCCGAACGCCAGCGCGGTGAGCGCTCCCAGTCTGCGGCGAGCGTCGGGCGTCATACCGGCACCGCCGTGAGCGTCACCCGGCGATCGTGGAACTGCGGGAGCACCGGATAGGCGTCGAGCCTGGACGCATCACGCACGTCGTCGCGGAAGCCGAGCTTGATCAGCTCGCGGCCGCCACGGCTGTAGGAGAGCGGACGCTCCCAGCCGTCGCCGTAGCGGCGGGCCAGGTCGAGACACGCGAGGCCGGCATCGTTGAGGGCACGATGAGGCTTCGGGCTGCCGAGCGTGGCGGCAACGAGGCGCCCTGCGCAATACGCGTCGTCGAGAGCAAAAGCTCCGGCCCGGCCGGCGCACACGATCAGCATATCCTCATCGCGCTCCATCGCCTCGCGGGCCCGCTCCGCCGCGAGGGACAGATTGCACGCGGCGGCGGGATAGACGGCCGCCGCGCCCTGGCAGGCGAGGAACGCCTTGGTGCCGTTCGTGGTGGTGACGACCAGCGTCTTGCCCCGCACTGCCGGTTCCCGCATTTCCAGCGGGCTGTTCCCGAGCTGGAATCCCGGAATGCGGACGCAGTTGCGTTCTCCGGCCAGGAGGACGTCATGGCCACCGATGGTCTGCGCGAGGCGGAGCGCTTCCTCGGTCGATGCCACCGGAATGATCGCCCTGGCGCCGTGCGCGATCGCTGCGCACATGACCGTCGTCGCGCGGAGAATGTCGATGACGAACACCGTCCGGCCCTGCATGTCGTTCGCGGTGAGGCCGGCAGGAGTGAAGACCACGTCGAGCTTCATACGTCCTGTCGGAAGAGTTGCGGCTGTCGCTCGAGGAATCGGGTGTCCACCTTGCCGGCGACGAAGTCCGGGTGGTGGATGACCTTGGCCAGGAAGGGAATGGTGGTCGTGACGCCCTCGAGAATGAAGCTGTCGAGCGCCTGCCCCATTCGGGTGAGGGCTTCGGCACGGTCGTACCCGTGCACGATCACCTTGGCGAGCAGCGAGTCGTAGTACGGAGGCACGGTGTAGCCCGCATACACGTGCGTGTCGACCCGGACGCCCGGGCCGCCGGGCGGATGATAGGCCGTAATGAGTCCAGGGCAAGGCTGGAAATTCCGGTACGGGTCTTCCGCGTTGATGCGGCACTCGATGGCATGGCCCCGCAGCCGACGGCCATCGCCCTGGAAGCTCCCCGGCTGCCCCGCGGCGACGCGGATCTGCTCCTTCACCAGGTCGAAGCTCGTGACCATCTCGGTCACCGGATGCTCCACCTGGATCCGCGTATTCATCTCCATGAAGTAGAACTTCCCGTCCGTGTCGAGCAGAAACTCGATCGTGCCCGCGCCGATGTAGCCGATGTTGGAGGCCAGCGCCACGGCGGCGTCGCCCATGCGCTCGCGGAGCAGCGGGTTCAACGCGGGGCTCGGGCTCTCCTCGATGAGTTTCTGGTGGCGGCGCTGCACCGAGCAATCCCGCTCGCCCAGGTGGACCACGCGGCCGAAGCAATCGCCCATCACCTGGATTTCCACGTGCCGGGGATGTTCCAGGTACTTCTCCACGTACACCGCGCCGTTCCCGAACGCCGCGAGCGCCTCGTTCTGCGCCAGACCGAAGAGCTGGGTGAACTGCTCCGGGTCGGTCGCGATCCGCATGCCCTTCCCACCGCCGCCCGCCGTCGCTTTGATGATGACGGGAAAGCCGATGCCGAGGGCGAACTCGAGCGCCTGCTCGGCCTCCTCGATCGTGCCCGGCGACCCCGGCACCGTGGCGACGCCCGCCTCCTGGGCGAGTCGGCGCGCGGTGGCCTTGTCTCCCATCTGGCGGATCTGCTCGCCGGTGGGACCGATGAAGGTGATGTTGGACGCGCGGCAGGTATCCGCGAATTCGGCGTTCTCGGCGAGGAAGCCGTAACCGGGGTGAATGGCGTCGGCGCCGGTGATTTCGGCCGCCGCGATGAGGTGTGGAATCTTGAGGTAGGAGGCGCGGCTCGGGGGCGGCCCGATACAGACGTCATCGTCGGCGAACCGCACGTGCAGGGATTCGCGGTCGGCCTCGCTGTAGACCGCCACGGTGGCGATCCCCAACTCCCGGCACGCGCGAATCACCCGCAAGGCAATCTCCCCGCGGTTCGCGATCAGGACCTTCTTGAACATCAGGGAGTCAGATCCAGCGCGCCCGAGGACACCGACTGGCCGGTGATCTCGGTGAACTTGCGGTCGGACGCCGAATCGACGCCGGACACCCGCAGCGCGAACTCACTCGGGTTGGTCGAATAGAAGAGCGCGCTCTCGTAGGAGATCATTCCCTCCTTGAACCACTTCATCAGCGACTGGTCGAACGACTGCATCCCGTACGACACGGTGCCCTCGGCGATCAGGTCGGGAATGTTGAGCGCCTTTTCGATGTCGCGAATGTTGTCCGCCACGGCGGCGGTGTTGATGAGAACCTCGGCCCCGGGGACGCGGCCGCGGCCGTCGGCTCGCGGAACCAGACGGAGCGACACCACCGCCTGCAGGGCGGTCGCGAGCAGCATCCGGATCTCCTGATGCTGATAGGGCGGATAGAAGGAGATGATCCGGTTGAGCGTCTGGGTGGCGTCCGTCGTATGGAGCGTCGAGAACACGAGGTGGCCCGTATCGGCGGCCTTGAGCGCGGTATCGAGGGTCTCCATGTCCCGGATCTCGCCCACCAGGATCACATCCGGGTCCTGCCGCAGCACGTGGCGCAGCGCCGAGGCGAACGACAGCGTGTCGCTGCCGACCTCGCGCTGCGAGATATTCGCCATGACGTCGCGATGGAGGAATTCGATCGGATCCTCGATCGTGATCACGTTGACCCGCCGGCTCTGGTTCACGTGATTGATCATGGCCGCCAGCGCGGTGGACTTCCCCGACCCGGTAATGCCGGTGACCAGAATGAGCCCGCGGGGCTTGAGCGCGATCTCCTCCAGCACCGTCGGGAGATACAGCTCCTGGATGGTCTTCACCTCGTAGGGAATCGCCCGGAAGGCGAAGGCGAGCGTGCCGCGCTGCTGGTAGATGTTGGTCCGGAAGCGACCCACGCCGGGGACGCCGATGGCGAAGTCCGCCTCCTTCTTCTCCGCGAACTCCTTCACCTGACGGGGTGTCATCACCTGCTCGGCCAGGAGCTTGAGGTCTTCGGGCTTGAGCGGGGGCATGTCGAGCCCCGTCAGCTCGCCGTTGAGCCGGATGGTCGGCGGCCGCCCGACCTTGAGGAGCAGGTCGGACGCGTTGCGCTGGACCATCTGTCCGATGGTCGCCTTGAAGTTGAAGGCCGGCCCCGAAGGGCTCGGCGCCGTGCTTTGTTCAGCCATTGGGATCTACCCGGAAAAGGACCTGGCCGAACTCGACCGGTTGGGTGTCGTCGGCGCAGATCTCGCGCACAACTCCCGAAATCTCGGCTTCGATCTCGTTCATGATCTTCATCGCTTCGATGATGCAGACGGTCTGTCCGGGAGTGATTCGTCCCCCGACCTTCACGTAAGGATCGGCTCCCGGCTCGGGGGCCTTGTAGAAGGTCCCCACCATCGGCGACTTGATCTCCTTGAGCGTCGAGACGGCCCGGGGGACCTCCCGCGGCTCCGCCCCGGCGCTCGGCGTCGCCGGGCCGGCATGGGCCGCGGGAGCGGGATGCGTGGCCGGGACGGAGTAAACGGGCCCGGCAACAGTCCGGGTGATCACCACGCCTGTCCCGAACCATCCCTTCAGCTCGATGGACCCGATCTCGGGGGAGGCGCGGAGCAGCTGCGCCAGGCCCTCGACGTCCTTCAGGTCCACCGACTTGATGCCCGGGACATCACGCAGCAGCTCGGCGAGCTGCTTCATCTCCTGGGGCGTCATACGCGGGTGAGGTACTTGTCTTCGCGGCGATCGACCCGGATCACTTGTCCCTCCTCGATGAAGAGCGGGACCTGCACCGTAGCGCCCGTCTCCAGGGTAGCCGGCTTGGTTGCCCCGGTGGCCGTGTCTCCCCGAACACCCGGATCGGTCCGGGTCACGGCGAGCTCGACGAAGAACGGCAGATCCACCAGGATCACCGTGCCGTCGTGCACCAGCCCTTCACATTCCATCCCCTCTTTGAGGTACTTGAGCTGGTCCGGTCCCAGCAGATCCTCGGTGATCATGATATCGTCGAAGGTCTGCTGATCCATGAAATGATAGAAATGGCCATCGGAATACGAGAACTGGATCGGCCGGCGCTCGAGCCGGACATCGGTCACGCGCTCGCCGGCGTTGAACGTTCGCTCCAGCACGGCGCCGGTGCGAATGTTCTTCAGCTTGGTTCGGACGAACGCCCCGCCCTTGCCCGGCTTGACGTGCTGAAAATAGACCATCTGGAACAACTGGCCGTCGAGCTCGATGACCAGCCCATTCCTGAAATCCGCAGTAGACGCCATGAAGTCCCGGGCGACAGAGTCGCAACCCGTTATGTCAGTTCGATCAGTTCGGTCTTGCCATCGGATAGGCGGACCGGGCCGGCCGCGGACAGGTGTACGTCGTCCTCCAGCCGGACTCCGCCCCAACCCGCAAGATAGACTCCCGGCTCGACCGTGACCACCGCGCCGGCAGGCAGCGGCGTCTCCGTCGTCGGGGCAAGCCTTGGCGCCTCGTGCACTTCGAGACCCAGACCGTGACCCAGCGAATGCCCGAACGAGTCGCCGAAACCGCGTCCCGCGATCACGTCGCGAGCGAGGGCGTCCGCTTCGCGCCCCGTCATGCCGGCCCGGAGACCGCCGAGCGCGCGCTCCTGGGCCGAGCGCACGAGCTCGTAGATCGTACGCTGGCGTTCGTCGGCCCGCTGTCCCACGACGACCGTGCGAGTCAGGTCGGCGCAGTAGCCGTCGACCTGGGCGCCGAAGTCGAGCAGCAGCCACTCACCGGCGGCGAGCTGCCGACCGCTGGTCCTGGCGTGCGGCAGCGCGGAGCGGGGACCGGAAGCCACGATCGTCGGGAACGGGTGCCACTGGCTGCCACGGCGCCGGAGCGCCGATTCGAGGCCTGCGGCGATCTCCTGCTCGGAGTGCCCCACGCGCACGCCGGGCAGAATCTCCGCCAGCGCGTCCTGGGCCAGATCGGCCGCCGCCCTGATAGCGGCCACTTCCTCGGGGGACTTCACCGCCCTGAGCCGCTCGACCAGATCGCTGGTCGGGACCACGCGGGCGCGGGTGAGGCCCGAGATCCGCTGCGCATCCCGCACCGTCATCGATCCGCCCTCGATCCCGAGCGCCACCGGCGGATCGGAAGCGAGGACCTTGCCCAACCGGTCCCAGACACTCTTCTGGTCGACCTCCACCGAGGCCGACGCTCCCGCTTCGGACGGCGCCTGCGCCGCATAACGGAAATCGGTGATCAGCGTGGTGGCGTTCCGCCGGACAAGGAGCAACGCCGACGAGCCGCTGAATCCGGTGAGGTACCGGACATTGGCGATGTGGGTGACCAGCAGGGCGTCGAGGCCTTCGCCCTCGAGCGCGGTACACAGCGCCGCCTGGCGCTCGATTCGCCGATCAGCCGCCACGAAGCCGGCCCACCAGCGCCTGCAATGCGAGCAGGTAGCTCTGGGCGCCGAACCCCGTCACCATGCCGAGCGCGAGATCCGCGATCATCGAGTGCTGCCGCTCGGGCTCGCGCGCGAAGATGTTCGAAAGGTGCAGCTCGACGAAGGGGATCCGCACGGCCAGCAGGGCATCACGCAGCGCCAGGCTCGAGTGGGTCAGGGCCGCGGCGTTGATCAGGGCCCCGTCCACCCGCCCGCGAAGCCCCTGGACGGCATCCACCATCGCCCCTTCGTGATTGGTCTGCAGCCACTCGATCTCGGCCCCGTGCGCGCGAGCGGCCTCCCGGACCATCCCCTCGATCTCGGAGAGCGTCGTGCGCCCGTAGACTTCCGGCTCCCGCTGCCCCAGCAGGTTCAAGTTGGGGCCGTTGAGCACCGCGATCCGCATTCAGCGCTTCAGGTTCTGCAACCAGGTATGAAACTGATCGAGATCGTCACTCTTAGGATCGGGGGACCTGGGAGAACGCGTTGCGCCTCCCGACGGCTGGGGGGTGAAGAACTCGTCGTAGGAGACGCCCGACTGGCCGGCGGCTTGGCCGGACGCCGGGACCGCGGGGCGCGAGGGCGTGCTTTCCTCGCCGAAGACCGAGCTGAGCGACAGGGTGTCATGGGCCGGTCGCGTCGGCGCGCCCCCCGCATCCGGTGCGGTGCCAGCGCGTGAAGGCTCGGCCTTCGCGGCGACCGGCGCCGCATTGGGTGGACGTGACGAAAGAATGGAGCGGAAGAAGTCACCGGCCGAGCGGCCTCCCGTGGCTGCGGCGGCGAACTCTCGTTTGGGCGGCGGCGTCGGCCGTGGCTGCTCCAGCTCGACGATTCTCTCCTGAATCCGCGTGCTGCCACCCAGCCGATCGTCGAGCTCTCGATAAACCCGGAGCGCCTCCTCCCGATGACCCTGGCTCAACAGCAGCTCGGCCATGCTTTCCGTCATCATCGGGTCCGGCTCATGCACCGCAGCCACCACGGGTTCGTGCGTGGCGACAAAGACGGACTCCGGTTGGGGAATGTGGAGCGGGGCAACTTCGGGCTCCGGGACTGGCTCGGGTTCCACGTGCTCGGCAACCGGCTCAAGCTCGACGTGCTCAGCGACCGGCTCGGGCTCGACGTGTTCGGCGACCGGCTCGGGCTCGACGTGCTCGGGCTCGACGTGCTCGGCGACCGGCTCGGGCTCCGGGACCTCACTGACCGGCTCCGGCTCCATCTCCGGCGGAGCGGGCGCCGGCTCTGAAAACACCGGGGGCGCTGGCGGGGGTGGCGCGAAAGCCGATCCGAACAATTCCTCCGACGCGTTCGGCATCTGGAATTCCGAGGCGCCGGAGCTTTCGAGGACGATCTCCTCACTCAGCTCGACGTGGAATCCGCCGGTGATCGGCGCGGTGAATGGCTCGACGTGTGAGACATCGCCCGAATCGGTCAGCCCGATGATCCCGGACAGCGGCTCGACCGGCTCGATCGCGTCCGGCTCCGGCCGCAGGTCTTCGAAGGCAAGCGGCATCGCCTCTTCGCTCGACGGCGAGCCGGACTCGTTCACCCACCCCATGGCCGGCTCCTGCGGGAGATCGGCGAGTGGCGGAGGTGGTGGTGGCGAGATCGAAGGCGTGAGATCCGCTTCGTATGGAGCGGTCTCGATATGCTCGAGATCGGGTTCGGACGACGTTGGGGATGGCGCCTCGGCTTCGGCAGAGGCGTCCGGACTCGCGGAGGACGCCATTTCCGCCTGACGACGCGAGGCCTTTACCCGCTCGAGCTGATCGCGGGCGTCGTCGTTGCTCCGGTCGATGGAGAGCAGTGTGTGCAGCCAGCGCTCCGACTCGTCGAGTCGTAACAGCCGCTCGGTGATATCGGCCAGCGCTTTCAGCGCGATGACGTTCTCGCCGTCCAGCCCCAAGACGTGGGTGAAGGCCGTCTCGGCGGCATGCATCTCGCCCAGGTCGAAGTGGCAGCGACCGAGGACGATGGACGCGGGGATGTAGTCGGGATGGACCGCCAACCCGGGGCCGAGCAGCTCCAGCGCCTTGGCCACGTCCCCGTTCTTTCGGTGGACCTCGGCCAGCGGAGCGAAGGTCAGTCCCTGCGGGTTTTCTGCGTAACGACGTTCGAGTTTCTCGATCTCGCTGATGGCCATGCGAATCCCGGTGTCAGAAGTCAGACTCGCCGTGGGGGGAAACGAGCAACTCGTCGGGGAATTCTCGGGAGAGTAGCCGGACGCCCCTTGCCTGTCAACTGCTAACCGGCGTGCCGCCTTGAGGTTCGGCCGCCGGGCCCTTAATCTTAGTGCTTGTCTCGTTTCCCACGCCCGGAGCACCGCCTGCGCTTATGATGCAAGCCTTTCGCAATGCCGCCAAGCCGTTGATGGTGATCGTCGCCTTCACCTTCTTCGCCTGGCTGGTCCTCGACCTCAGCGGCATCACGGGGGGGACCGGTCTGCTCACCAGAACGTCCGTCGGCAAGATCAACGGACAGAGCATCGACGCCCGCACCTATCAGTCGGTCGTCCAGCAGAACATCGACGCGCGGCAGCGCCAGTCGCCGGGAGCGCTCGGCCTCGAAGACTATCAGCAGATCCGCGACGAGGTGTGGGACCAGTTCGTGCAGAGCAGCGTTCTCGAAGAGGAATATCGCCGGCGCGGCATTACCGTGACGACCGACGAGATCGTCCAGGCTCTTCGCAACTCTCCCCCGCCCGACTTCCAGAAGATTCCGGAGTTCCAGACCGATAGCCAGTTCGATCTCGCGAAGTATCAGCGGTGGCTCATGTCGAGCGTGGCGCAGCAGTATCTGCCCTCGCTCGAGGCCCAGTACAGCGAACAGCTCAAGCGCTCCAAGCTGCTGAGTGTCGTGACGGCCGACGTCTATCTGTCCGATGCGGCGTTGTGGCAGCAGTACCGGGACGCGCACGAGAAGGTGAAGGTCGAGCTCGCCGCCATCGTTCCCCGGAACGCGATTCCCGACTCCGCGGTCACTGTGTCCGATGTGGAAGTCGCGGCCTACTACAAGAGTCATCAGGACGATTTCAAGCAACCCGCGACCGCATTTCTCAGCTTCGTCGCGTTGCCTCGACTCACCAACGCCGCCGATTCGGCGGCTGCACGCGTCCGGGCCGACTCGGCGCGAGCCGAGATCATGGGAGGCACGCCCTTCGCCGATGTTGCCAAACGCGAGTCCGCCGACACAGTGAGCGCGGCGCGCGGCGGCGATCTCGGCGAATGGACCCGCGGGTCCATGGACCAGGCCTTCGACTCCGCGGCCTTTGCGATGCCGCTCAACAAGGTGTCGCAACCGGTCCTGTCGCAGTTCGGATATCATCTGATCGAGGTGACCAGTCGGAAGGGCAACAAGGCCAAGGGTCGGCACATCCTCTTCCCCATCGAGCTCGCGGGAAGCCATCGCGACCTGCTCGACGCACAGGCCGACAGTCTCGAGCGCCTCGGCGCCGACCGCGCCGATCGGGCTGCGCTCGACACGGTCTCTCGTGTGCTGAAGCTCCCGCTTGGCCGCACCGGTCCGGTCCAGGAGGGCACCAAGGTCCAGCTCGGGCAGCTCGTCGTGCCTGACGCGGGCGTGTGGGCATTCCAGGCCAAGCCCGGCGCCACGAGCTCCGTGATCGAATCTTCTATCGCGTTCTACATCTTCCGGCTGGACAGCCTGCGTCCGGCCGGCGTTCCGCCGCTGGCAGAAATCCGGACGGCGGTGACGAACCTCGCGCGGACCGACAAGAAAACTGCGCTTGCCCGGAAGCTGGCCCAGGACTTCATGAAGCGGGTCGAGTCGGGGACGAGTCTCGCCGCCGCCGCGGATGCGATGAAGCTTCCGCACCAGGAATTCGGCCCCTTTACGCGGGTGAACCCACCGCTCGACGATGCGGTTGTAGTCGGGACGGCCTTCGGTCTCGAAGTCGGCAAGCAGAGCCCGCTGCTCGACACCAAGAAAGGCCTCTACGTGCTCAAGGTGCTCGAGCACACCAAGGCCGATTCGGCCGAGTTTCTGAAGGAGCTCGATCAGTTCCGCCCGCAGATGATCGGCATGGCGCGGCAGGACCGCGTCCGGAACTATCTGACGGCGTTGCGCGACGCCGCCAAGATCGTGGACGACCGGAAGAAGGTGTTGCAGACCCAGCCCGCGGAACAGCCGCCGCAGTCATAGTCCGGATTCCGGAATGGCGAAGGGGGCGTGGCCAAGGCCACGCCCCCTTTTTCATGCTCGCCGGACGACCGCGCTACTGGGAAAGTCGCTTGGGCTCGCCCGATCCCGGGGTCGACTGCGGCGGGCTATCCATGGGACGGGGAGGAACGTTCCGCTGTTGCTCGTCGGAGCCCATGATGGCGTCCTGCGTGTCCGAGATGCTCCGCTTGAACTCGCGGATCCCCTTACCGATCGAGGACCCCACCTCCGGCAGCCGCTTGGCGCCGAACAGCAGCAGCACCACGACCAGAATGAGGAGGATTTCGCCGAAACCGAGGTTTCCGAACACGACGCCTCCCTAGAAGAGCGAGCGTGCGATGATGTACGCCAGCAGGACCCCGATCAGGCTGAGCAGCGAGATGTGAACCCCGACCGGTCCCAGCGTGAAGCTTACCACCAAGAGATCCATCGAGACAGGCCCGAACACCGGCGTAGCGGTCGTGGTGAAGAACTGCTTGGCGGCGCTCTCCGGAAGCCACCGGGTCAGGAAGGTCGTCAGGAAACCCCCGGCAAGGAATCCTGCAATCAGCACGCCCACATAGAAGCCCGGCCGATGTGGTCCACTCGCCATCAGCGCCTCCGGTCAACGACGTAGGTGATGCTGGCACGGAGGGCGTCCCTGGCCGGTGAAGGCGTCAGCGCATCCAGCTCGCCGTCGGCCTGTTCCGCCAGGCGCAGCGCGCGGCTCCGAGCGTAGTCGAAGCCGCCGGCGTCGCGCACGGCCTCGATCACTTCCGTGATCTGCCCATCCGACGCCTCCGCGGTCTCCATGAGCCGATTGACCCGCCGCCGATCGTCGTCGCTCATCCGGGGCAGCGCGGCGATCAGTGGGAGGGTGACCTTGTGTTCCCGGAGATCGGAGCCCGTCGGCTTGCCGGTGACGGTGGGGTCCCCGTCGTAATCGAGCAGGTCGTCCACGATCTGAAACGCCATCCCGAGCGCGCCGCCGAAGCGCCGGAGCGCGGCCCGTTCCGCCGGCGTGGCCCGGAGAGCACCGACCTCGCAGGCTCCCGAGAGGAGCGAGGCCGTTTTGGCCTGGATGAGGAGATCGTATTCCTCTTCGGTGAACTCGAGCGGCTCGTGCGCGAGGAGCTGCCGCATCTCGCCCACCGTCATCTCATTGGTCACGCGCCCCAGCACCCTGAGCGGCTCGAGGTCGTCCAGTCGCACGAGCTCGATCACCGCGCGCGAATAGAGATAGTCGCCCATGATGACGGAGACCTGGTGGCTGAACAGCGAGTTGATCGTCGGCATGCCCCGCCGCAGCACCGAGTGATCGACCGAATCATCGTGGACCAGCGTCGCCAGATGGATGAGCTCGACGACCGCGGCCAGCGTGGTCGTCCGCGGGTCGAGCGCGCCCGTCGCTTCGTCGGCGAGGAGCAGGAGCGTCGGCCGGAACATCTTGCCCTGCATCTGAAAGAGATGCGAGTTGACCTTGGCGATCAGCCCGAAGTCGGCCTCGACGATCCGTCGAAGCTCCTGGGGTACGTGGTCGAGACGCGCCCGCAATGGACGCTGGAGATCCGCCAGCGTGACCGGGGCGGTGCGCGACGTCACTCGCGGCGCCCGGCCGAGAGTCGCTGCACCCGCCCGCCGAGATCCATGAATCGGATGTCCACTGCCATCGCCCGCTCGTAGCTGGCGATCGCCTCGTCATCCTTCCCTTGCGCCTCGCATGCCCGGCCGAGCCAGTACAACAGTCCGATCTTGGCCTCGTCCCCTTCGTGATCCGTCTCGACCGCGCGGCGCAGGACCGTCTCGGAGACGGTGAACTGACCCTTGTCGAAGAAGGCGATCCCGAGCGCTTCTGAGGTCCGCAGCCGTCCCTCAGGTGCCCGCAGCGCCTTCTGGAATTCCGCGATCGCCTCGTCCAGCAAGCCCATTTCCTTGAATGCGACACCGAGATCGTAGTGTGCCTGGTAGTCATCGCTCTCCAGGTTCTCGTCGATGCCGCGCTTGAACTGCTCGAGGATCTCCTGGAACTCCCGCTGCTCGTCCTCATCCTGGGGCTCCCGCCGATCGATCCGCATCCGCGTATCGCGGGGACCGGCCTCCTCGAAGATGAGCGAACCGAGGTCGAGGAAGCTGTCGTCCTTCGACCGCGGGGCCGCGGGAGACGGCGGCGGCGTTTGGGGCGGTGCTTCCGTCTTGGGCGGCTCGGGCGTCGGGGCTGGCACGCCGGCGGGTCGAACAGGCGATGCGATTGTGCGGGGATGAGCGCCCCGTTCGAGGACCTCTTCCTCAGCGGAGAGCGACGCGAGCGCGAGGGCAGCGTGGGGATTCCCGGGATCGTGCTCCTGAACTCTCCGGAAGACCGCGCTGGCCTTGTCGGTGGCGCCGGCTCTTGCCAGGGCGTCGCCGAGCGCGAGGTAGGCGACGAGCAGCGGTCCGCGATCGCCCATCCGGAACGCCAGTTCGACCCGCTTCTGGTGATGACGGATGCCCTCGCTATCCACTTCGACGAGACGGTCGGCCACATCGGAGGCGGCCGGCCAATCCTCGAAGCGCTCGTACCCCATGAGGGCCAGATCCAGCTCTTCGATTCCCCGCATCAGGTCGTCCTGGGCGAGGAGATGCTCGGCGAGCGCCCGGTGAAGCTCGGGATTCTCCGGATCGTCGAGCACCCGGTTCTCCAGCTCGATCAGATCGGACGAGGAATCCGTCTCGATCATCGGAAGACCGTCGGTCGCCATCGGGGCATCGCCTTCGAGTTCGGCCAGCGACGCATCCAGCTCGTCGGAGACATCCAGACCCTCCGGCGCGTCGAGGTCCGCCGGAACGTCCAGGTCCTCGATGCTCTCGACCGGCACATCGTTGATCGTCAGGCCTTCGGTCAGCTCGACCGAGAGGTCGTCCTCCACGACTCCTTCGAGCTCGAGAGGAGGCATCGCCTCTTCGGACGCCGACTCGAAGTCCACCACGTTCGTCTGCTCCAGGCCGTGAACGGTAACAGGCGTCACCGGCTCGTCGATGTCGGCCAAGGGCTGAACCAGATCCGGATGGGCGGGGATGTCGAGACGGCTGGGCGTGGATCCTACATCCACCCCGGTGTCGAGGAAGACGAGGCCACCCCGGCTGACCGGCATCGGCGGAGGCGGCTCCGGACGCTCTTCGCGTACCGTCTCGGTCGCCGCCTCGGCCCCACTGGGCCCGCGGGGGAACGGCCTGTCGCCTCGGGCCTCGATGTCACCGGCGAGCTTGCGGAGCTGTTCCTGGGCCTCTTCCTCGCGTGACGATGCCCTGAGGAGCTCGACCAGCATGATGCGGATTTCCTGGCTGCCGGAAAACTGATCGGCGAATTCCTTCACCGACTGGAAGGCAGGGTCGAGCTGCCCCAGGGCGTTCATCCGCTCGAGGAACTCGATCAGGTTCCGCTTTGCTTCGATGACGACGTTCTTTCGGGCGTGGAGCTGGGCCAGCTTCAGGTAGGTCTGCGTGCGGCCGGGATTGACCCGGAGAATCTTGCCACAGAGCGCGATGGCGTTGTTGAAGAAACCCTGGTCCGCATAGAGGTCAACTGCCCGCTCGTACGAGCGCACCGCCGAGGGGATGTCATTGATCTTGAGGTAGAGGTCGCCGACTCGATTGTAGAGGGAGAGATCAGGGCTCGATTCGGCCCCCGACTCGATTTGCTGGATGGCCTTGAGATAGACGTCAATCGCCTTCCGCCAATCCTCCTTCTGCTCGAACTTCCGGGCCGAGTCTTTCAGCTTTTCCAGGTTCATGCGCTCGGGCGGATTCGGGGAACCGGCGATGGAGATAAGAGCAGGATTCAGCGAAACATAGGTAGCCAGGGATGCAGGCGGAAGAGGCTCGGTAACCTCCTGTCGTGTCGCGCTATCCCTCCACCATCGGGTCCAGGGAACCGTCCGCCACGGCCGTCGCCAGGCGCTCCAGATCAGGCGACGGAGGACGATCCGCGCCGAGCGGAGCCACTGCCGGGGCAAGCGCACGAAGGCGCCGGTACAGCTCGGCGACTCCGCGACCAGGGGTGAGCGGCTTCAGGAATTCGAGCCCCTGGGCGGCGCACAACAGTTCCGCGCCGATCACCCGTTGCGCGTTCAAGAGAATGCGCTGGGCCTTCCACGCGGCGGCCATCCCCATCGGCACGAAGTCTTCCTGATTGGCATCGGTCGGGATCGATCCGACGCTGGCCGGCATCGCCAGCGCGCGAGACTCGGCGACCAGCGAGGCCGCGGTGATCTGAACCATCATGAACCCCGACGAGAGACCGGGATCGCGGGTGAGAAACGCCGGGAGGCCCTGGGAGAGATCGGGGTTCACCAACCGTTCGACCCGCCGCTCCGCGATCGCCTGGAGGGTCGTCAGAGTCATCGCCAGCAGGTCGAGCGCCTGCGCCACCGGCTGACCGTGAAAGTTCCCACCCGAGATCACGTCCCCGTTGTCGAACACGAGAGGATTGTCGGTCGAGGCGTTGAGCTCCACCTCCGCCGTCTCCTGCGCGAACCGGATGGCGTCCCGCACCGCGCCCAGCACCTGTGGGGCGCAGCGCAGACTGTAGGCGTCCTGCACACGAGGGTCATCGACCCGGTGGGATTCCCTGATCTCGCTCTCCGCGAGGAGGGCGCGCATCAGATCGGCGGCTTCGATCTGCCCGCGGTGCGGACGAGCGGCGTGGATCCGGGGATCGAGCGGGGCCGGGGTCCCTCGCAGCGCCTCGAGGCTCATCGCCGCGGCACCCGTGGCCGTCCGCCAGAGCACCATCGCGTCATGAACCATGAGCGCGAGCAGCGCGGTCTGCGCCTGGGTCCCGTTGATGAAGGCGAGGCCTTCCTTGGGCCCGAATCGGTAGGGCGTGAGTCCCGCCGCCGACAGCGCCAACTCGGCCGGTGCGCCCTCATGTCCATCCAGCACCCGGCCCTCTCCCATCAGCGCGAGCGCGATGTGGCTGAGGGGTGCGAGATCGCCGCTGGCGCCTACACTTCCCTGCTCCGGGACCCACGGCGCAATGCCGGCATTGAGCATGGCCACCAGCGCATCCACCAGCCCAGGGCGCACCCCACTGGTCGGACGGAGAAGTACGTTGGCGCGGAGCAGCATGACCGCTCGGACCACGGGCGCGGGAAGCGGCGTGCCCACGCCGGCCGCGTGGCTGCGGATCAGATTGATTTGAAGCTGCTCGAGCTGGTCGGGTGGGATGCGGATGTTGGCCAGCTTGCCGAAGCCGGTATTGATCCCATACATGGTCTCTCCGCCGGCGATGGCGCGCTCGACGAGGCGTCTGCTCTCGAGAAGTGCGGCGCGGGCGGACGAGGCGACGGAAACGGAAACGCCGGCGTGGCGCGCCACGCGCACCACGTCGGCGATCGAGAGAGAGCGGCCGTCGAGGACACACTCGGATTTCGGCATGGGCACGAAGCTAATAGGGCGCGCGCCCGCGCCGAAACCGGGGCGGGCTACCTCATCTTCTTGCCGCTCACGACGAGCTCGGGATTTCCCGGGTCGGTCTGGAACGCCCAATCCATGATCAGAAACGTCTGGCCAACGTGGGTGACGCGGAGCGCGCCGAAGCGCGGAGACCCGTCCGCCGCACTCATCTCGAAGACGTACCCGAACCCCGGCACGGCCTGAATCGGCGTCGTCCGGTACGTCTGGTCGGGCGCGAAGTCGACGCTCGTGAGATCCTCCACCGGATTGGTGTCGTCATAGTACTCGACGCCCGTGCCGGCCCGGATGGGCGTCAGAAAGAGATCGCCCGATCCGTCGCGATCCACGGCGAAGTCGATGGCCCCGGATGTTCCGTCGCGCACGATGCCCAGCTCGGTGCTCTGCACCTGGTTGTCTCCGTTGAGATCGTCCCAGAACCGGAATCCGCTGCCGGCGGTCTGGGTCTGCCGGGCGAAGACGACCACGTTGCGCGCATCCGGCCGAGGCGTGTCCCCGCGCAACGGGGACCGGTCGCTTTCGAATCCGTCGACGCTCACGGCAGTGACGGTGTAACAGCGAGGTTCGCCGTTGGCCAGGGCGCCGACCACGAACTCGGGCGCCACCGTGGTGCCCTCGAGCCGGAACGAGCTGCCGCAGACCGGAGGGTTGGCGTCGATGTTGTAGGTCGTGCTGTACACGCGGTAGTTCTGGAAGTTGCTCGGGTCGGCGATGTACGAGTTGTCCGACCAGGTGAGCGCGATGGCCCCATCGAGCGAGACGCTGCTCAGTGATGTCGGCGCGTCAGGCGTGGTGCCGGGACCGGAGCCATTGTCGTCGTTGCACGCCGCCACTGCCAGGGCCACTGGAATCCACCACCCGCGCATACGAAGCTCTCTGGATAGGGTCACCCGCCGAGGCGCAGAGGTCGTGCCACCGCGTTCATGATTGTAAAATATTGGTAGTAAAGCACTTACGGAAATGATGCCCGAGACGTCGTCCCGGCGGGATGACACTAATTCTCGAATGTCGTCTGGTCGTAATCGAACTTGAGCTCCGGCAAATCCGTCAGGTAGATCGAGAAGTAGAAGGCGAAATTTCCGTTGGGATTGCGGACGAAATTGAAGGATGCGCGCCACTCGTGCAGGTCTCGCTCCAGGCGCACCACCTGCGATTCGAACACACCGTCGGTGATGTTGTATTGCGAGGACCAAGACAGCGACCAGAACGGCGTGGGTGAGAAGTTGGTGCTGAAGCCCAGGCTCTGGCGGTCGGGGATATCACTGGTCACGCCAGGGATCGGCCGGGTTCGGGCCAAGCTGTAGTTGAAGTTCGCTGAGAACGTGCGGCCGGCGGACCTGAGCGGAGCCTGTGTCGTACTGAAGAACCCTCCGGGTCGGGCCCGGCGTCCTGATTGGGCCACGTAGGAGGTGGGAACCTCCTGCTTCTTGCCGGACGCGCTCGACTTTCCTCCCAGACCGAAGATCGACCCGATCGCCCGGAACGTCGCGCCGGAAATCGCAAAGCTGGCGCTCACGTTCTGCAGGAACGGGGCGAACTTGGCGGTATCGCTCCCCGCCGCGCCTCGAAACAGATCGTGGGTGAGACTCAGGTTGAACCCGGGGAGCATGTCGCTCAGGAGCGAATTGGTGACCGACTGCGTCGCCCAGCCCGACCGCCCGGGCTTCTTGGCCTGCTCGAAGTCGTAGGTCACGGGGCTGGTGCTGATGCTGAGCAACCGTGTCTTCACATCGGTGACCGAGGCTGTATCGCCGGGTGGCGGCTTGCGCTTTCCCTCGAAGGACTGCGACAGCGAGACCGTCACTGCCTGCGAGGCGTCGCTCCTGGTGTCGAGGGGCTGGCCGTTCTGGGCGATCGCCCGGGCGAACTCCAGAGGGATCGTGGCCGCAGGCTGATAGTTCCAGGTGATCACAGGCGAAAGGCTGTGGCGGATTCTCGCCAGCGGTCCGATGCCCGGGAAGAAGGCGAAGAAGGTGGGCGATGCGGTGGCCCCAAACCGGAAGCGCTTGCCCTGGCGGACGAAACTCCCGTTGGTGGCCTGGTTCCGGATCGCGAACGGACCGCTGGTCGAGTTCGCGATACCGACGACCGGCTGCAACTTCCACGATCCCCGGAACAGAACCGGAAGATTGATTCCCGTATCCCAGTCGATCGAGCTCTGGAAACTCCCATTGGCGAGCCGACTCACCAGCACCGAGTCGTTCGGGTCGGGAGTCGAGAGATCCGGCACGCGCCCGCCCGTCGAGTCGGGGGCCGAGCTGGTCTGATCCTGCACCTGGACCGAGTTAGCCCAGTTGAACGATCCGAACCGAATCGGCGTGTCGAAGTTGAAGGCCGTGACGCGGGTGTCCGCGGTCCGGCTCACCGTGTCCACGACGCCGCCGGGTAGGATGCGCGTAAGCGTCGGGAGCGGATCCTTCGACGTGGTGTTGTTGGTGAAGCTGAGCCCGGGCGACCACGTGATGTCGGAGCCGATGGCGATCGGCACCGGTGAGAGCGTGAGGGCCGGAAAGAGCTGCTGAACGCTGCCGTCGCTGATGCTCTGCCGGCGGTTGCCGCCCAGCGTCAGCGTACCCCAGCCGAACCGCTTGGAGTAGTTGAGCGAGCTCGTGATCTGCTGGGTGTTCTGGAGCGGATCGATCGCGTTCTGTCTCACGACCGCGTTGTTGCTCGCGTAATTGAGGCTGAAGTTGAGGCTGGTGCTGAGATTGAACTCCTGCCGGTGGTCCCACCGGAGGGTCAGCGCCGACGCCCCGTCAACCTGGCGTTGTTCGTTGAACGCGGCGGAACCGGCGACGAACCGGTTGAGCCAGCGGTATTGGCCGGCCACACCGTATTGGACGTACCGGTTGGCGAACCAGTCGAGCCGAGCGGTGAGGTCTATGTAATCGTTGGGCGCCCAGTAATACCCGACGTTGGTGATCTGCCGGTTATACGTCCGGGTCGGCCGCACCAGGTCGTTGAGCCCGAACTGGGGCACCAGGATGCCGGACCGCCGCCCTGGCCGCACATCCTGGAAGATGAACGGAAGCCAGAGAATGGGGACGTCACGAACGTAGAGCACAACCGGGCGCGCGACGAGGACGTTCCGTGAGATCCACTTCATCTCGCCGGCGGAGAAGTGGTAGTGGGGCGTCGGCAGGTCGCAGCTCGTGATCTCGCTCGACCCCGCGTAGATCCGGCTCGAGCTCGAGTCCTGCGCGACGTTGCCCCGGAGAAACCAGACCGTCGAGCCCTCGGTGAAGTTGGTGAATGCGTCCTCCACGATGCCGCGTCGCCGGCAGGTGTCGTAGCGGATCCCCTGGCCCACGAGTACCTGATCGCCATTGAAGAGGTGGGGATCACCGTGGGCATCGAGCACACAGCTGTTTCGCTGGTACGTGATGGTATCGGCTTCGAGGATCGAGTTTTGCCGCTCGGTGAGCGCCTCCCCTTCCAGCAGTACCCGCTCCTCTTTGACGAACACCGTGGCCGAGTCGGCCCGATACCGCGTGGCCTGGTATCCCGGCCGATTGAGCAGGTCGGTGACGACGGAGTCGGGAGGGGCAAAGCTTCGTGATGGCGCGGTGGGGAGGCCCAATCTCCGAGCGGTAGCCGAGTCGAGCGGCTGGCCCGCCTTGGCACGTGTGGAGTCGCGCAGCGAATCCGCTCGCCCCCGGAGCGAGTCGGCCCGGGTCGGGACGCCCTGACGGCGGACGGGAACCTGTGCGTCTGCCGTGGTCGTTTGTCCCCCGATGCCGAGCGCGACGAGGATCATCGTGGCGATCGCCGCGCGCTTCCGCCGCCGGTCCATCAGGACCGCCCCGGCGACCCCGACCTCATAGAGCAACAGCAGCGGAAGCGTCATCATGACCATGGACACGAGGTCGGTGCCGGGCGAGAGGATCGCACCGGCCGCGAACGCGGCCACCATGGCGTAGCGTCGGAATCGCTTCAGCTCCGCCGGGCCGACGACGCCGAGCCACGCCAGAATCAGGATGATGAGCGGGAGCTCGAACGACAGACCGAGGGCCAGCACCACCTGCAGCACGAAGCCGAAGTAGGCGTCGTACGTGATGAACGGCTGGATGGCCTCGGTCTGGAAGCTGAAGAGAACCCGGAGCGCCTGGGGAATAACGAACAGGTAGGCCAGCATCGCTCCGGTGAGAAACAGCGCCAGGCCCACGAAGAGCGAAGGAACCAGCGCCTTCTTCTCGCGCTCGTAGAGCGCCGGCGCGAGGAAGGCCCAGAGCTGCCACAGGATGACGGGCGATGCGAGCACGAGCCCGACGAGAAAGCCGAGCTTGAAGACGATCATCACCGGGTCGGTGGGGCTGGTCACGACCAGCTTGCCGTTGGTGAGATATGGTGCGATCGGCTGCTTGAGGATGCTGACCAACTGGAACCGCTGGACCAGATAGAGACCCAGCGCGCAAGCGGCCACCAGCGCGCCCAACGACCGGAGGATACGGAATCGAAGCTCCTCGAGGTGATCGAGGAACGGCATCTCCCCGGAAGACCCGGTCATTGAGCGGTAACGCCCGGGCTTAGCGCCCGAGCGCCTTCAGTTTTTCGCCAGCAAGCCCAGCTTCGTCCGATCGAGGATAGTTCTTCTGGACCCGCTGATACGCATCCTTGGCCTTCGCGGTGTCCTTCCGGCGCTCCGCCAGGAGTCCGAGGTTGTAGAGCGCGGACGCCGCGCGGGGCGAGGACGCGTATCCGTCGACCACCTGCGTGTAGTAGGCCGCGGCGGAGTCGGGATTCTCGGTCGAGAAGCTCTGGCCGATGAAATAGAGCGCGTCCGCGGTGTGGGAGCTCGTGGGATACGACTTGAGCATCTCCCGCAGACCGATGCGCGCCGTGCTATTGCTGCCTCGGCGGAGCTGTGCCAGCGACTGTTCGTACATCGCGTCGGCGGAGGCATTGGTTCCCTGCTGGGGCTGGGCGCTGTCGCCCCGGGCAGACGCCTGAATTTGGGCGCCCCGTTGTTCCAACTGCATTCGCAATTCGGTGATCTTCTGCTGATTCTGGCCGGTCAGTTCCTGGATCTGCACCAGCTGCTGCTGGATGTTGTAGAGATCGGTGCCGAAGTCACCCTTGAGCGTGGAAACGGCTTTCTTCGTGCCGTTGAGCGAGTCCATGATGAGCTGCTGCATCCGGATCACTTCGCCGAGCTGGGCGGCGCGGGCCGAATCGCGCCGCGCGCTCTCCGCCTTGAGCAGCGATACCTCGCCCTGCACCATCTGCACGTCGCCCTTGGAGGCGCACGCCCCCATCCCAGCCAGGAACGCCGCCCCGATCAGCCGACGCAGGGCCTGGGGCGCACGCGCGCCCCGTCTCCCCGGGCTCACTGCGGCGCGACGAGTTGGTCGCCGCCGGCCGTGACCTGGAATTCATCGCGACGGTTCTGCGCGTACGCCGCCTCGTCGTGCCCCGGGTTGAGCGGACGCTCCTCGCCGTACGACACGACGTCGAGGCGGGACCCGTCCACACCCTTGTTCTGCAGGTAGCGCTTGGCCGCCCCGGCGCGCCGGTTGCCGAGCGCCAGGTTGTATTCGTCCGAACCGCGCTCGTCGGCGTGACCGCTGATGGTCATCTTCACGTTCGGGTTGGCCTGAAGGACCGCGGCCTTCCGGTCGAGCGTGGACTCGTCGGCCGAACGGACGAGGGCCTGGTCATAGTCGAAGTTGATCATCGCGGCGAGATCGGCGGCCACGGCTTTCCGCATTTGTTCGAGCCGTTGGGCCTCCTGCTCCCGCTTGATCCGAACGCTGTCCTCGCTCGCGTCAGGCGGCGGCGTGGGCGCCGGCGTGGGTGCCGGAGCGGGCTGGGGTGCCGGCTCCTCGGGTGGCTTCTTCCCTCCGCAGCCGGCGGCAACCGCGGTGGTGGCCAGGAGCATCAGCAGAGACGAAGCGCGCATCATCACTCCACGTTCAGGGGTTGGAGGCTGCAGCAGTCCGGCCCAGGCGCCGGGACCACGCGGGGAGCCGCGCCGCGCCCGGACTCTTGAGCTGGCGCACGCGGCCGGTTTCGATATCGATGACCCAGAGCTGCCGAACACCACTGCGGTCGGACACGAATGCGAAATGGCGCCCGTCGGGAGCCCAGGTCGCATCCTCGTTTCGCCCCGCTGCCGTGAGCTGCCTGACGCTGCGGCGCGAGACCTCTACGAGGAAGATTTGAGGACTGCGATCCACTTCGCGGTGGAAGACGACGTTCGCGCCGTCGGGGGACCAATCCGGCGCGTTCGAGGCACCGGTGGCGCCGAAATCGAACGGGGCGAGCAACTCTTGGTCGGTTCCGTCGGCGGCCATCACGTAGATCTGCGGCGGACCGGCGCGTGTCGAGACGAAGGCGATGCGCCTTCCGTCGGGCGAGAACGTTGCAGACAAGTTGTCCGCATAGCGTCCTACGGTCAAGCGTTGCGCGCAGCAGCGGTCCACCACATTCGTCGAGAAAATGTCGGTCCCGCTCTCATCCGAGTGTGCGTAGGCGAGGGTTTTGCGATCGGGAGAAAACGCCGGCGTGATATTGAGTCCCGACTGGGTTCCCACCACCGGGACGATCGCGCCAGTCGCGAGATTCTGGACGGCGATCCCCCCGCGACCGGCTCCGAGCTGCGTGTAGGCGAACTGCTGACCGTCGGGCGACCAGGCGGGAGAGAGGGAGGTTTGACCCGCCGGCGTGAGCGGCGTCAGGTCGAACCCATCGCTGTCCACGCGGTAAATGCGACCCTCCGACACGAACAGCACACGACTCGCGGCGAAGCCGGTCGTACCGGTGGCCCACCGCGCGATCTCGTCGGCCACGCGGTGTACGTCGAGCCGAAAGCCAGGATCGGTATTCGCAACGAGCGAGAACACCTGTTGGTTGGTCACTTTCGAGCGCGGCACATCATGGAGCCGTGCGGTGACACCACCAGTACCCTCGGCGAGCTCGACTGCGAATGTCGCGCCGAGCGTCTTGTAAATCCCGTAGTTCACCTGCACCCCATCCGTCGTCGGCGAATCGCCTACCTCGATCATCTGGAACCGATCGCTGTAGTCCAGATCTCGTCGGACGATCGCGCGAACACTGTCGAGGCCGGGACCTGGGAGTACAACGAGACCAGGTTGTACGCCTCTGTTGCCTTCAACGCCGATTCGGATGGTATCCTGCGCCGGCGCGTCCACAGTGACGAGCAACATGAGAGGAGCAGCGACGAGCAAAGCCGTGAGAATCGTACGAAGTCGTGTCATCAGGGCGTCAACTTGAAGTAGAAGCTCACAGGCAGCACATCCGCCTCCCATCCGTCTGGAAGTGGCCCGAACGCACCCGAATTGCCGGAGGCTTCGATCGCCCCCTGCGCGCCGAGGTCGAACGAGAAGTTGCCGGAGCGAGTGACGAATCGGATATCACGGACCGAGCCGTCGCGAAGGATAAGGAAACTGACTTCCGCGAAACTGTTCTCCCGCCCCTCTGTCCGATCCCAGTTCCGGTACACCTGGTTCACGATATTCCGCAGGTATTCGGGATACGGGAATTCCAGCCCAGGTGTCTTGATCGTCGTGACGTCGGAACCCGTGCTCGGCGTCTCGCCCGGCAGCGGTTCCACGGGAGCCGCGATCTTGGCGGGCGGCTCCTTGTTGGTATCCGTCGGTTGCGGCTTGGGCGTCGGGACCGGCGGCGCCTTGGTCGGCTTGGACGGCTTGGGCTGGACCGGCGCCGGTTTGTCCTCTGGCGGTCTCGGCGGTGCCTCCGTCGCGAGACGCTTCTTCGCCGTGGGAGCGGGCGCAGCGACGAGGTTGACCGCGTAGGACGGAGGACTCGCCTTCGAAGACTGCACCTGGGTGAAGAGTAGCACCGCGGCTGCCGCGTGAACGACAACCGTCCCCAACACTCCGACCGCAGTGCCGGGTGGCCGGCTACGATCGGCCCGCGTGATCACGGCGATCCTTCCTCCTGCGCCACGAGTCCCACATTGGTGATGCCTGAGGCCCGGATAATTGCCAGAACCCGGACGACCTGACCGTAGGGAACCCGGGCGTCCGACTGGAGGTACACCCCGTTCGGCTTCCGGGTCGCGACGAGCGACTTGAACGTCACCCGAAAGTCGTTGTAGGACACCGGCGTCTGGTCCACGAAGATGCGGCCGTCGCGGTTAACTGATACGACCATGCCTTCTTTGGGATTCAGCGGTTTCGCATCTGCCCTTGGCAGCTCGACGTCCACGCCCCCCTGCATGATCGGAGCCGTGATCATGAAAATAATCAGGAGCACGAGCATCACGTCGACGAGCGACGTGACGTTGACGTCCGCCATGAGTGGGAGCTCGCCCCTCTGGTCGCCGAGTCCACCTCCCAGACCCGCCATCTAGATCAGGCCTTCCCGTGCCATCGTGCCCACCAGCTCGTTGGCGAAGCCCTCGAGCTCGCCGGCGAAGAGGCGCACCCGGTTCACGTAGAGGTTGTAGGTGATGACCGCCGGAATCGCGGCGGCCAGGCCGGCAAAGGTCGCCACCAACGCCTCCGCGACGCCCGGAGCCACGGCCGAGAGGTTGCCCGAGCCCTTGGTGGCGATGCCGGTGAACGCGTTGATGATGCCGAGCGTGGTTCCCAGCAGTCCGAGCAGCGGGCTCACCGAGCCGATCGTCGCGAGCCAGGGGACGTAGTGGCCCAGCAGATCGCGTTCGGCCGCGACTTCCTTGCCGAGGACCATTTTGAGCGCCTCGAGCTGCGTCGCCGTCAGGCTGCTGCGATCGGCGCCGCGCTCCTCGCGCAGGGCGCCCGGCCGGAGCTCGGAGTAGAACGTGATGGCCTCTCGGAAGAGACGGTTATAAGGAGAGGGGGGTTGCTTCATCACGGCGTGGTACGCGTCCTGGAGCCGCGTGGTCCGCTCCATTTCGGCGAAGAACCGGTCGGCCTGCTTGTTGAGCTTCCGGAACTGCCACCACTTGAAGATGATGATGAACCAGGAGACGAGAGAGAACACTGCCGTGATGACGAGGACGACCTTGGTTTCGGTGCTCGCGGTGAGGACCAACTCCACCGCCGAGCTGGGAACGGCACCGCCCGTCTGCAGGATCACGTTCCCTCCTTTCGAAACCATTCCACCAGCTCGCGCAGTCCGTCGTCGAACGCGACTTCGGGAGCCCATCCCAGAACCCGCTTGGCCTTGCTCACGTCGAGCGAGCTCCGGAAGAGCTCACCCGCGCGAGGGGGCGCGAATTCGAGCTCGGGCTTCATCCCCATCACCCGTCCCACCGCGTCAGCAAGCGTGAGTACGTCCCGCTCCTTGGCCGTGGCGATGTTGAACGCGGGCGTGTCGAGATCGCTGCCGGCCGGCCTGGCGACAGTGCTGGCGAGGACGTTCGCGCGCGCCACGTCCTTCACGAATACGTAATCGCGCGTCTGCTTCCCGTCACCAAACACCGTCAACTTCTTTCCCTCGAGCAGACGGGACACGAAGATCGACACGACTCCGGCCTCGGATTTGGGGTCCTGCCGCGGGCCGAAGACATTGGCGTAGCGCATCGCGATGCCCTCGAAGCCCCGGAGCATGGACAGCGCGCGGAGGTAGTACTCCCCGGAGAGCTTGCTGACACCGTATGGCGAGAGCGGAGCCTTGGGGGCCGTCTCGGGCGTCGGAATGACATCGGGATCGCCGTAAACCACCCCGCCACTGCTGGCGAAGACGACCCGCCGCACGCCACCAGCCCCGGCGCCATCAAGCAAATTCACGAACCCCACGAGGTTGATCGAAGCATCGACCGCCGGCTCATCGACGGACACGCGCACGTCGATCTGGGCGGCGTGATGGTTGAGCACATCGAACTTGCCGGTCGCGAGGAGCTGTCGCGCCTCGGGTGAGCGGATGTCGGCCCGGACGAACCGGGCGCCCTTGGGAACGTTTCGCTCCTTGCCGCGGGACAGATCGTCCAGGATGACGACTTCCCACCCGCCCCGCAGATAGGCCTCCGCGATGTGGGAGCCGATGAACCCTGCCCCACCCGTTACCAGTACCCGCCCGCTCACCTGGGATGGCTCCTCATTCGAGATCTCCTGATGCTGTGCGCGATTAGCCCGCCGGTGGAACCGCCCCGCAATATAGACAAGTGGGTGATGGAAGGAACCCGCAAAAGCACACGGCGCCGGGGTTTATCCCGGCGCCGTGTCGACCGCGCTACTGCCGGAGGTCAGGACGGCAGCTTCGCGACCTGTCGGACCTCCATGCCCGGCGTGATGTCCGGAAGGAGGATGTTGAGGTAACGACCAGTGGCCGTGTGATCCCGCACGTGAACGATCTGGAAGGTGGCGAGCAGCTCGTTGATACGCTGCTGGCCATTGTCGAGGCGCTCGGCCTTGCGCCGGACCTCGAAGATGTCGCCCGTGGCGACGCCATCACGGCGTCCCTTGTCGATGAAGACGATCATCTGGGGCGCCTTGAGCTCCTGGCGACGGGGTCCACCGAGGAACTTGCCGCGCACGCCATCGCTCACCGGCACCGCGTGCTCGCCACCGGCCGACGTGAACTTCTCGGCGGGAAGGGCGACCTGATTGGGGCGGATGGGCGCGTACACCGCTTCGACACTCGCGATATACCGGCCGCTCACCGTATCGGTGATCCGGGCGAGGCCGGTCGGGAGCACCGCGGTGCCGAACGGCTTCACCTCGATACCGCGCTGCGCGAGCAGCAGCGTATCGCCGATCTGGTAGCTGGCCCCGCGAGGAGCCTCGATCGCGATGGTGGCGTAGGGAAGCACGTCGTTGATGACGGGCGACCCGATCTGCGACGGCGTGACCGGCCCGACCACCTTGGCCCAGGGCAGGTTCTCGTTCTCCGTCAGAAAGCCGGACGAGTAGAACTCGATACGGCGGAGCGGACGGTAATCCTTGCGGGTGTACGCCAGAATGGTTTCCTGCAGCGTGTTGGCCGGAGGAGGACCAAACAGCGGCTCCGGCTCGCCTTCGCCCACCGGGGCGCGCAGCAGCTCGGACAGCGTCGCCTGGCGTCCGGGGACAGGTTCCCGCACCACCGAGTCGACCGGTTCGGCCGACGGCAGGGGGGCAACCGCGGCAGCCTCGACCCGTCGCAGCGTGTCGGCCGAGGTGACATCATAGTTCGGCGCTTCGGCCACGGGGGCCGGGGCCTCAGCGACCGGGGCCTCAGCGACCGGGGTCTCAGCGACAGGAGCCTCAGCGACCGGAGCCTCTGACGCGGCGGCGGGGACAGGCGTATCCACTGCGGGAACCGCGGCCAGCGTCTCTGTTCCGCTCAGACGCAGCACTTCGCCGGGATAGATCCAGTGCGGATCTTCGACCACGCCCGTGTTGATGCGGTAGATGTCGGGCCAGAGAAAGGGATCTCCGCGAAACTGCTTGGCGAGCTGCCACAGGGTATCACCCGCTTTGACCGTGTGGGTCTCGGGCATGGTCGCCTGGCCGTACACTACGGCCGGGCTCACCACCAGGGCGAGGGTGCCCAACCACTTCCAGCTGAACGAACGCAGCATCGAGGTCTCCCAGCGACTTCGTTGTCGGGTATGGAGATGGAACGGCAAACCCATAGCGGTTCAGGGGCAGCAGGCGCAAGATCAACGCCATCGCGTGCAGCCCCCGATGCAACAGTATAAGTTGTTGTTTACAATAGACTTACAGTACAACAGGCGGGGGTGACCCCTCTGCCGAGTCTGGCAGATGGCAGGGTGTCCGGGACAATCGACGGGGCCGTACGGGCCCTTGATTATGCCCTCGGGCGAAGGGCGGGAGGGGGCGCGATCCCGGCTCGGCCCCCTTCCGGCATACGGTTACCAGGGCGTCAGAACGGGAGGTCGTCGTCCTCGGCGTCGAGCGCCTCGGGGAAGTCCTCGAACCCTTCCTTACCCTTGGCAGCCCCTGCACTGCCCGACGAAGCCGCCGCTGCCCCGACCCGGCTGGGTGCGGAGAACTCGGCGCCGTCCCCGCTCCGGCCGGAGAGGAGGATGACTTCCCGCGCCGTGATCTCGGTGGTGTACCGGGTTTGTCCTTCACGATCCTGCCACGACCGGTACTCGATACTCCCCTCGACATACAGCTTGTCGCCCTTCTTGCAGTACTTCTCCGCCAGATCGGCCAGCGCCGAGCCCTTGTTGTTCCAGAGAATGACCCGATGCCACTCGGTCTTCTCCTGCTTTTCTCCCGACTGGTTTTTCCACTGGCGGCTGGTGGCGAGTGACAGTGTGGCCACCCGCGAACCGTTCGCGGTGCTGCGGACCTCCGGGTCGGCGCCGAGGTTTCCGATCAGGATCACTTTGTTCAGACTCCGGCTCACGTGCACCTCCAGGTTCTCGAATGGGGCCCGACCTGCGGACCCGCGTAAAATGTCGGCCTACAAGTTGGCGCTGCTACCAGAACTTCGCCATGCCGACCGGAATCACGCCGGCTGCTGCAAGGCGAGACGGAGCACCAGCGCATCCTCCCTCGGATTCCGGTAATACGCGGCGCGTTGCCCGACCGGACGAAACCCCCGACTGAGATACAAGGCCTGCGCCGAGCGATTCGATTCTCGCACCTCGAGAAAGACCTCGTCGACGTGGCGCCGGCGAAACGTCGCGAGGCCCGCCTCGAGCAAGGTTCCCGCGATGCCGCGGCGACGAAACTCCGGGGCCACCGCGAGGTTGAGCACTTCACCCGTGCCGGCGACCTCACGCCCGATCATATAGCCCGTCACACCGCGCGACGACTCCGCAACCAGACCGAAGGTCCACGCTGATGTGAGCGCCTCGTGAAAGCTCGCCTCGCTCCACGGATCGCTGAACGCCCGCCGTTCCAGGGCGACCAGCGCCGCCGCGTCAGCGGGGACTGCCGGCCGGATCCGGAAGGGGGCGTCCATGCGTCGTCTCCCAGCGCGCCTGCGCCTCCGCTGGCCGGCCGTATGTGGGTTCCCAGGTGCCCGCCTCGCCGATTTCCCTCGCACCGCCGGGACGCCCGACGAGTCCGAGAAGACGTCGTGCGGCGGGCGCACCGGCGGGCGATGGGACAACCGTGCGCCCCGACCAGCGCTCGAGCGTTTCACTCGCCTCCGCCGGCACATCGCCGACGATCACCGCCGGTGGTTCCAGCCGGTTCGGGATCTCCCCGGGACGACAGACTGTCGGCGCCATCACGGTGACCACGCCAGACCGGGTGAAGCGATACGCCGCGGCGTAGATCTCACCTCGCAGTGCATCGGATACCGCAAGTACGACATGGTCGGCGCGCGCGTGGGCAGCGGCGCGCACCATCAACGAGGGAGCCGTCCAGAGCGACAGACCACGGGCCCGCACCAGCGCCTTGGCCATGGAGGCGCCGACCCGAAGACCGGTGAAGCTGCCCGGGCCATCCGACACCACCACCGCCGTGACCGCATCGAGGGTGGTTCCCGCCTGACCGAGCACCGCAGATACCATGGAAAGGAGCGATGCGGCGTGGCGTCGTGCGCCGATCATGCTGGTTTCCGCCGCGTCCTGCTCGGAGCGGCCCACGGCGACCGATGCGCGATCGGTCGCGGTCTCGAGCGCGAGCAGCATCAGAGCGCTTCCAGTCCCCGGCGGTCGGGGTCGTCGAGATGATGCAGCCGGAATCGGCGAGACGGCGCCGGCAGCCATTCGCCCGCGCGCTCGGGCCATTCGACGAGTACCGCGTCGCCCTCGCGAAGCAGCCCTTCCCAATCGAGGTCCGCCGCCTCGTCGGGCGAGCGCAACCGGTAGCAATCCAGATGGAACACCGGTCCTCGGCGGCCTTGATACCGATGCACCAAGGCATAGGTGGGACTGGTAGCTGGTCCGGCAACACCGAGACCCCGCGCGATGGCCTGGATGAAGGTGGTCTTTCCCGCGCCCAGATCTCCCTCGAACGTGACCACGGAGCCGGCGGGGAGAGCAGCGCCGAGCGCCAGCCCTTCGGCTGCCAGCTCCTGCTGGTCGAGTCTCCTGATCACGCGCGGCGGCGGAGCCTCGGGGCGCCGGAGCGCCGCACGTCCGGGGCACCGAGGGCCCGCAGCTCGTTGAGCTGGTCCCGCAACAGGGCAGCCATTTCGAACTCGAGGTTCGCCGCCGCCTCGCGCATCTGCTTCTCGAGCGCCTGGATGGCCGCGGCTCGCCGGGCGGGATCGTGGAGATCGACCCGGTCCTGCAGCGGACCGCGCGGCTCGGGCCGCTCTGTCCTGGCGTCGGCCACGTGAGTCGAAAGCCGAACTTCGGCCATGGACTTGATGATCGAGCGCGGAGTGATCCCGTGCGTCTCGTTGTGACGACGCTGGATCTCCCTCCGACGATTCATCTCCTCCAGCGCGCGCTGCATCGACCCCGTCATGCGGTCGGCGTAGAGGATTGCGCGGCCGTTGATGTTGCGCGCAGCGCGTCCGATCGTCTGCACCAGCGACCGGTCGGACCGGAGAAACCCTTCCTGGTCGGCATCGAGGATGGCGACGAGCGAGACCTCGGGGAGGTCCAGGCCTTCGCGCAGCAGGTTGATGCCCACGAGGACGTCGAAGTCGCCGAGCCGGAGCCCCCGGAGGATTTCCATCCGCTCGATGGCATCGATATCGGAGTGGAGGTAGCGGACCCGAACGCCGGCCTGCTGGAGGTAGTCGGTGAGGTCCTCCGACATGCGCTTGGTGAGGGTCGTGACCAGCACCCGTTCGCCTTTCGCCTCGCGCAGCCGGATCTCCGCGAGCAGATCGTCGACCTGGCCGCGCACCGGACGCACATCCACCTCGGGATCGATCAAGCCCGTGGGCCGGATGATCTGCTCGACCACGGCGCCGCCGGAAAGTCCCAGCTCGAAGTCGCCCGGCGTGGCTGAGAGGGAGATCATCTGCGGGACGAGCGACATGAACTCGTCGAACTGGAGAGGCCGGTTATCGAGAGCCGACGGGAGCCGGAACCCGTACTCCACCAAGACGAGCTTCCGCGCCCGATCGCCGTTGAACATGCCGCCGATCTGCGGAAGGGACACGTGCGACTCGTCGACCACGACGAGGTACTCGGGCGGGAAGTAGTCGATGAGACACGCGGGCCGCTCGCCGGCTTGCCGGCCGCTCAGCGGGCGGGAGTAGTTCTCGATGCCGGCGCAGGTCCCGACTTCGAGGAGCATCTCGATGTCGAAATTGGTGCGCGAGTCCAGGCGCTGCGCCTCGAGCAGCTTTCCCGCCGTCTTGAGCTCGAGCAGGCGCTCCGCCAACTCCGCCCGGATGAGCGTGACGGCGCGCTCGATCTTGCCGCGCTCGGTGACGAAGTGGCGGGCAGGATAGATGGCGCACTGGTCGAGCTGGGCGATGGAGTCGCCGGTGAGCGGGTTGATCTTGGTGATCCGCTCGACTTCATCGCCCCAGAGCTCGATCCGGATCGCCTGTTCGGCATAGGCCGGGAACACCTCGACGCAGTCACCGCGCACCCGGAATGTCCCCTGCTCGAAGGAGGTGTCGTTGCGGCCGTACTGGATGCGCACCAGCTCCGCGAGGATGTCGTCTCGACCCCGCTGCTCGCCCCGGCGGACGGTCACCATGAGCCGTCGATACTCGACGGGATCGCCGAGGCCATAGATGGCGCTGACCGTGGCCACGATGACGACGTCGTCGCGCTCCATGAGACTCGAGGTCGCCCGCAGTCGGAGGCTCTCGATGTCCTGATTGATCGACGCGTCCTTTTCGATGTAGACGTCGGTCGAGGGGACGTAGGCCTCGGGCTGGTAATAGTCGTAGTAGGAGACGAAGTACTCGACGGCGTTCTTCGGGAGGAACTGGCGAAGCTCACCGTAGAGCTGGGCGGCGAGCGTCTTGTTGTGGGACAGCACGAGGGTCGGGCGGCCGTACGCGGCGATGGTGTGCGCCAGCGTCATGGTCTTCCCTGATCCGGTGACGCCGAGGAGCGTCTGGTACTTGTCGCCTCGCCGGAGGCCGGCCGTCAGCTCGGCGATGGCCTTGGGCTGGTCGCCGGCAGGTTCGAAAGGGGCGACGACCTCGAAGCGGGGGCTCATGGGGGAAATATAGCGGTGCCGGTGTTTGTTCGGGAGATGGACGGAAGGACCTCGGTCTCTCCGTCCTCTCCGTCCTTTCCGTCCTATCTCGTCAGCTCCCGGCAGAACTCCCCGAACACCTCGACATAGCGGTCGATGTCGCCCTCGGTGTGCTGCACCGAGAGGGTCCACTGCTCTTCGTCGCCCGGGGTCATGAAGATCCCCCGGTTGAGCAGCCAGGGGTAGGACGCCGCGAAGAGCTCAGGGCGGGTCTCCAGGAAATCCCGGTAGTTGCGCATCGGAGCGGGTCGATACGAGACACAGCCCTTGGCGCCGAGATCCACGGTGTGGGCAGGAATGCCACATTGCTCGATTGCGGCCTGACATCCCCGCGCCAGCCGGGTGCCGAGTCGGCCGAAGTGCTCGTAGGCGGACGGCGTCAGCACCTCGGTGAGGTTGACGAGTCCCACGTGGGCGACCAGCGGGTTGCCGTTGTAGGTCCCCATCTGCGACACGCCGCGCTCGATGAGGCGCATCAGATCTTCGCGGCCGCCGAACGCCGCGGCCGGCAGGCCGCCGGCAATCGCCTTGGCCAGGCAGACCAGGTCGGGGCGGACGCCGAACCGCTCGGTGGCGCCGCCGGACGCAATGGTGAAGCCGGTCTTGATCTCGTCATAGATGAAGACCACACCGTGCTTGGTGCAGAGCTGGCGTACCCGCTCGAGATAGCCCGGCTGGGGCACGACGATCCCGATGTTCATCATGGCGGGCTCCATGATGAGGCAGGCGATCTCGGAGCCCTTTTCGCTGAACACCCGCTCGAGGTGGTCGGCGTCGTTGAACGGCACGACCTCGATGTACTTGGACGCGTCCTTCACCATTCCCTTGGACGACGGCGCGCTCCCTGGGCGGTCCCGTCCCCCCATGACGTCCGCGTTGGGGACGATCGAGAACATCACGCTGTCGTGGTGGCCGTGATACGAGCCTTCGATCTTGCAGACGACATCGCGCCCGGTCGCCGCCCTCGCCACCCGAATGGCGTCCATCGTCGCCTCGGTGCCCGAATTGGCGAACCGGACCATCTCCAGGCCGAACCGCCGGCAGATCTCCTCGCCGAATCGGACCGCAGACTCAGTCGTGACAGCGAAGTGGGTTCCGCCGCTCGCCGCTTCGGTGATTGCTTCGACGATCCTCGGGTGGGCATGTCCCGCCACCATCGCCCCGAAGCCGCAATGGAAGTCGAGGTACTCGGTAGCGTCCTGGTCCCAGACGTGGCTCCCCTTCCCTCGCATCAGATAGATGGGGTACGGCTGCATCTTCTGAAAGGAAGAGACGACCCCGAACGGCAGGGTGCGGACGGCGCGCTCGTACAGCGCGGCGGAGCCGGGGGTTCGGGCCAGCAGACCGGCCATTTCGGACCGGCCGATTTCCTCGGCCCGGGCGAACAGACGTGGGTCCGTCGCCCGTTGCCCGGTAGCAAGGGTGGGGCTCATGATGTCCTGTCCTGTAGATCGGCGTGATTGGGGATGCTATCGCCTCGGAGGGGTCGCTCGATGCCGGCTGACTGGAGGTTGCGTCCGGAATCCAGAGTTGTCAACCGTCAGAAGAAGTTGCACATTGGCAGACATGCCCCCCACCACAATCCCGGCAGGTGAAACGCACGACGCCGTCATCACGATCGATCACGTCTTCAAGCGGTTCGGCACGTACGTAGCCGTCCAGGACGCCAACTTCGCGATCGCACGCGGAGAGTTCTTCTCCATGCTCGGGCCCTCGGGCTGCGGGAAGACGACCACGCTTCGAATGATCGCCGGCTTCGAGCTGCCGACAGAGGGACGCATCCTCCTCGACGGCAAGGACGTCTCCCACGTCCCGCCCTACCACCGCAACGTCAACACGGTCTTTCAGCACTACGCGCTCTTCCCCCACATGAACGTCGCCGATAACGTCGCCTTCGGACCGCGGAGCCAGAAGCTCGCGGAGGACGAAATCCAGAAGCGCGTGACGGCACTGCTGGAGGTGGTGCGGCTCACCCAGTTCGCGAAACGGAAGCCGGGGCAGTTGTCGGGCGGGCAGCAGCAGCGGGTGGCGCTGGCCCGCGCGCTGGCCAACTATCCCAGCGCATTGCTGCTCGACGAGCCGCTCGGCGCCCTCGACCTCAAGCTGCGCCAGGCGATGCAGATCGAGCTCAAGCGGATCCAGCGCGAGGTCGGGATCACGTTCATCTACGTGACCCACGACCAGGAAGAGGCGCTGACGATGTCCGACCGGATCGCGGTGATGAACGAAGGGCGGGTGGAGCAGATCGGGTCGCCCACGGACATCTATCATTCGCCGGCCTCCGTCTTCGTCGCGAACTTCATCGGCGTGGCTAATCTGCTTCCGGGCGTGATGGGGCAAACTAATGGATCTCACGCGACGATCACGGTCGCGGGCAATCGGCCGATCTACGTTCCCACCGGCGAGTGGAAGTTCCGTCCTGGCACGCAGGCCACCGTCATGGTCCGCCCCGAGCGGCTCAGGCTCTCGAACGACATGCCGGCCGCCGAATCGGGGATCCCGGTGACCGTGCGTCATGCCGTGTTTCAGGGCCCGGTGATCCGCTGCACGCTCGGCGCGCTCGACGGCACGGAGATCGTCGCCCATGTCGGACCGGAGGATACGGTGCAGCACCTCGAGGTCGGGCAGACCCTGTGGGCCACCTGGGAGCCGGACGCGGCGCGCCTGCTTCCTCCATCCGGATACAAACGCGAAGAAGAGACGGACCTCAGGACGACCGTGGAGCGGGCCATACCGTAGCTCGGCTCCTCCCCCCACACCAGGAGCATCGCGATGAGCCAGCGAGAGTCCGACGGGAAGGACCAAGAGATTCACGAGTTGCTTCGCCGGGCCATCAGTCGCCGCGGCTTTCTCACCCGCACCGCCCTCGGCGCCGGCGGCTTCGCGCTGGGCGGAAGTTTCCTCGCCTCCTGTGGCGGCAAGGAGGGCGCGCCTGCTGGTGGCGCCGCAGCCGCTGGCGGCGGCGGCAAGACGCTGCGGATCTCTAACTGGCCGCTGTACATCGACAAGCAGACGGTGCCGGACTTCGAGAAGGCGACCGGGATCAAGGTCGAGTACACCGAGGACGTCAACGACAATAACGAGTTCTTCGCCAAGATCGACGAGCCGCTCAAGCGGAATCAGAGCATCGATCGCGACATCATCGTCCTGACCGACTGGATGGCCGGACGGCTCATCCGTCTCGGGTACGCAGCCCCGCTCGATGACAGCAAGTATCCCAACAAGGCGAACCTGGTCGACGACGTGAAGGACGTGAGCTTCGACGCGGGCCGGAAGTACAGCGTGCCATGGCTCTCGGGCATGACGGCCATCGGCTACAACCCGAAGAAGACCAAGCGGGACCTGACGAGCATCAACGACATCTTCGATCCGAAGTTCAAGGGCCAGGTGACCATGCTCACCGAGATGCGGGACACGATCGGTCTCGTGATGCTGGGCATGGGGAAGGATCCGGCGGCAGTGACCGTGGCGGACGCCAAGGCGGCCTGCGCGAAGATCAAGAAGGCGAGGGAGAGCGGTCAGATCCGGAAGTTCACGGGCAACGATTACGCCGAAGACCTCGCCGCGGGCAACATCGCGGTGGCGTTCGCCTGGTCGGGCGACATCCAGGGTCTCCGGGCCGACAATCCGGACTTGCAGTGGATCGCGCCGAAGGAGGGAGCCATGCTCTACTCCGACAACATGCTGATCCCGAAGACGTCCGACCGGCAGACGGAAGCGATGGCGTGGATCAACTACGTCTACGATCCGAAGCACTCGGCCCAGATCGTCGCCGGCGCGCCCTATCTCTCCGACGTCAAAGGCGCGGGCGAGGAGCTGGCGAAGATCGCCCCCGATCTCGCCAAGAGCGAGCTGGTCAATCCACCGCAGGACCTGCGGTCCCGGCTGCATGTGTTCCGCGCGCTGACCGACGAGGAGGAGACGGAGTTCAACCGGATCTTCCAGGACGCGATCGGGGCCTGATCCTCCATGGCAGGCATCGGGTCAGCGAGTGAGCGACAGAATCGCCTGGCGCCATATCTGCTGGTGGCACCAGGCATTCTGTGGCTGATCGTGTTCTTCCTGGTTCCGCTCTTCGCTCTCGGCCAGACGTCGGTGGAGCACACGCAGGGTCCCTGGTACGACGCCTACCGTCGCGCCCTCGGTGGCTACGGCGGGCACTTCCTGCGTTCGCTGGAGTACGCCACCGCCGCCACGCTCATGGCGCTCGCGCTTGGCTATCCGCTCGCCTACGTGATCGCGTTCCGGGGCGGGAAGCTCAAGAATCTCCTGCTCGGCCTGGTCATCCTGCCGTTCTTCACCACGTTCCTGGTCCGTACCTTCGCCTGGAAGACGATCCTGAACGACAGCGGACCCGCCGCCTGGCTGCTCCAACAGCTGCACCTGATGGAACCCGGTGGCCGCCTGCTCGACACGACGATGGCGGTGCTCGGGGGACTGACGTACAACTTCGTCCCATTCATGATCCTGCCGATCTACGTCAGCCTCGAAAAGATCGACCGCAGACTGGTCGAGGCTGCCGAGGACCTCTACTGCTCGCCGACGAGGGCGTTCCTCAAGGTGGTGCTCCCGCTGTCGTTGCCGGGCGTGTTCGCGGGCAGCCTGCTGACGTTCATCCCCGCGACGGGTGACTTCATCAACGCCCAGCTGCTGGGCAGCCCCAACCAGCAGATGATCGGGACGGTCATCCAGAACCAGTTCCTCGAGGTTCGCGACTACCCGCTTGCCGCCTCGCTGTCCTTTGTGCTCATGACGGTCATCACGCTCGGCGTGCTTGCGTATGCCCGGGTCCTGGGAACCGAGGACCTGGCCTGATGCGGCGATTCTCGCGCTGGCTCCTCGATGGATATGCCGCGCTGGTCCTGGCGTATCTGTTCCTGCCGATCTTCGTGACGATGTTGTACAGCTTCAACAAGCCGGCCGGCAAGTTCAACTTCGTCTGGAAGGCTTTCTCCTTCGATGCCTGGAAGGAGCCGTTCCAGTACCCCGCGCTGGTCGAAGCGATGAAGCTGAGTCTCAAGGTCGCCGCGATCTCGACCTCGGTGGCCACCTTGTTCGGCACACTCATCGCGCTCGCGCTCTGCCGTTACAAGTTCCGCGGCAGCGGGGCGGTCGGCTTGTTGCTGGTGCTCCCCCTCACGACGCCGGAAGTGGTGCTCGGCTCGTCGCTGTTGGCGCTCTTTCTCGACTTCAGTGTGCCGACCGGCTTCACCACGATCGTGATCGCGCACATCATGTTCTCGGTGAGCTATGTGGCGCTCACGGTCCGGGCGCGGATCCGCGGATTCGACTGGACGCTCGAGGAGGCCGCCATGGACCTCGGCGCCACGCCGTTCCGGGTCTTTTACAAGGTGACGCTGCCGATCATCGCTCCGGGTATCGTCGCGGCCTCCATGCTCGCGTTCGCCCTTTCGCTGGACGACTTCATCATCACCCTCTTCAATGCCGGCAGCCGGATCACCTACCCGCTATACGTCTACGGCGCCCGCCGGGCGGCGTTCCCGGCGCAGATCAACGTCCTCGCGACCGCCATCCTCCTGGGAAGCCTGATCCTCCTCGGCGCGACGGTGCTCTGGCAGCACCGGGTAGAGCGGCTCCGCTCGGGTACCGCGGCCTCCTGACTCCGTCCTCGGCCACACAATCGTTCCCACCGATCGAGCAGGCCTGCTACTGGCTGGCGCGCCGCCCGCCGCGGGACATCGTCGCGTTGGAAGGAAGGCAGTCGGCCGATGTCGTCGTGGTGGGCGCCGGGCTGACGGGACTCTGGGCGGCGTTGTCGCTCAAGGCACTCGATCCGGCGACCGACGTCGCGGTCGTCGAGCAGGGCGTCGCGGCGTACGGTGCGAGCGGCCGCAACGCGGGAATGCTGTCCGAGACCGTGGACCACAGCCACGGTCTCGCGATCCAGCACTTCGGAGAGCGTGAAGCCCGCCGGCTGGCCCGGGTCGGCGAGCAAAACGTCGCCGAGATGCTGGCATTCATCTCCGAGCGCGGCATCGGCTGCGACTACGAGCCGACCGGCCGTCTCATGGTGGCGCTCACGTCGGCGCAGCTCGAGGAGTCGGCCAGAACAGTCGCGACCGCGGAGCGACTCGGACTCAGCACGTTTCGGGTGCTCGATCGCGACGCCGTTCGCGCCGAGCTCGCGTCACCGCTCTATCTGGGTGGGGTCTGGGTCGCCGGCGGGGGCATTCTCGATCCCGTCAAGCTGGTCGATGGACTTCGCCGGGAGGCCGAACGTCTCGGCGTGCGCGTCTTCGAGCGGAGCCGGGTCGAACAGATCCGACCGGCAGGCGCCGGCGTTCGGGTCGGCACGGCTCAGGGCGAGCTCACCGCGAGACGCGCGATTCTCGCCACGAGCGCCTACACTCATCGGCTGGTGCCGGGTGTGGTGCACCGGTTCATTCCGCTCTACGACTACATCCTCGTGAGCGACCCCCTGACCGCCGACCAACGCGCAGCCATCGGATGGCGTCACCGCCAGGGCGTCAGCGACGGACGCACGTTTTTCAACTACTATCGCCTCACCGCCGACGATCGGATTCTCTGGGGCACCAGCGAGGCCGCGTACTACCGGGGCAACCGGGTCGACCCGTCGTGCGATCATTCGCCGGCGCACTATGCGGCCCTGCGGGCGAGCTTCAGCCGGCACTTCCCTGCCCTCACGGGTCTAGAATTTCCCTACGCCTGGGGTGGCGCGATCTGCTCGACGACCAGACTCACACCGTTCTTCGGCCGGGCACTGGAGAACCGAGTGGTGTATGGGCTGGGGTTCACCGGCCATGGATTAGGGACCACGCGACTGGCCGGCCGGGTGCTGGCCCATCTGGCACTCGACCGGCCGGGGGAGCTGCTCGATCTCAAGCTCGTCACACGGAAGCCGATCCCATTTCCTCCGGAGCCATTCCGCTCGTGGGCGATCGACCTGGTCACACGAGGACTGCGGCAGGTAGATGAAGGAAAGCGGCCCAGTCTCATGCTGCGAGCGCTGGACCGCCTGGGGATCGGATTCTCGAGCTGAAAAAAGGACGGAGAAGACGGAGAGGGCGGAGAGGACGGAAAGGTCCACACCCCGCCCATGTGTTCTCCGCTCTATCGCTCCACTACGCGCAACGCCTCGTCGAGCACTTCCAGTGCGAAGTCCACGTCGGCTGCCGTGATGCACATCGGCGGCTTGATGCGGAGCACGTTGCCGTCGAGCCCGCCTTTGCCGATCAACAGTCCCATATCGCGCGCCGCCTCCCAGATCGCCAGCGTTTCCTGCGTCGCGGGCTCCTTGGTCTCCCGGTCGCGCACCAGCTCGGCGCCGAGCATCAGACCCCGGCCGCGAACGTCACCGATCAGGCGATGACGGGTCATCAGCTCCTTGAGGCCGGCCTTCAACCTGCCGCCGACGACCCTGGCGTTCTCCTGGAGCCCATCCTCGTCGATGATGTCGAGCACCGCGAGGCCAGCAGCCATCGAGATTGGGTTGCCGCCGAACGTATTGAAGTGAATCCGCTGGGTGAGCGCCGCGGCGATCTCGCGTCGCGTGGTGACGGCGGCGAGCGGGAGCCCGTTCCCGATTCCCTTTGCCATGGTCACGATGTCCGGGACGACTCCCGAGGCCTCGAAGCCCCAGTAATGGTCCCCGGTCCGCCCGAAGCCGGTCTGGACCTCGTCGGCGATGCAGAGGCCGCCGTATTCGCGCGCGATCGCGTACGCCTCGCGGAGGTAGTTCGGCGCGCCCATGGTTGTGCCACCGACGCCCTGGATCGGCTCGGCGATGAAGGCGGCGATGCGACCCGGGGTCGAGTAGCGCACCAGCTCGCGAATGTCCTCGGCGCTGCGGGACGCGATCTCCTCCGGCGTGCCGCGGAACGGGCTGCGATAGGGATCGGGGCTCAAGGCGTGATGGATGCCCTGGTTCACCTGGTATGGGAACTTCCAGGTCATATGCGAGGTAAGACCCATCGCGGTCGGCGATCCACCGTGATAGCCGTTCCGGAGCGCGATGACGTCGTTGTTCCCCGTGAACGTCCGCGCCATCAGGATCGCGAGATCGTTGGCCTCGCTCCCGCTGTTGA
>DATBSO010000167.1:0-43700 GCA_036559745.1 Gemmatimonadales bacterium | reverse complement strand
CGCGAGTACTCACCAACTCGGACAGCCTGGCGGAGGAGCTGGAGCGTCTCGCCGCTGTCCCTCGCGACAAGATGGCCACGGTCTATGCCGCGGCCGATGAGCGGTTCACTCGGATCGAGGATCCCATCGTCCTGGCGCGTGTGCGGGCCCAGTACGGTCTTCCTGATGAGCCCTTCTTCCTCATGGTGGTGAAGGGCTACGCCCGGATCGAGTACGCCGGACAGGCTCTCTGTCCCCGCAAGAACGTGGAAGGCACGCTTGCCGCATTTGCACAGGCACAGGCGCTGGAGCCGCGATGCCCGCGGATGGTGATCCTCGGCGCCGGAGTGAAGGACCGCCTCACGCCCGATGTCCTACGCGAGCGGTTCGGTCTCTCTCGAGAGTCGGTGGTCATACCCGGACTCATCGATCAGGATGACATGCCCGCCGTCTACTCTCAGGCCGCGGCGCTGTTGTTCCCGTCGTACTACGAGAGCTTCGGGATCCCGCTGGTCGAGGCGATGGCCTGTGGGTGCCCTGTCGTGACCTCGAGCGCTCCCGCATGCCCGGAAGTGGTCGGGGATGCGGCGCTGGTCGTCGATCCCGACGACGTGGAGGCGCTCGGCGGCGCGATGCTGCGTGTGATCAGGGAGCCGGACCTCGTCGGCTCCCTGCGACACCGGGGGCAAGTGCGGGCCCGGCAGTTTTCCTGGCAGGACAGCGCCCACCGGCTGCTCGGTGAGCTCGTGCGAGCGGTTGGATGAGCGGGTCGGTCGCTCAGCTTGACCCAGAGGTTTTGAACGGCCACGAGTTGGCGGCCGCATCGGGCGCCGTCCGTGTTCTCGCATGGCCCGGCCTCGGGGCTCGCGCCCAGAATCCCTACACCTCGCTGCTCTATACCCACCTGGAGCGACTCGGGGTGCGGGTACAGGAATTCAGCCCTGGACGCGCCCTGCGTGGGGGCTACGACATCCTCCATGTGCACTGGCCCGATAAGGCTCTCGATGCCGATTCATGGGCGGGCCGCGCCATCCGTGCGGTCGCCGCGCGGGCCCTGGTCGGGATCGCTCGCTTGCGAGGCGCGCACGTCGTGTGGACGGCGCACAACGCCGAACCACACGAATCGACGCACCCGGCGCTGGAACGCTGGTTCTGGTCCGGGTTCGTTCGCCAGGTCGACGCGGTGCTCCATCCCAGTGCTGCGGGACAGCGAGCGGTCGAGACGCGATATCCCGCGCTCGCCCGGCTCCCACATGCGGTCGTGGCGCACGGGCACTTCCGCGGAGCGTACCCCGACACCATCGGGCGAGATGAGGCACGGGCTCGGTTCGCCATACCAGCCGGCGCGCGCGTGCTCGCCTTTGTGGGCCGGGTGCGGGAGTACAAGAACGTTCCGCATCTCGTGCGCACGATGCGGGCGCTTCCCCCCGACGCAGGCGACCTGGTACTCCTGATCGCCGGCGCGCCGCAAACGCCCAAGCTGGCTGCCGAAATTCGCGCGGCGGCGGCGGACGACCCGAGGGTGCGGCTCCAGCTCCAACACGTGCCTGAGGTCGAAGTGCAGTCTTACCTGCGCGCCGCCGACCTCGTCGTGCTGCCGTTTACTGAAATCACGAACTCCGGCAGCGCCGTGCTGGCGCTCTCGTTCGACCGCCCTGTTCTCGTGCCTGCTCTGGGCGCCATGGGTGAGCTTCGCCAGCAGGTGGGCACGGACTGGGTGCACACGTACCAGGGGGAGCTCACACCGGACACATTGGCCGCCGCGCTGCACCGGGCGGCTCTCCCGTCTCGCCAAATGACTCCCCGATTGGAGGATCTCGAGTGGCCGCTGCTCGCACGTCAGACGCTGGCACTATACCACGCGTTGGTCCGTCGCTGAGAGACGATCAATGAGTCGGGTCGCCCACGTCCTGTCCCCGGCAGTCGTCCGGCCGCTGCTCTCCGCCCGCAAGGCGTTCTTCGGCGCATGGTACAGTGGTACGAGCCGCTGGTGCCCGGTATGCAACCGGTCATCCCGGCGCTTTCGCACCTACGGCCTCGTCCCCCGTGAAGAGGCGGAGTGCCCGCAATGCGGCGCACTCGAACGGCATCGCCTCGTCTGGCTTTACTTCACGGGACGGACCGACCTGTTCGACGGACGAGAGAAGCGGGTACTGCACGTCGCGCCGGAGCCCTGCTTGGAGGACCGGTTCCGCCGCCGGCTCGGCGAGGGTTATCTCACGGGGGACCTGCTCGACCCCCACGCCATGGAACGGATGGACATTACCGACATCCGGCATCCCGACGAATCATTCGACGTCGTCTACTGCAGTCACGTCCTCGAGCACGTTCCGGATGATCGCCGAGCGATGCGCGAGCTTCACCGGGTCCTCAAAAAGGACGGATGGGCCGTGCTGCTCGTGCCGATCACGGTGGAGCGAACCGTGGAGGATCCGACGATCACCGATCCGGCCGAACGCGAGCGGCTGTTCGGCCAGCACGATCACGTCCGCCGATACGGCTCGGACTACGTCGATCGCCTGCGTGAGGCGGGGTTCGAGGTTTCCGTGACGGAGGTGTCCGATCTGTTGGGCGAGGACGAGCGGAGGTGGATGGGGCTCAGCCGGTCGGCTGCACGGATCTACGGATGTCGGCGGTCTCCTGACCGCTGAACGTGCCCACGGCCGGGTTGAAGTCGGGATAATACGGCAACTGGAACGGCGTCACGAAGGCCCGGCACGCCTCGACATCCTCCGGTCTCACCGTCCTGATCCACTTGTCGATCTGCTCGGCCGTGCGCCGGCTGATCGAGTATGTGCGTTCGTCGCCGCCCCGGTTGGACTCACGGATGAATCCCGCCGCCTTGGAAGTCCATTCCATCTCGAGCCGCCCATAGAGTTCCCGATAGCCCGCGAGCGGATCGTGGCAGAGCCACTCGTAGGCCATGATCAGACGCCGCGAGTCGTTCTGAGTCTGCCGGTGAACGACGTGGAGCGTGGCAGCCCACAGCGCGCCCGCCCGTTCCCAGAAGCTCTTGGCCGAGCGAATCAGGTCGGCGTACGGACCCAAATGATCGGCGAGGAGGCGCGGGTTCTCGAGCAGTCGCTCGGGTCTGGGCTCCCACCCCAGACGCTGCCAGCTCTCGAATTGGCCGCACGGATGTCGCACGACGAACACCTGCCGTGCCTCCGGAAAGGTGGCGCTGAGCCACGCCAGATTGAGGTTGGCGAACACGAGTTTCACCAGCACATTCCGCTCACGAAGGAACAGGGCCGGCACTCGTTCGCCCAGCGCACGTCCCGGCCCGCGCAGCCTGCTCAGAAGCGGCCCCGGGTCGTGACGCATCGTGAACGCGGTGGCGATCTCGCCCGCGATGGCGCGGGACATGTGACGACGGTACGCCGGATCGTCATGGTCCGCGGTCAGGTAGAGATACGTGAAGCGCTTCTCCGCGCCCTTCACGTGCTGGTAGTTGTCCGGCTCCCGGTAGTAGGTGAAGCCGGGGGCGAACGACAGACACTTGGCTACCCAGCTCGTACCGCTCCGGGGGAAGCCTGCCACGATGACGCATTTCCGCCCGTCCGGTATCCTTGTCATTGGCCGTCCGTCATCATTCTCGCCATGTTGGAAGTTCCTGTAATGTGGCGGAAGATGCTCGAAGCGGGTGTGACAATGCTCACCGTCCCGGCCGGGCGGCCGCCTAGACTCGCGGGATGACCGAACGGTCCCGCATTTCTGGGCCAACCCCAGACCCCTCCCTCAGCGAGTTCGACGAGCCGCTCGACGGCGCCCCTGCCGCGGCGATCGCGGGTCTTGTCGAGGTTGAGCCGCGCGCCGCAGCCGATGACCTCAAGCGCAAGACGGCCGTATCAATCTTGTGGACGATCGTCCGTACTGGCTCGGACTACATCCTCTCCTTCATCGTCTTCGCCGTCCTGGCCAGAAAGCTGGGGCCGGCGGCGTTCGGTGTGTATGCGCTCGCGGTGGCCTTCGCGGAGGTGGGCAAGGTCCTGCCGTCGAGTGGGCTCATCGACACCCTCACCCGGGCCAAGCGGGTCTCACCCGAAATGGCCGACACGGTCTTCTGGTCGACGTTGGTGCTCTCCGGTCTCGTCGCGGTGGTGATCGCTCTCGTCGCGCAGCCGCTGGGGAGAGCCTTCGGCGCACCCGAGGTCGCCCCGCTGGTCACGGCTCTGGGCTGCATTGTCCCCATCACCGCCGCTGGCGCGACTCATATGGCCATGAGGCTCCGGGAGTTCGGGCATCGATCGCTGGCGTCGAGATCGGTGGTCAGTGGAGTCCTGGGAGGCGTTGCCGCACTTACGGCCGCGTGGGCTGGGTGGGGTGCCTGGAGCCTCGTCGTGCAGCGCGGTGTCTCGGAGGTGGCGGGGACGGCGATGGCCTGGCAGGCATATCCATGGATGCCCGGGCGGCGATACTCGGGCTCGATGCTTCGCCAGATGGCCGGACTGAGCGCGAGCATGACCGGTACGCAGATTCTGAACGTCGCGCTGGTCCGGGTCCAGGACGTCGTGATTGGCCGGGTCATCGGGCCAGCCGCGGTCGGCGTCTATCGTACGGCCTGGCGAACGATCGATCTGATCGCGCAGGGGGCCATCCTGCCGTTCGCGCAGGTATCGCTCCCCGCGCTCGCTCGCCTTCAGGATGATCTCCCGGCGTTTCGGAAGGCCTACCTCCGCTTGATCGGGGTGAGCAGCGCACTCGCCTTTCCGGCGATCATCGGATTCGCCGTGCTCGCGCCCTCTGCGATCCCCCTCATCTTCGGCGACCGGTGGACCGAGAGCGCCAGCATCGCGCAGATTCTGGGTTTCCTCGCCGTCCCGTTTACGCTCAACCGTTTCGCGGCCCCAGGCCTCGCCGCGCTGGGCCGGTCGGGGACGCTCGCGCGACTCGCGGTGCTCCAGGTGGTTCTCACCATCATCCTGTCGCTGATCGCTGCGCCGTTCGGCCTGACCGCGATGGCCTGGGCCTACGTCTTCCGGGCCTATCTCACTCTGCCGCCCCAGATGTACGCCTTCAAGCGCCACAGCGGCCTCGGGTACGGGCCAGTCCTCGGCGCGATCGCGCCCGGGCTGTTGATGGCTCTAATCATGGCGGGCGTGCTGCTTCTGGTCGGTCCAATGACGCAGATCCGGTTCCCTGACCGCGTCCTCTTCGTGCTCGTGATGACGCTTATCGGAACGGCGGTCTACGTCGTATCGTTGCTGGTCTTCGCCCGCGGGTTCGTGTTGGAGCAGGTGGGCGATTTCAGGAAGCTGGTAAGGGTCTGAGCACCGAGCCATGAACGGCCGTCACACCAGCCGCTCATGGCCCGGAATTCACCGCTCAGGCGGGGCGGTCAGAATCCAAGCCTGAGACCCGCGCTCAACGCCCAGTTGTGCGTCGTCTTGGTATCCACGTTGATGCCGGTCGCTTCCCGGGCATCGAACTTTCCGATGTAATCCTTCGCCATCAACTGGAGTCCGACGCGCGGCGCGATCGCCACATCCGCACCGGCCCCGACGTTGTACGCAAAGTTCGTCGCATGGGTGCTTACCGGGCTCACGCTCACCGACTGCCTGATGGCGCCCGCACCGGCCTGCACGAACGGACTGATCGGGAGACCGGTCCCGACCGGAACACGCAGGCGAAGGCCGGCGTCGTAGAGAAGGACGGAACTCTGTCCCACCGACAGACCCCCGATGATCGGGGCGCCGACCTGGAGGTCAGGCTGCGAGTACGCCACGTTGCCGACGAGGGCCACGGCAGGCATCAGTCCGAGACTCAACTCGGCACCGTAGAGCGCCGCACCGCTGTTGCGAAGACTGGTGCCCAGCGGCCCGTTGGCGATGTTCCCGAACTTCATGTAGCCGGCATATGGGGTGATGCTGAACGAACCCGTCGCGGTGCGCTGTGCCTCCAGCGGTGCCGCAACGCAAAGACCGGTGATGGCACCGGCCAGTACGATCTGTTTGATCATTGGAGACCTCCCGTAGCTCCGTGGTTGACCTTCCGCGCGCTACCGCGCGCAACGAAGCCGAGATAGGCAGGTAGGATGCCACTGGTTGCAGCTTCATAATGTCTTCAAGGAGAAGCAGATAGACCGTGTGGGCTTTGGCCGGGTCCGGCCAGTGTCCGCTCCTGGCTACATCGTCTGGCCGGTCCAGTCCGAGTAAGGAGTCGTTCGCCGGAGAGCTTCGGGGTGGGCCCGGAACCACGCGGTGAGCAGGAGGATCTCGTCGATCGCGTCGAGTGGAAGCGGTCCGCTCGGCGCGTCCGGACGGGCCGCCTCCTCGGCCACCACGGCGCAGAAGGCTTCGCGCTCGATCGGCGTCGATGGAAATGGGAACCCGGCGCGAACGACGCCCTGGCGGATCACATACGCCCGGTCGTCGCCATAGTCACCCGGGTCACGGTATACAAAGGTGAGGAGATCGCGAGCGGTTCGTGCCCGGCTGGTCGCCGCCACCAGCCACTCCAATTGCTCGAAGCGCTCGCGCCATCGCGCGGCCAGCTCGTACTGTCCCGCATCTGAAGCCTCCTGCATCGCGCGAATCACCCGATCGAGCGGCTGGAGGGTTCTCCCCTCCAGAAATGCGGTCGCCGTCTCGACCCGTCGACGATAGTCAACCTCGGCGACGAAACCCGCGCACGGTCCCGTGCAGTACCCGAACTCGTATCGCATGCACCCGGCCTGCCGGGATTCGCCGAAGAGATCTCCCTGACCGGCGAAGACCATGGGCATCTTGGCGGCGCAGTCTCGGAGACCGAGCAGGTCGTTGAGCGTACGGACCGCCTCCTCGGTTCGGGCCCGGGACCTGAACGGGCCATAACAGCCCGTATCCTCCCGCGTCGCGGCCGAGCCGGCGAACACCCGTGGGGCCGGGTCGCTCGAGATCTTGATGAGGACGGAGCGGCGGGTCAGGTTGCCGCGATGATTGAAGTGGGGTCGGTAGCGGCGGATTTGGCGCAGCTCGCTGAGGTACGCCGCGAACTCGCTTGGGACATAGTCCCAGGTAATCTGCGATGCCGCGTATAGGATCCGGGCTGCCTTGTCGTCGGGATAGACCGCCCGGAAGTAACACAGCAACCGTGTCCGGAGGCGTTTCGCTTTTCCCACATAGAGGATGCGGCCGGTCGCGTCCAGCATCCGGTAGACCGCCGGCCGGTTCTCCGTGAGTGCCCGAACGCGCTTCCGCAACTCGCCGAGATCGGTGGCTGGAAGCGGAGCGGCGCGCTGCGCTCTCCTGCGACTCATCTCTGGCAGCGATAGCAGAACACCGTGATCCGCCCGTCGATCTCGTGCGTGCCGGCGAGTCGGGTCCCACACCGCACGCACGGTTCTCCCTCACGCTCGTACACCAGCAGCTCGAGCTGAAAATTCCCCGGCAGCCCGGTTCCAGTCCGGTAATCCCGCACCGTGCTCCCCTTGGAAACGATGGCCGCCTGGAGAATGCGGCGGACCTCCGCGTGGAGTCGCGTGTGGTCCAGTGGGGTGAGACGGTTGGCCGGCTTCGAAGGATCGATGCCGGCGGCGAACAGCGCCTCGTTCGCATAGATGTTGCCGACACCCGCCAGATGGTGCTGGTCCATGATCACCTTTTTCACGGCCTGCTTCGATCTCGCGAGCGCCCGGCCCAGCGCCTCGGACGTGAAGCCGGGATCGAGTGGCTCGGGGCCGATCGCGGAGGTGTAGGCCTGCCATCCTCGTGGGTCGAGCAGCAGAAGCGTGCCGAGACGGCGAACGTCGTCGTATACGAGCTCATGTCCGTTATCGAGCGGCGCGCGGAGCACAGCATAGCGGGCCGCTTCGAGAGGAAGCGGCTCGTCGTGCACCACGAGGGACCCGGTCATCCCGGGCTGTACGACCAGTCGGTACGCTCCGAGGTCGATCACTGCATGCTTGGCGCGGCGAAAGACGTCGTGGACCTCGGCGCCGCGCAGCCGCTCGAGAAGACGGCGGCGGCTGACACCCCTGAGAACGTCGTCATGACTCAACGCGACGCGCCCAAAGCGGCGGCCGAGGAGGGACGGACGGATATCGCGAACGATGGTCTCGACTTCGGGAAGCTCCGGCATCGGCCGAAAGCTATACGCGTGCCCGCTCGGCCTCTCGCCAGCCGATGTCGCGGCGGAACACCTTTCCTTCGAACGCGACCGATTCCGACGCTGACCGGCTCAGCCGCTGCGCCTCGGCGAAAGACCGGGCCATTGCGGTGACGTTGAGGACCCGGCCACCATTCGTCCGGAGCGTGCCGTCCGGGCCGCGTGTGGTGCCGGCGTGAAAGACGGTCACGCCTTCCGGCAGTGTCGCGGGAATGGTGATCGCGGCTCCGCGCCTGGGATCGTCGGGGTAGCCGCTGGACGCAAGCACGGTCGTGACGGACGCAGCAGCCGAGTCGTACGGAATCGGCGACACTCCCTCGCCGCGGGCAACCTTCCAGAGGCAGTCGGTGAGTCCGCCTGAGACGAGCGGCAGGATGACCTGGGTTTCCGGATCACCCAGGCGGCAATTGAACTCCACGACGGCCGGCATGCCTGCATCGTCCACCATGAGCCCGGCGTACAGCACGCCGGTGAAGGGCGTCGTTCTCCGCTGCATCTCCTCGAGCGCTGGGGCGATCACCTCGCGCTCCACCCGCGCGATCAGCGACGGCGTGGCGACCGAGACGGGACTGTAGGCCCCCATCCCGCCGGTGTTGGGACCGGTGTCGCCTTCCATCAATCGCTTGTGATCCTGGGAAACCGGCAGAAGCACGAAATCCCGCCCGTCGGTGACCGCGAGGACGGAGATCTCCTCGCCCTGCAGGAACGATTCGATGACGACGGTCCGGCCGGCGTCCCCGAATCGCCCGTCACCGAGCATGGCCCGCACGACACCGGCCGCCTCGGCCCGGGTTGCGCAGACGACGGCCCCCTTGCCGGCCGCGAGCCCCGAGGCCTTCACCACGAGCGGCTCGGCGTGGCGATCGACGTATCGGAGGGCACCGGCCAGATCGTCGAACGTTGCGCTCGAGGCCGTCGGGATCCCCGCCGACGCCATCACTTCCTTCGCGAACGCCTTGGAGGACTCGAGTCGGGCCGCGGCGCGACCGGGACCGAATACCGTGCGTCCCTCGGCCCGGAGACGATCGGCGAGTCCGAGCGCGAGCGGAATTTCGGGGCCGATCACGGTGAGGTCGATGCCGTGCATGTCCGCCGCATCCGCGAGGCGGTCGATATCGTCGGCAGGAATGGGAAGATTGGTGGCCAGCTCGGCAGTGCCGGGGTTGCCCGGCGCGCAATGCAGATCGACATCGGGATTCTCGCGGCGGAGGGCCCAGCAGAGCGCGTGCTCTCTCCCTCCGCCGCCGACGACCAGAATCCTCACGGTTGCTTCTGTGCGTTGCGGAACGCGTCCCGTGCCCGCTCCGCGGCCCGCTTGGCGGCGTCCGCCACCTGCGTTGCGATCTCCCGCGCTTCGGCGGCGTAATAGCTGCCCGCCGCGCTCATGTCGTCCTTCAGCGGCCGATCGCTCGCCTCGGCTCCACGACGCACGTACTCGCCTCGGAGGATGCGATCGTAATCACCCGTGGCAACCCAGCGCTGCAGCTCCGCCGCGCGCACCGTGTGCATCGGGTGAGTCAGCGCCAGCGTGCTGAGCAGCTTGTACACGACGTCGAGCCCTTCACCTGCCGCCACGTACTCATGGGCCTGTTCCATGAACGCGCCGACGTTGAGCTCGGCCGCGAATCCGCTGCCGCGTCCGCCGCCGGCCATCTTCATATCGAGACTTTGCGCGGCCGTCACATCCTGGGCACCGAGCAGCCCCGCCCGGTCAGCCGAAAGCTCCGACTTTCGTGACCACTCGAGAAATGCCAGTCGAATCGGGAGCACAGCCAGCCCGGCGAGGATGGGAAGTGCTCCCAGGCTGATGAGCGCCAGAATGGCAGCGATCGTGCGGTAGAGCGCATGCCCGCTCATGACGTGTCCCAGCTCGTGGGAGAAGAGTACCCGCAGCTCCTCGTCGTCCAGGAGCTCGATGGCCGCGGTATGAATCACGATGAACGGCTGATCGATGCCATAAGCGCCGGCGTTGAAGAATGGCGTCTGTGAGACGTAGAGCTCCGGCACGGTCGGCCAATCGAAGGTCGTCACCACCTCATTGTGGAGGTGCCAAAGCTTGGGAAACTGGGACGGCCCGATTCGCACCGCATTGCCCTGAAAGAGCAGCCGCACGCCGCGCTCGCCGCCGATGAACGCCAGCACTTTCCGGATGACTTCGTCGACGCCGGGAACGGCGCGAAGCGCCTGAAGTGCGGCGCGATCGGCGGGATGTTCCCAGGACACGGCGGCGATTTCCGGGAAGGCTCGCCGGGGTCGCCGGGTGGGGAGTGAGGTCGTCATTGTCCGCTCTTGGTTGGTGACAGACCACCTACGGGACGGCTGCCGTCTTGTTTCACTTTGCGACGGACGCCGCCAAGGCCTGATCGAGGTCAGCCAGCAGGTCGTCCGAGTCTTCCACCCCGCAGCTCAGCCGCACCAGGCTGTCGGTCAACCCCATCTCCTGACGCATCGCCGGGGGAACCGAGGCATGCGTCATCGTGGCCGGATGACCGACCAGGCTCTCCACGCCACCCAGTGACTCGGCCAGCGCGAAGATCCGGGTGCGCTCGACGAATCGCCGGGCGAGGGCAGGGTCACCCACATCGAACGATATCATCCCACCGAATCCGCTCATTTGCCGGCAGGCCAGCTCGTGCTGGGGATGCGACGGAAGTCCCGGATAGTACACTTTCCGCACTTCCGGACGCCGAGTCAGCCAGGTCGCGACGATCCGACCGTTCTGGTCATGCTGCCGCATTCGAAGTGGAAGCGTCTTGATCCCGCGCAGCGCCAACCAGCAGTCCATCGGCCCGGGTACTCCGCCGGCCGCATTCTGGATGAAACCCAATCGCTCGGCCAGGTCGTCCCGCCGGGTCACGAGCAGTCCTCCCACCATGTCGCTGTGCCCGTTGAGGTATTTGGTGGTGGAGTGGAGGATGATGTCAGCGCCCGACTCGAGCGGCCGCTGGAAGAACGGCGTCGCGAAGGTGTTGTCCACCACGTAGAGGTACCCGCGAGCTTGCGCCAGATCGCCGAGGGCGCCGAGGTCCACAAGGTTCATCATCGGGTTGGTGGGCGTCTCGCAATAGATCATGCGGGTCGCGGAGGTCACGGCGCGCTCGACGTTGCCGATGTCGCGCATGTCCACGAAGGTGAAACGCACACCGAACTCGGTGTACACTCTGTCCATCAGCCGATGGGTGCCTCCGTACACGTTGTCCCCGCACACCACGTGGTCTCCCGACCGGAGCAACTTGAGCACGGCATCGAGCGAGGCCAGACCCGACCCGAAGGCGAACCCGTGTGTGCCTCCCTCCAGGCTGGCCACGTTTCGTTCCAGCGCCTCGCGCGTCGGGTTTTGCGTACGGGCGTACTCATATCCCTTGTGCTTGCCGAGCGCGGTCTGGACGTAGGTGCTCGTCTGGTAGATGGGTGTCATCACCGCGCCCGCGAGCGGCTCGATGATCTGCCCGGCGTGGACCGAGCGTGTCGCGAATTGGTGATCGTGATCGTGAGGCAGAATCCGGGTCATCTGAGGCCGGGCGAGTAGAGGGTGGGAGAAGCGTAATGGCGCGAACGGTTCGGTTGAAGAGGGGGGGCGGTCATGGTTACCTTCGGGTCGTGAATATAGCCGAAACCGCCGGTATCACGGCGCGTTGTATGATCGTTGATGATGACGACAGCGTGCGTGAAAGCCTGGCGCGCGCCATCGAGACCTACGGACTTTCGGTGGTTCAGATGTCCTCGGGCGCCGATGCGCTCGCGCTGCTGCGCGACCGTGGAGAGGTGCCGATATGCATCTCCGACATCCACATGCCGGGGATGGACGGCATCGAGTTTCTGAAACAGGCGCTCCGGCTCTATCCCGACATGGCGGTCATCATGCTGACCGGGGTATCCGACGTCTCGACGGCCGTCGAATGCCTCCGCATCGGGGCGCTCGACTATCTCAGCAAGCCGGTCATGATCGAGGAAGTCTGGGCGCGGGTGGACAAGGCCCTGGAGAAGCGCGAGCTGGTCCTCAAGAACCGATACTACCAGGCCAATCTGGAGACGCGGGTCCGCGAGCTGGACCGTCTCAACAAGCAGTCGATGATCAACGGCGTGCAGATGCTCGTGCACGCACTCGAAGCCAAGGATGCCTATACCAGCGGTCACTCCACCCGTGTCTCCCGCTACGCCGTGAAGACCGCCGTGCAACTGGGTTATACCGGCGCGCGGCTCGAGCACATCCGCCTGGGCGGCGAGCTGCATGACATCGGCAAGATCGGCACGCGCGAGGCGGTGCTCAACAAGCCGGGACCGCTGAGCCCCGAGGAGTTCGAGCACATCAAGGGCCATACGGCGCTCGGCGAGCGGATTCTCGCGCCATTTCTGGCGGAATCGCCCATCGTGCTCGGGATCGTCCGCTCCCACCATGAGCGGTTGGACGGTGCCGGCTTTCCCGACAGCCTCATCGGAGACACCATCCCGTCCGAGGCGCGCATCGTGGCGGTAGTCGACGCGTTCGATGCGATGACGACCAATCGCGCCTACCGGCCCTCCCGGAACCCGACCGAAGCCTTCGAAGAGCTTCAGCGCTGCGCCGGGACGCATTTCGATCCGGACGTCGTGAATGCATTTGCCCGTGCCTTCAGCGACGTCTCGCTCCTTCCCCTTTCCATCTGACCCCTCCCGGTCACCAGGCCCGATGTCCGACACTCTCATGATCAGCGTTTCGGGGATGCGGGGCCTCGTCGGCACCGACCTCACGCCGGAGCTCGTCGCGCGCCATGCCGCTGCCTTCGGCTCGTGGGTGCGAGAATCGGCCTCGGTGGGCGGCAGGCCATCAGTGGTGCTGGGGCGTGATGCCCGGACCAGCGGCCCGATGTTCACACGAGCGGCCGCCGCCGGCCTGATGTCCGTCGGCGTGGACGCGATCGAGCTTGGCGTCGTCCCGACGCCGACGGTCCAGATGGCAGTGGAGCACCACCACGCGGGTGGTGGGCTGATACTCACCGCGAGTCACAACCCGATCGAATGGAATGCGCTGAAATTCGTCGGACCTGACGGGATCTTTCTCGATGCCGCCGCGGGGACGCGCGTCCGTGCATTGGCGGACGAAGGCCCACCGAGGCAAGGGTGGAACGGTCTAGGGGCAGTACGGCAGGATACGGAAGCGATCGCCCGGCATCTCGACGCGATATTCGCGCTGTCTATGATCGATATCACGGCGATCCAGCGCCGCGGATTTCATGTTGCCTTGGACTGTGTTCGAGGGGCGGGGGCAACGGCGATGCTTCCGCTCCTCGAGCGCTTGGGTTGCCGGGTGTCGGGCATCAACCTCGAGCCTGACGGGCTTTTTCCCCGGGCACCCGAGCCGGTGCCGGAAAACCTCGGCGAGCTGGGTCAACTCGTGCGCGACTCCGGCGCGGTGATCGGCCTGGCCGTGGATCCCGACGTGGATCGGCTGGCACTGGTCGACGAGACGGGACGAGCCATCGGCGAGGACTACACGCTGGCGTTCGCGATCCGGGCTGTGTTGGATGGACGCACCAGTCTGGATCGCGCGGACAGCAAGGCAAAACACCCGATCGTCGTGGCGAACCTCTCGACCAGTCTGGTTGTTGAGGATGCGGCTCGGAGTGCCGGCGCGCGTCTGGTGCGCGCACCCGTAGGGGAAGCCAACGTGGCCAGAGCGATTCGGGACGAGGGCGCCATCATCGGCGGTGAAGGCAACGGTGGGGTTATGTTTCCGGCGCTGCACATCGGCCGGGACGCTCCTCTGGGGGTGGCCCTGATCTTGCATCTCCTTGCCACGACTGGGGTAACGGTGTCCGCACTTGTGGCAGGATCGCCCCGGTACACCATCGTCAAAGCAAAGGGTCCCCGTGGTCCGGAGCTCCGGCCGATGTACGATCGGCTGCGAGAGCGCTTCCGGGACGCGGAGGCGGATGAGCGAGACGGACTGCGGCTGTCCTGGCGGGACCGCTGGCTCCACGTGCGTCCCTCGGGCACCGAACCGATCGTTCGATTGATCGCCGAAGCCCCAACTGCGGACGACGCCGCGCGTCTCGTCGACGCGGCTCGAGAACTCTTGCACTGAGGTTCATGGCGCGATGTGTGGCATCGTAGGGTACATCGGGCCCCGTGAGGCCGCGGGGTTGTTGATCGAGGGGCTGCGGCGCCTCGAATACCGGGGATACGACTCTTCCGGCATCGCGGTGGTGAACGGCCACGGCCTGAAGATCATGAAGGCGGCGGGCAAGCTGTCGGTGCTGGAGCAGGAGCTCAAGGACCGGATGCCGGCGGGCACGCTCGGCATCGGACATACCCGATGGGCCACACACGGCGCCCCGACCGCGACCAACGCCCACCCCCACACCGACCAGTCCGGCCGGATCGCGGTTATTCACAACGGCATCATCGAAAACTCGAACGCGATCCGCAAGGCACTCGAGGCCCGCGGGCACACCTTCAAGTCGGAGACCGATACCGAGGTCCTGGCTCACCTCGTCGGTGAGTTCTATGAAGGCAGCCTCGAGGAGGCACTCGCCGCCGCGCTGCGCGATGTGGACGGCGCCTACGGCCTTGCGCTCATCTCGTCGGAGGAGCCGGGCGTGCTGGTCGCGGCCCGGAAGGGCAGCCCGCTTCTTGTCGGCGTCGGCGAGAACGAGTTCTTCGTGGCGTCCGACGCCTCCCCGCTCCTCCAGCATACGCGGTCGGTCGTCTACCTCGACGATGGCGAGATGGTGGTCCTCACCCGGGACGGCTATCGCGTCCGCAATCTCGAGACGACCAGAATCAGCAAGCCGGTCAACCAGATCGATTGGGACCTGGCGATGGTGGAGCGGAACGGCTACCCGCACTTCATGCTGAAGGAGATCTGCGAGCAGCCGGAGAGTCTCTGCAACACGCTTCGCGGTCACCTGCTGGACGACGAGGGGACGGCCCGTGTCACCGGCCTCAACCTCAGCGACGAGCAGCTCAAGGGTCTCGAGCGCATCATCATCACGGCGTGCGGCACGTCCTGGCACGCCGCGCTGATCGGTGAGTACATGCTGGAAGAGATGGCCCGGGTGCCGGTCGAGGTCGAGTACGCCTCCGAGTTCCGCTACCGCAATCCGGTCGTGGACCAGCGCACGCTGGTCATCGGGATCTCACAGTCCGGCGAGACCGCCGACACGCTCGCGGCCATCCGCGAGGCCAAGCGCCGTGGGGCCCGGACCATCGGCCTGGTCAACGTGGTCGGCTCGACGATCGCGCGCGAGGTCGACGGCGGCATCTACCTCCATGCGGGACCGGAAGTGGGTGTGGCGAGCACCAAGGCGTTCACCAGCCAGGTGGCCGCGCTCGCGCTCGTGACGCTGCGGATCGGCCGGCTTCGGAATCTCAGCATCCTCCAGGGTCGTCAGTTCATCCACGCGCTGCGCCAGCTGCCCGACCAGATCCCGCTCATTCTCGAGCGTTCCGCGGAGATCGAGCAGATCGCGGAGCAGTTCCTGGGCGTCACCAACAACGCCCTCTACCTCGGGCGGGGCGTGAACTTCCCGGTGGCGCTCGAGGGTGCGCTCAAGCTCAAGGAAATCTCCTACATCCATGCCGAGGGCTATCCGGCTGCGGAGATGAAGCACGGGCCGATCGCGCTGATCGACGAGAACATGCCGGTGGTGTTCATCGCCCCGAAGGACGCCGTGCACTCGAAGATCGTGTCGAATATCGAGGAGGTGAAGGCACGCGGCGGCAAGGTGATCGCCCTGATCAACGCCGGGGATTCCGAGATCGAGCGGCTGGCCGATGCGACCTTCGTGATTCCCGAGACGCTCGACATGCTCACGCCGATCCTCACGAGCATCCCACTGCAGCTGCTGTCCTACTACGTGGCCGTGGCGCGGGGATGCAACGTGGATCAGCCGAGGAACCTGGCCAAGTCGGTGACCGTCGAATAAGCGCGCGGGCTGCCAGCGCGGCGGCCGACGCGGTGCAGTCCTCTGAAGTCGAGTGTTGATCCATGCGGTGCCGGCGAACCAATAACGCCGCGCGCAGGGAGTCGACCTCGGCTTCACCGTTTCCATGCCTGGACGATACGTATCATCGAGTGTCGCCACTAACGGCCGTCGCGGGACACCCATAAGTTGGGGTCGTTTCCCCTTTCACGATCGGCGCATGCAACGACAGGTCGAGCTCACCCGGACCACCCATATCCGCATCGTCGCGCCCGTCCTGATCTTGTCCCTCGCCTGCGGCAACGGGGGCGATCTGGGCGGCCCGGTGACGCCGGGGTCTGTCCACGTCACAACCGTGACCGATGGAGAGATGCAGGATCCCAACGGGTACACGCTCGTCGTGGACGGGACGGCAGCCGGGCCGGTCGGTTCGAATGCCGATACGACGCTGTCGGCACTGCCACCCGGCTCACATGCGCTCGCGTTGGCCGATGTCGCGGGCAACTGTACGGTAGAGGCGCCCGACCCGCGGTCGATTCTGATCCAGTCCGCCGGCACGGCTGAGGTCGTCTTTGCGGTCGTGTGCACGGAGCCGCGGCCCGCCGCCGCGTGCATCGCCCCGCAGGTCACCAACGCGAGCCAGTGGGCCGCCGCCATCGCGGGGAACATCGGACGCTCGGGGGACACGATCTGGGTCAAGGGCGGGAGCTATCCCGGCGCGTCGGTCATTCGGGCGACCGATCGCGTCATCCGGGCTTGCCCGGGCGAGCGCGTGACGCTGGGGAACCTCGTGGTGTTCGGGTCGGGGATCACCATTTGGGGTTTCGAGGTCGCCGGCCCCCCCGGCAGCGGCACGCTTGGCATCGACACCTACGGCGTCGGATCGAAGCTCATCAACAACGTGGTGCACGACGCCGGACACTCGGGCATCGGGCTCTGGTGGAACACACAGGGCGGCGAAGCCTATGGCAACATCGTCTACAACAACGGCACCACCGACAACCTGGACCACGGGATCTATTTCAATAACCGCCAGGGCACGATGCGGCTCATCGACAATATCGTGTTCAACAACTGGGCCTACGGCATACACGGCTTTTCCACCACACCGGGTGAGCTCACCGGTCTGGTGCTTGACGGTAATGTGACCTTCGGCGGGCACGGCATCGGGGCTTTCAACTCCTCGGATGTGCTGATCGGCGGAGTCAGTGTCCCGACACTCAGCGTGACCAACCATCGGAGCTACAAGCCGGACGGGTACACGTCGGTGGACCTGGGATACGTCAGCGGGAGTGCGAAGAACGGAAGCGTGACCGTCTCGGGCACGTTCGTCGGGGCGCCGGGCTTGCAGCTGAATCGCTGGAGCTCAGTGACCCAGACCGGCGCAACGAACATCTCCTACGCCGGCAAACCGACGAGCGGGACCGAGGTGTTCGTGCGGCCCAATCAATACGAGAAAGGCAAGGCGTACGTCACGGTCTACAACTGGGGCAACGCCGCGAGCGTACCCGCGGATCTGTCCGGCGTGCTCGCGGCGGGGCAGTCCTACGAGGTGCGGAGCGTGTGCGATCTCTGGGGTGCTCCCACGGCGTCGGGCACGTATCAAGGCGAGAGTGTCGAAATCCCGATGGCCTCACATCCGGCGCCGGCCCCGTTGGGGCGGAGCGCGAAGCGACCACCGCCGGATTGCGGCGGAGTGTTCGACGCCTTCGTTGTCGTAGGGAAGTAGCCCGCCACAACCCAACGGCCAACTGACATCAGGCTGCCTGGTGTGCCCCATCGGTGGGGCATGACCAGGTCTCCCCGATCTCCCGGCATACCACGCGCCACCGTTCGGGGCCCGCCGCGTCCAGGAATCGCCGGAGCGGCTCGTCCACCGGCTCCCGGCTCAGCCGGAAGGTCGAGTGGTGAATCGGCAGCACGTACTCGGCGCCGATCGCGCGGAACATGTCCCACGCTTCCTCGGGTGACGCGTGGTTCGCGATCCAGGGATCGTAGGCACCGATCGGGAGGATCGCGAGGTCGACCGCCCGGTCGCGCAGCTTCGCCAACTTGTCGGTGTACGCGGTATCCCCGGCAAAGAGGATCGTGCGTCCCGACCGCTCCAGAAGGTATCCGCCATAGCCGCGATGCCGGTCGGTCACCATGCGGGCTCCCCAGTGGCGAACCTCGACCGACTCGACATGCACGCCCGCCATCTTCGTCCGCTGGCCCCACTCCAGCTCCTCGACCCGGCGAAATCGACGCACGAGATCGCGGTTGCCCCGCTGGACCACGGCCGGCACGTCGCGCGGGAGCGATCGCAGGGTGCCCAGATCGGTGTGATCCATGTGGGCGTGCGAGAGGAGCAGGAGATCGGTCCGGGGTAGCTCGTGCGGCCTGAGGGCCGGATGGACAAGACGCCGGGGACCGAGCTTGGCGAACCCACGGCCGATACCGATCCTGGACTCGAGCGCGGGATCGGTGAGCACCCACACCCCATGAAGGTTCATCAGGACAGTCGCGTGGCCCAGCCACGCGACGGTCAGGCGCTCGTCTGGCCAGGCAGAGGGGTCGGGACGTCGAGGATGGGCAAGCGTAGACCGGCGCATGTTCACCGTCAGGTGCAGGTTAACCACAGAGCCACAGACTCATCAGCTACATTGCCTGAGAAATATACCGCGTTCTCGGATGTTCTCTGTGACCTGTGTGCCTCCGTGGTGAAGGCGGGAGGTGAATGGGTGAGGGTCGTTCTGCAGCGCGTCTCGAAGGCGTCGGTCACCATCGAGGGTGAGTTGGCCGGCTCGATTGGCCGCGGGTTCTGCCTGCTGGTCGGCTTCACCCACACTGATACCGACACCCAGGTAGATTGGATGGCGAACAAGATCGCCGATCTTCGGCTCTTCTCGGACCAGGCGGGAAAGATGAACCTCGGGCTTCGCGAGACGGGTGGAGCTGTCCTGGTCATCTCGCAGTTCACGCTCTATGGCGATACCGAGAAAGGCCGGCGCCCCTCGTTCATCGATGCCGCGAGACCCGACCTGGCGGTCCCACTCTACGAGCGGTTCCTTGGCGCGCTGCGCGCACTCGGGCTCGAGGTTGCCGCGGGACGGTTCGGCGCCGACATGCAGGTCGAGATCCACAACGATGGTCCCGTGACCCTCATCCTGGAGCGCAACGCATGACCCTGGAGCCGCTCGTCCTCGCGTCTTCCTCTCCTCGGCGCAAGCAGCTCCTCGAAATGCTCGGCATCTCGATTCGCGTCATTTCACCCGACATTCCCGAGGTACGCAGACCGGTCGAGACCCCCGTCGACTATGTGGAGCGGCTGGCGCGCGAGAAGGCACTCAGCGTTCCCGGCTCTCTCGTGCTTGGCGCCGATACGACGGTCGTCGTCCGTGACCAGGTGCTCGAGAAGCCGGTGAGCGCGGACGATGCCCTCCGCATGCTGCAGAAGCTCCAGGGACGGACGCACCAGGTGGTGACCTCTGTCGCGCTGGTCGCGGAGGGAGCGCTGCACCAGGCCACCGATGTCACCAACGTCACGTTCCGGCGGATGGATGACGCGATGCTGGAAGCGTACGTCGCCACCGGAGAGCCGATGGATAAGGCAGGCGCATACGGCATTCAGGGATACGGCGCGGCGCTGGTCGAGCGGATCGACGGAGATTTCTTCAGCGTGATGGGTCTGCCGATCAGGCTGGTGCTGGAGCTGCTGGAGCAGGCGGGGTTTCCCTACCGATTCGATGGTCGAACTGGAAAAGCCGAGGTGACGGAGGTGAGCTGACCCGACGCGCCGATCGAGCGGACGCGGTAGACCTGCACCATTTGCGTTTTTCCCCTCAGCGCCATTTCCGGTACATACTCGTGGTCCACCTCGTCGCGGACGACTCGTAGCACCGACTCCGAGACCAGGATCTCGCCTGGCCCCGCTTCGGCGCAGAGGCGCGCCGCGACGTTGACCACGTCGCCGATCACGGTGTAGTCGAGCCGGCGATGGCTGCCGATATTCCCCGCGAACACCTCGCCATGGTTGATGCCGATCCCGACGCGGATCGGCGGCCTGCCCTCGGCGCTCCACCGCTGGTTGAGCCGGCCCACCGCCTGCTGCATCTCCACCGCCGCCCGGAGCGCCTGGTCGGGATCACCGGGATGGGCGAGAGGCGCGCCCCAGAGCGCCATGATCGCGTCGCCCATGAACTTGTCGAGCGTACCCCCGTAGTCGAAGATCACGTCGACCATCTCGGTGAAATATTCGCCCAGGAGCCGCGCGATCGCGTCCGGGCCCATGGACTCGGCCATGGCCGTGAAGCCCCGGATGTCGCTGAACAGCACTGTGGTGGGGCGACGCTCGCCACCCGCACGGACACTCCCCACCTGCTGGGCGATCTCGGCCGCGACGTTGGGCGCGAAGTAGCGCTCGAAGTTCGAGCGCACCATCGCCTCGCGGCGGATCTGTTCCGCATAGTGGCTGTTCTTGATGCCGATCGCGGCGATGCCGCTGAACGCCACCAGGAACTGAAGGTCCTCATCCGAGAACGTATTGGCGGTCGTGAGGTTGTCGACATACAGGAGTCCAAGTACCCGGTCGGCCGAGGCCATGAGGGGCGAGCACATGGCGCTCCGGACGCTCTGGATCCGGATCGACTGACCCTTGAACCGGGAGTCGGCCGGAGCGTTGTGCGACACGACCGCGACCCCCTCCCGTACCACCTTGTCGGCGATCGAGCGCGGCACCGATTGGGGCTGCGTATCGCCCTGTCTGGTTCGGGAGATCGTCGGCACCAGCTCGTCGGTGGTCTCGTCCCGCAGGAGAATCGTCACCCGGTCCACGTTCATGATCTCGAACGTCATATCCACTACGGTGCGGAGCAATCGGTCCAGATTGAATTCGCCGGAGAGCTTCTGCGAGATATCCAGGAGCATGGAGAGTTTCATGGCCTGGCGCGCCTCAGCCGACTCGGCGGCCACCCGCAGGAGACTGTCCGCCGACGGCCCCTCGCGGCTGGTGACACCGGCGGATGCGCCCCCGGTCACGGCAACCTGTCTCACGATCAGTCCCGGCGCCGCCCCCGTTTCTGCGGCGACCGGAGCAGGCGGAGCCTTGAGATGGAACATGAGGCGCCCGAACGTCACGGCATCGTCCGGTTTCAGGCGACTCGTGGTGATCCGGGTGCCGTTGATGAACGTGCCGTTGGAGCTGCCGAGGTCCTTGACCTGGACGCCGTCGGGTCCGGCGGTCACTTCGGCATGGCGCCGGGAGATCGTCGGGTCGTACAGGCCGATATCGCTCGACAGGCCGCGGCCCACCACGAGCCGCCGGCCTATCGGAAGGTCGAAGCTCTGGTCACCGCTGTCGCTGACGAGACGATACGAGCCCATGCTTACGTGCTCTCCATCTCCCCGGCCAGTGCGAGCGCCAGGAGTACCGCCCTGGCCTTGGCCTCCGTTTCCTTCCATTCCGTGACCGGGTCCGAGTCGGCGACGATGCCGGCGCCGGCCTGGATCCACGCGCGTCCTTGTCGCATGACGCAGGTCCTGATCGTGATGGCGGTGTCCAGGGAGCGCGCGCCCCAGCCGATATAGCCCACGGCGCCTGCATAGGGTCCCCGTCGCACCGGTTCCAGCTCATCGATAATCTGCATCGCGCGCACCTTGGGCGCTCCCGAGACCGTGCCGGCCGGGAACGAAGCCGCGAGCGCGGCGACCGCGTCGAGCTCCGGCCGGAGCGTCCCCCGAACCTCGCTCACGAGGTGCATCACGTGAGAGTATCGCTCGATCTCCATGAATGCGGTCAGACGCACGCTCCCGAACTGCGCGACCCTGCCGACATCGTTGCGCCCAAGGTCCACCAGCATCAGATGCTCCGCCCGCTCCTTCGGGTCGGCCGCCAGCTCCGACGCCAGGGCCGCGTCCTCGTCCGGGGTGCTTCCCCGGGGGCGGGTGCCGGCGATCGGACGGAGCGTCACCTCTCCCTCTTCGACCCGAATGAGAATCTCGGGCGAGCTTCCGATGATGTGGGTGTCGTCGCAATGGAGGAAGTAGAGATAGGGCGCGGGGTTGAGCGCGCGCAGATAGCGGTATGTGAGGAACGGATCCGGCGCCGGGACCTCCAACCGCCGCGAGAGGACCGTTTGGAACGTGTCGCCGGCCGCGATGTACTCCTTGATACGGCGCACGTCGTCCTGAAATCGATCGTCGGCATAGGGCGACACGGCGCCGGGGATCGCGGGCCGCTCGGTGAGCGTCAGCGGTCTCATGGTGCCGGGCTCCGCCAGCCGCTTCAGCCACTCCTCGATCGTGGACTCGGCGTCCTGATAGAGACGGCGGAGCTCCGCCGCATCTGCGTGCGCGGGCACTTCGACGTTCGCGATCACCGTCGCCCGATTGTACAGATTGTCCAGGACGAGCAACGTGTCGGCGACCATGAGGACAGCGTCCGCCAGCTCGCGATCGTCGGGAGGGGCGTCGGGGAGCGACTCGATCGTCCGCACGATGTCGTACCCAAGGTAGCCGACCGCCCCGCCGGTAAACCGGGGAAGTCCCGGTACCGCGACCGGCGGATGTCGCCGCATCATGCTTCCGAGGTGCTCGAGGGGCGCGACGTCCCGCTCCAGCACCTGCCATCCCGTGGCCTCGGTCCAGCGGGAGCACTCACGTCCCCGGTAGCGGAACACCTCGCGCGGGTCGGTCGCGAGGAACGTGTAGCGCGCCCACCGCTCACCGCCTTCCAGCGATTCGAGGAGAAATCCATAGGGTCCGCGGTGCAGCTTGGCGAACGCGGTGACCGGCGTGTCGCCGTCGAGTACGACCTGCCTGGTGACCGGGACCATGCCGGCGCCCGACCTGGCCCGCTCGGCGAACGCCGCGAACCCGTCACTCATTGGGCCGCCGCCACGAAGTAAGTGCCTCCAGCGGAGATGGCCGCGCGCAGATTGTCTGCTGCGGGGCGGGTCGATGGCAGCAACGCCAGCTGTCCCTCGGGCAGCAACTGCCCGACGGATAGCGCGCGCTCGAACGCCACGTCGCCACCGTAGATCGCGCGCGCCTTGGCAGGTGCGAGGAAGTAACGGCCGTACTTGAAGACGAGATTCGCGCGCCCCTTGAGCGGGAGACTTACCCGGAGGTCGAGGCCATACAGCCCCGGGCGAGGTTTGAGCTCCACCTGAACCGTGCGCCCGCTGTCGGCGAACGCGGTGGGCGGAAAGACCAGTTCGGCGAAGACGAGGTTTTCCGGTGGTCCGTGTCGAAGCACGATTGTCCGGGGTTGACCGGTGGTGAAGCTCACCGACGTATCCGCGACCGGTGGCCCGGACGCCTCGAGCAGCATCGCCTGGGCGAGGACAACCACCCGCACAGGCTGGGGCTCCGGCTTGCCCTGGCCCGGCGACGTCGCGCGTCCACCGCACGCCAGCGCCGCCACGACGATCCAGCTTGCCCGGCCCAGGCGCCCCCGGGATATTCCCGCCATCGGTCGGTCGGTTCCCCTTGAAAACGGTGAGGTCGAGCGGTGAGGGGTTGGGCAGGCGCGTTGGTCGTTCCGTTGCTGCTGGGCACCCCGCCTGCGCCCGTCGTTGCCCAGACCTGGAATTCAGCAGCCGCGCTGGCGCTGGTCCGGAGGGCGGTGGATCGCAGGGAGGCGTCCGAAGCCGATTCGTCGCTCGCGAGCTACCGGACCCGGGCCCACGGGTTCGTGTTCTTCCTGGCGCAGGTAGGCGAAGGCCTGACCGAGCCGCCCCGCCTGGTGAAGGCCGATGAGCTGGACGTGGAAGTGTATTGGCAGGCCCCCGACCGGAGCAAGCAGATCATTCTCGGTTGGCGCGACGGCTCCTTCCTCCCCACCGACATCCAGTACCACCGCGATCACCTCGGCATCGTCACCAACAATTTTGGCGACGTCATCCGGATTGGCGAGGGCGACGAGGTCCGCGACGTCATGCACCCTCTCTCGACGGCCGGGCTCGAGGCGTACGACTACGCGCTCGGCGATTCGCTTTCCATCCGATCGGCCAAGGGGCAGACGCTCGTGCGCGAGGTGCGGGTCCGGCCGCGTTCGTTCAAGCAGCCGCTCGTCGTCGGCACGTTGTACGTCGATGCCGGCACCGCACAGCTGGTGCGGTTCCGATTCAGCTTCACACCCGCCGCGTATCTCGACCGTCAGCTCGAAGACATCAGTATCGTGCTCGAAAACGCCCTCTACGAAAATCGGTACTGGCTGCCGTACCGGCAGGAGGTGGAGATCAGACGGCGGTCCACCTGGCTTGATTTTCCGGTGCGGGGCATCATCCGCGGCCGCTGGGAAATCGAGGGGTACGACCTCAATCTGTCGATTCCCCCCCCGGTGTTCGCAGGGGCGCCGATCGGCGGGCTCCTGTCGCCCCGGCCCGGCGGCTCGAACTGGGCGGAGCCGTTCGGACAGGCCATCGCCGGCGTCGCGCGACCCCTCAACGAGCAGGATATGGATGCGCTTCGGGTCGAGGTCGAACGCATCGCCGGATCTCGAGCACTCGGCGGCCTCGCCTCCAAGCGGCTCGCCGCCGGCTCGGTCAGCGATGTCGTCCGGGTCAACCGGGTTCAGGGCCTCGCACTCGGCGCGGGGGCATCGTTCGATCTCGGCGGCAGCCGCGTCCGGCTACGTCCGGCGGTCGGGTACGGGACCTCCGACGGACGTGTCACTGGAGGATTGGGTCTCACGGTCGGGCAGGGGGCGACGCAGGTGGCGCTCGATGCCTCGCGGAACATCCGGGACTTGAGCGACCTGCCGGTGATCGCACCCGCGATGAACTCGATTCTCGCCCAGGAATCGGGTAACGACCACGGCGACTACGTGCTCCTCAACTCCGCGACGCTCGGCGTGCGGCACCGGGTGAGCGGCCGCACGTCGATCGCGTTGACCGCGGGAATCGAGGAAAGCGAATCGGTAGGGGTGAGCGCGTCACCTGCCAACGGCTCTTACCGGCCGAACCCCCCGCTCGGGGTGGGATCCTACCGGATCGCCCGGGTCGATCTCGAGCGCGCGAGCGGCGGGATCGCGGTTCGGCGCGACCTTCAGGGGCGACTCTCGCTGGAGGGAGGCGAAGGACCGCGGGACTACGTTCGCGCCACGGCCGAAGCCCGATGGCTGGTGAGCCTGGGCAGGACCGAGCTCCTTTCCCGCACCTACGTTGGTGTCGGCAGCGATGGGATTCCGCCCTACCGGAGCTTCGTCATGGGCGGCCGCGGCACACTGGTCGGGGAACCGTTCCGGGCATACGGTGGCCGGACGGCCGCCCTCGCGCACCTGGAGTGGCGGTTCGACGTGCCGGTGCCGGCGATCCCGCTCGGGTCGTTCGCTTCCACCGGGCGGCGCATGACCGTGGCACCGTTCGTGAGCGCCGGCTACACAGCGCGCGGCATTCCCGGGTTGCCCTGGGGTCCGACGGACGGCATCCGACCGGTGGCGGGAGTCGCCGTCGAGTGGTTCATGCGCCTGATCCGGGTCGAAGCCGGTATCGGCTTGCGGGACGGGCGTTTCGGGGTAACGGTCGACGTGAACCGGGACTGGTGGGGTCTCCTCTAGGGTCCTTATCTTGCGGGTAGAGTCCCCAGAGACTCTCCCGACCCGTCGGACCTAACCGGAAATAGAGCCGACACATGCAGTTCACCGACGAATGGCTGGTCCACACCATCGAGCCGTTGTTGCCGGATCAGACGATCGCGGCGCTCCGGCAGGAAGCGAGTCCGGCCCCGGCCTCGCTCTGGGAGACGCTCGTCCAGCGTAAGCTCCTGGGTGACGACCAGATTCTCGGCGCGCTCGCCAGCCGGTTCCGGATCCCGGCGGCCGATCTCTCTCGGGGCGATCCCAAGCTCGGCCAGGCGGTTCCGGAGCAGGTGGCTCGCCGCTTCAATGTGGTCCCGGTGCGGCAGACCGATTCCTTCCTCGAGGTCGCCACCGCCAACCCGTTCGACATCGACGCGGAGAAGATGCTCGCCTTCGCGACCGGGCGAGAGGTCCGCATGCTCCTCGGGTCGCCGTCGCGTATCCGGGAACGGCTCGACGACATCTACCGTCAGGGCGACGTCGTCAATCGCCTGCTCGAGGGCATCGGCGGAGACTTCGACGTCAAGGAGATCAAGGACGAGGAGATCGAGGTCGCCAGCGCGGAAGAGGCGAGCCAGCGCCCCATCATCCGGCTGGTCGACATGATGCTCGCCGACGGCGTGTCCAGCCGGGCGAGCGACATCCACGTCGAGCCCATCGAGGGTGGCGTGGTGGTCCGCTACCGCATCGACGGCGTGCTGCGCCAGGTCATGAAGATCCCGCGCAATGCCGGTCTGCCCCTGATCTCGCGCATCAAGATCATGTCGGGACTCGACATCGCCGATCGGCTCCGGCCGCAGGATGGACGCGCGCGGGTGTCGGTGAACGGCGAGGCGGTCGACCTGCGCGTGTCCACCCTTCCCGCCTCGCTCGGCGAGAAGGTCGTGATCCGTATCCTGAGCCAGAAGACGACGGTGCTGACGCTCGAATCCCTCGGCATGCACGAGGACGAGCGGCGCGCGGTCAAGAATCTGCTGGCGAACAAGGAAGGGATCATCCTGGTTACTGGCCCGACCGGCTCGGGAAAAACCACCACGCTCTACTCGGCCATCCGGCTGGTGCAGAGCGAAGGCGTGAACATCGTCACGGTCGAAGACCCGGTGGAGTACCGGCTGGGCGAGAACATCGTTCAGGTGCAGGTCAACGAGAAAGCCGGGCTCACGTTCGCCTCGGCTCTGCGTTCGATCCTCCGACAGGACCCCGATGTCGTGCTCGTCGGGGAGATTCGCGATCAAGAGACGGCGCAGATCGCGATCCAGGCGTCACTGACCGGCCATCTCGTGCTCAGCACGCTCCACACCAACGACGCGCCCAACGCGGTGACCCGGCTGGTCGACATGGGCACCGAGGCCTACAAGATCGCCTCTGCCCTCCGGGGAGTGGTAGCGCAGCGGCTCATGCGCCGGGTTTGCCAGGCCTGCCGGGTGCCGGCGACCGATCCAATTCCGGAACGGGCCGCGCCGTTCATCCTGGCCGGGACCCCGCTGGTCAAGGCAGTCGGCTGCTCCGAGTGCACGATGACCGGTTACCGGGGCCGCTTCAGCATCGTCGAGGTGTTGACGATGAATCACGAGCTCGAGCACCTCGTCGGTCTTGGCACGACCGCCGATCAGCTCACCATCGCCGCCCACGCCGGCGGAATGCGCTCGCTCTGGGACAGCGGACTCCGTCACGTCCTCGCGGGCGACACGACCGTGGAGGAGCTGCTGCGGGTGACGGACCCTCCGCAGCAGCCGATGGCCACTCCTTCTCGCGAGCCATCCAGACCTGCGCGCACCAGCCGTGCCGTCCCATCGCCGGTCGCCACCACGGCTCCTCCCGCCCCGGCGCCTCCGGTAGCTTCGCCGGCCGGCTCGCTCGATTTCATGATGGACATGGAGCTGGTGGACGAGCCCGCTCCGGCGGCGGTGCGTGGCCTCGGAACCTGCGTTCTGCTGGTGGAGGACGAGGACGCGCTGCGCCGGGTGATGAAGGACCTGCTGGAGCGTGAGGGGTATACCGTGGCGGAGGCGAGGGACGGCGTGCAGGCACTCGACGAGGTCGACCGCCAGGCGCCCGACGTGATCATCCTCGACCTCAATCTTCCCGGGCTCGATGGGTACGGGGTCCTGCAGCAGCTCCGGTCACGGCCGGCCACGCGAAGTATTCCGATCATGGTGCTCACTGCCAAGGGAGACGAAGACAACGAAGTGCGGGTCTTCGAGCTCGGTGCCGACGACTTCATCACCAAGCCGTTCCGGGCCCGCGCTCTCTCCGCACGACTCGAGGCGGTCCTCGGCCGCCACCGCGCGTGAGCGCCCCGCTCACTCCCCCCACTTCACCTCCGCCCGCCCGCCCGATCGCCGATGACACGTCCGGACCGGTGGCCGCCCCGGCGGACGCGGCGGAGGGGCTCGCCCTGATCAAGCCATCGGTGCGGGCGCAGGCCGCATACACCCTCAGCGCACCGCCCGCCAGACGGAAGCTCAATCAGAACGAGAGCCCGTACGATCTCCCGCCGGTCATCAAGCAGGAGGTCCTGGCCGAGGTGGCCGGCGTGCCGTGGCAGCGGTATCCCGAGTTCGCTCCGCCGGCGCTGCTCGAGCGACTCGCCGGGCGCTACCGCTGGCGCGCCGATGGCATTCTGGTGGGAAACGGGTCCAACGAGCTGATCCAGGCGACGCTGTCGGTGACGCTCGGAGCGGGAGACGTGGTCGTGGCGCCGAGTCCGACCTTCTCCCTCTATCGCCTCCTCACGAGCGTGCTCGGAGGGCGCTACCGGCCGGTGCCGCTCGGCAACGAGTTCGAGTTCGACGTCGATGCGATCATCGAGGCCGCAGTTCGGGAGCGAGCGCGGGTGGTGGTGCTCAATTCCCCCAACAATCCCACCGGTTCCGCCCTGCCCGACGGTGCCGTGGCACGCATTCTCCGGGAAACCGGCGCGCTCGTGCTCTGCGACGAGGCCTACCAGGAGTTCGGTGGGCCCAGCGCCATACCGCTGCTCGCGACCACATCGCGGCTGGTGGTGCTGCGCACGTTCTCCAAGGCGCTCGGCACGGCAGGCCTCCGCTTCGGTCTCGCGCTCGCGCATCCCGCGGTCGCCCGCGAGATCGCCAAGGGTAAGCTGCCGTACAACGTGAATCTCGTGACCCTCGCAACGGCCGGCGCGGTGTTGCGTCACGACGAGCTGCTCGCGTCCCGTACCAGCGAGATCGTCGAGACCAGACAGCGGTTCGTCCGTCGGGTGCGCGGTGTTGCCGGGCTCACGCTCTTTCCCAGCGCCGCCAACTTCGTGCTCATCCAGTGCGACCGCCTGCCCGCGCAGGAAGTATTCCGAAGGCTCCTTGCCGAGGACGGAATTCTGGTGCGCGATGTCTCCGGCGCTCCCGAGCTGACCGACTGCCTCCGGATCTCCATCGGCACGCCGGACGACATGGATGCCGCCGCGGCGGCACTGGAGCGACTCCTTGGGTGAGCGGAAGGCGGCGCGGGCGGCGCGCGTGGGCGAGATCCGCCGGACGACGAAGGAGACCGACCTCCACGTCGTGGTGAGCCTCGACGGAAGCGGGAAGGCCACGGTCCGCACCGGGATCGGGTTTCTCGATCACATGCTCGAGGCGCTGGCGCGCCACGCGCTGCTCGACCTGACCGTGGAGGCCCAGGGCGACCTGCACGTCGACGGGCACCACACCGTCGAGGACACCGGCATCGCGCTCGGCCTCGCCATCGAGCGCGGGCTCGGCGATCGCGCGGGGATCCGACGCTATGGCGATGCGCTCGTGCCGCTCGACGAAGCGCTGGTGCGCGCGGTGGTGGATGTGTCCGGCCGGCCGTATCTCTCGTACAATATCGAGATCGCGAAGTGGCAGATGCTCGGCGATTACGATGTCTTTCTCACGCCCGAGTTCTTCCGTGCGCTCGTCCTGAACGCCGGGCTCACCGTCCATCTCGACCTGCTCCGGGGCGACAACCCCCACCACATCGTGGAGGCAGCCTTCAAGGCGTTCGCCCGGGCGCTCGACGCCGCCACGATGCTCGATCCCCGGGTCACCGGCGTCCCGTCCACCAAGGGTGCGCTGTGATCGCGGTCGTGGATTACGGCGTCAACAACCTGAAAAGCGTCATACGCGCGCTGGGTGCCAGTGGGCATGCGGCGACGCTGACCTCGGATCCGGACGAAGTTCGCCGGGCCGACCAGGTCATCGTACCGGGTGTCGGAAACTTCGGCCAGGCGTCGCGCACGCTCCAAACTTCGGGACTCGGCGCCGCGATCCGTGACGCCGCTACGGCGGGACGTCCAGTGATGGGCATCTGTCTCGGGCTCCAGCTCTTCTTCGGCGAGAGCGATGAGGCGCCCGACGCGCGCGGGCTGTCCATCCTGCCCGGCCGCGTGCGGAGGTTCGCGACCGGCCTGCCGGTGCCACACGTGGGCTGGGCACGAGTGGACCTGACCGACGCCGGGCGCACCCACGCCATGCTCCGTGGTCTCGACGGTGAAGCGGCGTACTTCTATCACGTGCACAGTTACCACCCCACCGGCGTTCCTGAGGCGGCCGTCCTCGGCACGGGCGAATACGAGCACCGGTTTCCCACGCTCGTGGGAAGCGCCAACGTGATCGGCGCGCAGTTCCATCCGGAGAAGTCCCAACGCGCGGGCATCGAGCTGCTCGATGCCTTCGTGAGGTGGCGGCCGTGACCTCCGTGCGCGTCGCGCTGGTCGATCTCTACGTGATTCGCGGCGCGGGCGACATGCTCGAGTTTCTTCTCCTGCGCCGAGCCGCCGGAGGTCGGTGTCCCGGATCCTGGGAAGCGGTGCATGGCCATATCGAGAACGGCGAGCGACCCGCGGAGGCGGCGTTGCGGGAGATGTCCGAGGAAACGGGCCTCGCGCCGACCCGGCTCTACAACCTGAGTCGGGTGGAATCCTTCTACCAGCACCGCCTCGACGAGGTCGCGCTGGTGCCGGTGTTCGCGGCGCTGGTCCCGGAGGGCGCAGGCGTGCGAATCGGCGCGGAGCATGACCGCTTCCAATGGCTTGCTCCGCCCGAGGCACGGTCGCGATTCACCTGGCCGCGGGAGCGGCGCGCGCTCGACGACATCGTCATGCTGCTCAGTGGCGGCGATGCCGGGCCGGTGGAGGACGTCCTGCACGTATGCTAGCCCGCCGTATCATTCCATGTCTCGACGTCGCCAACGGGAGGGTCGTCAAGGGGGTGCACTTCGAGTCGCTGCGCGACGCAGGAGACCCGACCGCGCAGGCCGCGCGCTACGATCAGGACGGCGCCGATGAGCTCGTCTTCCTCGATATTTCAGCGAGCCCCGAGGCCAGGAAGACGACACTGGACATGGTGAGCCGGGTGGCCGAATCCATCTTCATTCCGTTCACGGTTGGGGGAGGGATCCGCTCGGTGGCCGACGCCGGCGCGGCGCTCCGGGCCGGGGCCGACAAAGTGGCGGTCAATACCGCCGCCGTCCGCGATCCGTCCCTCGTCTCGCGCCTGGCCGAGAGCTTCGGCTCTCAATGCGTCGTGGCGGCGGTCGACGCCAAACGGATCAACGATCGACTGGCGGTGATGGTGAGTGGCGGGCGGGAGGAGACGCCGCTCGAGGCGATCGGCTGGGTCCGTCGTCTCGAGTCGCTCGGCGCCGGTGAAATCCTCCTCACGTCGATGGATCGGGATGGCACGGGGAAGGGATACGACCTGCCCCTGCTCGAGAAGGCATCCTCGGCGGTCTCGATCCCCGTCATCGCCTCGGGTGGGGCGGGGAATCTCGAGCACCTGGCCGAGGCATTCGAGGCCGGGGCGCATGGCGTCCTGGCCGCTACCATCTTTCACTTTGAAGGCTCCACCCTGCCCGAAGCGCGAGCGTATCTGCGCTCGCGTGGCTACCCGGTGCGACCGTGATTGCTCCCCGTCTCGTTCCACTCCTGATGGCGCTGGTGCCGCTGGTTCCATCGAGGTGGCCGTCGGTGGAGGCGCCATGCCTTCGGCCCTCGCGCGCCGGCACCCAGGTCCAGGGCGACGTGCGGGTCTGCCCCGGCCGATATCGCATCGCCGATCCAACCGAGCGAGGCGTGATCATCGCCGCGTCCTCGGGCACCAGGATCGATCTTTCCGGGGTCACGCTCGAGAGCGGAGACTCGGTACCCGGCCGGTACGTCGGGATCGGAGTCACCAGCCGCGGCGTCGACGGCGTCTCCATCTCCGGAGGCACGGTTCGGGGCTATCGGTTCGGCTTGCGGCTCGAGGGAGGACGGGGCCATCGCGTGACCGGGGTCGACCTGTCGGGAAGCCGGGCGCAGCCGCTCGCCTCGACGGCCGAACGGACCGACAGCGCCGACCGGCTCGACTCGGCGCAGCTCAAGGTCGTCCAGGCGTATGGAGGCGGGTTGCTCCTGGTCGGGACCCAGGATGCGACTGTGACCGGTGTAACGGCGCGCGGCTCGCAAAACGGGATCGGGCTGGTCGATGCCAGAGCCAGCCACATCGCGGATAACGACCTGTCGGGCAATTCGGGATGGGGCATCCATCTCTGGCATTCCTCGCACAATACCATCGAGCGTAACAACGCATCGCGGACCCGCCGCTGCGAAGCCGGCCGCGGATGCGGTGCCGCGGCGCTGCTGCTCCGCGACGGGAGCGATTCGAACAGCTTCGCCGATAACGATCTCAGCGGATCGAGCACCGGTGCGATCGTGCTCGGTGGGCCACCGAACATTCGCCCCTCGATCGGCAACCTCTTCCATCGAAACGACGCGTCCCTGGCGATCGAGAGCGGGTTCCTCGCCAGCCAGACGTGGGGGACGATTTTTCTCGACAACCGGGCCGACAGCTCGGGCTCGGGCTTCCGGCTTCTTCGCGTGAGCGGCACGACGGTGCAAGGGAACACGGTGATCGGCTCCCGAGAGGCGGCCATTGCCGCATCTCAGGGCGCGGACAACGCGCTGGAGCAGAACGTGCTGCTCGGCGGCAAGGCTGGCATCGAGATCGTGGCTGCTGATGCGTCCGCCCCGCCTGGCCGGGCCTACCGGATCGACGACAACATCATCGGCAACGTGGGCCAGGGCATCGTGCTCAAGGGCGTCGCCCGGGGACGGATCCGGGGAAACGTCATCGATGGAGTGGACAAGGCGCTCGTGATCGACGCCGTGGGTCACAGCACCGAGGTCACGGGCAACGTGTTCCTCCGCGCCGGCGATGCCTACATCGTCGCGCCCGATCTGGTGGCTGGTGGGAACTACTGGGCCACCGCGGACGCCACGCAGGCGGCCGCGAAGGTGCGTGGCAGGATCAGCGTGCTGCCGTGGAAGCCTGCGAGCGCGGCGGGGTACTAGCGAAGATCTGCGCCGCGCGCGCGTGGAGGTCGCGCGGGTTGAGGGGCTTGTCGGCGATGATGAGACGCTCCGACACGGAGGGCCATGCGGCGATCACGGCCTGCACGAACAGCTCGCTCGCTCCCGTCGTCATGCGCGCATCGGCAATGATGAGATCGAAGCTCTCCGTTCCCACCGCCCGAAGACCCTGCTCCCCCGACCGGATCGTCTCGACGCTATGCCCCGCAGGCCCGAAGAGCGCGCTCACGAGCTTCTGGGCGGCGGGGTCTTCATGCACGAGCAGAATGCGCCGGGTCTCGTGTGCGGCCATCGGCGCGGCCGCCGGGGCAGACTTCGTCCCCGCCGGTGAAGGCCTGTCGCCCACCTCTGCCGTTTCGTAGAACGGAAGCGTGATACGGAATTCGGCGCCGCCTTCCGGCAACGCCTCGTAGGTCAACACGCCACCGTGCGATTTGACCAACCCATAACTCAGCGACAAGCCCAAACCGGTTCCCTCGCCCGGACCCTTGGTCGTGAAGAACGGTGTGAAGAGGTAGGAGGCGAGGTGCGCAGGGACGCCAGGCCCGGTATCCCGCACCGCGAGCATGGCCTGATTCTCCGAGCGGCTGGTGTGGATCGAGATACGCCGCGGGCGACCCGGCTCCAGACCGTTGACGGCCTGCACCGCGTTGTTCACGAGGTTGAGCAACACTTGCTGGAGCTCGTAACGGTCGCCCAACACGACGATCGGCTCGGGGCTGAGCGCGGAATCGAGCTCGATACCGTGCAGCTGCAGCTCGTAGACGATGAGGAGTGACGTTCGTGCCGCGACGTCGTTCAGGTCCACCGCGGCCTTCTCGGGAACGCCCTTTCTGGCGAACGTCAACAGGTTGCGCACGATCCGTCCCGCCCGCTCGGCCTGCTCGTGGATGACTCGCAGGTGCTCCCTCGGCGCTTCGCGTCCCGGCTCCCGCTCGAGCAACAGCTCCGCCAGGCCGGCGATCGAGGTGAGCGGATTGTTGAGCTCGTGGGCGACACCGGACACGAGCTGACCGATGGACGCCATCTTGTCGTTCTGAATGACCTGTGCCTCGAGATTGCGCTGCTCGGTCACGTCCTCCACCAGGATGACCACTGGTCCAGGCTCGGCACGATCCGCGATCGGGGCGGCGGTGAGCCGGAGCACGCGCCCGGTGCGCTCGATCCGTGCAACCAGCGGTGCCGTCCGCTCGCCGCGGAGCGCCGCGGCGATGAGCTCGGAGACCATCTCGTCGTTGCCGAAGATCGTCTGGCAGAAGCTCTGGCCGACCAGCCCCGTCTCCGTCATGCCGGCGAGGGCGGCCAGGGCGCGGTTCGCGCGCAGCAGCGCCGCGTCCGGGCCGACGACGGCGATGCCTTCGGTCAGGGCGTTGAACGCCGTTTCCCACTCGTCCTTGCTGCGGCGGACGATCTCGTAGAGGCGACTGTTGGCCAGGACGACCGACGCATTGGTCGCGACGGTGGACAACAGCCACAAATCCTCGGTCGTGAAGGGCCCGCCGCGGCGGTCCGCCACTGCCAGCGCCCCCATCGTGATTCCCTGCGAGCGGAGGGGAGCCACCGCCGCCGAGCGAACCTTGACGTCGGTGAGCAGATCCACGCTCACGGTATCGGCGCCCTGTGCGACCTCGATCCGCTCCCGCGAGATCGCCGCGCGGACCAGCACGCTTTCGGGTTCCTCGCCGACCCTGCCGAGGAGCGGTCTCAGCGTGCCGGTCGCACCGGTCACCCGCAGTCGCAGTCCCAATTCGTCGTCGGCCAGTACCACGATGGCGCCGTCCGTCTGGAGGAAGCGGGACGCGTACCTGGCCACCTGATCCACGATGCGATCGAGCTGGATCGACTCGGAGAGGACGTAACTCAGCTCCTGCAGGGAGAAGAGCTCGCTGATGCGGCGGTCGAGCTGGGTCGCGAGCTGCTCCGAGCGCCCGTCGGCCTCTCGCGAGCGCCGCCTCGCCCGCACCAGCCCCAGCAGGAGGCTTACGCAGATCGCGGCGGCCGCGACGCCGCCTACCCACCATCCCTCGGGCTTGGACAGCCACGCCGCGAGGGCGAGGAGGGTCGTGCCGAGGGCGTGCAGGGGCTGGTCCCAGCGCTCGCGCCAGATCGCGAGAGCGCCGATCGCGGTGCCTGCGATCCCGACGGCGATCGTCTCGCCGGCCGTCAGCCCGCCGCGCATCGACGCCACGATGGCGATCGCGACGAGCGCGCCGGCGATGAGAGCCGACGGCGAGAGGTACCAGCGGTCGAAGCGGCGAGACAGGTCAGCGCTCCGAGGAGTCTTGCCGGCTGACCCGCTCGGTCACGTAGGCCTCGGGCGGGGCGTTGGGCTTCACCCGGATCGACTTGGCCGGGATGCCGACGTTGACGTGGAAGGGACGGACGTTCTTCGTGGCCACCGCGCTGGCGCCCACCATGCCGTTGCACCCCACCCGCACGCCGGCGAGCACCGTGGCGTGGTATGTGATGCGGACGTCGTCCTCGAGGACTGTCCGCGCGTTGGTCACGTCCTTCTGATCCACAATGCTATGGGTGTGACTATAGATGTTGGCGTAATCGGAGATGCTGACCCTGTTCCCGAGCGTGATGCCGCCGCGGTCGTCGAGCAGCACGTACCGATGGACCACGCAGTCGTCTCCCACTTCGAGGTTGTAGCCGTAAGAAAACTCGACGAACTGGAAGCACTTGAAATTCTTCCCGCAGCGCTTGAAGAGATGCTGGGCCAGGATGCGCCGGAAACGCACGCCCAGATGGACGTTGCCCGCGCCGAGGGGAGAACGGTCGAAGCTCTGCCAGAGCCAGTGCAGGGGCTTGAGCCGGGCGTAGCGTTCCGGGTCGACATCGGCGTAATACTCGGGCTCGAGGGTGACGTTGTGCGGATCGAGCGCGAGGAGCACGGCCCGGGTCGCGGGCGTGGTTCGCGGGTCATTGACCAGCGTGTCGTAATCGCGGAGTCCCGGAAACCAGAGCTCGAACAGGATGTCCCGGGTGATCCGGTACCAGTCGGCATTGGCGGCCCCGAGCTTCGATTCCACTTCCGCCAGCCAGCCGTCGTACGCCCGTTCGGCGGCCTCGGAGACGGACACGGTGCGGAGCGGCAGGTACGCCATGGGAGCCTCGCTCAGGGCGCGAAGTGACGAATGGGGGCGGTGTTCAAATGATGGCCGGACCGTCGTGTTGACACCAGTGGGAATGGGGAGTAATGTGGTTGTAATTGTTAATGAAAACCATTCTCATTTAGTCTGCCGAGGAATCGCTATGCGCCCGGCCGTCCCCCTGGCCCTCCTGCTCGCCCTAGCCCTCGCCGTACCGCTCGCGGCCCAACAGTCCGACGAGCCCGACGAGGAACGCACCACGATCGGTGGTTATGGTGAAGTCCACTTCCAGAACGCCAGCGGGCCCGATACGCCGGGAGTCGTGAACGTCGCCCGGTTCGTCGTCTTCCTCTCCCACCAATTCAATGAGCGGCTGGCCTTTCGTTCCGAGCTCGAGGTCGAGGACACCAAGGTCGAGGGCGGCTCCCCCGGCGGCGAAGTGGCCCTCGAGCAGATCTACCTCGACTACATGCTCTCCCCGGCCTTCACGCTTCGGGCCGGTCTCGTTCTGCCGCCCGTCGGCATCCTCAACGAGACCCACGAACCACCCACCTTCAACGGGGTCGAACGCCCCGCGTTCGACCATGATGTCATCCCCAGCACCTGGCGTGACATTGGCGTGGGCGCAGTGGGAACCATCCCGGGCAGCTCGGGTCTCAGCTACCGGGTCTACCTTCTCAATGGCCTGCTCGCGAGCGGGTTCACGGCCGATGAAGGGATTCGCTCCGGCCGCCAGGAAGGACGGGAGGCGAGCTTCGCCAATCCGTCGGTGACCGGGCGCCTGGAATGGGCACGCCCCGGGCTTCGCATCGGAGGGTCGTTCTGGTATGGCGGCAGCGCAAATCAGGATCCCGCCCTCGGGACAGGAACCTTCGACAACGCCGTCGCGCTCGTGTCGGCCGATGCGCGCTACGAAACGGGCCCCTTCAGTTTCCGGGGCGTCGTGGCCAATATCAGCATCGCCGATGCGGACGCGATCAACGCCGCGTTCGGCGGACAGGTCGGAAGCCGCATCGCCGGTGGCTATCTCGAGGGCGCCTACAACGTGCTGTCGGCGGTGGCACCGGCGAGCTCGCAGCGGCTCGACGCCTTCCTCCGTCACGAGCGGTATAACACCCAGGCCGGCGTGCCCGACGGCGTCACGCGAGACGACGCATTGGCACGGCGCATCACGACCATCGGCCTCACCTACAAGCCGGTCTACAATGTGGTGTTCAAGGGGGATTACCAGCTGCGGCGGAACAAGGCAGGCATCGGCGAGGACCAGCTCTTCAATCTGGGGGTGGGGTATCAGTTTTAGAGCGGTGCTCGTCCTCGCGCTCTTCACACGCGCCGCGCCACTCGCAGCCCAGGCCGCTCCGGCGAACAAGGTCGCGGCGTCGGTAGCGCGGATCTGGGGGGGAGGTGTCACCCTGGACTCCGTCCGAGTGGACAGCGTCGAAGTCCTGCGCGTCTCGAAGGGTGGGAGCCTCCTCGGCTTCGCGCAGGTGCGGAACGTGAAGGGGAAGGAGCGGCCGATCACGTACCTCGTGGCGATCGATACCACCGGCGCCACGCGCGACATCGACATCCTCGTCTATCGCGAGCCCCAGGGTGGAGAGGTCGCGAACGAGGCCTGGCGCAAGCAGTTCAGGGGGAAGACGGCGGGGGACCGGCTTCAGGTGGGGAAAGACATCCGGAACATCTCCGGGGCCACAATCAGCTCGAACTCGGTGACCCGCGGAGTACGCCAGGCGCTCGCGCAGCTCGCCGCATGGCGGGCCGCGGGGACGCTGCGGTGACGGGGGCGCCGGCCTTTTCCTGGCGCCGAGCGCCCTCCCCCATTCGCGCGCTGGTCTGGTGGCTCACGATCGTGCAGGTCGTGGGCTATACGACGTCGCTTCTGTTCATTCACCACACGACGGGGATGACGCCTCCCGGTGTCGCCGCCCACTACCGTGGTGCGGACTCCACGGCGAGTGACGCCGCCATGGAGTTCCCCAAGACGTATTCCGAAATGCTCACCATCACCCACACCCATCTGCTCGCCATGGCCGCGATCTTCGCCTTCAGCGGCATCGCGCTCGCCTTGTGCGAGCGCCCCTCGGCAGTGTGGCGCCGGTGGCTGATCGTCGAGCCGTTCGTGGCGCTGATCGTCTCCTTCGCCTCGATGTGGCTCATGCGGTACGTCCACCCCGGATTCAGCTGGCTGTTGTCCATCTCCAGCGGCCTCATGGCCGCGACCTTCTACGTCCAGTCCTTCTTCGTGTTGCGGGAGCTCGCCGGCTCGCGGGCGGCACCCGCATGAACCGGCGCGAATTCGTCGGCGCGCTCGGTGCCGGCATCGTGGCATTTCGAAATCCCGCCGGCCGCCTCCTCGATGGAGAGAGATTCATCGAGCGCTGGTCCTGGGCAATGGGACAGGCCGTCCATCTCCAGCTTTTCGCGGTGGACGACGCGGCGGGCTTCGAGGCGGCTCAACGGGCCTTCGCCGAGCTTCGCCGGGTCGAACGCGCGCTGTCCCTGTTCGATGACGCGAGCGATCTCTGCGAGATCAATCGACGTGCGGGGCGTGGGTCCGTGACGGTGGGCGCCGATCTCACGGCGGTGCTCGAGGCGGGGCTGGGCTTCGAGCGGGAGACGCACGGCGCCTTCAATCCCGCGGTCGAGCCCCTCATGCGCGCGTGGGGCTTCCACGCCCCGAGGACACGGGAGCCGACTGCGGGTGAGATCGCGGAGGCACGCGAGGCCGCCCGCGGGGCGAGAATCAGGATCGCGGGGACGCGGGTCACGCTTGGTTCGGAGGCGAGCCAGCTCGATCTGGGCGGGATCGGGGTGGGGTATGGGCTGGACCGCGCCATCGGCGTGCTGCGTGCCGCCGGCATCCGCCGCGCGTTCCTCGACGTGAGCGGCGATTGTTACGGCCTTGGCGCGCCGCCCGGCGAACACGGATGGTACGTCGGGGTGGCCGACCCTCGTCGGCCGGGCAAGGAGGTCGCCTCGACCCGCATCCGCGATCAGGCAATCGCGACCTCGTCCAATCGCGTCTCGGTGGTGCGCTACGGGCGGGCGGTCCGAGGCCACGTGATGGACCCCGCCACGGGCTGGCCCGCCTCGGGCGAGATCCAGGTGACGGTCGTCGCCCGCACCGGCATCGAGGCGGATGCCCTGTCGACGGCCATACTGGTTTCCGGCACGGCGGGACCGGGCGTGCTTCGCTCCTACCTCGCCTGACGCCCGTCAGGCTATCGCGTCGAGTCGGCCGCCGCGGTATCGGCTCGCGTGGTGTCGCGGACGAAGGCGCGCGACCGACTCGCGACGCGGGCCCGCTCGCGATCGAGCTGCGGTTGCCGTCGCTGCCAATCCTCCGATGAGAGCCCCGCATACGACACGGTGAACGAATCGTTCACCGGCAGATCCTCCTCGAATACGAAGATGGCGCTCACCTGCTCGCGCACGTTGAGCTGCTGAGAGGTGAAGCGGCCGCTGAACGGCACGATGCCCAGCGGCTGGAAGACGCGATTGCGCGTTACCAGCGTCATGGTCTGGGGATCGAATCGAGCGTTCGCGCGCTGCGCGAAGAACGTGACGAGCGCGAGACCGGGATGGCTGATCCCCGCGGCACGTGCGACGGAGTCGATGGACGCCTTCCGCGATTCCACCAGCGAGCGGAGCGATTCCCACGAGTCCTTGGCCAGCAGCACCGTCACCCGGGGGTCGAGCGGAATGAACCGCATGTCGATGTCGTCGGTCCGGATCCGGAGCGAGACGTCGTTCTGCGTCAGGGAGCCGTATCCCTGCGGCGGGAGGCGGCTGGGATCCTGACCCTCCGCGACAGTCGCGACGAGACCCCACCACACACATAACCCGATCAGTCGGACCCTCATTCGACCTCCCCTACCGCGGCCGCGATGCTCGCGGCCAGGTCTCCGATGCCGAGTCCCGTGCGCGAGCTGGTGATCTCAATCTGATCGTGGTTGACGGCCAGCAGGTCGGCGAGGACCTCTGCCCGCGCGCGCGCGGCGGTGCGGCTCAACTTGTCGGCCTTGGTGAGGGCGACGAGCACGGGCCGGCCGCTCCTGATGAGAAGCTGCTGCATCTCGAGATCGTCGGCCGAAGGATCGTGCCGGATGTCCAGGAGCCAGATCACTCCCGTGAGGGTGAGTCGCTCGTTCAGGTATCGAGTCAGGAGCCTGCGATAGCCTTCGCGCGCCGTCTTCCCGGCGCGGGCAAAACCGTACCCAGGCAGGTCGATCAGGTAGAAGCTCGGCAGTCGATACGCGTTGAGCAGGGTCGTCTTGCCGGGAGTCCGGCTGGTGCGGGCCAACCCGGGCTGTCCGGTGAGGGCGTTCAGGAGGCTCGACTTCCCCACGTTTGAGCGGCCTACGAGCGCCATCTCGGGGAGCCGAGGGGCGAGGGCGACAAAGGGGTCGGGGAAGGAGCCGACGAGCTCAATGGGGCCCGTGAGGGCCTCGGAGGCGGCCTCGCGAGGATCGCGGCGGGCGAGGCGGCCGGGTGAGCGCATGGGGGAAATGTGATTGGAGGGTGCTTGACGGGCAAGCGAATGGGCCTGCGGCTACGCCTCGCGCTTGGTGCGGGCCCGCTCGGTGACGATGAGGGGCGATGTTCCCTCGATGATCGCCTCTTTGGTGATCACGATCTCGCGGACGTCGTCCCGGTTGGGGAGATCGTACATGATGTCCGTCATCATCGTTTCGAGGATGGACCGAAGTCCGCGGGCGCCCGTGCCCCGCTTGAGCGCCTTCTGGGCGACGGCCCGCAGCGATTCGGCGTCGAAGGTGAGACCCACGTCCTCGAGCTCGAACAGCTTCTTGTACTGCTTGGTGAGGGCGTTCTTGGGCTCCACCAGGATCCGCATGAGGGCGTCCTCGTCGAGCGCCTCGAGCGACACCACGACCGGAAGCCGGCCGACCAATTCGGGGATGAGGCCGAAGCGCAGGAGATCGTCCGGCTCGACCTCGGCGTACGGGTTCTGGTTGTCAATCGCCACGGCCTGGGCCTTGGCGGTGGCGCTGAATCCGATCTGCTGGCGGCCCGTCCGCGCCTCGATGATCTTCTCTAGCCCGTCGAACGCCCCGCCGCAGACGAACAGGATGTCCTTGGTGTTGATCTGAATGTATTCCTGCTGCGGGTGCTTCCGGCCGCCTTGCGGCGGCACCGAGGCGATGGTGCCCTCGAGAATCTTGAGCAGGGCCTGCTGCACGCCCTCACCCGACACATCGCGAGTGATGCTGGGGTTCTCGGACTTCCGCGCGATCTTGTCGATCTCGTCGATGTAGACGATTCCCCGCTCGCATTCCGCGACGTTGAATTCCCCGGCCTGCAGCAGCCGCACCAGAATGTTCTCCACGTCCTCGCCCACATACCCCGCTTCGGTCAGCGTGGTGGCGTCGGCGATGGTGAAGGGGACGTCCAGGATGCGTGCCAAAGTTTGCGCCAGGAGGGTCTTGCCGACGCCGGTGGGACCGAGGAGCAGGATGTTGGATTTGTCGAGCTCGACGTCGGTGTCCCGGCCGTTGGAGGCGTTGATGCGCTTGTAATGGTTGTAGACGGCGACGGCCAGGGTTCGCTTGGCGCGCTCCTGGCCGATCACGTACTGATCGAGGACGTCCTTGATCTCCGCGGGCGTGGGAACCTGGGTGATGCTGTCCGCAACGTCGCGCTCCTCGTCCTCCGCCAGGATCTCATTGCAGAGCGTGATGCACTCGTTGCAAATGTAGACCGAGGGCCCGGAGATGAATTTCCGGACGGAGTCCTTGGATTTGCCGCAAAACGAGCAGCGGAGGTGCTTGTCGTTGGACATGGAACCACGTCGCGATGGGGTAAGGGGGTTGCCGGAAAACTGGGTCCCGGCGCCCCGGGCGTCAAGTCTCCTTCTTCCCGTCCGTCGGGGGCACGATCGCCGCCCGGGGCGAGAAGACGCTATCGATCAGTCCGTACGCCCGCGCCTCCTCGGCGCTCATGAACCGATCCCGGTCCATGTCACGCTCGATGGTCTCGAGCGGCTGGCCGGTATGCTGCGCGTACAGCGCGTTCATTTTGGAGCGCAGATAGAGGATTTCCCGCGCCTGAATCTCGATGTCCGACGCCGTTCCCTGGGCGCCGCCCGAGGGCTGGTGAATCATGATGCGCGAGTGAGGGAGGGCGCTGCGCTTGCCCTTGGTGCCGGCCGCCAGGAGGAACGAGCCCATCGACGCAGCCATGCCCATGCAGATGGTGTTCACCGGGGCCCGGAGATGTTGCATCGTATCGTAGATGGCCATTCCCGCCGACACCACGCCGCCCGGCGAATTGATGTAGAGGTAGATGTCCTTGTCGGGGTTGTCGGCTTCGAGGAAGAGCAGTTGCGCGATGATGATGTTCGCGACGTCGTCGTTGATCGGCGCGCCCATGAACACGATCCGGTCCATGAGCAGGCGGGAGAAGATGTCGTAGGTCCGCTCGCCCCGGCTGGAGCGCTCGATGATGTACGGCGGATAAAGAGTGGCCATCGTCAGGAGCTAGCCTCGTCGACTGTGGACTGCTGGAGCAGGTGGGCGAACGCCTTTTCCTCGGTGATCGAGCGCTCCAGCTCGGGCAGGCGGTTGGCCTTCTGCAGCGACCCGTAGAGCTCGGCGGCGGAGACGCCGCGCGCCTCGGCCATCTTTCCGATGCGCTCGTCGATCTCGGATTCGGTGGCCCGCAGGCTGTTGGCCTCCACGACCGCGTCGAGAACGAGATCGCGCCGCACCTGCGCCTCGGCAACCGGGTGAAACTGCTGCTCGAACTGTTCCATCTGCTCTGGGGGAATGCGGTAGATCTCGGCGTAGCTGTGCATCAGTCGGTGCACCAGCGATTCAGGCGCCGGCACGCCGTTGGCTTCGATGATCTGGTTGAGGATCGCCTGGCGTACCTGGGCGTCGGCCTCGCGCGAGGCCTCGAGCTCGAGGTCGTGCCGGACCGCGGCCCGCAAGGCGTCGACTCCGTCGAAATCCCCCACCTCGCGCGCGAAGGCATCGTCCAGCGTGGGCAACTCCTGGCGCTTCACGTCGTGCAGGGTGACCCGGACGTTCCTGGCCTGACCCCGCCGTGATTCGTCGGGATGATCATCGGGAAACTTCACCTCCGAGTCGGCGCTCTCTCCCGGGAGGAGCGTCATGATCCGCTCCTCGAGATCGGGAATGGCCTGGTTCTGGCCGAGCACCAGGTCGTACGGCTGGGACTCGCCGATCTTTTCGTCCTCGATCGGGGCGACATCGACCCGCACCATCTGACCAGGTGAAGGGCGGGCCCCCTCGACCGGAATCCATGCCGCCTTCTGTTCCCGCAGGCGCGCGAGTTGCTCGTCCACGGCCTCGTCCGACACGCCGGCCACCGTCCTCGTCACCTTGAATCCGCCCGTGCGCTGGAGAACGATCTCGGGGCGGACCTGGACCAGGAGATCGAACTCGATCGGGCTGCCGACTTCGAATTTCAGGTTGCTGATGGACGGATCGGTGATCGGCTTGAGCGATTCGCTGGTCTTTGCCGTCTCCCAGCTCTCCCGGATGACCTCTTCGAGGACGGATTGGCGGATGGCATCGCCGAATCGCTTGCGGACCACTGCCTCGGGGGCCTTTCCCTGGCGGAAACCGGGCAGCCGGGCCCTCTGCGAGTAATACTTGACCGCCTTCGCCTCGGCCTGCTGGACCCGGTCAACTGGGACCGTGACCCGCAATGATTTCGAGGCAGGATCTTCGGCAGTCTTTTAGACAGTGATCTGACTC
>DATBSO010000166.1:0-7558 GCA_036559745.1 Gemmatimonadales bacterium | reverse complement strand
CCCACACGCGGCGTCGCTGCGTCAGGCTTTCGCCCATTGCGCAATATTCCCCACTGCTGCCTCCCGTAGGAGTCTGGGCCGTGTCTCAGTCCCAATGTGGCTGGCCATCCTCTCAGACCAGCTACCCGTCGTCGCCTTGGTAGGCCGTTACCCCACCAACTAGCTGATAGGCCGCGAGGCACTCGTTCGGTGCATTGCTGCTTTCACCCATAGGAGATGTCTCCAGTGGGTCGTACGCGGTATTACCCGGCCGTTGGGCCGGCTATCCCCCGCCGAACGTCATGTTCCTCACGTGTTACGCACCCGTCCGCCACTGAACCGGAGTTGCCCCCGATCCCGTTCGACTTGCATGTGTTAGGCACGCCGCCAGCGTTCGTCCTGAGCCAGGATCAAACTCTCCAATGAGTGTTTGAACAGCTCGAAGCGAACGACTTGGTTTTGCCTGTCGTCCGAATCACATAAATCAGAGTTAAACCCTACCCCAACGGCCTCTGTGTCCGCTCGGGTTAGAGGGTCCGCACTCCATCACTCCAGCTCACTTCACTTGTCAAAGAGCGTTTGCTGCTCCCGGTTATATGGGAGCCCCACAACTTAACCTGCATTTGAGTTGGGGTCAACCCCTGCAACTCAAGATTCCAGAAGCGATTCCGTCCATCCGGAGATGGTCGCCGGACGCCCGAAATTCCTAGACCCAAGAACCGATCCGCCAGTCTACACCGGGGAGCACGTCAGGAGAGGAATTCGTCGGGCAATTCCGGGGGACCGCTATTGTAACTAGCACGTTTCGAGGCCGCAAGTGCCTATCGAACCACGATCTCGCCTGCCCGATCGAGGCCCCGCCGGAACAGAATCGACCCCACCGACTCGTTGAAAGCGATCACCCCCACCGTCAGGGTCTGCATCGCCAACCCGACCACGGGAAGACGATCGGCGACGATGGTCGCAAGACCAAGTGCCACACCAGCCTGGGAGACGAGCCCCATCCACGCGTCCCGGGCCACCGCGGGCTCCGCCCCGCCGAGCCGAGCCCCAGCCCGCGCGCCGAAGAAGATCGCAGCGATCCGCACCAGGGCCACGGCGAGTACCAGCGGCCAGACAGCCGCGAACTCCTGGACGTGCAGCTCGGCCCCAGCCATGGCAAAGAAGATCACGAACACCGGCACCGCGGTCTGATGGAGCGTCTCGACCAGCGGCTCCGCCCGCACCGGCGCCACGTTCTCCACCAGAAATCCCGCCACGAGGAGACTCAAGAGCAGCTCGAAACCGAGCGCCTGCGCAGCGGCCGCGGTCGCGAAGACGACCACGACCGCAAAGACCACGAGCTCCCGTTTGACAAACCGCAGGTACAAGCTCAGCACCCCACCCACCAGCGCCCCCGCCAGGATGGAACCCAACACCTCTCGGAGCAATCGCCACAGAATGACGCCCGCCCCGGCGGTGGCGCCGCCCAGGCTCGCCTGTGCGAGACTGAACGCCGCCGTAAAGAGGAGGATCACTGCCACATCGGCGACGAGGACCACGCCGAGCGTCGTCTTTGCAAGCGGCCCACGAGCCTTGGTCTCGGTGAGCAAGGCAAGCGTCACCATGGGCGAGTTGACGGTGAGCGTCGCGGCGAACAGCAGCGCAACGAACACGAGCGGACCTGCTGAAAGTCCGCCGAGAAATGGCATCCACTGTCTCGAGAGCAGCGTGAAGCCCCAGAGCGAGAGCAGCACGGCCGAGCCTTGGAGCAGGAGGATGTACAGGATCGTCCGATGGCGCGCCTTGAGATCGGCGAGTCGAAGCTCCGCACCCGCCAGCAGCCCGATCAGGCCGACAGCGAGTCGCTTCATCATCGACAGATCCTCCAGCACGCCGGCGGGGACGATGCGGGACAGGGACGGCCCGAGCGCGAGTCCGGCGACGAGATACCCGAGGAGACGGGGAAGCCTAAGATCGTGCGCCACGGCCCCGAAGGTGTCCGCGGTGAGCAGCAGGATGCCGAAGAGAAAGAGCGACCGCGGCGCGATGACGCCCTCGGTGGGGGCCCGGAGGGGCTCGAGCAGCAACGCCCCGCCCACGAGCAAGGCGAGCACGACGACTCGGCGGATCATGACGCGGGCTCGGGCGACTCGAGCTCGCCTGTGGGGCGATCGGTCTTGCCGCTCAGCATCGCGAGGAACGCCGCGGCTTCACCATTCGCCACCATCTCGAAGAGCAGGACCGATAGCAGCGTGGCCGTGAGAATCAGCCGCGGGTTGAGGTCAGGGCGGACCTGGGAATAGTTGAGCGCGATCGCCACGGCCAGGCCACCCTGCGAAAGGAGCCCGCGGGCAAACCCGCCGGTTCGCAGCGCCGGCGGCGCGACATACTCACCGGCGACGCGTCCTCCCACCCAGCGGGCCGCGAGGCGCACCAGCACGAACGCGGGAGCGACGAAGAGCAGTTCGGCGGTCCCCGGACTCCAGGCTGCTCCGGCAAACAGCAGGAGCGCGAGATACACCGGGCGCTCGGTGGCATGGAGCATCCGGGTGACGTCGCGATGCGCGGCGCCGCTGTTGGCGAGGATGAACCCGAGCACAAGGTTGGTGTAGATGGGAGAGAGGTTGAGGTAATAACTCGCGCCACTCGCCACGACGATCGCGCCCGCGAGCGCAACGAAGAGCCGGCTGTTCCCTTCCACCTCATCGAGGTGACTGACCGGACCGAGGAAGAGATGGAACAGAATTCCACTGGCGACGCCCACCGCGACATTGATGACTGCCCACTCGGTCGCCGTCGGCGGCCGCACTTCGGGTGCGACCTCCCCCTGGTGGTACACCGCGAGCACCAACCCGAACGCGATCACCGCCACCAGGGCATCGATCCGCGCTGTCAGCCGGAGCACCGGAAGGATCCGGTCTCGTGTCTTTGCCCGGTCAACGAAGGCATCCACGGCCGCCGGTGAGCAAAGGGTCGCCACCGCCGCCAAAGTGACTGCCTGCGCGGCGGCATCCGGCCATGGGTGTCCGGCGAGAAAATGAAAGATCGCGAGCATTGCGCCGAAGGCGACGCCGAAGGTGGACACCGCCTCGGCGAATGCGATCTGCAGGTGCACCGGAGGCAGAAGCGCCAACGTGGGTATACGGAAATACGTGCCGAGCTCCATGCCGAGCCAGCCGAGCGCGAGACTCACGATCGGCGTGAGGTCCTGCACCTGACCCGCCCCAAGCAGCCCGGTGACTCGCGGACCGAGGATGCAACCGATCAGCACGTACTCGGCGCCCCCGACATATCCGTACCGAGCGCGAAGCCGGTCGAACAGGAGATAGGCGAGGATGTACCCGACGGCGACGACTGCGAGTGCGGCCAGCGTGGTTTGCATCGCTGGATGCTACTTCGCGCCGAAAGCCGGGGCCAGTCTGGTGACGCAGAACACTGAGTGGCGCCTCCTCAGGTCACTAGGTTGGCGTTCGTGCTGGAGGCAGATCCCTGAGAGGACAAACTGCAAGGAGTCGTGATGCCGAAGCTAACGTCGTTGGACGAGCTGTTCGTCCACGAGTTGCAGGATACCTACCATGCCGAAAGCCAGATCCTCAAGGCTCTTCCGAAGATGGCGCAGGCCGCCTCGCACCCGGAGCTGAAGCGGGCCTTCGAAGCGCACCTGAAGCAGACCCACCTGCACATCCGCCGTCTCGAGCGAGTGTTCACGCTACTCGGTCTGCCCGCGATTGGTACCCCGTGTGACGGGATGGCCGGGCTCCTGAAGGAAGGGGAGAAGATCACGAAGGAGGACGCGGAGCCCGAGGTGCTGGATGCCGCGCTCATCGCTGCCGCACAACGAGTAGAGCACTACGAGATCGCGAGCTACGGCTGTCTCTGCACCTATGCAGAAATGCTCGGATACGACACGGCGCATGCCCTGCTCGGCAAGACGCTGGACGAAGAAGAGACCACCGACATGACTCTGACGGAGCTGGCCGAGGCCGTCATCAATCCTCATGCAGTCGAAGGAGATCCCGCATGACCAAGCGAAATACCACCACGGCCGACAAGGGTGACGTGGCGAGCATCCTCAATGACCTCGTCGAGACCTTGCGTGACGGCGAGGAAGGCTTTCGTACCTCCTCGGAGGCGGTGGAGGAGGTCGAGCTGAAGCGACTCTTCCTCAGTCTCAGCAGCCAGCGGAGCGAGTTTGCCGGGGAGCTGGAGGCCGAGCTGTTGCGGCTCGGTGAAAAGCCTGCCGAGCACGGACACGTGTCCGCCGCTCTGCATCGAGGCTGGATCAACCTCAAGGCAGCGGTGACGGGCAAGGACGAAGGGGCGATCGTCAGTGAAGCGGAGCGCGGCGAAGACGTCGCGGTGAAGAACTACCGGGACGCGCTGCAGAAGGGTCTGCCGGCCAACATTCAGGCGCTCGTGGAGCGGCAGTTCATGCAGATCCAGGATGCCCACAACCACATCCGGTCGCTGGAGCAGGCGTTCGGACGGAAGTAGTACTAGTCGGGGAGGCCCGCCGGCAGATCGATCAGCACCCTGGTCTGCTGGCGGGCCAGTCCCACCCTCACTCGAACGAGCAGGAACGTCGCCACCACGCCGAGCCCGAGCACCAGTCCCCACCAGAGTCCGGCAGGTCCGACTCGGAGAACGAACCCGAGATAGGCGCTCACCGGAAGCCCCAGCATCCAATAGCCAAGAAGATTCACCACCATCGGCGCGCGGGTGTGTCCAAGGCCGCGGAGTATGCCGCCGGCAACGGTCTGTAGACCATCGAACACCTGGAACACGCCCGCGATCGGTATCAACGCGGAGGCCACCGCGATGACATCGGCGTCGGTGGTATAGAGGCGGGCCAGGGGCTCGGGCAGCGTCAGGAACATCGCGCCTGTACAGGACATGAACGCCGCAGCGCACACGAGGGCCGCACGAGCCGACCCCCGGGCGCCATTCGGATCGCCGCGCCCGACCGCGCGGCCGACGAGGACCGAGGCGGCGTCAGCCACCCCTAATGGCACCATGAACGTCAGGGACGCGAGATTGATCGCCACCTGATGTCCCGCCATCTGCCGCGTTCCCAACCACCCCATCATCAGCGCCACCAGCGCAAACGCCCCGAACTCGAGGAGGTACTGCGCGCCGATCGGAGTGCCAAGGCGCAGCATCCGTCGGAGCGGCGCAGCCTGCCAGATCTCTGGCCGAAGTGGCAAGAGATGCGGGGCCAGCGACCGCCAGGCGAGCACCGGCAAACCGAGACAGAGAAGCCAGCGACTGATCGTGGTGGCCCAGGCGGAGCCCGTCACGCCCATGGCCGGCAGGCCGAATCGGCCGAATATGAGGACCCAGTTGAGCAGGATGTTGGCCAGATTGGCGATCACGATCATGACGACAATCGGACGGGGACGTCCGATCGCTTGCAGGCTTTGGCGAAAAGCGATGAACAGGAAGAACGGCAGGACGCCGGGAGCCATGCGCACGCTGTACGCTGCGGCAAGCGGGACGACGTCCGCCGGCTGGCGCAGCACGGCGAGGATGGGTGCGGCCGAGACGAGCAGGATCGCGGACGGCACCGAGAGGAGGCACGCCAGGATCACTCCGCGCTGCACGCCACGCGCGACGGACGGCGCGTCACCGGCGCCGACCGCCTGGGCGACGACCGGATCGAGCACCATGAGCGTCCCCATGCCGAAGACGGCGGGGACGAAGAAGTAGAGGTTGCCCAAGGCGACGGCCGCGAGGCTCTGGGCCGACACGTGGCCGACCATGATGGTGTCGACCACACCCATGCTCATCATGCCGACCTGGATGATGACGACCGGAAGCGCCAGGTCGAGCATGGCGCGCAGCTCGTCCCGCCGGGGCAACACCCGACCGGCGAGCGCGATGACAGAACGCATTCAGGCTGGGCGGATCGGGCGCGGGGCGGCGGTTTCGTCGCCGCGAGGTTGAGCCAGCAGCCGTTCGGCGAAATCGACTCTCTCGGTAAGCTCGGCCATCTCCGCGCGGAGGGCGTCGAGCTCCTCGAGGATGTGCTGCTGATCGGGGTGACCGCTGCTGTCGACCTCCTCCGGGTCCCATCGGACCACCAGCCGGCCGTTGCTGTCGCGGAATGAGCCGCTGGCCACGAGGATGAGATCGTAGAGCCACCAGACGCCGAGCCCGCCGAGGGTGACCGCCATGAGTGCGCCGGATTCGGGCTTGCCGAGATAGAAGCGGTGGGCGCCGAAGGGTCCGAGGATGGCGGCCAGCGCGGTCGCGACGCCGCGGGATTTTTCGGAGGGGACGCGCTGCACCGGGTACGAGGCGGTCATGCCGGAACGAACCTCGGGAGGAGGCGGTGAACCAGTCCGACGAGGAATGCGCCCGGGAGGATTCGAACCTCCGACCCACAGCTTAGAAGGCTGTTGCTCTATCCACCTGAGCTACGGGCGCGGCATGAGCCCCGCCGTCAGAGGAAGACCGGCGGGGTTCCTCTTCTTACAATCGGGGCGCCGGGATTCGAACCCGGGACCTCCTGCTCCCAAAGCAGGCGCGCTACCGGACTGCGCCACACCCCGTCGGAACGACACCAAGTTAGACGAGCGTGGCCCAGCCTGAAAGCGGGCGCTCCGGCGTCAGTATTTGACCTGGACGTTGCCCCATGTACTCGAGCGCGAGATTCCACGCCGTACCGGGTGCTGTCGCCCTCATAGCGCATCGGTCAGCGAAACGCTGGCCTTCCCGTTCCCGACCGACCCGGTGCGAAATTCCCCCTGAAGCCGCCACGTCACGTTCTTCGCCATGCCCCCGGACGCGGTGAGGCGGGCGCGATGGATCGACCCGGTCAGCCCGACGCCGTCCCGATAGGTCTCCCGGGCCTGGAGATATCCGCCGATCCTGACCGATGGCGAACTGGGTGTGGTCGAGGCTGGGGCCGGATACTGGCTCCGCGCAGACCCGGCGTGAAGGAGACCGAACAGCGCGATGGGCGGTAGCGGTAGGCGTTCGCATGCGGGATCCGTTTGTGGTGGTGTCCGCATGGCGTGAGGGTAGTTAGAGCCAACATGACTTGCCACTGGAGACACGTCAAGTATCATAGAGTTACTTAGAGTGTCATGTGGCCTGTCTCTCCCAGCCACCAGGATCCCGATGATCTCGACTCGACGCCTTCCCGGTCTCGCCGCGCTCCTCGCCACCGCCGGGGTCGGACTCGGTCTCGGAGGAGCGGCACCCGCACATACGCCTTCCCCTTCGAGCGTCCTCACGGTCTTTGCCGCCGCGTCGCTCACCGAGGCGTTCCGGGAGCTCGGGAAGAAGCTCGAGGCTCGGACTCCGGGCCTCTCCATCGTGTTCAACTTTGCGGGATCGCAGCAGCTCGCGCTCCAGCTCGAGCAGGGCGCCGAGGCTGATGTCTTTGCGTCCGCCGATCAACGATGGATGAGCTACGCGCAGGAGCACGACCTGATCGCGGGGGATCCCCAGGTCTTCGTCAGGAATCGGCTCGTCGTCATCGTCCCCAAAACCAACCCCGCGAGAATCCGGGACCTGCGCGACCTGGCGCGCCGGGGCACCAAGATCGTGATCGCCGCCGAGGCGGTGCCGGTCGGGAAGTACAGCCGGGAGG
>DATBSO010000165.1:0-48811 GCA_036559745.1 Gemmatimonadales bacterium | reverse complement strand
ATGCTCGCGAGGGTGGTTCCCACATTGCCGGGAATGCCCAGGTTGTTGCAGTGAATGTGAACCGGGTGCGGGAGCCGGAGCGAGGTCGCCGCGCCCGCGAGCGTCTCGAGCACCGCGCGGGGCGTCACCTTGCGGCCCCCGATCGGATCGTCGATGCCGGATACGTTGCGCTGACCGACCTTCCACGCTTCCACCCCGCCCGGATTGACGATCTTGATCGCGTATGCGCCGGTCGACTGGAGCAGCCACGCCGCATAGTCCGCGGCGCGGTCCGCCGCGCCCGACTCGATCTGACGGAGCAGATACTCGTCGTTGCCCATGAGGACGTAGATGCCGCCGTCTACGCACGGTGTATCGTCGAGCTCGTTGTGCGAGTGGCGAGCGCTGAGCGGCGCGACCGCCGCGTCGAACGCCGTCGTGTAGCCGAGTCCGGCATACCGGTATCCGGTCGTGAACGTGCTGGGGACAGTACCGCCAGTGCCCGAGCGCGCTGGAAGCTCACCCTCCGTCAGCACCGGGGCGGGAGCGGGATCGGCGGCGTGCTCGTCCGGAATGAGCCGCCGGGCATGGTTGCAGCTCGAGCTGGCGAAGTGGGCGTGGATGTCCACACCGCCGGGCATCACCACCATCCCTCGCGCATCGATGGACGGCGCACCTGCCGGCAGAGTCTCCACGATCTTGCCGTTCTCGAGGCATACGTCCCGCACCTCGCCGTCCACTCCGTTGGCGGGGTCGTGCACGATTCCGCCCGAGATCCGGAGCCGGACCGGGGCGCTCATCGCGAGGCCCCGCGGGTCTGGAGCGCCGACAACAATGCCTGCAGAGTCTCGGCCGCCGATCGCGGACCGGCCAGCGGCGGCCGGAGCGGGAGCGGAATCTCGTCCATGCGGTACCCCATGCCGCCCTCGTGAATTCCCGCGATGCCGGTATCGATCGCCACGCGCGTCGGAAACGGAGCCTGACTCGCCGACGGACCGATCGCCACGCTTGGTACTTTCGCCAAAGCCGCTACCGCATCGGGGGAAAGTCCGCTGAAAGACCCCGTCACGAGCGCCGCGGCGAGTTCACCGGCGCGGTCGATCGCGCGTCGTCCGGGAGCGTACCGAGGGAAGCCCTGCGAAAACTCCACTGCCATCGGGAATCCGGTTTGCCACGTGAGCGTCGCTTCCGCGCCGGTCCGATTCCCGCCGGCGCGGAGCGAGATGAGGGCCGCTCGCGTCGGGCCATTCAAGGCCTGGGTGAGCGCGATCAGACCTTCCGATCGGACCGGATCGACTGGTTCCATGGCAGGTTCGGCCTCATGCACGATCACGACGTACTTGCCTTCCATCAGCAGCCGCGCCGCCTTGGCCGCGGTCTCGAGCGCGGGCGGTAGCTCCCCGAGCGTGTTGCCGAGCACGACTGCGCGCATGACCGAGATGGCGGTGACTTCGTCGCCGGGTGTGAGCGTGACCTCCAGATCGGCGCCCGCTGGTCCTCGGTCAGCGCCGACCGAAACCGTGACCAGTCGCCTCCCGGCGCGGCCCGTTGGAACATGAGTGCCGGCGGCATCGATGAACCGGGAAATGAATCGGGGGTAACGGTCTTGCGGGTCCACGCCCCAGAAGAGGATCACGTCCGCCCGGTTGCGGATCTCACCCAGTGTCGCGGCGGCGCGGCCGCGCCGCTGCGCCGCAAGCAGTCCGGCGGCGGCGGGCGGTGATGTGGCCGTGTCCACGCGCGCGCTCAACAGGTCGGCGATCGCCACCGCTGTTCGATGGGCCTGCGTGCTCAAATCGGGTCCGAGGTAGACCAGAGCGCGTCCCGCCGCTCCAGCCAGCACGTCGGCCGCGTCGGCGATCGCCTCATCGAACTCGACGGGCTTCCCATTCAGCATGATGGCGTTGGAGACTGAGCCATCTCCGAACCACGCGCGCGCCACGGGGCAGGGAGGGGAGATATCGGTGATGCGCTCGCCACTCAACTGGACCGAGACGTCGTCGCACGCACACCCGCATCCGAGACAGGTCACCGCCTCGACGGTTCGTGGCGATGTCATGCCACCCCTCGTGCCTGCGCTTCGACGGCGCGGTAGACCAGGGCGGCCGCCCGAACCAGGCCGGCCCGACACTTCGCGACGCTGTCGGCTTCAGCAAACACCGTGCAGATCGGCCGGCCGCGGGCGATTCGCTCGCCGGGGCGTGGGATGTCTGCGATGTCGATCCCGGACCAGCCGACAGGGAGGACGTCGACATCGCGCTGCGCGAAGACGATCGCTTTGCCCACCACGGTCGGCCGAGTCCTCATGCCGCCGGGAAGCGCGCCCTCGCAGGCTCGAGCGTGAAGCTCGAAGAGCGACAGCTTCGATCTCGAAACCCGCTCGACCAGCTCCATCGACGCCGAGTATCGCGGGTTCACTTCGATGGGGTAGGGAATGCCGTCGTGGGCGACGAAATCCAGCCCGTTGAGTCCAATCAGCCCGAATTCCTCGGTCACCGCCGTGGCCAGTGCTCTCGCCGTGGCGGTCACTTCGGCGGCGCGGGCGAAGAGCGGCTCGTGTCCGCCGGAGAGGATGCTGCCGCAGTATCGGTAGCCGCTGCCCCCGAAGGCGCGCTCGCCGACGAGCTGCCGCGAGATGCCGATCGGCACGACCCGGCGGCCGTCCGCAAGGAACGAGATGGATCCTGGCGTTCCCTCGACGCGCGCCTGGAGGTAGGCCGAGCGTGGAACCCGGCCTCGGCGCCACGGTGCGGTGCCGTGGCCGCCCCCGGAGCGTCGCGGCTTCCTGAGCCACGGACGGGCGTCTGGCCGAGAGGGTGCGCTCGCCCGGGTGTCGGGGACGGTGAATCCGCGCCGTCTGAGAGCACGCATCAGGGTGATGGGGTTTCTGATCTGCTCGAGCACGTATGGCGGGTTCCCCAACAGTCGCCGCCCGTTCGAGAGCAGCGCGACAGCAACAGGATAATTCTCGAAGTTCGATGTATATGTCACGGCGCTGGCAGCGATCTGCTTTGCGGCACGCGCCGCCTCGGTGGCGGAGAATCTCTCGTGGCCTCCGGCTCGAGAACCGACGACCTCGGCCACGGCCCTGAGGTCCTGATCTCCGAAGGCGTCGACCGCGGTGACTCGCCATCCTGCGCGCGCCGCAGACTGGGCCAGCGCCCGTGTCGTGACCCCCGCGATGATCACATGCATCGTCATCGGTCGAGCCCAAGCCGTGCCCGCGCCGTCTCCGGGGGAACGACGTACAGATAGTCCAGCACCGTTCCCTTCGCCTCGCGGAGCCGCATATGCTCGACCAGGGGGCGGTGGGTCCCTCCGGCGAGACCGTCGGCGATGAGGGCCGCACCCTGCGCCCCTTGCTTGGCCACCGCCGCGAACCCCTCGAGCGGCCGGACGCGAGCAACGCCGGCGAGATGCTCTGCGATCCGCTCTTTGATCGCGGGTTCGTCGGCGTGGCGTCCCGACAGCAGGATCTCGCTCGCATCGGGCGCCGAGCGAAGGAGCTGCACAGCCAGCCGGGCCGCGCCCTCCGTGTAGGCTTCGATGGCCATGTCACGTTCCGCAGGTCGCCGGGCCAGAACCGTCTCGACCCCACCCTGGAAGAGCGATCCTTTTGAGACTTCGCCGGCGAGAAACGCCACTTCGGCGTCCCAGCCTCCGGCGGCGCGCCACCCGATCGGTCCCCCGCTGCCGCCAACGCCGTCCATGACCTGTCCCCGGTGCACCGCGAGCCCCGCCGTGAACGCCCCACCCAGCTCCAGCAGAATCAGCGAGACCTCACCGTAATCGCAACCGAGTCGCCGTGACTCCTCGTGTATGGCGAGCGCCGCCGCCGACACCTTGTCGGCCGTGCCCATGTCGACCCGATTGAGCTTGCGGTGCTTCGGCACTGTGTCCAGCAGGATGACGCCGGGGATGAAGACAACCGGCAGCCCTGCCTGCCCCAGTTGTCGGGCCAGCCGCCCGATCCCCACGATTCCGCCGGCGTCGCCTCGCCGGGAGAGGAAGGCCACCTGCAGGTCCGCGTCGGTGACGCTGACGGCAGGTGTCACCGGCATACCATAGCCCGACGGTCCCACGACCAGATCGACCGGCCCCGAGCCGAGGATCATCGCGAGGAGGCCTTGGGCATCCGCGATGGCTTCGGCTGTCGGCTGGCTGGCATCGAGGAAGACCCGGCCGTCGTCGAGACCGCAGAGATCGAGACTCACGGTACCCGGATCGATCCCCACGACCCGCGGCATCGGCGGTCAGCTGGTCTTCTGCCGCACCAGCTCCCGCGCCACTCCGGCAATCGCCTCGGCGTCCATGACGAGGTCGTTCCGAGTAAAGAGTCTGGCGACGCACGCCTTGTGCAGCTTGGTCTTGAAGTTGCCGATCCCGAACGCGCCGAAGGCGATCACGCCGTTTCGCTTCTCGCCCGCATCGTTGACCTCGACGCTTTCGATGCCGAGGGGCGGGACGGCATTTAGGTCCACGACGATCTTGATCGACTTCTGCGCGGTCCACGCGGCGCGGGGGGCCATCAGAACGCCGGCGGGGCCCGAGTTGAGCAGCACGTCCGCTCCCTCGAGCACCTTGGCACACTGGGTTGGATCCGACATGGTGGTCGATTCGACCTGAACGTTGAAGCGTGCGCTGATGAATTGCCGGGCCTTTTCGCCCTGCTCGGGCTTGCGCGACGTGATGGTGACACGGGCGCCATCATTGGCGAGCAGCCCAGCCGCGCGCTGTCCCACCGGTCCGGTGCCGGCGAGGATGACGACCTTTTTCCCTTTCAGGTCGCCAAGGGCCTGCTCGATCTTCACCACCGCGGCGACGGCGGTCGTATTCGACCCGTTCGAATCGAGCATGATGGAGACCTTAAACGGCTCGAACAGCGCATCCTGGGCCATCGCGAGAAGCTGCTCGCCGGCCGACATGTTGTTGCCGCCGATCCAGACCGCGGTGTTGTGAAGATCCTTGACGCCGCGGGTGAAGATGCAGCCGTGGATCAGATCGCGGACGTCAGTCTCCGTCACGCCGCCGTAGCTCATGATGACATCGGCGCCGGCATCGTAGGCCACGACCTGATCGAACACACTGGCCAGGCGGGAGCTGTCGAGCTGAAGCAGGAGCTTACGCATTGCGGGGGCCTTCTCCTGGATTCACGTGTACCGAAAAAGCGAGGGGCGCCCCGTGCGGGTCGCCCCTCGCGGTACAAAGTTACGGCGGGACTGTACGATCAGCCTTCTGCGCCGCTGGCGAACGGATGACGCGCGGCCTTGTACTTGGCGAGCACTTCGTCCACGCTCGGCTTGCCCTGGAGCGCGCGCGCGATCGATTCCTTCACAGCCTGGTAGTTGAACTGATAGATCTTCTTGTCGTCCTCGGCCTGCCAGTGAATGAACACGCCGACGAGGATGCACAGATCATTGGCCTGCGCCTTGTTGATGACGCCTTCGCTCACCGAATCCATGACCGCGCGGGCAACGGCAGCCTGAGCCGGACCGAACATCTGCACCGCCTGCTTCGCGCCCTTGATGGTGACCTTGTTGAAGAGCAGCGTGTCGGGCTTGCAGGGAAGGTTCGGGGTGACGACCGCGAGCAGGGTCGAGAAGCCGTCTTTGTTGTTGGAGAGCGCGTGAGTGAAGGCTGCGCCGGTCGGCCCGGACTTCGACCCGATGATCAGGTCAATGTGAGCGATTTCGTTGCCATCGCCGACCAGCGATTCACCGATGAAGAAATCCGCGGCCATACCTGCCTCCGTGTGCGATTTGGTGAACATCGAGAGAATTTGTCGGAACATACGCAGCTCGACGAGGCGATGAGTGAGCCGGCAGTGGAGCGACGTGGGGGAGAGGGGCCACGCAGTCCCGCAAAAAGAGCGGGTAGCTCTGTCAAGGCAACCAAGGCGACGCGCAGGTCGTGCGTAGAGGCCACTAGTATGGACGGCACTTTCGGGGGTGTCAAGGAGCGTTCGCTCACTAAGTTGAGTCGCTTCCGGCGCGGCGTGGAAAGCGCCGCGATCGGGTCCCGACTCGGCCCAGAACCCGGAGGCTCACGTTCGTCGATTTGGGGTCAGACGCGTCTGGTCCTGAGGACGACGGCCGGGCGATGCTTTCTTGTTACCCCAATAGTTTCAACAACTTACAAAATGGCATGACCTTCGCCTCTTGGCCGGTCGTCCTCCACCCGTACCCAGAGGCCATCATGAACGTCAACGTCTTTGCGGGCTCGCTGCTCTCCGGTCTCGTATTCACTGCGTCACTGTCCGCGCAGCAGGTTGCGGCAAATGTCTACGTTCGTGGTGGCCCCATCGCGGGTCATGTCATCGTCGACCACGGCTACTCGACCTACCGGCGTCCCGAATACCGGCATCCCGACGCGCGCCGCGTCGTCGTAGTCGAGCGCCACGCGCCGAGGGTGATCGTCGTCGAGCGCGTCCGGGCGCACCGCCACCGGAACTATTGGGGGCGGCACGGATATCGGCCGGTGACGTTGTTCTATGTGGCTGGGCGGTACTACGACCGGTGGATCGCGGGCCCGCGTGTCCGGGAGATCGTGGTGTACGAGCGTGATGGGCGCTACTACGAGGACTGCGACCACGATCGCGACTACCGCTGACGAACCCAAAGATCCCTGGAGCGATCGGTCTGTCCATGCGCCATCCCGGCGCCCGATCTCCCAGATCCAGGCCCCGCTTCAGGACCAGATATCCCCGCTCCGGCGGGGATATTTGTTTCCAGCCTATCTTCCTTCATGCACCCGCATCGCGACCACCACCTCCCCCTCGATCCTGACGCCTATCGCCACGCACCGCACCCGACCGGTCGCATCATCGTTATCGCGCCGACCCGGGCAGCCTGTGAGACAATCGAGCTTGCGCTCGGGCTGCGTCTCGATACCCTGCTCGAGCGCGAGCACGGCGAGGAAGTGCGTGCCCTCGCCTCCTCTGGGCAAGGCTTCGGCATCGTGGCGGGGACCGGTACTGGAAAGACCCTCGGCATCCGGCCGATCGCGGAATCGATTCTCGGGGTTCCACTGCTGGTAGGCGTCGTGAACCGCGAGCGGGAGGCCACGCCCGAAACACCCGGATGGAATGTCGTGATCGTGACGACCGGAATCGCCCGGCGCTGGTTTCAGGACGACCTGATCACCGGCCGAGATACCATCGTTGTGGACGAGATCCATCAGACGTCCGCGGAGCTCGAGCTCTGTCTCGCCCTCGGGAAGCGGGCCGGCTGCCGGTTCATCTGGCTCAGCGCCACGGTCGATCCCTCCTTCTACGCCCGCTATCTCGAGAGCGCGTCCGTTCTCGAGACCACCGCCTACGATCCCGCACTCAAAGCGAAGGTCCAGGTCCTCCCCCAGACCCCGGACGAGTTTCTCAACGAGCGCTACATCCGCCACGTTATCAAGGAGCATCGCGGGGTCGCGGTCTTCGTGCCCACCCGCGCCGAGGTCGAACGTCTTGCCGAGGGATTGGGACAACAGTGGAAACGGCTCACGACTGCGTTCTATCACGGAGGCGAGCCAATCCGTGTAATTCGTCCGTTTCTCGAAGGCGAGGTCGAGCGGCCGTTCCTGCTGGCGATGACGGCCGCCGGCCAGTCCGCGCTCAACGTGCGTGGCCTCGACACCGTGATCATCTACGACGCCCGGTACGGCAACGTCGTCGAGCGCGGCCGCAACGTCCTCCACCGCCTCTACCTCGGCGCGAACGAGATCCTCCAGATGGCCGGGCGGGTGCACGGCCGGGTCCGGGCCGGCGAAGTGGTCATCCTCAGCGATCGCCAGCTGGTCTTCGACGAGCTGCGGCCCACGCCGCCGGAGTTTCAGCTGGCCGGCGACGCCGAACGGGTGGCCATCACCTGCGCCGCGCTGGGAGTGGATGCTCGCGACCTCGACCTCCCGGTCGCGCTCGACCGGACGGCATATCGCCGGGCGGTCGAGTTACTCACCACACGCGGCCTGGTCGAAGAAGGCCGGCTCACCACCTACGGGCGTGAAGTCGAGGCCCTCCCGGTCGATCGGCCATGGGGAGAGCTGCTGGTCCACGCATCCGAATCCCTGATTCCGATCGCGGCTGTCTGCGCCAACATAGACTCCCTCCATCGGATGACCCGCGAGGAGCGTGACCTGCACGGGGTGGTCGTGAACGGGAGCGATCACCTCACGGCGTACAACCTCTACGCCGAGGCGGTGAACCAGCACGGATATCTGGGGGAGGTGTACGGGCTCCCTCGCCACCTCTTCGAGGATGGACTCTCGGAATGGGCCGAACGGCGAGGCGTGCTGATGAAGGCGATCGAGGATGCGGCACTCGGGGTCGCGTCGGCGTATCGGTCCATCGAGCTGCCGCTGCCGAAAACGTTGCCATACGCCGGGAAGGAACTTCGGAGAGAATGGGCCGACCTGCTCGGCCGCATCATGCCGTTCGACCTCGTCATCGACGAGCATACGGCCGATGGACAGGAGGCCCGGGTGTCGAAGACCTCCGTCGCCGGCAGTTGGGGAGCCGTGGCCGGAAACCTTCGGTTCTTCGCCGATCGGTTCGGGGTGCCTCGCGCGGGAATCGAGGGCACCACCCTGTCCTACGATCTGGTTCAGCAATACGCCGTCCTTGGCGCGCCGAAGGTCGTGCTGAGCGGACCTCGGAAGCACCAAGGTCTCGCGATCGAGCGCCGGCGCTCGTACTTCGGCTTCGAGCTCGATACCGAGATGGAGCCGATTCGCGGCCCGATTCCTGAGGAGGTCCGCCCAGCCGCGCGAGACGTGCTTGCCCAGGCTCTGATCGAGGGCGAAACCAGCCATCCAGACCAGGGCCGCGTTCGCCGGGCACTCGAGACACTGGACGAGTTGTGGCGTCGGTCGGGTGGAAGCCTGCGGGACATCTCGCCCGACGCGCTGCGCGTACGAATCCGGGCGCAGCTCGACACGGTCGACTCGTGGGACCGGTGGCTCCACGTTCCGGTGACGCTCGATCCCGCCGCATTGGTGGATGCCGGAACACGTGAGCGACTCGATGCTCTTCCCGGGATGCTGCGTATCCGTGGGGACGCCGCACCCCTCGACTACGAAGTCGTTGACGGCGAAGGGATCGCCAGGGTACGCCTGCGCGAGGGCCAGGCCAAGCGCCTGCGGTCGGACGAGTTACCAGTGCTCGATCGACCTCTCTACTTTGCCGTCCAGCGCGGGAGGCACCCACCGCTGCTGGCTGACTCGGTCCCCCAGCTGCAAGCCATGCTCCGCCGGTCGCCCAAGGGCCACCGTCCGGTGGACGATGACCGGTCCGGCGGGGGTCGGCGATCCCGGCGGCCTGGTCACCCACGCCGGCCGGGCCGCCGGCGATAAAGGCGGGAACGCTCCATTGTGCACCCCGGGGGGCGGTGGGCGTCTTGAAGAGAAGTGGATTGCCTCACCGTGACTTAGGTGTCCCGTTTCGAAGCGGCCCGGCACGTCCACCTCTGAAACCACGAGTCCTTTGACCGCGTACTTCTGCCATGCCCGAGACGCTCCCGCTCAGCTCGCTGCCGTCGGTGTTCTCCCCGTTGGCCAAGGCACTCCTCGATGGGTTCAGCGAGGGCGTGATAGTTTTTGATGTCGCAGGCCGACTGCTGTACGCCAACCAGCAGGCGCGTGAGGCACTCGAAGGTATCGATCTCTCCGAGGGTGCCCCCGATCTCCAGCCCCGTCTGGCGGCCCTCGGGGGCCGGTTGCGTCCGCTCCGCGTAGGCGCCATCGAGCTCGGCGAAGCCATGTTCATTCCCGGCGTCGAGGGCCCCACCACGTTGGCGGCCCGGGAAAAAGAGGCTATCGTCAAGACGCTTGACGCGAATAACTGGAAGCTCGCGGAGACGGCCAAGCATCTCGGCATCAGCCGGACCACACTCTGGCGTCGTCTCAAGGCGTATGGGCTCCATCGAGACGGCCGGAGCAAATGGGCGCAAACCTCCTGATCCTGTCTCTGTCCGCCGCCCTTCTCCAGTCACCCCAACCCGATACCACTTCACCCTTCTCGACTCCCGCCGTCCAGCGGCTGATCGAGCGTGCCATGGTGGCCCGGCGCACCGGGGATTCCCTGGTGTCGGACTACCGGAGCCGTATCCGGTACCGCCTCTCAGCAGGGATCGGACGGCGCCGATGGGCCCAGGTGCCGCCGTGGGCCCTCGAGGAGCAGATCGCCGATATCCAGTGGCAGCAGCCGAATGACCTGAGAGTGGACGTTCTCGGTCGCCGGACGGCTTCGCGATCCGGGGACCTGCGGCTGTCGAGCGTGTGGGACCGACCGTGGTTCGTTCCACGGGGCGTCGACGACTCGGTGCGAATCTTCAGCAACGATTTTCCCGCGACCGGAGCCCTCCATCCGCTCGCCGTCACGGGGCCCGATTGGTATCGCTACGCGACGACGGGCGACTTGTCCGTCACGCCCGCCCGCGGCGGCACACTTCGACTCCTGCGTGTCCAAGTCATCCCGCGCCGCACGGGTCCCGCGCTCATCGCCGGCGAGATGTGGATCGATTCGGCGAGCGCGCAGGTGGTTCGCCTCACCTTTCGATACGTGGGCACCGGCCTCTTCGTGCGGCCTCACGGCGGCGAGGAGAAGCTCGACTCGGCTCGTGCGCGGCGCCTCAACGCGCTCGGCAATCAGGTCGTCAGTATCGACGCGGACCTGGAATACGGTCTGCAGGACGGACGGTTCTGGATGCCCAACCGCCAGGTGATCTCCGGCCGGGTGCGGATTCCCATCCTGAGCGACATCGTCATTCCCTTTCAGGCGACGACCTCCTTCGAGGATTACGAGATCAACACGGGCCGGCCCATCGCCTTCGAGCTGCCCGTGCCCGAGCAGGATCCGGAAGCGGCTCGGCGGCTCGAGCGTGCCCGGCGGGATTCACTGCGTGCGGCGCGGCGTGGGCGCGAGCGTGACGACAGCCTCCGCGCGTGGGACTATGCGGGATTCTGGGCCGGCGGCCGATACGAGCTTCATCGCCCGAGCGATGCCGAGCTCGACCGGTACGCCGAATGGCCCGACAGCCTCACCCTTTCGGTGGATCCCGAGGAGGCTCGGCGGGTGCGCGCGACCGAGGTGGAGCTCGCTTCGCTCGCCGAGCGGCTTCCCGATTCGCTGACCGATCGCCCGGGAAGAGGTGTGGCCTACGAGCGACTGAGCGACGTGCTGCGATACGATCGAGTCCAGGGCCTCTCGGTCGGATTGGGATACCGGGTCCGTGTCCCCGGGGTCGACTTCACGATGCTTCACGGCACCGTGCGGTACGGGCTCAGCGATGATCGGGTGACCGGCCGACTCTCCATCCTCCGCGATGCGCCCGGGGGCCGGCTCGCGCTCAGCGGCTACCGTGAGGTCGGGGACCTCGACCCTTTCGCCCCGGGGCACGGCATCGGGAACACCCTCAACGCCCTCTTCGCCGGCCACGACAATGGAGACTACTCGCTGGTGCACGGCGGGTCGGGCGGATACGAGACCTCGCTGGCCACGGGACTCGATCTCGATGCGGGCGTGCGGGTGGAGCGCGAGGCGAGCATGGGTCGAGAGGCCAAGTCATCGGTCAACGATTTTCTCGGAGGATCGGGCGTGTTCCCGCCGAATCCACCGGTGGCGGAGGGAACCTACGGTGGCGTCTGGGCCCGGCTCGACGGCTACGGACGACGGCGGTGGAGAATGACGCTGGATCTCCTCGCGGGTGAGGGCCACACGGTGGGACGGGTCTACGGACAGGTGCGTCAAGACGTCGGGAACAAGGGAGGTGCTACGCTCGAGCTGAAAGCGGGCATCGCCAGCACGCCGACGCTGCCCCAATCCCTCTTCCGCCTCGGCGGTGTCTCGACGGTACGGGGATTCGACTATGCCACACTGCGCGGACCGGCTTTCTGGGCCGCGCGGCTCGACGTGGCGCCGTTCCGGGGCCGCCTTCGCCCCGTCATCTTCGCGGACGCGGGACAGGCCGCTCGCGCGGAGGATCTCTTCTCCAGCCAGGCACTGGTTGGCGCCGGCGCCGGCCTTTCAGTCTTCAATGGCGTGCTCCGGTTCGATCTCAGCTACCCCGTCTCACCCGACATCGGAGGCAAGGTGCGATTCGACATCGTGGTGCAGGCGGCTCGGTGAGTCGGTGGAGAGCGGTGACGTCCGCCGTCGTGCTGAGCGCGGGGGCCGCGTCGCTTGCGACCGGCTGTGGGAAGCCTCCCGATACGAAAAGCGAGGGCTCGGTCCTCGAAGCCCTCTGGACAGTGGTGAAGGGTGACAGCGCCAGGGTGAGAGGCCCCGCGACGGCCGAGTGGTGCGACTCGCTCCGGCTGGTGCAGATCCAGTCTCTGCGCGGCGATACCGGGATCGCCATCGTGCTCTATCCGGTGAAGGAGTTCGGCGCGGGGCGATATCCCGTCGTACCACCGGATCGCGCGGACAGCGTTCCGCCGGCCGCCGCGGTTGCCATCCGCTGGTTCGCCGAGACGTCCATTCGCGGGTTCCAGGGCGATAGCGGCGAGGTCGTGGTTCGTGAGGATCGTCCGGGAGCTTATGCGGGGACCTTCACGGCCCGCGCACGGTCGGTGACCGACGGGTCCCGCCTCACGCTCAGCGGCTCGTTCGGAGGCCTGACGGTGCGGCCCGGGGGCCGCAGGTGCGTCGCGAAGCCCGCGTCGCCGGACTCCGGCCGGGGTGTAGATTAGACCCATGGACAGCACCTATTACAGGCGGGGATTCGGGCTCAAAGCCGAGATCGAGACTCAGCTCGCCGTCGACTACCACAGCACCGTCGTGGAAGCGCTGCGCCGGGGAGGGCATCGCCTCAGCGTAGGGCCGCTCACCTTCCGGCTCGCGCGCGAGTTCGGGTTCTGTTACGGCGTGGACCGCGCGGTGGATTACGCCTACGAAACCCGAGCGAAATTCCCCGATCGACGTCTGTTTCTGGTTGGCGAGATCATCCACAATCCACACGTCAATCAGAAGCTCCGCGACATGGGGATCCACTTCCTGATGCACGACGAGGAGGGGAGCTTCGACTTTTCGGGGATCACGGCGGACGATGTGGTGATCATGCCTGCGTTCGGCGTGACGCGAGGCGACTTCGAAGAGCTCCGCGCCATCGGCTGCGTGATGGTGGACACCACGTGTGGCTCGGTCCTCAACGTGTGGAAACGGGTCGAGAGCTACGCGCGCGACGGATTCACCGCGGTCATCCATGGGAAGCATCGTCACGAAGAGACCAAGGCGACGGCGAGCCAGGTGACCAAATATCCCGGTGGACGTTACCTCGTGGTCTTCGACATGGGCGAGGCGAACATCGTGTGCGACTTCATCGAGCACGGAGGGGACGCGGCGGCGCTCAACGCGCGCTTCGCGCGGGCCACGTCACCGGGCTTCGACTTCGCGACGGACCTCGAGCGGATCGGCGTCGCCAACCAGACCACGATGCTCTCCAGTGAGTCGCTCGCCATCGCGGAGGAGTTCCGTCGCAGCATCGAGCGCCGTCACGGCGCCGCCGGCGTCGAGAGTCGATTCCGCTCGTTCGATACCATCTGTTCGGCCACCCAGGAGCGGCAGGACGCGGTCGTCGCGCTGCTCGACGAGCCACTCGACGTGATGGTAGTCGTGGGCGGATACAACTCGAGCAACACCTGCCACCTCGCGGAGCTGGTGGAGTCGCGGGGAACGACGACCTTCCACATCGAGGACGCCGCCTGCGTGGACACCGACACCGGCGCCATCCGATACCAGCCGGTCGGGGCCAAGGGTGAGGCACGCTCGGAGCAATGGCTTCCACCCGCCGGCACCATCGGCATCACTGCCGGTGCCTCGACCCCGAACAACAAGATCGGCGAGACCATCGTCCGCATTTGCGAGCTGGCGGGCGTCGCCGGCGAGCTGCGGTCACTCACGGGGTGATGCGGTGGCGTTCCTCGATCTCAGCCACACCATCGTCAACGGGATGACCACATATCCCGGTCTTCCCGGTCCCATCATCTGCGACTACCTCAGCCGGGAAGCCTCGCGGGGACGCTACGGCCCGGGCGTCGAGTTCCAGATCGGCAAGATCGAGATGGTGGCCAATACCGGGACCTACGTCGATGCCCCGTTCCACCGGTATGCGGACGGCAAGGACCTCGCCGGCCTTCCGCTGGAGTCGCTTGCCGATCTCCGGGCCGTCGTGATCGAGGCTACGTCGCACGCGGTCGACGTGGCGGCGTTCGAGGGGACGGATGTTCGAGCAGCGGCGGTGCTCGTGAGGACAGGATGGGACCGGCACTGGGGCACTCCGCGCTACCTCACCGGAAACCCGTATCTCACGGCCGGCGCGGCCAAATACCTCGTGGACCAGAAAGCGGCCCTCGTCGGCATCGACTCGCTCAACATCGACGATCTGAACGACCTCAGCCGGCCGGTGCACTCCTCACTGCTGGGAGCGGACATCCCCATCGTCGAGCACCTGTGCCGTCTCGAGCAGCTGCCGCGTCAGGGCTTTCGATTCTCCGCGGTTCCGCCGCGCGTCGCGGGCTTCGGCACCTGGCCGGTCCGCGCGTTCGCGTCGCTTTAGTCCGCCCGCTCCAGCCGCAGGTCTTTCCACGACACCGGGTCCTCGATCGGCTCGAGGTGGGTGTCCACGCTGCTGTTGGGAACCGCCGCCCGGACCTCCTCCTCGATTTCTTCCAGCAGATCGTGTCCCTTCTGCACGCTCCAATCTCCCGGCACCAGGATGTGGAACGAGATGAAGCGGCGGGCACCGGCTTGCCGAGTGCGCAGCGCGTGATAGCGCACCCCTTCGCCCGCACGGGCTTCGAGAATGGCCGTGATCGTCCGGCGCGTATCCTCCGGCAGCGACGTATCGAGGAGACCGAGCATGGAGCGGCGCACGAGCAGCGCACCGGAGCGGAGGACATTGGCCGCGACGATGACCGCGACGATCGCGTCGAGACGGTGCCAGCCGGTGAGCGCCGCCGCGCCGACGCCGACGATGACGCCGAGCGAAGTCCAGACGTCGGACATCAGGTGATGCGCGTCGGCCTCGAGCGCGATGGATTCGTGCTGACGGCCCGCCTGGAAGAGCACCCGTGCCACGAAGAAGTTGACCAGCGTCGCCACCGCCGTGATGGCGAGGCCGAGCGTCGGCGCGCGGATCGCGAGCGGGTGCATGAAGCGCTCCACCGCGCTCACGATGATGCTGGCCGCGGCGATCAGGATCAGGGCGCCTTCGAAGCCGCTCGAGAAGTATTCGGCCTTGGTGTGGCCGTATGCGTGGTCTTCATCGGCGGGTCTGGCGGCAACCGACAGGGCGAACAATGCCACCACGGCCGCGATCAGGTTCACCAATGATTCGAGCGCGTCCGAGAGAAGGCCGACCGAGCCGGTGAGCAGGTAGGCGCCGCCCTTGAGGGCGATGGTGACCAGGGCGGCCGCCACCGACAGCACAGCATACCGGATGATCCCCGTGCGGCGGATCACCCGGCCGTCACCGGCAGGAGACGCGCCACTTCGGCGACGGTAAGCGGCGCGCTCCCCTCGGCCCGATTGTTGACGAGCAGGTACGCGGGAATCCGCATGCGCACCGCGGTCTCGATCAGCCGCACGAGGTCGCGGCGCAGTTTCGGGTTGGGCTCCCGGATGCGGTCGTACGGCGCGAAGGCGTCCACGGCCTCGTCGTAGGTACGGCCGGGACGAAGCAGCGCGCGCGCGACGATGAACGGCGCGGACAGGGCCCCGGGCAGATCCAGCTGATCACCGATGGGAGGCATGCGGGTCCAGGAGCTGAGCACGTGGGCGACGCCATGCTCCCGCAGGACGGCGAAATACATCGGCGTCAGAAACTCCTCGTTGCGGAGCTCCACCGCGTACATGCCTTCGACGGGCAACGCGGCGAAGAAGGCGTCGAGCCGGTCGGCGAACCGTTGTGGTGTGATGCCGCTGCGCTGAGCGATGCTCTGGAACTCGAACACGAAGGGGCCGGCGTGGCCCTCGAAGTATCGGCTGTACGGCTCGTAGACCGCCTCGAGAAAGACCTCGGGGCTCAGGAAGTCCGGATTGACCTTGCCGCCCCGTGACTTGTCGTGTGCCTTGCTGAAGGTCTGCACCGTGATCTGGTTCCAGACCTTGCTGACGCAGGGGAAACCCGGCGGCAGATGCTCGGCGTAGGAGCGGAGCACTTGCTCGTCCGGCGGCGCATAGAAGCTGGAGTCGATTCCTACGGTGCGGAAGAGTGGAAACCTGGAGTACTCCGCGAGCATTCTGGACGAGGCGCCGGTGCCCTCATAGTCGCGATGGTAGACCAGGCCCCGCCATCCGGGATAATTCCACGATGACGCGCCGAACCGGACGTTTTCGGGTATCCGTGCGGCCAGCGCCTGCAGCTCATCCTGCTCGATCACTTCGGAGCGATACGAAAGACCAGTCCGCCGGCGCTCGTCACGTAGAGCTCACCCGCGGCGTCCTCGCCGAAACTCGTAATGGCTCCGCCGGGAGAGAGCGCCGGCCACTGAAAGCTCTCGACCACCGCGCCACCCTCCACCCGAATGCTGCGGACCCACCCCCCGCAATAGTCGCCGTAGAAGTATTGGCCCTGAATGGCCGGAATGGCGGCTCCGCGGTAGACGTACCCCCCCGTGATGGAACAGCCCTGCCCGTGGTCGTACTCAAGCACCGGAAGGGTGAGTCCAGCCTGATCGCAGGACCCTCCCGGATAGCAGTGCTTGCCTTCCATGATATTCCACCCGAAGTTCAGTGCCTTACCAGCGCCGTCGGACGCTGGTGAAATATCGACCTCTTCCCATGCGTTCTGTCCGACGTCGCCGATATAGAGGTCGCCGGTCGCCCGGTCGAAGCTGAAGCGCCAGGGATTGCGGAGCCCGTAACTCCAGATCTCGGGGCGGACGTCGGTGCGGCCGGCGTAGGGGTTATCGGCGGGTATTGTGTATGGCGTCGCCGTTCGGACGTCCAGTCGCAAGATGGAACCCAGCAGATCCGTCAGGTCCTGGCCGCGGCCCTGGGGATCACCGCCCGAGCCTCCATCACCCAAGCCGAGATAGAGATACCCGTCGGGGCCGAAGAGCAGCTGCCCGCCATTGTGATTGGGAAAGGGCTGCTCGGCGGCGATCACGAGTTGTTCCGAGGCCGGATCGGCCAGATCAGGATTGGCGGCCGACCGGAGGAAGGTCGACACCCGGGTGTTCCCCGCCAGATCGGTATAATGCACCGCGAAGCGACCGTTCGTCGCGTAGTCCGGGTCGAACGCCAACCCGAGCAGGCCGCGCTCGCCGCCACTCGAGATGAGATTGCTGATATCGAGGAATGGGTCGGGAAGCAGCGATCCGTTCTTCACGATCCGAATCGTTCCGCCCTGTTCCACGATGAAAAGTCGTTCGGCGTCTCCCGGAGGCGCGGTGAGGTACAGCGGCATGTTCAGGCCGGACGCCACCTGGACCAGTTGCACGACATCCGGGCCGTCCGGCGGAGGCGGAGGGGTATTCTCGGTCGAGTCGCTGCAGGCCCAGCCGGCGACGGTCCACGTGGCGAGCAGCAGCAGAGGCAGGATCGGAAGTGGGCGCATGACCTGTCTGGAATGGGTAACGGAACTCTAAAGCTATAGAGCACCGCACGCGGACGCTCGTAGGGCGCGCTGGAAGGATGAGCACCATGCGCTTCGCCTCGCTCAGTCGGCTGTTTCTGGCCGTCTCCATCCCCGCGCCTCTCGGCTGCACTCCGCTTGGCATCTGGGTGTATGAGGATCCGGCCGTCACCGTCGCGCGGGTACGCGTGGGCAGCGACTCGCTCTCTTCCGCACCGGTTCTGGTGGCGCTCGATCTGCAGAATCCCAACGACTATCCGCTGTCCACGGTGCGGGTCGAGCTTTCTCTCGAGCTCGACGATCTTCCCGTGGGCCGACTCGACCAGGACAGCACGGTCGTGCTGCCGGAGGAAGGGACGTCGACCGTGTCGCTCCCGCTCGAGCTGGCCGCCGGCGTACCCGCGCGTCGCCTGATCGCGCTGGGCGTGGGCATCCATCGGTTCACGGTGACGGGCCGGGCCGAGTTCACGACCCCCTTCGGGACCCGGCGGGTGCGATTCGCGCAGGAGGGAGACCTGAAGTTCGGGCCGCCACCTTCGCCAGCATCCGTTCCAACCGGTCCAAATGGGTGATGGTGAGCGTCACCACACCGAACTCCTCCTCTACTTTGCCCCGGAAGATGAAGGGCCCCTGATCGAAGAGCACGTGGCCGCGGTCGCGGAAGACCTGCGGGAACAGCACGGTCTCGATCAGCCCATCGCCGTCGTCGAACGTCGCAAACTCCATCGGCTCGTCTTGTACGGTATGCACCGGCTTGGCGGTGGTGAGCATGCCGGCGGCGAGGACGTGCTCGCCGACGTGCCGCGGCAGCTCGGTGCTGGCGCAGAGCCGGAAGCGGGCGAGCGCGTCGGCGTGCAGCCGCATCGGGTGCACATCGGTCATGAAGCCGAGCGCGGCGTATTCCTCCCGCCGCTGCCGGTCCCTCGGGTATTCCCTGAGACGGGGGACCGACGGAAAGGACGGAAAGGACGGAAAGGTTGTAGAGGGACCGCATTGTGGCACGGGCAACGGTAGCGGCGAGATGTCCACCTTTCCGTCCTCTCCGTCCTCTCCGTCCTTTCCGTCTTTTCCGTCCCTTGAATCCACCAGCCAGAGCATCATCGGCCTGGTCCAGCCGTGCGCGATCGTATCGAGCGCGCCGACCTTGATGAGCGCGCGAAGGTCGGACGGATTCAGTCGGGCCCGGGCGTGGAGGTCGGAGAAGCTGGAAAAAGGACGCTCTGCATCTCTCGCCATCAACAGACGCTCCGCTCCTTCCGCCGACAGCCCCTTCACGAACTGGAGACCGATCCGGAGCACGCCGTCGCGTCCAGTGCAGCGGAAGTCGCTCGCGTTCACGTCGGGCGGCACCACCGTCAGTCCCATGCGCATCGCCTCGGCGACATAGGCGAACGGATGGTAGAATCCCCCGCCGTTCCCCAATACCGCCGCGATGAACTCCGCCGGATAGTGCGCGCGGAGGTAGCAGGAGTGTTGCGCCACCTGGATGTATGACGCCGAGTGTCCCTTACAGAAACTGTAGCCCGCAAACGACATGATCATCTCCCACACCCGCTTGACCGTCTCGACGTCGCGGCCGAGCGCGAGGGCGCCGGTGAAGAACTCTTCGGCGTAGCCGGCGAGCTGTTTGGCGGGGCGCTTCTTCGAGAGCGACTTGCGAAGACCGTCGGCGGTGGCGAGCGACATGCCGGCGAACGCGGCGCAGACGTTGACGACGTCTTCCTGATAGACCATCACGCCGAAGGTGTCGGCCAGGGTATCGCGCAGCACGGGATCGAGCGGCTCGTACGGCGCTCCGTGCAGCCGCTCGAGGTACGTGCGGATGAAGCGGTTGGAGGCTGGGCGGATGATGCTGGTATTGAGCACCAGCAGCTCGAAGGTGTCGGCCCGGCTCTTGGCGCAGAGGGCGCGGGACGCCGGAGACTCGGTGTAGAAGACGCCCATCGTCCGGCCGGTGCGGAAGAGCGCCCTGGTAGCCTCATCGTCAGCCGGATCGCTCGAGGTGTAGTCGATCTGCCGTCCGGTATGGGCGCGCACCGCGGAGATGGCGTCGCGGATCACGGCGAGGGATCGGTTGCCGAGGAGATCGATCTTGACCAGTCCCACGTCCTCGGCGCCGTCCTTCTCGAACTGAATGACTGGTACGGTGAGCCCGGGATATCCATCGAGCGTCTTCACCGCGGGCTCGGTGGGGACGTAGTCGGTGAGCGCCGTCGGCACGATGACGACGCCGCCCGGATGCACCGAGAGATGGCGAGGGATGCCGACCAGCGGCTCGGCCTGGCGCGCCAGCTCGCTCCATCCGGCCGGAAGATCGAGCTCACGGAAATTGGGGTGCGAAGCGAGGAGCCGGTCGAGCGGCTCCTCGTCGTACCAGGGGATCCGGCGGGTGACTTCTCGTATCTCTCCCGCGGGGCGGCCATGCACCTTGGCCACCTCGCGCAGGGCGCCGCGCAGCCGGAAGGTGTTGTGATTGGCGACCATCGCCGACTGGGGATGGGGGTAGCGGCCGAAGACATAGCCGAGGACGTCGTCGCGCTCGTCCCAGGGAAAGTCGAGGTCGATGTCGGGCGGGTCGCGGCGCTCGGGGTTGAGGAAGCGCTCGAAGAGCAGCCCCGCGCCGAGCGGCTCGACGTGGGTGATGCCGAGACAGTAGCTCACCATCGAGTTGGCCACGGACCCGCGCCCGCAGTGGGTCGGCGCGTGGTGAACGATGTCGTGCACCACGAGGAAATAGTCGGCGAACTCCTTGGTGCGGATGATGCCCAGCTCGAGCTCCAGACGCTCGCGCGTCACCGGCGCGATGGTCCCGTACCGCCGTGCGGCGCCTTCGTAAGCGAGCGCGCGGAGCCGCTCGAGAGCATCACCGGCGTTGGCGAAGCGAGGCGCCACCACGCGCCCGACCGGGATTCGGTACTGGCATCGCTCGGCGATCTCGGCCGTCGCGCGCACCGCCTCGGGACAGTCGGGAAAGGCACGCGCGATATCCGCGGTGGGACGAAGCCAGGCATCGCGTGAGGAGAGATGGACGGTGGAATCGTGGGCGGCCCGCTGCTCGAGCGCCGACAGCGTGGTGTTCAGATGGATGGCGCGAAGGAGCCGGTGTCGCGACCAGTCTTCCGGGTTGGCCATGACTGCGCCGGCGGTGACCGCGGCGGGAAGACCGATCCGCCGAGCCTCGGCGAGCACCCGGTGGCGCCGCTTGCCAGGCTGAAGCTCGGCAAAGAGATCACGAAGTCCGCTCCAGCGGAGAACGCGCTCGAGAAACGCAGTGTCGGAGGAGAGGAGGACGAGGCCGTCGCGATCGTGTGCCAGACCGGCCGACAGTTCTCCGTCCCCCCAATGAATTCGGGTGATCGCCCGGCAGAGCGCGCCCCAGCCACGCTGGTCGGTGGCGAGGGCGAGGGTCTCCTCGTCGTCGGTGACCAGATGCGCGCCGAGAATCGGACGGACGCCAGCGCTCTCGCAGGCGCGCTGGAATTCGACGGCACCGTAGACGCCGTTGGTGTCGGTGCAGGCCAGGGTCCGGAACCCACGCCTCGCCGCCGCGTCGGCGAGCGTCTCCGGGCCGGAGGCACCGATCCCGAAGGAGAAGTGGGTGTGGGCGTGGAGATGGGTGAACATGAGAGAAAGGGAGAAGGGAGAAAGGAGAAAAGGGACTATTTCCCCTTCTCCTTTCTCCCTTCTCCCTTCTCCTCTTTCGGGAAGTTGTCGAGGATCCGGTTCACCTCCGCCGGCTTGTCGAGCTGGATCCAGTGGCCGGTCCCGTCGATCACGCGGTGCGGGGGGCCGCCCTTCAGCCGGTGGATGCTGAAGGGGAAGTCGTTCGATGGCGTGACGACGGCCAGCGCCGGCCCGCGATAGCTCGCCAGAGCCGGCTTGGGGTCGAATCGCATCGTCGCCTTGAACCCTTCGACGACGGTCATGCGTGGCGTCGCGCGCAGATCGTGTAACAGCAGCTCGCGCACCCCCACGTTGGGTCCGGTAATCGTATCCCAGTAGCTCTCGATGGTCTCCTGATAGGCAGACGATTCGAGCCCTGCCAGGAGGTGCTCGAACGCCTCAGCCGCTATCTGGGTGCCGTCGCCGATGGAATCGAGCAGCAGGAGGCGGACGACCCGCTGGGGATGAGCACCGGCGTACGCCAGCGCCACTCCGGCGCCCATGCTGTGCCCGACCAGCGTGAAGCGCTCGATACCGAGCGCGTCGGCCACGGCGCCGATGTCGTCGGCGAGCGCGGTGATGCCGTATTCCCCGTTCCGGGGCGGCTCCGAGCCACCGTGGCCGCGAAGATCGAAGGCCACCGCCCGCCGCGACCTTCGCGCGTGGTCGAGCTGAGCCGTCCAGTGCCCGGCGGTGCCTGCGAGCGAGTGAGTGAAGAGAACCGGCCCGGCGCCCGTCGCGGTGCCGCCGTCGTCCACGACGAGTTTCCCCGTGGGTCCTTTGATCGACCGGCTCATGTCCGCCCTCCCGTTCGACGTACTCTCTTCTTACCTCGCACCGAGGCGGCCCACGGTGGCCGATGCTTCATGATCCGTCGGTAAACCGGGCAGGCGTCGGTGTGCGCGCCGGGCAAATACCCGATGCTCATCAGAAACTCGCCCACGATCTCACCGCCGGTGAACCGGAAGGTGTGCCGGAAGAGCGTGACCCATTCTTCCTTGCTCCGCGGATGATGCGCCGCGAGCCAGCCGGCGAACGAGCCGTGGGATTTCCTGAGCTCGAGAACCTGCTTCGCATTGGCGATCGCGGCATCCACCTTGATCCGGTTGCGGATGATGCCGGCGTCGGCGAGAAGCCGGCGTCGGTCGCGCGCGCCGTAGGCAGCCACCACGTCGGGATCGAAGCCGCCGTAGGCTCGCCGGAAGGCCTCGCGCTTCCTGAGAATGGTGAGCCAGGAGAGACCGGCCTGATTGATCTCGAGCATGAGACGCTCGAAGAGGGCGGCATCGTCCTCGAGGGGGAAGCCGTACTCATGGTCGTGATAAGGTCCGTGCCACTCGTGTCCGGGTGCGGCGTCGCAATAGGACATGGCTTACCTTTCGGCATTTGTTCGGTAACGCACTCCTATTATACCGCCCCGAATGGGGTGGTCAAGAAGCCGCCCGTCGGGCTACGTTGACGCCCCATGCCTCAGACCCTCCTGGTGATCGACGACGAGCCCCAGATCCGCCGGGTCGTTCGCAATGCCTTCAAGGACAACGCGGCCCGGGTCCTGGAAGCAGCCACGGGTGCGGAGGGTATCGATCTCGCCGCGTCCGAGCGTCCGGATCTCATCATTCTGGACCTCGGACTCCCCGACATCGTGGGAGTCGACGTTTGCCGAGAAATCCGGAAGTGGTCGGCGGCCCCGATCCTGGTGCTGTCCGCCAGGCACTCCGATGAGGAAAAGGTCGCGCTGCTGGACGCGGGCGCCGACGATTACGTCACCAAACCCTTCAGCACTCTCGAGCTGCAGGCGCGTGCGAGAGCACTCCTTCGGCGTACTCAGGTTCCGGGCCGGACTGGCGAGAACCGGATCGAGATCGGCGAGCTCGTCCTCAATCTCGGCACCCGCACGCTGACACGCGGGCGCGAGACGGTGCACCTCACGCCGATCGAGTGGGATCTGATCCGTGAGTTGATGACGAACGCCGGACGCACCCTCACCCACCAGCATCTCTTCACCCATGTGTGGAGCGGGCGGAAGTTCGGCGACGCCCAGCAATATCTACGAGTGTATGTCGCCCATCTCCGACGGAAAATCGAAACCGACACCCTCCGGCCGCGGTACATCCTGACCGAGCCGGGCGTTGGGTACCGATTCACGTCAGCGGCGGAGGCGGGGACGGGGGACATACGAGCGTAGGACGGAGCGGCATCCAATGGCGAACCTGGGCCATCTGGGCCACGATTCTCGCCGCGATCACACTCCTGCTGGTCGCGTTCCGTGGCCATCTCGACAAGGCACACGTGGCGTTGCTCTATCTTCTCGTGGTGTTGGCAGGGACGCTCCAGGGGGATCGACGGCTTGGTCTGGCGCTGGCAGGCGTGGCGTTTCTTCTCTTCAACTTCTTCTTCCTGCCTCCATACGGCACCTTCGCCATCACCAATCCGCTCGACTGGCTGGTGCTGCTCACATTCCTGGTCGTGAGCACCGTCGCCGCGCAGATGCTTCACCGGCTGCGTTTGCAGGCCGTGGTCGCCGAACGGAGAGCGGCCGAGGTCGACCGGTTCGCCACGCTCGGCGCCGAGGCGCTGAACGTCGCGCGTGCAGACGAGGCACTCGCGGCGATCGAGACGGTCATCCGTTCTACTCTGGATCTCTCGGTCTGCCGGATTCACGTCGGATCCGACTCCGGGGCGGACCCACTGGTCACGTGGGTGGTCGAGCACGGCAAGGCAGCGATGCGGCACGCCGACGGCACCATCCGTCTGACCGAGTCGGCCCGATCTGCGCCGAGCCGTCTCGAAGAGGCCCAGGGCATGTTCCTGCCGCTACGAGTTCGCGAGCGCACTGTCGGCGTGCTGGAAATCGGTCAGGACCGTCCCATCGACCTCACACCCGCCCAATGGAGCTTTCTCACGGCGCTGATCTACTACGCCGCTCTCGGCGTCGAGCGCACCCTGCTGACCGCGGAGGCAGACCGTGCCGAGGTTCTCCGTGAAGCCGACCGCGTGAAAGACGCGCTGATCGCGTCGGTCTCCCACGATCTCCGCACACCGCTGACGACGATCAAGGCGCTGGCCCACGATCTGTCGCGTCTCGATGACCGGGCCATCACCATCGAGGAGGAGGCCGACCGGCTCAACCGCCTCGTCGCCGACCTGCTCGATCTGTCGCGCATCCAGGGTGGGGCATTGCCATTGTCGATCGCGCTCAACGTGGTCGACGATCTCGCCGGCGCGCTGGTGCAGCGGGTCTCCGGCATCACCGGGGAACGTACGCTCAACGTATCGCTCGAGCAGGGCGGCACGCTGCTCGTCGGCCGCTTCGACTTCGTGCATGCATTGCGGATTCTGGTGAACCTGGTCGAGAACGCCCACAAGTATTCCCCCCCGGGCGAGCCGATCGATCTCGCTGTTCGACGCGCGGGCTCAAACCTCCTGTTCACCGTCTCCGACCGCGGGCCCGGCGTACCCGAAGCCGAGCGCGACCGCATCTTCCAGCCGTTCTACCGCAGGGCCGGTGTGGCGCCGGACGTCGGCGGCACGGGCCTCGGGCTCGCGATCGCGCGACGGCTCGCCGAGGCGCAGGCCGGCATGCTCACGCATGCGCCCCGCCCCGGCGGCGGCAGCGTCTTTACCCTCACCCTCCCCGCGGCCGACCTTCCCACCGCCGAGTTTCCCGCAGACATCAGCCGATCTTAACGAAATCTTAGCGCCGCCTGCCCTTGCCTTTGTGCGTTCTTCACGGGCCGGACGGTAGTCTTCCGCTCGCCATCCGTCACTGCCGTCACGATGGCGTGTCACGAATGGAGGAACCCAAATGCTGGACGCCCTGTACGTGCTCGGCACGATCGCCTTCTTCGTCGCCATGGCCGCCTACGGCCGGGGGTGCGCGGCGCTTGGGAAAGGCGAAGGCGTAGAGGAGCATCAGGCATGAGCGTCGAGACCTGGATCGCCGCGGGAATGGCACTCGGTATCCTCGGCTACCTGATGTACACCCTCATTCGGCCGGAGAAGTTCTGAGATGACCGCCAACGGATGGATGCAGATCGCGTTCTATTCGATCGCACTGCTCCTCATCACGAAGCCGCTCGGGACCTATCTGTTTCGCGTCTTCGACGGATCGACCGCGTGGCTCGCGCTGGTGGAGCGGGTGATCTACCGCGTGTGCGGCGTGAATCCGGCGGAGGACCAGCACTGGACGCGCTACCTGGGGGCAGTGCTCGTCTTCAGCGCAGTGTCGATGCTGCTGACCTACGCGGTGCTGCGGCTGCAGCAGTGGTTGCCTCTTAACCCACAGCATCTGGCCGCGGTGCCCGACCGGCAGGCTTTCGAGACCTCGGCCTCGTTCACGACGAACACGAACTGGCAGTCGTATTCCGGGGAGTCGATGATGTCGTACTTCTCGCAGATGACCCAGCTCGCGTTCCACAATTTCACCTCGGCAGCGACGGGCATCGCGCTCGCGATCGCGCTGGCGCGCGGCATCTCGCGGCGCTCGGCCGGCAAGCTCGGCAACTTCTGGGTCGATCTCATCCGCGGGACGCTTTATGTCCTGCTGCCGATCTGCGTCGTGCTCGCCCTCCTCTTCGTGCAGCAGGGCGTGATCCAGAACTTCCGACCCTATGCCGACGTCACGACGATCGAGGGCGCAAAGCAGACGATCGCGATGGGACCGGTCGCGAGCCAGGAAGCCATCAAGCAACTGGGCACCAACGGTGGCGGCTTCTTCAATGCCAACTCCGCCCATCCGTTCGAGAATCCGACGCCGTGGACCAATTTCTGGCAGATGCTCGCGATCTTCGCGACCCCTGCCGGGCTGGTCTACACCTTCGGCCTCATGGTAAAGAACCGCCGCCACGGCTGGGCCATCTGGGCGGCCATGTTCGTGCTGTTCTTCAGTGGAACCGCGACGGCGTATTGGGCCGAGGCCCGGGGCAACCCGATCCATGCGGAGCGGGGAGTCGACCTCGCGGCCTCCGCCACCCAGCCGGGCGGCAACATGGAGGGGAAGGAAACCCGCTTCGGAATCGCCAATTCGGCGCTGTACGCGACCATGACGACCGACGCCTCGTGCGGCTGCGTCAACGCGATGCACGATTCCTTCACGCCGATCGGCGGGATGGTACCGCTCGTCAACATGCAGCTCGGCGAGGTGGTCTTCGGCGGGGTCGGGGCCGGCCTGTATGGGATGCTGGTGATCGTTGTCCTCACGGTGTTCATCGCCGGTCTCATGGTGGGCCGCACGCCGGAGTATCTGGGCAAGAAGATCCAGGCTCGCGAGGTGAAGATGGCAATGCTGTACGTCCTCATCTTCCCCGTCACGATTCTGACGCTGGCGGCCGTCTCGGTCCTGGTCGCGCCGGGCTTCGCGGGGCTCAACAACGGCGGCCCACACGGCTTCTCCGAGATCCTGTACGCCTTCACGTCCACCACAGCCAACAACGGCAGCGCCTTCGCCGGGCTCACGGGCTCGACCTACTACTACAACACGCTGCTGGGGCTGGCCACGCTCATCGGGCGTTTCGCGATGATCGTGCCGATGCTGGCGCTCGGCGGATTTCTCTCGGAGAAGAAGATCGCGTCGGCCGACGCGGGCAGCTTCCCCGTGACGACGCCTCTCTTCGTGGTCCTCCTTGTCGGCGTGATCCTCATCGTGAGCGCGCTCACCTTCTTTCCAGCGCTGGCCCTCGGCCCGATCGTCGAGCAGCTGCAGATGCTCGCCGGGAGACTCTTCTGACATGACCATCACCCAACGCCCGCTCTTCGACTCACCGCTGGTGCGGCGCGCGCTGGGCGACGCCGTCGGCAAGCTCCATCCGCGGCATATGGTCAAGAACCCGGTCATGTTCGTGGTCCTGTTCGGCAGCGTGTTCACCACGGGCGTCCTGATGCGCGATATCGTCGTCGGGCGGCCCGACGTCGGGTTCACATTCCAGATCGCCATCTGGCTCTGGTTCACCGTGCTCTTCGCGAATTTTGCCGAGGCCATTGCCGAAGGCCGCGGGAAAGCTCAGGCCGACACCCTTCGCCGGTCGCGCCGTGAGACACAGGCCAGGCGGCTCAGCGATCCGGGCCGGCGGGACCAAGTCACGATGGTACCCGCGACCGACCTCCGTTCGGGGGACCTCGTCGTCTGCAACCCGGGCGACATCATCCCCGGCGACGGCGAGGTGGTCGACGGCGTTGCGTCGGTGGACGAGTCGGCCATCACCGGCGAGTCGGCGCCGGTGGTGCGGGAGTCGGGTGGTGACAGGTCGGCGGTCACTGGCGGCACCAAGGTACTCTCGGATTTTCTGGTCATCCGGATCACCGCCAACCCCGGCGAGACGTTCATCGACCGGATGATCGCGCTGGTGGAAGGCGCGCAGCGGCGGAAGACGCCGAACGAGGTCGCGCTCACGATTCTGCTGTCCGGGCTCACGGTGATCTTCCTGCTCGCGGTCGTCACCCTCCAGCCCTTCGCGATCTACAGCGGCGGGGCCGTGGCGACTCCGATTCTCATCGCGTTGCTGGTCTGTCTGATCCCGACAACCATCGGCGGGTTGCTCTCGGCGATCGGTATCGCGGGGATGGACCGTCTCATTCAACAGAACGTGATCGCGGTCAGCGGCCGCGCGGTGGAGGCCGCGGGCGACGTCAACACGCTGCTGCTCGACAAGACCGGCACCATCACCCTCGGCAACCGCCAGGCGGTGGAGTTCATCCCGGTCGCGGGCGTGGCGGTGCACGAGCTAGCCGACCGGGCGCAGCTCGCTTCGCTGCCGGACGAGACGCCGGAGGGCCGGAGCATCGTCGTGCTGGCCAAGGAGATGTTCAACCTGCGCGGACGGCCGGTGAGTGAGACGCCCGAGCACGAGCACATGTCGTTCGTTCCGTTTTCCGCCGCCACCCGGATGAGTGGCGTAGACATGGGGCCGGTGAAGCTCCGCAAAGGCGCGGGCGATGCGATCGCATCCTGGGTACGTGAGAGTAACGGCAGGATCCCGGACGAACTCGGCGGCATCGTCGAGCGCATTGCCCGGACCGGTGGCACACCGCTCGTGGTGGCGGAACGGAATAACGGGAGCACCCGCATGCTCGGCGCGGTGTATCTCAAGGACATCGTCAAGGGCGGGATGCGGGAGCGGTTCGACCGGTTGCGGGCGATGGGCATCCGCACGGTGATGATCACGGGTGACAATCCGCTCACCGCGGCGGCGATCGCGCAGGAAGCCGGCGTGGACGATTTCCTGGCGGAAGCGAAGCCGGCGGACAAACTGGCGCTCATCCGCCGAGAGCAGACCGGCGGGAGGCTGGTGGCCATGACCGGCGACGGCACGAATGACGCTCCGGCGCTGGCACAGGCCGACGTCGGCGTCGCGATGAACACGGGAACGCAGGCCGCGCGGGAAGCCGGAAACATGGTGGATCTCAACTCGAACCCGACGAAGCTCATCGAGATCGTCGAGATCGGGAAGCAGCTGCTGATGACGCGGGGCGCGCTGACCACGTTCTCGATCGCGAACGACGTCGCCAAATATTTCGCGATCATCCCCGCGATGTTCATCGCCACCTATCCCGCGCTCAACGCGCTCAACATCATGCGGCTGCACTCGCCGCAGTCCGCGATCCTGGCCAGCGTGATCTTCAACGCGCTGATCATCATCGCGTTGATCCCCCTGGCACTCAGGGGTGTCAACTATCGTCCCATCGGCGCCGCGGCCATTCTGCGCCGCAATCTGCTGATCTACGGCGTCGGGGGTGTCATCGTCCCGTTTGCCGGCATCAAGCTCATCGACGTCATGCTCGTACTCCTGCGATTGGTGTGATCCCGTGATTCGCAATCATCTCCGCCCAGCGATCCTCGTGACCGTGGTACTCTGCCTGATCACCGGCGTGGCATACCCGGCCCTCGTCACCGGTCTCGCCCAGCTCCTCTTCCCACGCCAGGCCAACGGCTCACTCGTGATGCTGAACGGCCGGATCGTGGGCAGCGCGCTCATCGCCCAGGCCTTCACACGCCCCGAATACTTCCATCCCCGTCCGTCTTCGGCGGGGGCCGGGTACGACCCGACGGCATCGGCCGGCTCCAACAAGGGGCCGACCGATCTCAAGCTGGCCGATACGCTGATCGCGCAGTCGGTGGCTCAGGTGCGCCGGGAGGACGGGGTGCAGGGGCCGCTTCCGTCGGACATGGTGACACGGTCGGGATCGGGTCTCGATCCGCACATCTCGCCCGCCAACGCGGCGCTTCAGATCGCCCGGGTGGCGAAGGCGCGCCGCGCTGACGAGGCAAGCGTGCAGCGCCTGGTGGCCCGCCACACCGAGGGGCGCCAGTTCGGCTTCTTCGGCGACCCGCGCGTCAACGTCCTCATGCTCAACCTCGATCTCGACGCCACGCTGCCGCCGCGTGGGACGAATGCGGCACGGTAGGGAAGGACCCACGATGGAACGGACCGGTTTGATCGTCGCGATCGCCCTCCTCTCGGTTGGTTGTGGGGGCGCGGGGCCGGGGGACGCCTCGCCCGACGCGCGGATGAACGGCGAATGGGAGATCGCTCTCACGATTCTCCCGACGGCGTTCGCGCGGGAAGGTGGCGGCGACACCACGGCGACTCGAGGGACGCTGGCGCTCCTGCCGAATCGCGCCGGCACCCGCGTGCCAGGCTTCGCCGGCATTCCGCAGCAAGTGGGCACCCACAATTTGCGACTGAATCGTCTCGTGCCGGAGCTCGGCTCGCGCACGAACCTACCGGTGGTCGCGGGGTCATCCGCAGGAGATTCTGTCCTGATGGTGCTCGATCCGGGCGCGGGCGCGCCGATCGTGCTGCGTGGCAGGTGGGAGGGATCCGAGGTGATGGGGGAATGGATGGTCCACCGGCGCAGCGGGCTCGACCAGGAGGGTCGATTTTCTCTTCGACGACCGCCGCCATGACTGAGCCCTCGTTTGCCGATCTCGTGCGAACGAGGGATCGTGGCAAACTCAAGATCTATATCGGGTCCGCCGCGGGAACGGGAAAGACCTACCGGATACTGAACGAGGCCCACGCGCTCCGGGGGCGCAGCGTGGATGTGGTAGTTGGATTCGTCGAAACGCACGGACGGGCCGAGACGGCGGCGCAGGTTCGCGACCTCGAGGTCATCGCCCGGAAGCGCATCGAGTATCGCGGCGTCGTGCTCGAGGAGATGGACGTGGAGGCCATCATCGCGCGCCGCCCGCAGGTGGCGGTCGTGGACGAGCTGGCGCACACCAATGTCCCCGGCGCCGGCCGAGGCAAGCGCTGGGAAGACGTGGTCGCGCTGCTGGATGAGGGGATCAGCGTCATCTCCGCGGTGAACGTCCAGCATCTCGAGTCGCTCAACGACGTCATTCAGGAGACGCTCGGCGTCACCGTCCGCGAGACGGTGCCCGACTGGGTGGTGGGCATGGCCGATCAGGTCGTCAATCTGGACATCTCGGCCGAGGACCTGCGTCAGCGTCTCGTCGAGGGGAAGATCTACCAGGCGGACCGTGTCCCGACCGCCCTGACGAGCTTCTTCACGCAGGAAAACCTCACCACGCTCCGGGAGCTGGCTCTGCGGGAGGTCGCCAGCTCGGTGGACCGTTCCCGCGAGGCCATCGTCGCACGCGAGGTGTCCCCCGCGGCGCGCCGAACGGTGGACCGTGTGCTCGTGGGCATGAGCAGCAACCCTGAATACACGGCACGGCTGCTTCGCAAGGCGAGCCGCATCGCCGGCCGGCTCAATCCGGATTGGTACTGCGTGTACGTGCAGACGCCGGCGGAGAGTCCGACGCGAATCGACGCGACGGTGCAACGGAAGCTCGTGGACAACATCCAGCGCGCGCAGGCGATGGGGGCCGAGGTCGAGAAGATCCAGTCCGACGACATCGCGGGTGCCCTGCTCGCATTCGCCAGGGAGAAGAAGGTGACGCTGATCATCGTGGGCCAGTCGCGGCTTTCCTGGTGGCGGAAGGCGACGCGCGGGCCGGTGATCGACCGTTTGGCCAACAACCACGACGGGATCGATGTGCTGGTCGTCTCGCTCGAGCGCGAGAAGGACGAGCCATGAGAGTGGGGCAACGTCTCTTCCTGGCCGTGATGCCGGCTATCGTCGGGCTCTTCACCGTGGCCGCGCTCGCCTACTGGGGACGGGTCGACCGCTCGGCGCCACAATGGCTCGTCGTCGTGGTGGCGGTCGCTGCGATCTTCTCCCTGGCCGTCGCGTGGCAGAACACCCGTTATGTCGCCCGGCGGCTCGAACGCCTCGCCGGCCAGCCGGCAACCGCGGGCCCCACGACCCTCTCGCCATTGACGGCCGTGCGGAACGCAACGCTTCCCGGAGCCGGCGCATCACCCGACGAGATCGACTCGATCGAACGTGTGGTGGATCGGCTCAGCGGGGCCGTGACGGTCGCAGAATCGGAGAAACGAGAGCGCGAGGCCGCGGCCAGCGAGCGGGTGCAGGAGTATGCCGCGCTTCTGGCTGAGGCGACCTCCGCGGTGGCCAGGCAGCTCGATGAGGTGCGGCTGCCGATTCACATACTCTTGGAGAATCACTTCGGGCAGCTCAACGAGAACCAGGAGGAGATGCTCGCCGGCGCGCGGACGGCCGCAGAGGCGGCGGGCGTCGAGCTCGGCCGTCTCAGGGAAATTGCCGACCTCGATCGCGGTGCCCTCAATTTCCGGCGCGACCGCGTGCGATGCGGTGATCTTCTCAAGGCGCTCAAGCCGCAGCTGGAAGCGGACGGTGAGCGGGCCGGCGTGCAGGTGGTCATCGACGTGCCGCCCGGGCTCCCAGCGGTCGCCGGTGACCGCATCCGCCTGCAGGAGGCACTGGAGCTTCTGCTCCGGCATCTCGTGCGACATGCGCTGCCCGGTAGCGTGGTGACCATTGGAGCAGGTTGTGACAAGAAGGAGATCACGATCGACGTGGCCAACGGCCCCGCGCCGATGCTCGACGCGAACGTCGCCCTGGCGCAGCGGATCATCCTGGCCCATGGCGGCCGGATCGAGCAACAAGAAGGCCGGTTGCAGATTTTCGTTCCGGCTACGTAGGGCCGGGTGGGCCGGGATAGCCTACAGCCTTCAGCTTTTAGCCTCTAGCCTTTAGCCTTTAGCCTCCTATGAAAGCCGTGATCTACAACGGTGCCGGCGGTCCCGAAGTCATCACCTTGGGTGAGGTCCCCAAGCCCGAGGTGAAGCCCGGACACGTGCGCGTACGCGTCCATGCGGCGGGACTCAACCGGGCCGATCTCATTCAGCGAATGGGCCAGTACGCGGCTCCGCCTGGCTGGCCGGCCGACATCCCGGGTCTGGAGTACGCCGGGGAGGTCGAGGCTGTTCGCGACGTCTCCCGGTGGCGGGTCGGCGATCGCGTCATGGGGCTCGTGGGTGGTGGTGCGCAGGCGGAGATGGTCGTGGTCCATCAGGACGAGATCCTGCCGATTCCCGACGGCATGTCGTACGTCGACGCGGCCGCGATCCCCGAGGCATTTCTCACCGCGTACGACGCGCTCGCGGTGCGCGCGCGCCTCGCTGCCGGCGAGCGGGTGTTGATCCACGCCGTAGGCAGCGGCCTCGGTACCGCGGCTACCCAGGTAGCCAGGCGCATGGGCGCCACGGTGCTCGGCACGTCGCGGAGCGCAGCGAAGCTGGCGCGCGCGACGGCATACGGGCTCGACCAGAGCATCGACACCAGCCACACCTCATTCCGCGAGGCGGTGCGCGAGCCGGTGAGTGTGATCCTCGACGTGCTGGGCGGACCGGCGTTCGCGGACAACCTGGCGGTGCTGGCACCGCGCGGACGCCTCGTGCTGCTCGGCTTCCTCGCAGGCCGTGAGATCAGCACCGACCTGAGTCCCATCCTGCGCAAGCGGCTCGAAGTGATCGGTACCATGATGCGGTCGCGCGGCCTCGAGGAGCGCATTCCGCTGGTCCGTGAGTTCACGGAGCGGATGATCCCTCTGTTCGACCAGCGCATCGAGCACGCGGCACCGCTCCGGCCGGTGGTAGAGCGGGTTTACGACATGACCGAGCTGGCCGACGCGCACCGGCTGCTCGAGAGCAACGAGACGTTCGGGAAGGTCATCGTCACCTGGTGACAATCCGTCCCGGTTCGGACAAGGTGGCACGTCCGACGCGCCTCATCTGACCAGGCTGACCCGCTTCACCCCTCCATTTCCGCTTTGACGGTCGATACCCGCACGGTCTGGGAATTGCCTTCCCGTCTCCACGCGTGGAGCCGATCTCCTTCGGCTCCCATAGAACTCTCGACGGAGGCAGTACATGCTTGCCAGACACGCCGCGACCCTGACGGCGCTCCTGTTCCTTGGAGTTGCCCCGGTCGCCTCTTCCCAGCAGACCACCGACAGCCTTCACCAGACTACCGATAGCCTGCAGCACGCTCGTCATCACGACGCGAAGATGATCACCACCGACACGGTCAAGCTTCACCGCGACATCGCGATCCGGGATTCGACCCGGGCGAGCCTGACCCGTGACCAGACCGCGAGTCAGGCGGACCAGAAACGCATCGATTCCGTCAAGGCCGTGCTCGCCAACGAACGGAAGGCGACGCCGCGTGACACCGCGGCGATCAACCGGAATCTGGCGCTGGTCAAGCGTCTCCAGTCGACGCACGACCAGGAGCTCGACAAGTCACGCCAGGAGAAGAAGCGGCTCGATTTCGATGAGAAGACAGTGAAGCGCGAGTCCAGCGCAGCCCTCGCGGCCCATCACGATCTGCGTGCGGATCATCCGGCCGCGTCCAAAAAGGCAACCGCCAAGGGCTGAGGCTCGCGACGCGGAGAAGGACCGCCTCAGGGGCGGCCTGCGGGTGGGGCCTCCCCTGGGCGCGGCACCTCCAGGAATATCCAGTCGATATCCCCCACTCGTTCCGCCCAAACTCGTGGAGTGCCGAACCGGCTTGCCACCAGAGCCCCCAGATCGATCAAGCTCAGCGACGGGAGCTCGTGCAGCTCTCGCGCCGGGAAGGCAATGGTGGAGACTCGGAGCCCTTCCGCTTCACCAGTGAAGAATCCGCCGAGATCTCTGTAGTACGGCCGGTCGGCAAGCAGCCAACCCATGATGCTCCGGTAGAGCTCTCCAATTCTGCCATACCGGCTTGGCGTTGGAGGAGGCCCTGCCGGTCTGCTCTGGCGCTCGATATTGCGCAAGCGGAGGAAGGCGTAGTTCGGAAAATGCTCGAGCAGTTGTCGGTCGAACTGGTTGTTCGCGTACCGATAGTTGCCCCAGAAATGGAAGGATGCCGGACCCAAGAAGTCCTGGTCCGACCCGGTCCAGAAAGCCACGCGGCGGGGGCCGTCGCTCAACCGGTTGATGCGCGACTGGGTCACCTCGATCCGCCGCACCCGATCGTGAATGAACTCCCGCCGGAAAGTCAGGTACCGTGTGATTCCCAGCGTCAGAACCGCGATGGCGATAGTCGCGAGGCCAGCTTGCACCCACAAGGCTCGTGCGGCTCCGGCCGATTCATGGGCTCGGGCCCAGCGGGCGCAATAGGCTACAGCGAACGGAATGAACAGCGCTGAAGGAGAGATGTTGCGAAGCCGGATGCCGGCCTCCGAGTACTCGGTTACGATGGACGCTGACGCCGCCACGGTATACGCGAATCCCAGTGCCATGACCGCCACGAGCACGCCTCCCGCCACGAAGTCGAACTCGTCTCCTGGACCTCCCTGATTCGATCCTCGCACGGGTGTCGGCCGCCGGATCTCCGCAAGCGTCAGGACGCCCACGAGCATGATGACGGCGCCCGCCACCGACACCAGCAGTGGGTTGGCCTCGACCACGACGCCGATGGTCTTGAGGAAATCGCGCAGAAAGCCGTTGCCCTGGGGGAAGGCGTCCGGGCGGTGGAATGTTTGCCGCCAGACCAGGAACAGTCGTCCAACGATCGGCGCTGTTGCGACCAGATAGGAAAGGAGAGCGCTCCCGACGAGCGGTGCGATGCCCGCGAGCGTGGCCCGTACGCGTCGCGACGGGGACTGATCACGTGGGGTCCGGATCCAGGCTCGCACCAGCGCCGTCACGCCAACGGCGGCAACCACAGGCACGAACGTCATCTTCGCCGCGAGACACACGCCGAGTCCCACACCGCTGAATATCAAGGCCCGTCGGGTGCGCTCGATCGGTTGGCTCAGGCTCACCCAGAACCATGCCAGTGTCGGCAGGCCCAACGCGACGATGAAAGAGTCGACCCCGAAGTTGTTCAGGTATGTCAGGAACGTTGGCCATGCGAGCACGCAGGCCAGTGCAAGCATCGAGACGCCGAACGGCTCGTCGCGCATGACGAGCCTGATGAACGTGACGATCGCGATCGCGCTCGCGAGCGCGGCGACGACGTACGCGAGGTCGACGAACTGCTGCGTGTGTTCCAGTCCGGGTCCCACGACCGCGAGAATCAGGCGCCCCAGTTGATGGATAGGCGTTCCGGGATGGTGCACGCTCAGGGGAAGACCGTTCGCCGCCATCTGCGCGTTGTAGTAGTAGTCCTGCTCGGAATCGATGTCGGTCACGTAGTACGGCCGAGGCGCCACGAAGGTCGTATAGCACACGAATCCGAGCAGTACCGCAACGCCGGCGAGCGCCGCTGCGGACGACGCGCGCCGCATCACCTGCCGTTCGCCTTGTGCGGATGGAACAACGTCAGCTCGGGCACTCCCTCGATCATCCGATTGACCCACTCGACCCCTTGCATGAACGTGTGATCCTGATTCGACACTTCGTATTTCCAACCTCCGAACCGTCCCCGACTGAAGATGGCGAGCGCGTCGAGTGACGTGTGGATTCGCTCGAGAATCTCGGTGCGCCCGATGGAAGGAGTCGGGTAGCCGTAGGCGGCCCGATACTGCCAGACACTGACCACCTCCGCCTTCTCCGGGAGCAGTCTGGTTCGGCGAAGGCCGTCCAGCACCTCTCCCTGGAGCTGCTCGGCGTTCACCGGCTTGTGCGGCGACTCGGAGACCTCCGCCATCAACGACCACTGTTGTCCTGGGTGGGCCACATTGGCGGCGGAGTAGTTCGAGAAGACCGTGACGCGATAGAAGGGGCAGTCGGACTCGGGAAAATACATCCAGCACTTGGTTCGCAAATGCTCCGGTGGGACACCAGTTATACCGACACCCATGATGTTGGACGTAGAGTACCGGAGACCGGTCGACAGTGCGCGCACAGACGGATCCAGGTCCTCGATGATGCGGCAGAGCCGGTCCACTGGCATGGTGCTCAGGAGCGCGTCGTACGACACCGTGTCGCCGGCGGATGTGCGGACGGTCCGGTCCCTGGCCGACACCGACGTGACCTCGCAATTCAGCCGAATCCTCTCGCGCCCGCACAGGTCCCCCACCCGCTCCCAGATCGATCCGGTTCCACCCGTCTTCGGGAATCGAAAGCGGTTGTTCGGGCCCCAGGATACGTCGTCCCGCCGGCGGATGATATTTGAGAGAATGCGGGTGAGGTCGACAGCGGCGACACGCTCACCGACCCACTCGTGGGAGAGCATTGCCGGCGGGTAGCCCCAGACCTTGAGGTTATAGGGCTCCATGAACACCGACGCGATGCCGGCGCCGAAAGACTGGTGAATCCATTCCTGAAAGTTCTCGGGTGGCGTGACAGACGACTGCAGCCGATTTCGAACGAGACCGAGCAGGCATCGCGCGAGGTCGTACGCTGGCAGATGACGCAGGTTGTTCTGAAAAGGGTACGGCACGAATCCCTGGCGTATCCAGACCCAGCTCTCCCTGTTCAGGTGATTCCAGCCGTCCACCCCCAGCGCCCGGTCCATGACGGCGTCGAAGTAGCGATAGTGGGAAAATTGGACGTGGCCGCCGATGTCCCACGTGAAGTTCTGCTCATCCCGGTAGCTCGTCGCCAGACCACCGACGTGATCCGACGCCTCGAGGACGACATAGTCGTCGATCCCGAGCTCGCGCAGCCGATACGCGGCCCCGAGCCCGGCGGGGCCGGCGCCGACGATCACGAATCGAGGGCTCAAGCCACGACTCGTTTGGCATAGCTCCGGTTGAAGCTTCGGACCTCGGCGTACACCTGCCTGGCGAAGTGGGCCATCTTCCCGAGATTGACCGTCGATGTGCCTGCGGAGCGATCGCGAAACCGGATGGGCAGCCAAACCTGAGGGGTGTCGCGGGCGATCGCGATGGAGAGCAGGACATTGGGAAACCGGGCGTCTTCCGGAATACCGCCCAGCACGCGTTCCAGAAGGGGCCGATGGATAAGGCGGTACGGCACGTTCGAATCCCTGATCCACACTCCCGTCAGCATGAGGACCAACGACGACAGGATTCGGGAGATCACGAGTCTGGACCAACCGTCGTCTCGCCGGGTTCGGAAACCGAAGACGGCCTCCGCCGACGTTCTGGCGGCCCAAAGCCTGGGGAAGTAGGAGGGATTGCACTGGCCGTCCGAATCGATCTGGAAAATCCACTCCGCGTTGCTTTGGATTGCCAGCCGGTAGCCGTGGGTGCAGGTGGGTCCGTGCCCCCGGTTCGAGTTTCGAAGGACCCGTAGCTCGGGGAACTCCCGGCGCAGTTGATCGAGGATCGCCGGCGTGCCGTCGGTCGAGCCGTCATCGAGTACCAGAAATGTCGAGGAGATCCCGAGCTCGCGCAGAGCATCGACCCACTCCTTGACGACCTGCCGAATTGATCCCTCCTCGTTGAAAACGGGAGCGAAGACAAAGAGCTCCGGCCTTGAGCCGTCTTCGACGGAATCGCCCTGTCGTTGAGTCATCTGATCGTGCCGTCGGTGGAGCGGGAATGTGCGCGAACACCCGGTGCCGGTGTGCGAAGCATCCGAGCTGCGAAACAATTATGCACCCGAATCTCCGAAGGGGGCGTCGTCGGCACGGGTCGAGGCAATGAAGTTGAGACGGCATCACTGGCGCAACCCGCATGCCGCCCGAGCCGCCGTCGGCACAAATGGCGTGCTCCTTGTGGGTCAATGACTTGGTCGCATGGCCGGCCAGGGTGGCGGCGCCTGCGGTAGAGTTGATCACACCCAGTGCCGCGTCACCGCCACAGATGTGAAGAGGACCGGTTTCCTGACGCTGGTCCGCGCCCTGATGCCCGGCATAAGTGCACGGGCGCCATAGCGGGTGTGGATCCGGTCTATGGCGTGCTGGAGTCTCTTATCGCCGCGCTCGGGATGATCCGCGGCATCCCACAAGTCGAGCTGCGATTCCCTGATCTCCAGCTGATCCAGCGCGAGCGAGACCCCGCGCACGGCGAGACGGCGGACATTGGCCTTCGCGAAGCCTCGGCGTGCGCCATCCCACAATTCGGCGTCGAGCCCGGCGGCGTGGAGCGCCACGATGCGGGCAGCGGTCGTGTAGTCGGTGTAGGTGGTCTCGATGCGCAGCCGGCGCGCCACCAGGCCACTCTCGCGGAGACGGCGACCCAGCCGCTCGCTCAGCACCCGCAGCAGCGGATGCAGCACGCCGAGGTCGTTCGTGTCGGTGGCGAGCGTGTGGGCGACGCGGAACTCGGCGCGGCGCTCAGGCGGCAGCACGGGACTCGGATCGATGCCGCACGCCCGCGCGCGCAGCGCGCGACCGGCACTGCCGAAGACGGCGCACAGCGCACTCTCGGTGATGGCCGCGAGCTCACCGATCAGCTCGAGCTGATAGTCGTCGAGCCGGCTGAGGATCCTGGGATGCACATCGGGGAGCACGTGCAGGGGATGGGGCGCGAGAAATCCGGCCTCCCCGCCGCCGGGCACCTCGAGCAGCGGTTCGGGTTTGACCACGGTGGTGGCCGCCCTGCTCACCAGCTTGTTAGCGGCGATGCCGACCGAGACCGGCAGCCGGAGTCGCTCACGAATCTCGCGCCGGACCCGCGCCGCCACGTCCACGGGAGGACCGAGGAGCCGGCCGGTGCCGGTGAGATCGAGAAAGGCGTGGCCGTAGCCGCGCGGCTCGATGACGGGTGCGTAGACGCGCAGGACCTCGTGCAGCGCCCGGGAGACGCGGGCATAGAGATGAGGGTTGGGGGGCAGCAGCACGAGGTCGGGGCAGAGCTTGCGGGCGTGACGTACCGGCATGCCAGGAGTGAGGCCGGCCAACCGCGCCTCGCCCGAAAGGGCAAGGATCGTGGCACGCTCGGCGCCGGGTGGCGCCACTGCGACCGGTCGAGTCCGCAACGCCGGCGCGACGATGCCCTCGACCGACGTGCAAAAGGCGGGAGGGTCGATGAAGAGCACCGAGCGTTGGGTCACAACAGCATCGGCTGCGCTTCCGACGGCGCCGGCGGATCCGCGGCCTCACCTTCGGCGTGCCGATGGCGCCCCATCCGGACGTTCACGGGAAAACCATGGCGCTGCTTGAGCTCGTGCAGCCGCCGTTGCAGCGCGCGCTGGTACGCGGCGCTCACGCCGTCCCGCCGGGCGAAGTGACGCTGATATCGCTCGGCAAGCTCGGGGAATTCTCGCGCGAGCATGGGAAGGAAGCGGTGCCTCGCTGCAGGGCCGAGCCGGAGCGCCGACCCGACCACGTAGCGGGCGCCCGCCTCCTTCGCCAGCGCCATGAGTCGCGACAGTCCCGCCCGATCATCGGTGATGCCCGGGAGAATCGGGGCGAGCAGGAGTCCGGCGCGCACACCTCCATCGGTCAGCCGGCGGAGCGCCTTGAGTCGAGCGGCCGGCACCGGTGACCGCAGCTCGAGCCGCCGGGCGAGCCGCGCGTCGGCGGTGGCGATGGAGATGTCGACGGAGACCTCGTGCCGCTCGGCGAGTCGCTGGAGGACGGAGAGGTCGCGGGTGACCAGCGGCGATTTGGTAATGATTCCGATCGAGAGCCCGTGGTACTGAAGGAGGAACTCGAGGATGCCGCGGGTCAGGCGAAACCGCCGTTCCGCCGGCTGATAACAGTCGGTGGCCGTACCGATGACCAGAGAGTCGGCGCCCAGGCGCGCAGGGTCGAGTGTGCGGGCCAATACGCCGACGATATCGCGCTTGACGAGGATACGCTTCTCGAACGCCTGCCACGGAGGCATGCGCTCCTCGCCGTCCGCGCCGCGGCGCTCCATAACGTAGCGGTGAGTATCCCGCGCGTAGCAGTAGGTGCAGCCGAACTCGCATCCGACGTACGGGTTGATGGACCAGAACCCCATGTGCGTCGTGGCCGGGTTGTTGAGCGCCGAGCGAACCGGCAGCGAGAGAAAACGGGTGCCGCGCTGCCGTTCATCGAGAACGGACCACCCCGCAGGGGGCTCGATGCCGGTCGAGGGCCCCAGCAGGTCGAACTGGGACGTCTCTTCTGGAGCGCTATTCATCCGCATCGTCCCCAGCCACACTGCTGGCAGGAGAGACATCCCGAGGCGCGGACGACCGGTCCGTCGCACTCGGGACAGCGACGTATCAGAAGGAGAGTGGCCGGATTCGGATGACTGCGTTGCGTAGCGGGGGGTGAGAATGAGGGCTGGGAGGGCATAACGTACCCCATGCTTCGGTATTCATTCGGTAGTCGAATACCGAATATATACCGAAGCTGGGGGTGGTCAAGCGTGCCGCAGGCATTTCACCCGGAGCACCGGACGTTACCTCGGCCGCGCATGTCCGACCTGCGCTCCCGCAAGGGTTTAGCCGGTGGCACGTCCCTCGCGCAGTGGGCCCCCGATCTTCAACTCCTGAGGGCCGATATGAAGCGCAGAATCGTGGTCGCCGGGATAATGTCGGTGGCGCTCGTGGCTGCGGTGCCAACTCGAGCCAAGAGCGCGTAGTTGTGACCTCACCGCGTCGGGTCGTGGTACAACGTGAGCCGGTGCGCGAAGTCATCGTGGTGGAGCGCATGCACGTTCCCAAGGGGAATGCGCACGGCTGGTGGAAGAAGCACGGTTATCGTGAGGTCACTGCGTACTACGACGGCACCCGCTACTATAGTCGCCAGCTCGAACCCACGGGATTCCGTGCCGTGATCGTCTATCAGCGTGAGGGCAAGTACTACCTCGCGTACGAGGACGCCGAGCGCCATCGCTCGCATCACGACGATGACCAAGGCAAAGACGACTGACGAGCCCGACCGCCGCCGATAGTCGCGTCTATCGGCGGCGGCTCTCCTACTGAGCCTGTATCACCTCTTACTTCCTGGCGCTCGATCGCTCCCAATTTACGAACAGGAACCCGCCAGGCGCATCGAACTTCGGCTGGCCCGGACCAGGGGTGATCTGGAGCTGCAGCTCGTCGATCGGGTTCTTGGAGCAGTCCCAGCACGCCAGGGTGAAGTCCTTGCCCCGGGTATGGGAGAGCAGCATCACGTGCACGTAGGCGTTGTCGGACGCCAGCTTGCCATTCCGGTACAGATGGGCGATGGACCAGAGCGCCACCGTGCTGTTGATCGTGGGCACGAGCGGGGTGTGAACGCCCGTGGCGCCGTGGTAGTACAGGCCCTCGATCACGCCACCGAACTTCGGGTGATGCGGCACGTCCATCGTCTGCACGCGGTCGAGCACAACCTTCCAATTCGCTCCGTCGTGCGTCCTGAACTCCGCCGTTCCCTCCACCGTGTCACGAGCCGCGCCTCGGTCCAGCGCACTGAACGTGAACTTGCCCGAGATCGGCACCACCTTGTTGGAGTAAGGTCCGTCTTGGATCTGTGACTCCAGCGCCTCGTGCTCCGGACCGAAGGCCTGGAGGATCGGACCGGCGCTGTCGGGAAACGGGAACGGCCCGGGAAGGATCTGGATGACTGGTCCTCCGCCGCTGACCCGGATCCATTGGGCCGGCGCGGGGGATGGCCCATGGTCGCTCATCCCCGAATCAGACTTCATCTCCGAAGGCCGGCCGGCGTCGCTCGCCGGATCTGTTCCGCCGACTACCTTGAGATGGGTCTCCATGCCGAGCTTCTTGTGGGAATCCTCGCCGACCGGGCAGTAAATCTCGTAGGTGCCGGGCTCGAGGTTGAGCGTCAGCGTGGCGCTCGCGCCCGGCTGAATCAAGGGTGTCTCCTGCTCGGTCCCGTGTCCTTCGACCTCGAAGGCGTGGGGGATGCTGCCGCTGTTCCTGACCTTGAAGGCGACCTGCCCGGCCCGGACAGTCGTCTCCGAGATCCGGATCGTCCATTCGGACAAGGTCACGCCGACTGTGGCGGGGGCGGAATTGTGGCGGTGCGCCGGGAAGGCCGCGGCGACGGCGGCAACGGTGCCGCCGAACAACATGGCGAGTGGTGTGGGTCTCATGGCTCGATCCTCAGGGTAACGGCATGACATCGGTGGCGTTCGAGCGAGAGACTCCGCGTTCCCCGCGACTATTCCGCAGAGAATAAATCCTCCGCCCGGCGGGTCATCTCCCGACGGGGATACTCCCGAGGACCGGATTGGAGCCACGCGAGTTGGAGCGGTTCGAGGCTGTGGTGCTGCCGCACCTGAACGCCGCCTACGGGCTGGCGCGCTACCTCATGCGGAACGATGCCGACGCCGACGACGTCGTGCAGGAGGCGTTGCTGCGCGCGTTCAGATACTTCGGCGGCTTCCGCGGCGAGCAGGCGAGCCAGAGCCGGGCCTGGGTGCTCGCCATTGTCCGGAACATGGCTTCCACCTGGCGGCGCCGCCGGCGCGCGGACGAGGCAGCCACCGAGTTCGACGAGACCGTTCACAGTGCCGCGGTGGACGGGGAGCATCCGGCCGCGGAGCTCGAGCGGCAGGACTCGCGCGAGACGCTGGCCCAGGCGCTCGACGGCCTGCCGCCCAACCTGCGCGAGGTGATCGTGCTGCGGGAGATCGAAGGGCTGTCCTACAAGGAGATCGGTGAGGTGGTCGACGTGCCCATCGGCACGGTCATGTCCCGGCTGTCACGCGCGCGGAAGCGCCTGCAGGAGGCGCTCGCCGCCTCCAGCGAGGAGCGTTGAGATGACCCATCCCGACGTGGAAGCCCAGATCGACGCGTACCTCGACGGCGAGCTCGCGGGGAGCGATGCCGCCGAGCTCGAGGGGCACCTCGCGACGTGCGCTGGCTGCGAGCGCTTCCGCGCCGGCCGACTGGCCCTGCGCGCGGCCATTGCCGCCCAAATGCCGGCCCTCGAGGCGCCGGATGCCTTGCGGGCGCGGGTGCGTGCCGCCCTGCGCAAGGAAGCCGCATCCCAAAGCCCTGGCCGTTCCTTCACGCGAGGAGCGTGGCGCTGGATGGCGCTCGCCGCTTCGCTTGCCGCCGTCGCGGTCGGCAGCTGGCGGCTGGGCTCGGCGCGCACCGCCTCGACTATCCTGACCGACGAGGTGCTGGCGAGCCATGTGCGCTCGCTCATGCCCGGCCACCTCAGCGACGTCGAGTCCTCCGATCAGCACACCGTGAAGCCGTGGTTCGACGGCAAGCTCGACTTCTCGCCGCCGGTGCACGATTTCGCCGGGCGCGGCTTTCCCCTGCTCGGCGGACGACTCGACTATCTGAACGGCCGGCCGGTGGCGGCCCTGGTGTACGGCCGGCGGAAGCACGTCATCAGCGTGTTCCTTTGGCCCGCTGACAGGGCCGAGCGCGGAGCCGTGCCGGTGACGCGGAACGGCTACCACGTGCTGCACTGGGCGACGCCGGAATTCGCCTATTGGATTGCCTCGGATGTCGGGCTGTCGGAGCTGACGGAGTTCGGCGGGATGCTCCGGCTCGCGGATTCGACGGCGGCGAGAGCTCAGGCCCTTCGCACCGGCACGAGGTCGCCCAGCCTCTTCTCCCTGAGGTAGAGACCTCCCCAGATCAGCGCGCCCACATAGATCGGAAAGAGGACGTGCGAGAAGAGCGGGCTCCCGATCCGCACGTGGGTCGCAACCGCGCCGCCGAGATATCCCGTGAGCAGGATCGCACCGAGCACCGATGTGCCGGGGACCAGATAGACAACGAGACAGACGAGCTCGATCACCCCGATCACGATCGCCAAGCCCACGGGATAACCGAGCTGCTGGAGCGACTGCCTGACCGGTTCGATGACCATCAACTTGATGGTGATATCGAAGATGAGAAACAGAACGGGCAGGGCCGTCACGATCTGTCCCGTCAGGCGCTGACGCCTCGTCGACGCTCCGGCGATCGCCGTCATGACTGGCCCCCGAAGTCCGACGGGTCGAACATCTGGCGCACCTCCGCCTCTCCCTCCCATCCCTTCCAGTGCTTCGCGTGCAGCTCCATGAATCGCCGCGTCCACGCGACGGCCTCTTCCCTGGACTTCACCTGATAGACCGCGAAGCCGCCGACGACTTCCTTGGCTTCGGTAAAAGGACCGTCGGTGACGGAAATCTGTCCGCCCGACACACGGACCCGCGCGCCCATGGCGGTTGGGAGCAGGCCACCGGTGTCCACGAACACGCCGGCCTTGGCGGCCTCCTGGCCCAGCTGCGCAATGCCGTCCATCAGCTCCTTGGGGGGCGGAGCCGAGCTCTCCTTGCTCTTGACCATGATCATGAAGCGCATGCCCACAACTCCTTCTGCTTTCGGTGGCTCGAGCCTGGCGTCCGGGCTCTCGACCGGAGGCATTCTCCGGCTCTCCTGATGACGTCGAACGAGGATGCCGGAAATCGACACACCGTCGGTCAGGCCGGGGGGCGCTGACCGAGTCCCTTCTCGATGCCCTCGAGCGTCGTGGCGATGCGCTCCTGGGCCCGCATGCTTCTCCAGAGGGCGGTCAGCATCGTCGCCACCACCACGATCCAGACCGCCGCCCACACGAAGAACAAACCCCGGACGTGCCCTCCCACTGGCGACATGGCGCCTCCTCTGAAAGAGATGATCGACCCGACTACATATACTCCTGAACGGACACTCGTCCAGCAATGGCCTCATCCACCGGGAGGACTGTTCCCATCCCACGCATCACGACGCCGTTCGGCAGACAATCAACTGCCACCGAGGTCGTCGAGGGAATCGACCTGGCCGGCAAGCGCATCGTCGTCACCGGTGCCGCGAGCGGAATCGGGATCGAAACCGCGCGCGCCCTTGCCGTCGCGGGCGCCGAGGTCACGCTGGCGGTGCGCGACATCGAGGCGGGAACAGGGGTCGCCCGGGATATCGCCAGCGCCACCGGACCGGATCGACTGCGGGTTTCGTTTCTCGATCTCGCCGACCGCGGCTCGATCGCCGCGTTCGTGGCCGGCTGGGACGGGCCGCTGCACGTGCTGGTCAATAATGCAGGCATAATGGCCCTGCCCGAGCAGAGGACGACCGAAGGCTGGGAGATGCAGTTCGCGACCAATCACCTCGGTCATTTCGCGCTCGCGCTGGGATTGCACCGGGCGCTCGCCGCGGCGAGGGGGTCCCGCATCGTTTCGGTGAGCTCGAGCGCGCATCAGAGCTCGCCGGTCGTGTTCGAGGACATCCATTTCCAGCGGCGGCCATACGAACCGTTCTCGGCATACGGCCAGTCCAAGACGGCAAACGTGCTGTTTGCCCTCGGCGCGACCCGACGCTGGGCGGGCGAGGGAATCTTCACCAACGCGCTCATGCCCGGCGCCATCGCGACCAGGCTCCAGCGTCACCTCGGCGGCATGCAGACCCCGGTGGCGCTACGCAAGACACCCGAGCAGGGCGCGGCGACCTCGGTCCTGCTCGCCACGTCGCCCCTGCTCGAAGGGATCGGCGGCCGGTATTTCGCGGACTGCAACGAAGCGCTGCCACTGGCGGAGGGAGAGCGGGACACGGCGATGGCGAAAGTGGCTGCGTACGCTCTCGATCCCGCGAGCGCGGAGCGGCTCTGGGATGTCTCGACCGGCATGCTGTCGATGTCGCCGGTTCCCGTTCGAGATGTCTGAGGAGGGGTCCGCTACGCGACGTCGTGGCGGGGCACGGTCTGCCACCAGTGCGCCGCCTCCGCTTCTCCCCACGGCTCGACATGGATCGCCGCGAGCTTGTCCGCGAGCTCCTCCGCGGTCCGAGGACGAGCGTCCGGATCCTTGGCGAGACAGGCGAGAACCAGTGACTCGAGACCAGGAGGCAGGCTGATCCCGGCCCGCTGGGTCGGGGGGACGGGTGCTGTTCCCAGGTGCTTGCTGATGACCTGCAGCGCGTTGCCCTCGAAGACCGTCTTCCCGGTCATCAGGTAGTAGGCGACGCATCCCAGCGCGTAGATGTCGGCCCGTCCATCCACACCAGTTCCCGACGCCATCTCCGGAGCCATGTAGGACGGCGTCCCCGGGGTCAGGCCGGCGGCGGTGGCGAGGGAATCCTCGCCGGTCGCCCCCGCCACTGATTTCACCAGACCAAAATCGAGCACCTTCACGAAATCGTGGCGGCGGCCGAGCCGGCCCACGTGGATGTTGGCGGGCTTGATGTCACGATGGACCAGACCCGAGGCATGTGCTTCCTCGAGCGACTCGCACACCTGACGCAGGATGTGGATCACGCGGTTCGCCGGCACCCGCCCGTACCGGCGCACGAGGGTCTCGAGATCCATCCCATCGAGCAGCTCCATCACGAAATAGAGCGTGTGATCGTCCGTCACCCCGAAATCGTAGAGCTCCACCGTGTGGGGCGAGCGCAGGTTGGCGGCTGCCTGGGCCTCGCGGCGGAACCGGGTGACCGCGATCTGTCCCGCCTCACCGGCCGCCGCCTTGATCATCTCGGGTCGGATGAGCTTGATGGCCGCCGGCCGGGCCAGCATGCGGTGGGTGGCCTGGTAGACCTCGCCCATCCCGCCACGTCCGATCAATTCACCCAGCTGATAGCTCCCCATCTCCCGCGCCTTGGCGACCTTCTGGCCCAGCCTCGTGAAGACGTGAGAGATGACGACGGCGATGATCACGAGCAGGTAGTCGGGATAGTGCATCACGAGCACGTTGCTCGTGGGTCCGAAGTCCCACGTGCCCCGGGCTTTCGCGACGAGCATCGAGAGCGGGGTCATGGACACCGCGATGAAACTGGCCACCAGCGTCTTCCCGGGCGTGTTCGGCACGATCGCGGCGAACATCAGCACGATCGCGCCCACCCATGTGATCATGGGGAAGATGGGAAAATCGGAGGGGATCGGATCCCAGTGAATCAGGAGCGCCACGTCGAATGCCATGACGACCATGTATACCAGACCGAGATTCAGCACGAACTCAGGGCTTCGGTTGGCCTTACGGATGTAGGCGTAGATGGCGAGTGAGGCCGCGATGCTCGTCGTGGCGATGACGTCGTCCATGTCGAGCCGGAGCCACTGCGGGTCGCCGTGGGTGATGGCCCGCATCGCGAGATGATCCGCCACCGTTGCGAACACCCAGATCGCCGCGGACAGCAATGCCGTGATTTCCAGCCGGCGAGACGCCTCCCGGAGCACATCATCGGGAAGGGTGCGGCGGCCTAGCGTGCTCCCGGTGTCGGCAGGGGTGGTGGGGACCGGAGGGACGACCAGCTTTTTGGGCATGTGCGGTAAAGGTGAGTAGACGAAGAGAGCATCGCAAGGAAAAGACGGACTTCCCACCCTCCGCGATCGGGGCGAGACTTCAGCAGACGCATTCCCGGATCGCTCATGGCACGGATCGAGCCTATCAAATACGAGGACGTCCCGCCCGCCGCGCGCGCCGCGCACGACGAGCACCAGCGCGACTGGGGCCGGATCACCAACATGAAGCGCACGCTGCTCCATTCTGTGCCGGCATTCCACGCGCTGATGGAATGGTACCCGCTCCGCGACACCGTCCGCCCCTTCCTCGGCGATCGCCTCACGACGCTCTTCGCGCACGCCATCTCGTCGGAAACCGACTGCCTCATCTGCTCCACGTTCTTCCGCCGCATCCTCATCGAGAGCGGCGAGGATCCTGACCGGCTCGCTCTGGACGACCGCGAGCGGGTCGTGGTGGCGTTCGGGCGGCAGCTCGCCACCGATGCCCATCAGGTCTCCGACGCACTCTACGCCGACCTGGCCCGCCAGTTCACACCGGAGCAGATTGTCGCGCTCACCACCTTCGGCGCGATCATGCACGCGACCAACGTCTTCAACAACGCGCTGCGTGTGGACCTCGACGGCTATCTCGAGCCGTACCGCCGCGCAGTCGCCCCGGCGGTCCACGACTGATGGGCGAGTTTTCCGGACGGGTTGCGCTCGTCACCGGCGCCGCCCACGGGCAGGGACGGGCATCCGCGCTGGCGCTGGCTCGCGAGGGTGCGCGTATCGCCGCGCTCGACGTCGCCCGCGCCATGGCGTACCCGGGCTATGCGATGGGATCGTCCGCCGATCTCGACTCGCTGGCCGCCGAGTGCAAGGGATTGGGCGTCGAGTGCCGCACGTTCGTGGCCGACGTGCGCGACGACGCGGCGGTGACCGCAGCCGTGGATGGGACGGTGTCCGCCTTCGGCCGGATCGACATCCTCTTCAACAACGCGGGCATCTGCGCCTACGGCTTGGCCCACGAGCTGACCGAAGAGGCGTGGGACGCGATGATCGACATCAACCTCAAGGGAAGCTGGTTGGTGGCGCGCCGGGTGATCCCGGTGATGATCGCCCAGCGCGCGGGCGTGATCGTCAACAACTCCTCGGTCGCGGGGATGCGGGGGATGAACCGGCTGAGCCACTACGCCGCCAGCAAGTGGGACTCGTCGGCCTGACCAAGTCGTGGGCGATCGAGCTGGCGCCCTACGGCATTCGCGTCGTGTCGATCCATCCGACCGGAGTGAACACGCCGATGAACGACGGACTCGCCGCGATGGAGGGCA